>JBFWXW010000022.1:0-90110 GCA_050187075.1 Kofleriaceae bacterium | reverse complement strand
CTCACGGGACGGTCGCGGACGTTCGGCCGGAGAGAAGCGAAACTCATGGCTGAGCGATCGGAATTTCGGCCCGATGATCCCGGGGAGCTCACGGGACGGTCGCGGACGTTCGGCCGGTGAGAAGCGAAACCTCATGGCTGAGCGATCGGATTTTCGGCCCGAAGATCCCGGGGAGCTCACGGGACGGTCGCGGACCTTCGGCCGGAGAGAAGCGAAACCTCATGGGTGAGCGATCGGACTTTCGGCCCGATGATACCGGGGAGCTCAAGGAGCGCTGGCGGACCTATATCCAGGATCGCCGGCTGAACACCACTGCTCAGCGCGAGGCGATCGTCGAGATGTTTCTGCGGACCCGCGATCACGTCTCGATCGACGAGCTGTGGTCCAAGGTTCGCAAGCGCCAACCCAAGGTCGGTTACGCGACGGTGTATCGAACGCTCAAGCTCCTGGTCGACAGCGGGCTCGCGGTCGAGCGCCAGTTTGGCGATGGCCAGGCACGTTACGAGATCGTCGGCGACCATCACGACCATCTGATCTGCGTGAAGTGCGGCCTGATCCTCGAGTTCGAGGATGACGAGATCGAACGGCTTCAAGAATCGATCGCCGAGCGGCTCGGTGGCTTCACGGTGCTACGGCACCGCCACGAGCTCTACGGCTTGTGCCCCAAGGCGGCTGGCACCGGCGCGGCGTGTCCGAAGGAACAACACAAGAAGTAGACGTGGCCGATCTCCGATCTGTAGATCGCTGCGTCGGGTCCACGGGGATCTGCTTCGTCGGCGCGAACCAGCAGCGAACCATCTGATTCCACACGCGTCCGGCCCTGTGCTTTTTGCTTGGAGCGAGCCTACCGGCGCGGGCATAGTCCGCCCACCGTGAGCAATCGCAAGGTCGTCCTGGTCGCTCTCGGTGTGCTCGGGTCGATCGCTTGCCGCGCACCGAGCAACAGCGAGGACGATGACATGGTCGACGCTGGGTCCGACGGCCCCGACGGCGTCGGTTGCACGGCCTTGTCTCCGCGTGAAGTTCCGCTCGAAGCGTTCGTCGGCCCGGATGGGCTGCAGCAGCGAATGACGGCGCTGATCGACTCGGCGCAGCAAACGCTCGACGTCCACATGTATCTGTGGACCGTGAAGCCGCTGGCCGACAAGATCGTCGCCGCGAAGCAACGCGGCGTCGCCGTTCGCGTGATCCTCGATCCCGACTCGCCGGGCAATCAGGCCGTGCGGCCGATCTTCGAGGACGGAGCGATCGAGGTGCGCGATGCCAGCGCGCTGTATCCGTTCTCTCACGCGAAGTATCTGATCGTCGATGGCAAGACCGCAGCGATCATGTCGATGAACTTCAACATCGACGCGATGAACAGCGAGCGCAACTACGGCGTGATCGATCGCGATCCCGAAGATGTCGCCGATACGATCGCGATCTTCGAGATGGATTGGGCGGCCGCCGCGGGCGCAACGCCCAAGCCCGCAGATCTTTCGTGTACGCGGCTGGTGGTTGCACCCAACAACGCTCGGCTCCGGATCCTCGAGCTGATCAACGGCGCGAAGTCGACGCTCGATGTCGAAGCGCTGTACGTATCCGAGACCACCGTGCGCAATGCCATCGGTGCAGCGGCCGGACGCGGCGTCGCGGTTCGGGTGATCCTCGAGAGCGATCAGGACCAGCCCGACAACGCCGACAGCGCCCTGTTCTTCAAGAACATGCAGATCCCCGTGCACGTCGTGACCAACCAGTTCTACCTCCACGCGAAGCTGATCATCGCCGATGGGGTCGCGTTCGTGGGCTCGGAGAACTTCAGCGTCAGCGGGCTGACCAAGAACCGCGAGCTGGGCGTGATGGTGTTCGAGCCGGACGCTGCCGCGGTGATCTCGGATCAGTTCGACGCCGACTGGGCCGCCACCCCGGCGGCTCCGTAGCGATCCCCGCTGCCACCTGCGATCGGTTTGCAGTAGCATGCCGGGCACGATGATTCGTACCTCATTGCTCGTTCTGCTCCTGGTAACCGCAGCGTGCTCGAAGAAGGACTCGGGCAAGCCTGCATCTTCTGGCTCGTCGGAGCCGGTCACCGCCGGTTCGGCCGGTTCGGCAGACTCCGCTGGCAGCGGCTCGGCGATGGCGGGCTCGGCGGATGGTTCGGCCGACGGCTCCGGCAGCGCGGATGGGTCGGGCAGCGCAGCCGCAGGCTCTGCTGATGCCGGCTCGGGCAGCGCGGGCGGCAGTGAGTTCGACAAGATGTCCAAGGAGGACAAGCAGAAGTTCATGCGCGAGAAGGTCGTGCCCGCGATGAAGACGGCGTTTCAAAAGTTCGATGGCAAGGAGTTCGCGAAGTTCAACTGCAAGTCCTGTCACGGCAAAGGCGCGGACACCAAGAAGTTCGAGATGCCGAACCCCGATCTGCCGAAGCTCGACTTCGCGGCGCTCAAGGCGGGGAAGGGCGACATGAAGATGGCCAAGTTCATGAGCGAAGTCGTGAAGCCCGAGATGGCGAAGATCCTCGGCAAGCCCGAGATGACCGAGACCGTGCACGAGGGGTTCGGCTGCCTCGCGTGTCATGAGATGAAGAAGTAGCAACCGCCTCGCGCGCGGGCCGGAGCCCATGCAGCCCCGGTCCCCGGTGCGTCGCGCGAATGCTGGCGACCGGGAATCGAGCGCCGAGATGCTAGGGCTGATCGAGATACCTCATCTCGAGCCGCTTGGTTCCGAACCGATGACGCACGAGCTCGGGTAGCGAGCTCGGTAGCCGCGCGGCGTAGCGCGTGAACCCGGGCAGCGTGTGGAACTGGGCTTCGGCGCGCTGGAACTCGGGATCGTTGCGCAGCGAGCTCTCGCGCAGCGGCGGCGGTGCGGTCGGGTCCTTGCGGTACGCGACGACGTAGTCGAGCAGCCGCTGGTGATATGCCGGATCTTCGACGGTGGCGATCAGCGTCGCGTGGCGCGGATGGCTGCCATCGATCATCGCGCGAGTCTGCGTTTCGAGGTTATCGAGCCCGCCCTCGAACATCTGGAGCAGTTGCAGATCGTAGATCGGGTTCAAGTGCACGGATTGCAGAAGGTGGCCGATGATCGCTTCCTGGTCGGAGTAAAGCCCGATCGGATCGAGCATCGACACCGGATCTTCGACGAACCGCAGGAAGTAATAGAACCGGAACGGGATGCCCTTGAGCCGGTAATAGTCCTTCGCGGCGGGCAGGATCGAGAACCGAAGCATGTCGGCGCCGGCGAACGACAGCTGTCGCCGCGTCGGTACGTGGTCGATCAAACCGATGTCACGGAGCCGGGTGAGCCGCTTGCGTAGCTCGCCGCGATCGCGCCGGATCGCGAGGGTCTTGCGGATGCGGCGCAGCTTGCCGCGCAGCTCATCGCGGCCGCCGAGCGCAGCACGCAACGCCTTGAGTCGCTCGCTCCGCGTCCACGTGTTCACGCTGCGACGGTAGCGCGTCTCGCCTGCGCCGTGGCTGCGAAATTGCGAGCACTGCTCAGAGCAGCTTGATCCGCTCGATCTCGGTGGTTTCCGCGCGCGGGATCATGTGGACGCGGCACTTGGCGGGTTCGGCGGGCATCAACGCGGCCACCCATACGTGCTTGTTCTGCCAGTAGCCGCGGTTGGGACGCGTCGAGATCGGGCCTCCGAACGCGTTACGCAACCATGCATCGAGCTCGCTCTCGACGCAGCCGCGGACCTCGAACTGGATCTCGATCAGCGGCGCGGTCTGCTCGGTCCCGAGGAAATACAGCGAGACCTCGGCGGTGCGATCACCGATCTTGAACGGCGGCTGCTGGAAGCACCACGTGCCCTTGCGGCCATCGCTGAGATCGGTCTTCTGGCAGAACGGTGTGTAGTCGACCTTGGCGAGGGTGAACTTGCCGAACTGCCACTTGCCGATGCCCGTGGGATCGTTGTCCTTGGGCGCACAGCCGGCGAGCGCGAGCACGGCGGCGATCACGCCGAGCGCGCGGCTCATGGCACCACCGTGCCTCGCACGGTGACCTCGACCGTGACTTCGTCGTCCATCTTGATCATGAGAAACCGCGGCGCTTGCAGCCCGAGGTGCCGGATGTCGAGCTCGAACGTCGCCGAGGCTTCGAGCCGCATGGCATCGAGCGTGCCACGCCCGGCGAGCTCGAGCACGACCTCCTTGCCGCGCCAGCGCAGCACGCCTTCGGCGTTCGCCGTGAAGCCCCCCGACGCCGGGTCACGCACGACGTCGCTCACCGAGCGCAGCTCGAACGTCGCGCGGGGATGCGAGTCCATGGCGAAGTCGCTCTTCAGCTTGCGATTCTTCAGCCAGTCGCCCGCGTCGAACGCCGTCATGTCGACGGTGAAATTCGCCTTGGCCCCCTCGGTGGACAGGGTCTGGGGATCGGCCTCGGCTTGGCCCGTGACCTTGCTCCACACCGTGGTCGTGTCGTGGAGCCGCGATCGGGCTCGGACCGTCAGCTTGCCCGCATCGATGCGATAGCGCGGCACGAGCGTGCCCTCACGCGGCGAGACACTGCAGCAGCAGCGTCGTCACGTTGTCGGTGCCGCCGTTGCGGTTCGCGGCGTCGACGAGCTCGGCGACCGCGCGCTCGAGGCTCTTGGCGCCGTTGGCGATCTGGCAGATCTGATCGTCGATCACCATGCCCGACAGGCCGTCGGAGCACAGGATGTACACGTCGCCGCTCTTGATCTGATGGTTGCGAATGTCGACCTGAACGGTCTCGCGCATCCCGAGCGCGCGGGTGATCACGTTCTTGTGGGGGAAGTTGCGCTCTTCCTCCTCGGTCATGTCGGGCTTGGCTTCCTTGTAATCTTCGAGCAGCGAGTGATCGCGCGTGAGCTGCGAGATCGATCCGTCGCGGACGCGATAGACCCGCGAGTCACCCACGTGGCCAACATAGATCTTGTCGCCCGAGATCAGCGTCGACACGATCGTCGTGCCCATGCCCTTGTAGCGAAGGTCGCGGTTCGAGGTCTCGAAGATCCGTAGGTTGGCGAGCTTGATGCTGCAGACCAGCCGGTTCTCGATGTACGACAGCGAGCGGTCCATCTTGTACGGCCAGGTGGCGTCTTCGTCCTCGCGCGTACGCTGGTAGAACTCGCCGATCGTCTCGGCCGCCATCTTCGACGCCACTTCGCCCGAGGCATGGCCGCCCATTCCATCGGCGACGAGGAACAACTGCTCATCCTCGATGAGCGAGAAGTAGTCCTCGTTGTGGGTCCGCTTCATCCCCACATCCGTCTTTGCCGCGTAGCGGATCTTCATGACCAGCGCGGCTCGAAGTCACCGCGATTCAGAAATCATAGGCAACTCCGCGACATCGCGTCAACCACAGCGCCAGCCGGGTTTGCGCTCGTCGGCGAATCGACAAACCGGCGCGCCGGCCCTAACGTCCCCCCCACCATGCGCGCCGAGGTGTTGACCATCGGGGACGAATTGTGCCGCGGTGAGATCGTCGACACGAACTCATCGTTTCTGGCAGATCAGCTCTGGGACCTGGACATCACGACCCGATGGATGACCAGCTGCTGCGACGACGAGGCGGATCTCACCGCCGCGCTGTCTCAGGCGGTCGCACGCGCCGACGTCGTGGTGTGCTCGGGCGGACTGGGGCCCACAGAGGACGACCTCACGGTCGACGTGGTGGCCCGCCTGGCCGGGCGTGAGGTGGCGGTCGATGAGCCCGCGCGCCAGCGGATGGCCGACCGGTTCGCGCTCGGTGGTATCGAGGTCACGCCGATCCAGTTGCGCCAGGTCCGCGTTCCTGCGGGCGCCAGGGTCCATGGCAATCCGGCAGGGCTGGCGCCGTGCTTCGAGACCGCCATCCACAACGTGCCGGTGATCTGCGCGCCAGGGGTTCCGCGCGAGCTCCACGCGATCTTCGAGGCTGCGCTCCGATCACGCCTCATCGAGCTTCGCGAGGCAGCCGGCAACGTCGAGAGGATCGCACGCCGGATCTATCGGGTGTTCGGCCGCGGCGAGTCGCAGATCTCGTCGGCGTGTCGCGGGCTCGTCGATGGCGTCGCCGGCGCGTCGATCCACTACCAGGTCAAGTTCCCGGAGACCCTGGTCAAGGTCGTGGTGCGCGATCGCGACGTGTCCGCGGCAGCGCAACGACTCGAGCAGATCGACGGTCAGCTCCGAGGTCGACTCGGCGGCGTTCTCTATGGCGATGGCGCCGAGACCCTCGTCGAGCGCACGACGCGGCGGTTGATCGCCGCTGGCCTGACGATCGCGACCGCGGAGTCGTGCACCGGCGGCATGGTGGGGGAGCTCTTGACCCGCACGGCCGGCAGCTCACAGGTGTTCCGCGGTGGCGCGATCGCATACGCCAATGAGGAGAAGATCCGCCAGCTCGGCGTCGATCCCCAGACCCTGGCGGCCCACGGCGCGGTCAGCGAGGCCACGGTTCGCGAGATGGCGGAGGGCGCCAGGCAGCGGTTCGGCACCCAGCTGGCCATCGCGGTGAGCGGCATCGCGGGCCCCGGGGGCGGGACCCCGGAAAAACCAGTTGGCACGGTATGGCTGGCGCTGGCGGGCCCCACGGGGATCACCACGAAAAAACTCGGCTGGCCGGGTGCTCGCGATCAGATCCGGACCCTGGCAGCGTGGTGGGCGCTCAAGCTGATCGATGACAGCATCGACGGAGCGCAGCGATGACGGATCGAGCCACCATCCAAGCCCCGCGCGACGATCGCGGCGCGCGATTGTTCATCGGGACGCGGATCTCGGTGGCCACGGCCAATGCCCTCGCAGCGTGTGCGGAGACCCTCGCGCGTCGAGCCCGCGACGCTGGTGTCGACGTCCGCTGGGTGTCACCGGCGAACTATCACGTGACGCTGAAGTTCCTCGGCTGGGCTCGTGGCTCGGCGATCGGCGCGATTCGCGATGCCCTGGGCAGGGCGGTCGCCGAGGCGGCGCATGCCGTGTCATCTCGGGGGGCGCGACCCTCGTTCCGAACGGCGCGGCTCGGTGGCTTCCCCTCGCTCGAGCGCGCCAGCGTGGTGTGGGCGGGAATCGAGGACGGCGGATTGCTCAACGAGCTTGCGACGCGGATCGAACCGGCGATGGTGAGCGTGGGCTTTGCTGCCGAGCGCAGGGCGTTTCACCCGCATGTGACGCTGGGTCGATTGCGAGAAACTCGCGGGCTCAAGGAGGTCGTGTTACCGGTATCTGAACAAATGTTTGGTGAGTCCCGACTCGATGCGGTGATCCTGTACGAAAGCGAAACGAAATCATCAGGTTCTCAGTACAAAGAAATTTCGAGAATCGACTTCAAAACCGCTCCGGATCGGCCCTTCGAGGGCGCTGAACGTCAGACGACAGCGCTACATCTGGACCCACAAAACCGGTCCACCCAGTCAGCTACCGAGGTCGATGACACCGACGATGGCTGGCCGCGCGGCCACCACTAGACCACGACCACCAGATCACGAAAAAGGGAGAGCAGATGTCTACAAAGGAGCCCACGTCCAGCAGCCCATCCGGTTCGTCTGGAGCCAATCGCGACAAGGCGATCGATCTCGCGCTCGGTGCGATCGAGAAGCAGTTCGGCAAGGGTTCGATCATGCGGCTCGGCAAGGAAGCGCTCGACCGTGAGGTCCACGTGATCCCGACCGGCTCGCTCGGCCTCGACATCGCTCTGGGAATTGGTGGTTTGCCACGCGGCCGAATCGTCGAGATCTACGGTCCAGAGTCGAGCGGCAAGACCACGCTGACGCTGCACATCGTGGCCGAAGCGCAGAAGCGCGGTGGCGTGTGCGCCTTCATCGATGCCGAGCACGCGCTCGACGTCGCGTATGCCAAGAAGCTCGGGGTCAAGACCGATGAGCTGCTGGTCAGCCAGCCAGATTTTGGCGAGCAGGCGCTCGAGATCACCGACATGCTGGTTCGCTCCAACGCCGTCGATGTCATCGTGGTCGACTCGGTGGCCGCGCTCACGCCGAAGGCAGAGCTCGAGGGCGAGATGGGCGATGCGCACGTGGGGCTCCAGGCACGACTGATGAGCCAGGCACTGCGCAAGCTGACGGCAGCGATCTCCAAGTCGCGGACGATGGTGGTGTTCATCAACCAGATCCGCATGAAGATCGGCGTCATGTTCGGCTCGCCGGAGACCACCACCGGTGGCAACGCGCTCAAGTTCTATTCGTCGGTGCGCCTCGACATCCGCCGGATCGGCGCGCTCAAGAAGGACGAGGACGTGATCGGTAACCGCACGCGCGTGAAGGTGGTGAAGAACAAGATGGCGCCGCCGTTCAAGGAGGTCGAGTTCGACATCCTGTACGGCCACGGCGTGTCACGCGAAGGCGATCTGGTCGATCTCGCCTCCGAGGCGAACATCGTCGACAAGAGCGGAGCGTGGTTCTCGTTCAACGGCGAGCGGATCGGTCAGGGCCGCGAGAACGCCAAGCAGTTCTTGATCGAGCATCCCGAGGTCTACAACTCGATCGAGGCGAAGGTGTTGGCCCACCACGCGGTCCGCCGGATCGGGATCGATGTCGTCGACCCTGCCGCGGCGGCGGCCGGAGCCGAGTTCTCCGACGACAAGAAGCCCAATCGGCCGGTGATCGCGCCCGCGCCGAATGGCAACAAGCGCCCCAACGCCTGAACGGTTCGCCAGAATTCGCGGAACGTCAGCGACGACGCGTCGTTTAACGATTTCGCCAGAATTCGCGGAACGTCAGCGACGACGCGTCGTTTAAACGGTTCGCCAGAATTCGCGGAACGTCAGCGACGACGCGTCGTTTGAACGATTTCGCCAGAATTCGCGGAACGTCAGCGACGACGCGTCGTTTGAACGATTTCGCCAGAATTCGCGGAACGTCAACGACGACGCGTCGTTGACCTCGATGCGTCGTTTTCGGCAGCTCCAAGGTGGAGGGAGATCACTTTGACGAAGCCTCAAACGACTGGACATGCCGAAATCGCGGCCGCCAACGGTCGCGCGCCGCCAATTCCGTTTGCCCCCACACGCCCCCTGCGACGCGTGACGTACGGACTGCGCAAAACGCGCCGTCGCGGGTGAAAAGCGCTCGAACACGGCGTGATCTGAATGGCTTGCGTTTGCGACGAGGATGCGCGATCACTCGGCGCGACAGGGGTGCGACCCAACGACACCCCCGGCAATTCGGAGGCTCCTCTATGTTCCTTCTCTCGTCGCGATCGCTTGGAACCGCCACGGCGGCAGCCGGCGCGCTGGTGTTGGCTGCATGTAGCCAGCCCGACCAGCTGACCGACCTGCGGCCCGCTGGGCCACCCGAAGTTCTCACCGTGATGGTGATGAACGACCCGGCAGACCTCATGGTCGAGAAGGCCACCTACTGCAAGCTCGACGATGACAAGCGACCGGTCGAGGTTGGCCTGATCGACCTGACCTTGGTGACGGTGTGCGACCCCGATCCGGCGGTCGGAGCGGAGATGGTGACCGACGCGGTCCCGTACGCCTGGTACGTCCGCGTGGTGTTCGACGAGCTGCTCGATCCTGCGATCGAGATGCTGACCCCGGTTCCGCCGAGCACTGGCGATTGTTATGCCAGCGACCCGACCGTGCGTCCGGTGTGCGTCGGCTCGATCAAGGCCCAGCAGCCGGTCACGCTCATGTGCGGAGGCGTCCCGGTGGCGTACGACGGCTACTACTCGCCGGGTGGCAATTACGTGACCTGGCCGGTCGGGCCAGGTCTGGTGATCGTGCCCGACGATCCGACCGCGATCCCGACCGGCACCGAGTGCCAGCTCACGCTCAGCCAGAACATCAAGGACAAGGACGGCATCGTGGTCCCGATGGATCAACGCGGTCCGTTCACCTTCAAGATCGCGCCGTTCTCACTCGAGTCGACAGCACCGGCGTCGATCCTCCCCGGCAATACCCTCCCGAAGATCGCACCCGAAGCTCCGGTCACGCTCACGTTCAACACGGTGGTCGACCCCACGAGCCTGACCGCCAACGAGGTCCGCATCTTCAAAGGTGTCGATCCGACGACCTGCCAGGGAGGGACCGAGGTTCCGGAGGCCAACGTCGTCCTGTTCCAGATGCTCGATGGCTCGCCGCCTGATGGCGAGGTGGCCGACGACCACAGCATCATGATCGCCGACGGCACCGCGACGAACGCGAACCCGACGCCGGCGGATCCCGAGGCGATGGGCCTGATGTTCGACGCGATGACCGCGTATCGCATCGAGCTCGTCAACGCGACGGCGAGTGACATCGCCGGTGGCAGCGGATCGGTGGTTCTCCAGACGATCGACGATGACAACGGTGATCCGCAGCCAAGCACGCTGTGCTTTCAAACCAACATGGCGACGCCGTGAAAGGACCCCGCACCATGAAGACTTTACTCACCGCGGCGATGTCCATTGGCGTTCTGGTTGGCGCCGTGGCTCCGATCATCGAGCTCGACGAGGCGTTTGCACAGACCGGCGCCACGGTCGGCAGCTTGCGCGGGACGATCCGCGACAAGGGCTCCAACAACGAACCGGCGGTCGGCGCCACGGTCGTCGCCACGTCGCCCGCGCTACAGGGCGAGCAGGTCGTGATCACCGAAGACGGTGGTCAGTACTTCCTGTCATCCCTGCCACCCGGGCTCTACGTCCTGACTGTCTACTACAACGACGCCACGTTCTCGCGCGGCAACGTGTTGATCCAGGTCGGCAAGGAAGCGGTGGTCAACGTCACCGTCGACACCGCCGCGTCCGCGGGTCGGGCCAAGGGCGAGACGATCGTGATCCAGGGAACCGCCCCGATCATCGATCAGGGCTCGACCAAGACGGGCACGTCGTACGGCGAGGACTACACCCGCAACATTCCGACCGGCCGCACGTTCGGGGCGACCGTTGGAGCGACCGCGGGATCGCAGGGTGACTTTTACGGTGTGTCGTTTTCAGGCGCGACCTCGCTCGAGAACACCTACGTCGTGGAGGGCATCAACACCACCGACACCGCGTTTGGCGAGATCTCGGCGAACCTGCCCAACGAGTTCTTGCAGGAGACCGAGGTCATCACCGGCGGTTACAACGCCGAGTACGGTCGGGCGACCGGCGGCATCGTGAACGTCGTCATCAAGCAAGGCAGCAACGACTTTCACGGATCGATCTTCGGCTACTACCGCCCCGGTGCGTTGGTGGCAGATCCCGAGCCGATCCTCCGCGAGGGTGCGGCGATCGATGGCGAGACCAGGCTGACCTCGGCGTACGACTACGGCGCCGAGCTCGGAGGACCGATCATCAAGGATCGGCTGTGGTTCCATGTCGGGTTCAACCCCAACATCCTCAACCGCCGCACCCAGCGCGTCGTCAACCAGCACGTCGACCGCAACGGTGATGGTCAGCCTGATATCGATCCCGAGACCGGGTTCCCGATCCTCGAGGAAGTCGAGGCGGCGCACAGCAGCTTTGCGGCGCAGACCAAGACCTACTTCTTCACCGCCAAGATCAACGGCGCGATCAACCAGAACAATCAGTTCCAGCTGTCGTTCTTCGGAAACCCTGCCAACGAGGTCGCGCCGCTCGCGGCGTTGGTCCGCACGCCCGCCGTCACGTCGATCAAGACCGATGAAGGCGCCTATGACGTCGCAGGCAAGTACACATCGAAGCTCAACAGCGGCAAGACCCAGATCGACGTCGTCGGCGGATTCCATCGTAACTTCGAGAACCAGTTCCCGACCACCCCGCAGGGCGACCTGCCGCGGGTGCTCTACAACTACGAGCGCTCGCTGTACGACTTTGCAAACATCGAAAACAGCGGGCTCGATATCGATCCTTCGACGGGTCAAGGGTGCAACGACAACAATCCGCTGGACCCGTATCCGATGATCCGCAACTGCCCGGTCAGCCAATATCGCAGCCAGGGCCTTGGCGTGCTCGAGCAGCGCACCAACGACAGGATGTCGTTGACCGCATCGATCACTCAACGCGTCAACAAGCTCGCAGGCATGCACGTCTTCATGGCCGGTGCGGATGCCGAGCTATCGACCTATGACTCGCACAAGGCGATGACCGGACAACAGGTGCTCACGCGGTCGTGCAACGTCGTCAGCGTCGGCGGCGTGCTGCAGTGCGACACCGATGCTGGGCCGATGAGCTCGCCGGGCCGGTGGAGCTCGTCCCAGTACGTTCGAGTCGCGCGGCCGTTGACGCCCGAGGAGCGCCTGCTGCTCGAGGATGCCGACCCGAACAATGATCCGATGTTCGCTCCGGGACAGCTGGTATGCGCCGGCGGCGGCTCGCTGTGCGAGCGAACGGACGCACTGACCGCGAGCACCAGCAATCGTAGCTTCGCAGCGTACATCCGCGACTCGTGGAGCCCGCTGCCCAACCTCACGCTCAACCTCGGCATTCGATACGAGCAGCAAGCCGGTTACGTCGCCGAGGAGCTTCAGGGCAAGCAGACCTCGTCGACGGAGCCCGGGGCGATCGAGACATTTCCGAAGAAGGGCTACGACCTCAAGAACCTGTGGGCTCCGCGCCTCGGCTTCATCTACGACCCGACCAAGGAAGGTAAGTCCAAGCTGTTTGGTCACTGGGGCAGGTTCTACGAGAACATCCCCATGGACTTGAACGTCCGGCTCTACGGCGGTGAGATCTCGAGCCAGACCACGGTCAACCAGAATCGTCGGCGCATGGGTACCGCCGGGTACGATCCGAACTGCGATGTCGACCACGGCAACCCGAACCTGGTTGGCTCGCTCGACCAGTGCGCCGATCGCGGCGCCCCGGTGATCCTTGGCGAGGGTCTCGAGCTCGCGGCACCTTCGCTCAAGGGCCAGTACTCCGATGAGCTCATCCTCGGAGCCGAGTACGAAGTGGCCAGCGACCTCAAGGTCGGCGTGAACTACATCCATCGTTCGTTGCCGAACGTGATCGAGGACGTCCTGCTGCCGGACAACTCGTACATGCTGGTGAACCCCGGCAAGAACTTCGACGAAGACGCCGAGGCGATGGAGCGCGAGGCCACGCGGCTGCAGATGTCGTCAGACCCAGGTCAGCAGGCGCTGGGCAAGGTGATCGCGAGCCGCGCCAAGATGCTGCGCCGGGTGAAGAACTTCGACAAGCCGCAGCGGCTGTATGACGCGATCCAGCTGACGTCGACGCTGCGCGCCACCAAGCGATCGCTGATCATGGCGTCGTACACGTACTCGATGACCCGCGGAAACTATCCCGGGTTGTTCGTCACCGAGACGCTGCAGGAAGATCCGAACATCTCGTCGCTGTACGACTTGCCGGCGCTGCTCGCGAACCGGTTCGGCCCCCTGGGTCACGATCGCCCGCACAACCTCAAGATCGACGCGTTCTACATGTTCGACCTGCGCAAGCTAGGAGGCGTTACCACCGGTGGCAGCTTCCGCGCGACCTCCGGCATGCCGCACAACGCCCTGGGTGCCGACCCGGTGTATGGCGACGACGAGGCGTTCTTGCTACCGCGCGGCGCGTTCGTGCGATCGCCGGTGACGACGCAGTTCGATCTACACGTGTCATACGGCTACCAGCTCACCAAGACCCAGAAGATCGAAGCGTTCATCAACGTGTTCAACATGTTCAACCAGCAGGACGAGGTCGACGCCGACGAGACCTATACGTTCGACGGCGTGCTTCCGATCGTCGGCGGCGACGCCGATGACCTCAAGCACGTCAAGATGCACGACGAGGACGGCTACCAGCTGTCCACCACGCCGACGGTCAACCAGAACTTCGGCAAGGGCGTCGCGCGTCAGGCTCCGCGCACGATCCAGTTCGGCGCGCGCTACACGTTCTGAGCTGTCCTGCCTGACGTCCTGAGCCAGCGTATCGTTGGCCGGACTACGAACGGCATCGGGCCGGGGTCGAGTAGATCGACCGCCGGCCCGACGCGTTGATGGGGCAATGGACATCCGGTTCGTCGATCATGCGTCGTTTCATCGCGCTGCCGCTGGGATGGTCGGAGCGGCCGCAATCTGCGGACTTGCGCTCAGTCCCCTGACGCCGGTCGCGCCCCTGGTAGGCGGGCTCGCGGGCATCGCGGTGGGTGCGTCGATTGCCTACAGACGGCCCGGCTGGCGCATGCTCGCCGCTGGCACCGCAGGCCTGCTGGTCGCCGCGGCGCCACCCAGCTGGACCGTGCTCGCGGCTGCGGCGAGCATCCTGGGACTCGGTCTCGCCATCAGCGGCGCACGCGGAGCTCGTGGGGCGTTGACGGTCGTTCTCTCCGCCGCGGTGGCGCTGGTTGGAATGTGGTGCGCGATGCGAATCGTCGCCGCTCAGGCCACCGTGGCGTGGCCGAGCTGGGCAGCGCACGGTGCGGGCGCGATGGCGATGGGGATCGTGGGCACGCTCGCGATCTTGCCGCGACATCTCAGGATCGCGATCGATCCGGTGCGTGCCGCGATGGCCAGGCTCCCGCCGAGCCTCGATCCCGAGGTGAAGGGCTTGTGCGAGCGCTCGCTCGCGATCTGGTCGGCGGTGAGCGACCGGCTGAGCGACGCCGACCCTGGCACCAACCTCGTGCGCGATGCGGCGCTCAAGGTGCTCGAGGTCGCCGCGAGTACATCGAACGCCAAGCACACCGGACCGACCGAAGCGGAGCTGGCGTCGCGGATGGCAGATCTCGATCAGCGGATCGCCGCGGCCAGCGACGCCGAGGTCAAGGCGCAGTACCAGGCGGCGCGCGCCGCGCTCGATGATCAGAAGCGGTACCGCGATCGGATCAAGCAAGGCCGCGAGCGCCTGGTCGCTCGGATGCACAATCACGTCGCCGCGCTCGAGAAGTTTCAGCTCGCTGCCACCGGCCTGCAGGCGGAGCGCGCGGCCAGCGCTGGCGCCACGACGCAGCTCGATGAGCTATCGCGCGATGTGGCGGCCAGCGGCGATGCGCTCGCCGAAGTCGAGCTCGGGATTCCGGCACCCAGCACGGACCCGGCCGATGTGCCTGCTCCGGCCGCCGAACCTTCCAGCGTCTGATCCGCTCTGGATCATTCTCGTTCTCGTTCTCGTGAACACCGAAAACCGAGCGGGGAACGGTGTAGGCGGACGTCCTCCGCCTCGGCAGTGAATGCCTGCCCCGTCGCCACGTCCATGTGCAGTGCGCGCACGCCGTAATCCTCACCGGTTGGCAGAGACCGCCGATGGGGTCTGGTACGCTCACGGCCTAGGAGGGACCATGCGCTCGCTCGGATCGACGTTGCTCTCAACCATCCTCGCGTTTGGGTTCGCGTTTGCAGCGCCGCACGCGGCGTTCGCGCAGAGCGCCGATGCGATGTACAAGCAGGGCCTCGCCTACAAGCAGCAGGGCAAGACCGACGAGGCGATCGCCGCGCTCGAGAAGGCGGTGGCCGCGAACCCGCAACACGGAATGGCGTGGTCGTCGCTCGGCAACCTCTACAAGGCCAAGCAGGACATTGCCAAGGCCGTGATGGCCTACGAGCGCGCCACGGCGGTGATCAAGCGAGACGCGGTGCTGTGGGGAAACCTCGGCATGGCGTATTACCGCAACAACCAGATCGACAAGGCGATCGAGGCGTTGGCGACGGCGACCAAGCTCGCGCCCAAGGACGCCGAGTACCGCGCAAATCTCGGCACCGTGCGCCGCAAGAAGGGCGACAACGCGGGCGCGGTGGCGGATCTCGAGATCGCGGTGAAGCTCAAGGCCGATGACGGTGGCTACTGGAACAACCTCGGCGTTGCGTATCGCAATGCCAAGCGCGACGACGACGCACTCAAGGCGTTCGAGAAGGCGACCACGCTGAGCCCGAACGATTCGAGCTTCTTCTTCAATCTCGGGGTCGTGTATCGCCGCAAGGAGATGGTCGACAAGGCGATCGCGGCGTACGAGCGCGCGACGTCGCTGGACCCTGGCAATGCCGAGGGTTGGTTCGATCTCGGCTTCATGTACAAGCTCAACCACGAGAACGACAAGGCGATCGGCGCGTTCCAGAAGTATCTCGACATCAACAAGGGCAAAGATCCCTCGGCGGCGAAGCGGATCCAGGATGAGCTCGACGCACTCGGTGCACCTCAGAAGACGCCGCCGAAGAAGCCAGCCAAGCGCAAGGCACCCGCGAAGAAGTGACGCGGGTCGCGCCAGGTCCGCTGCCTAAGTGCTGGTGAGGCCCGCGAATTGGGCGCACCGCTGGAGCAGTGGTAGGGTGGTGCAATGCGGATCAGCTGGCTGTCGGCAGATGAGATAGCCACGGCCCGCGAGGCCCTCCGTGCCGAAGGGGCGTCGTGGGACGACCACTTCGCCCCGGAGTTCGAGACGCCGACGCAGCCGCCGGAGCGCCGGCTGGATGACTGGGCAGCGATCACCGAGCATGTCGCTCGTGCGGAGCGCGTCTCCGAGGTGGTTCGCCATGAAGGCCTCGAGGCCGCGCGCGCGCGGTTTTCCGGGACCCACATCGCGATCGAAGCCGCCACGCTCGCGGCGGCAGCGCATCAAGGCGACGAGCTCGATCTCGATCAGGTGATCGGGGTGCTGCGCTGCTCGATCGACGCGTATGTGTTCTACGCGCCGTTTCTCGAGCTGATGATCGAGCTCGGCCGCGGTGATCTGGACCGGACGGTCAGCACATATGAGGAGTTCGTGTCGGCGTACGCGCGTGCACTCGCGAACATCCCGAACGGAGCCGAACGGATCGGTGCCGTGCGCGACGGCTTGGCCGACTTCTACGTCAGCGCCGGACGCACCGAGGACGCCGAACGGCTGTTCGAACGCCGCCACCACGAAGATCAAGGCGACGTCGCGGTGGCGCTGTCGGCGAGCCGCGCGTTCTTGGCAGCGGGCTCGGTCAGCCACGCCGTGCGCTGGCTCGGAGTTGGCGCCGAGCGCGCCGAGAACCTCGGCCGGGTCGATCTCGCGGCACGGCTGCGCGCCAAGCAAGACGTCGTGCGCAAGCGACTCAGCTAGGTCGTCAGTGCCCCGATGAGGCTGGTGGTGCCGTGCTGTGCTGGGGCGCCCCGATCGTGACGCGCACCGGGATCCACGTCGTGATCGGTGCCGGTGCGAAGGCGGCGGCCTGCAGGATCGCCGTCTCCGCGCAATCCGCCGCCGGATTGCCGAGCTCGAGCTTGTTGCTCTCGACATATGAGATCGCCCCGGCAGTGTCGATCGATAGCTGCAGTACCAACGTGATTGGCGCGGCCAGCTCGTGCCCACATGCACGAATCGCATCCGCCGCGCTCGCGAGCATTCGGTCGCGCTCGACGGCACGGTCAGGCACGGCGGTCGGCGAGCCGTCGCGCGACCAGCACACGGTCATCACATGGTCGCCGTTCGGTCTCGACGCGATGCCATGCGACTCGTACATGCCGAACCCGAGCCCGGCGCTCGACTGAAGATCGGTCGCATGCGCGTCGAACGTATCTTCCTCGAGTGTCACCCGGCAGCAACGGGTCCGGCACTCGACCTGCGAGAGCGGCAGCGCGATCCCGAGTCGCTTGGTGACGCGATCGACGATCGCGGTGGCCTGGCTGTGATCCCAGTCCATGTCGTGCGGCAGGCTGTCCCACCACTCGTCGCTGTTGCTCATGCCGGCGGCCGCGGTCGGGCGGATGGCAAGCGCGGGCGCAGGTGTACCGGCGCTGTGGGAAGCGACCGATGGTGGGATCGTAGGCACACGATCGGGCGGGTGCTCGCGAACCTGAGGTGGTTCCCCTGGCGTCGCGATGGCGACCTCGCCTGGATTCACCGCGATGCTGCCCGTCGACCCGGCGAACAATACGCGGCCCTCGTAGACCGTGACGACGACGGCGGTCGCGAGCAGCGCGCCACCGACGCCGGATTTCAACACTTGCTTGTTCATGTCGGTAATCTCCACACGAAAACAGGTACCCGCGACGCGTACGACGCCGAGCGGAGTCTTGACCTGGAACGAACCGCCGTGGTCGACGCGATAGAACGCGGCTCCGGAGCGATGCTCGATCACGGCATCGCCGGTGGTCCGAATGGTCCATGCGACCGACGTGCTCGGCTCGAGCACGGCGATCGCGCGACCACCGAGGTCCACGGTCTCCCGGGCGAGCGCCACACGCTCCCCCGACGCGGCTCGCGACGCTGGACGGCGGATCCCGGTCACGAGCAGGACGGCTGCCGCGGCCAACGCGACGCCGAGTGTCGCCCACAGCCATCGCCGCGGAGCTCGGATCCGCACGCCATGCGGTTCGCTCTCGCTGGCGATCCGTGCGAGCACGTGGGTTGCGAACTCAGCCGGGGCGTTTGGAGCTTCGTACTGGGCAAGCACCGCCTTCGGGATGCCGGTGTCGTGAATGGGAGCCGTCACGGCGCGAGCTCCTTCAGGGCAGTGCGAAGCTGTTCGCGCGCCCGTGCCAGTCGCGACTTCACGGTGCCGAGATCGATCTCGAGTGCGGTCGCGATCTCGCGGTAGTCGAAGTCGTGGTACTCGCGCAGCAGGAACACGACGCGATACGGCTCGCCGAGGTTCGCAAGGGCGCGCGCGATCGCATCGCCGACGGCGCGCTGCTCGATCCGCTGGTCGGTGCGAGCCGGCGACACCAGCGGTTCGGTCATCGCGTTCACGGTCCGCGCGTTCGACGCAGGTCGGCGGCGTTCCTTGAGTGCGGTGCGCGCGGCGATCGTCAGGATCCACGTCGATAGCTTCGCGGCGCCTCGCGCCTCGAACCTGGGCAAGCTCCGATACACGCCGACGAACGTCTCCTGCGCGAGGTCTTCGATCACCGCAGCCTGCGCGTGGCGTCCGAGGAACCGCGCGAGCAGCGCGAACACCGCGTCCTGATAGGTCTCGATCAGGACGCGGAACGCCTTGGCGTCGTGGGTTTTCGCGCGAGCCAGCGTGACGTCGTCGAGCTCGCGAGCGTCGCGAGGGTCATCGGTGACGAGCGCCAGCATCACGGACCCTTACTACCTGGCGAGCCAGAAAGGTTCCCGCGAATGCTCACAATCCACCGCAGCGACGTCAGACGGGTCTGTTACGACGCGGTATGGCCAAGGTGAAGGCGGTTAAGGCGCCCCGCAGCATTCATCGCTGCCAGAGCTGCGGCCACGTTGAATCCAAGTGGTTGGGGCGATGTCCGGCGTGCCAGGAGTGGAGCTCGCTGGTCGAGGAGATCGACAGCGCGGGTCACGTGCGCGCGAGCGCCGCTGGCGTTGCCGATGGCCAGGCTCCGCTGGCGATCGTCAGCGTCGGCGAGATCAGCGCCAAGGATCGCCGCACCACCGGGATCGGCGAGCTCGATCGCGTGCTGGGTGGAGGATTGGTCGCCGGCAGCCTGGTGCTGCTCGGCGGTGATCCTGGCGTCGGCAAATCCACGCTGCTGATTCAGGCGCTCGCCGGGCTCGCGAACGGTGGCGAGGTGCTCTATGCCACCGGCGAAGAATCGGTCGCACAGACGGCGATGCGCGCCCGCCGGGTGGGTGCGGCGAATCCGCGGTTGTCGGTCGTCGCCGAGACCGATGTCGAGCGCGTGCTCGCCCATGCGCAGGCGCAGGCGCCATCGATCCTCGCGGTCGACTCGATCCAGACGGTGTACACGCCGCTGCTCGATTCGATCCCGGGCTCCGTCGCGCAGGTTCGCGAGTGTGCGAGCCGGCTGATGCAGTTCGCGAAGACCTCCGGCGTGCCGACGATCATCGTGGGCCACGTCACCAAGGATGGCGGGCTCGCGGGCCCCAAGACGCTCGAGCACCTCGTCGATGTCGTGCTCCAGCTCGAAGGTGACGGCGGCCCCTATCGAATCTTGCGCGCGCACAAGAATCGGTTTGGTTCGACCCAGGAGATCGGTGTGTTCGAGATGCGGGGTGGCGGGATGGCCGAGGTGGCGAATCCGTCGGCGCATCTGTTGGCGGAGCGTCCGGTCGGAGCACCCGGGTCGGTCGTGGTCGCGTCGGCGGATGGCGCGCGACCGCTGCTCGTCGAGATCCAGGCCTTGGTGGCTCCGGCGAGCGCGGGCGTCGGCCGCCGGACCGCCGCAGGTGTCGACGGCAATCGCGTGTCGCTCCTGCTCGCGGTGCTCGCGCAGCGTGCGACCTGTGACGTGCTCGATCGCGACGTGTTCGTGAACGTCGCCGGCGGCATCCGGCTCACGGAGCCCGCGATCGATCTCGGTGTGGCATGTGCGATCGCGTCGTCGGCCCGCGGCCGGGCGATCGACGGCAAGACGGTCGTATTCGGCGAGGTGGGGCTCGCTGGTGAGATCCGTGCCGTCCCGCTCTGCGATCAGCGGCTCGCGGAGGCCGCGCGCCTCGGCTTCACGCGCGCCCTGGTGCCCGCGCAAAATCGCGGGCGGCTCGAGCACACGTACGGGCTCGAGCTGGTCCCGATCGATCGGCTGACCACGGCCCTGGCCGAGCTCTAGCGGCCCAGACCGGCGCGATCGGCGCGATCAGAACGCGAGCGATAGCCGCGACTGGATCGTGTGAGCCGTGCCCGCGTCGCCGATGTTCGACTCGCCGGTGAGCGGATCGATTCCGAACCCATACATCGCATTGCGCAGCGGATCGTCCTGAGGGTGCGACATCGCCGCGAACGGGAACAGCACGCCGTACGACAGGCCGAACGTGAATCCGCCGCTCGAGTAGGCGAGGTCGGCGTTGAACTCGGTGCCGTACATCCGGCCATTGCCCGGCGTCGCGACCGGCTTGAGCGCGAAGGACGTGATGTTCGCGACGCGCATGCCGATCGACTTGGTGAAGTCGTACTGCAGAAACGGCTTGCCATAGGCCGCGTTGGTCACCGCACCGATCAGGTGCCGGAACAGGATCATGTCGACCTTGTACTCGCGGTTGAAGAAGAACTGCGTGAGCCGATGATCGGGGGTCGTACCGGGGGCGACGCCGAGGAGATTCGCGTACGCGATGTGCGTGTTGCCGGCGGGAAGGTTGTCCCACTGGTCACCGGATGCTGCGCCGCCCTCGATGCCGATCTTCAGCTTGCCCTCGAGCCCCTTCCAGGTGACGCGCCCGACGCCGCCGTACTTGCGGATGTCCGCCGTGCCGGTGAGCCCTGCATCCTCGAGATGCGTCACCTTGCCGAGCTGCGCCGCGGCCTCGACCTCCAGCAACCACCGGCCGTAACCGAGCTTGGCCCACACGTCGGGCGAGTATGTCTTGAGGTCGCGCGGCACATAGTGGATGCCGTCGTATTCGCCGCCGAGCGTGAAGTCGGTCAGGTTGGAATCCCAGCTCTGGGTCTTGTACTCGAAGTACACGCCGTAATTGAGCGCCAGGTCGCCGCGGTCGATGGTGTCGCGGAACTCTTGCGGAGAGTCCATCTTCGACAGCACCAGCGTCCACCCGTTGCCGTTGTCACTGTCATCGAGATCCCACGGATGTCCCTCGCGCCCCTTGTTCGCCGCGGTCTGGTTGGAAACCAGGCGGGTCGCAACCCAATCCGAGGCGATCATCGCGCGCAGGTCGGTGCCCGGAATGATCGCCGAGAAGCTCACGCGATCGACGGTGTCGCCGTAGTCGGCATCGAGGTCGTAGGTGCCCGCGATCGGATCCTCGCCGCCGCTGTTGTTCCACATACCCATGCCCCAGTGGTTGGGCTGGCGGCCGAACTTCAGAATGCCGAGCGGGATGGCGACCTCGGCCCACGCGCGCTTGATCACGATCGAGTCGCGATCGCTGTTCACCCCGCGGACGGGTGGCGCCTGGGTATTTCCGAACGATCCGATCGGCGGCGGGTTGGTGCTGTTGTAGACGCCCGAGAGATCCTCGCCGGTAGGGGTCGAGCCGAGCACCAGGTTGTCGAGCACATCGGCCTGGACGTGAACCGCGGTGCCTTCATCGAGGTTGATCGTCGGCTCGAGGCGGAGCCGCATGTTGGTCATCGACAGCGAGTTGTTGCAGGAGCGACCCGGGGTCGTGGATCTACACCCGAGCGCGCGCGGGAACGGCGCCCCGCCGACCGCAGGGTTGTCGACGAACCCGAGGTGAAAGTTCTTGAACCAGTCGGTGCGCAGCCGGTAGTAGCCGTCGATCTCGAACAGCTTCCAGCGTTTGCGACGACTCTTCGGCGGTGGCAGTGCCGGCGTCGTGGGAAGCAATCCCGGGGTCTTCGGCGCGGCCTCCGCGACACCCTCCTTCTTCTCCTCACCGGCCGGCTGCTGGCCCATGCTTCCGGGCCCCATTCCGCCGGGGGCGATCTGGGCGTCGGCAGCCGTGGCCGCGAGCAAGATGGCGACGGTGATCGCCGAGCCGACTCGCCGGCTCGATCCGAAGCTCAAAGACAAGCGGCTCGAATGAGAATAACGCATGGGAAGCACGAGGAATTTAGCCTTCGCGAAAGTCGGCGGACTATAGACAGGCGGCTTCGGCCCGGTCAAACCCGGGAGGCAACGATTCACCAACTGGCCCCGTCTAGATTCGGGAGGTTATGGTTCATGTCGATGGCGATAGACCGCCCTGCGCTGGTTCGCGTTGCCTGGGCGGGTGCGATCGCCGGGTGCTCCCCGTCATTTCGGCCGCCGGCGCCACCACCCGAGCCAGGCCCCGTGGTGGTCGGGAGGCCGCAGCAGCCCCGCCCCCCGGTGGTCGGGCGCCAGGTCATGGTCGGTGAGATGTGTCCGCAGGGCGCTGCTGGCCGACCCGCGGTCGCCCCCCTGATGCTGCGTACCCATCAGTGGTCGGACGCCGGATCGGATCTCGCCAACGCGATCGAGCGCGGCAGCGCTCCCCGGTTCGTGGTGTTCGGCGTCGATGGCAAGCCGGCGGGCGCGTTCGACACCGTCGGGCTTGCCGCGATCAGCGTCACCCAATCGGTCGCCGCCGGAACATACATGGGCGCGTCGCCGTGCACCTCCGATGCGGGCAAGGGCGCGCGCACCGATCACCCGGCGTGCACCGCCGCCACGCGCGGTTGTGGTCTCGCGGTGGCGGAGCTGCGCCGGCCCGACGACGATATCGAGACGCCGATGTTCAACACTGGCGGTGCGTGTCTCTCGGGCGATGCGATCGCGGTCGATATCGATGGCGACGGCGTGGTCGAATCGTTTCCGCTCGCGGGCGTGCTCGACGGCATCCGCGGTCCATCGAGCGAGTGGGCGGCAGCGCCGACGGCAGGTGCGGCGTGCAAACCGCAGTTTCAGCTCTACGACATCAAGCTGGTGCGTGCGCCCGATCCAGGAAAACCCATCGATCCCAAGGCGACCGTCGTACTGGATCTGCTCGGCGTCGTCGATCTCGACGGCGATGGCCGCAACGAGCTCGTGATCTCGCTCAAGTTTCCGACGGTTCGAACCATCCTCGTCTACACCGCCGCCGGTTCGGCTCAGCGCCTCGAGATCGCCGGAGAGGGCGAGTCGTTTCCGCGGTGAGCCTCTGTAGGCCGGAGTGCGTCGGCGTGCTGGCCGTCTCGCTGGCTCGACGATCACGCGATCGAGCGCGCGGCCGCTCGGTACACTGGGAGCACTATGCCTAGATTCGTTAGCGTGGGAGTGGTGGGCTGCATGCTTGCGGCCTGCAGTGACGGACGCGTGATGCTCGAGCTTCATGGCGACGTCTCCGGTGTGACCGAGGTCGGGGTCGTGCTCGCGGTGCCCGATGTTCAGCTTCGCAACCAGCGCACCAACGAGGCGCCGGGCGACAAGGAGCTGGTCGCGTACGTCGCCCAGGCCGCCGAGGTGCTGATGTATCCCCATGATCCGGCCGAGCCGATCGACGGGTTTCGCGTTCAGCTCGAGGCGACCGACCAGCAGTCGTACATCCCGATCGTGGTCGCGTTCGTCGGGGACGAGCGCAAGGCGGTCGGCGTGCACCGACCCGACAAGCTGTTTGCCGAGGACGTCAGCGCGGCAGCGATCGCGTTCGGCAGCTCGAACGAGGTGCGGGTCTACGGCGTCGACCTCGAGCCGGTGACCGCGATCGCGGCCCAAGCCACACCGGTGCACGTGCCTCCCGGAGGTGTGATG
The DNA here is from genome assembly GCA_050187075.1 of Kofleriaceae bacterium. Taxonomy (GTDB): domain Bacteria; phylum Myxococcota_A; class Polyangia; order Haliangiales; family Haliangiaceae; genus JABFXX01. The sequence goes on along the minus strand of JBFWXW010000022.1, from coordinate 66,276 downwards.
GAGGTGCGCTGCGCCGACGGCGAGGTCAGCGGCGCCGCGTGGCGAATGCAGTCCGGGCAGCAGCTGCGGATCCTCACCGGCTCGAGCGCAGCCGACCTTCACGGAGCCGACCTCGACTGCGACGACAGTACGGCGGGCATCGACGGACAGAGCCGAGACCTCGGCGATCAGAACGACTGCGACGATACGCTGGCGAGCGCACACGGCGGCGCCGCGCCGACGTGCAACGGCTACGACGATGACTGCGACTTTCGCCCTGACATCGCCGAGACGAGCAGCTGCATGATCATGTGCTCGAACACGATGGCGACGGGCGTGTGCGACGACCTGATCGACGACGACGATGATCTCGGTCGGTGTCCCAACAGCAAGTGTCACACCTGCGACGTCGCGACGGTCAAGGATCTCGTCGATCTGGACCACATGCACGTGTGTGGCGGCATCACGACGCTGCAGTTCGATGAGTGCGCCGCCGGCGATTGCGTGCTCACGCTGGTGAGCGCGACGCCGGGGTTCAACGCGAAGCTCCACGCGAACATGCTCGAGGTCGGGCTCGGCGGTTCGATCAAGATCAGCCCTGACTCGGTGCTCGAGATCGCGATCGAGTCGAACGATCTATTTCCGATCGATCAGACGCCCACCGCCAGCGTGATCATTCATCTCCGCCCCGAGGCAGCCGAGCTGTTGCCCGTCACCTACGCGTTCCAGCTCAACCTGCTGACGCCCGAAGTCGCCTGCGCGGTGCCGCCGGTTACGTGCACCAACTAGGGGGCTGTCCCTATTTGCAGCGTCGAGCGAGACCAAGCAGTTCGGAGCAGATCCGGTCGCACGCCCGTAGCGCAGCGAGGCGCGTGGTGGCCCCACGTTACGAGCGAGCAACGGACGTACGGCCGGAGGTGCCCGAAATGCGACGGTCGCAGCCGGCGATGCGAATAGGGACCTAGTAGCGCGCGCCGCAGCTCGGCCACATCGCCGCGACGTCGCGCGCGTCTTGCTCGTTGGGCTCGAGCTCGAGGTTGCCCACGTTCATCACCGAGGGACGCTCGTCCGGCGAGATGTGGAGCAGGCCGAACGCATGGCCGAGCTCGTGTGCGATCGCGATCGGATAGTCGTCGGGCGCAAGCTGATCGCGGCCGACCCAGATCTGGCCGACGTCGTCCCAGTAGATCGCGCGAAAGAACGTGTCGCCTGATTCGAACCGCAACGGCAGCGCAGGATCCGGCTGTGGCGGCGCGGCGACCTCGATGGTCACGGGGAGGACATGGCTCCAGGCGGTCACCGCGTCGCGGATGCTCTGGACTTCCTGATCGGTGGCGCCCTCCGCGGGCGTGATCACGAGCGTGGAGCACGGGTCGAACGTGATTCCGACCTCCGGCTCGGGTGATGCGCAGGCGGTGGCGAGCAACACGACGGATAGGAAATGGCGCAAGGCGAGCACTGTACCGCCGGCACCAGAAAGCGCACGCGCGGAGTTTGCACGACCCCCCGCGGTCGCGGCAGCGATGCTAGGTTTGCGCCCGTGGTGCGACAGGATGTAGGTCAGCTGCTATGGGTCGGTTTCGAGGGAACGAGCGTTCCAGCAGCGTTGCGGTCCCGGCTCGACGCCGGCGAGGTCGGCGCCACGATCTTGTTCAAGCGCAACCTCGTGTACCACCCTGCGAGCGCCGGTTCTTGCGACGAGATCTGTGACCTCGACGCGCTCGACGCGCTCAATCGCGATCTTCATCGCGCCGCGCCCGACGGCACGCCCGCGCTGATCGCGATCGATCAAGAGGGCGGGCTGGTCCAGCGCGTCCGCGCACCGGCGACGCGCTGGCCGGCGATGCAAGCGATCGATGCGGTCGCGCCGCCCGACGACGAGCCGCTGGCCGAGCAGGTCGGCCGCGCGATGGGCAGCGAGCTCCGCGCGCTCGGGTTCGACGTCGACTTTGCGCCGGTGCTCGACGTCCACACCAACCCGGCCAATCCGATCATCGGCAACCGCGCGTTTGGCGTCGAGCCGGAGCCGGTCGCGCGCCGAGCGCTGGCGTTCGCGCGCGGGCTCGATACCGCGGGCATCGTCGCGTGTGGCAAGCACTTCCCCGGTCACGGCGACAGCTCGACCGACAGTCATCTCGAGCTGCCGCGCATCGATCATCCGTGGGAACGCCTCGAGCGCGTCGAGTTGCTGCCGTTCCGCCGCGCCGCGGCCGCGGGCATGCCGATGATGATGACGGCGCACGTGGTGTTCGCCGCGCTCGACGACAAGCTGCCCGCGACCCTGTCTGAGCGCGTGGTCACCGGCCTGCTGCGGGACAAGCTCGGCTATCGCGGCGTGATCGCGAGCGACGATCTCGACATGAAGGCGATCTCGAGTCACATCGGCGCCGACGTCGCCGCGGTGGCCGCGATTCGCGCCGGTTGCGATGTGCTGCTGCTGTGCCGCGACGAGAATCACCAGATGCTCGCCGAGCAGGCGCTGGTTCGCGAGTGCGAGCGCGACGCGGCGTTTCGCGCCAAGGTCGGCGCCGCCGCGCAGCGTGTTCGCGAGCTCAAGCGTAACCACGCCGAGAACCTCTCGCGAACCCCGGCGCCGAGCCGCGATGTCGTCGGCTGCGCCGCGCACGAGCAGCTTGCCGAGCGACTCGCCGGCCGCTCGTAGCGCTCGTTGCTGGAGCTGACGCTCGACGTAGCGGAAGCCTCGTTGATGCTGTGGAGCACGATCGAGCTAGCGCTGGACTAGCAAGCCCTCTGCGAGCAACAGCAGCAAGAGCGCCACCGCGAGCGCGTGCCACAGCTCGACGCGCCGCGTATGATCGGCGGGGTCACCGGCGGTCCCGGTGCCCGATGGGGGCAGCGCGGATGGCGGCGCCGCGGTGAGATCGGAGCCACGCGCATCGACGTTGACCGCGAACGCGAGATCGTCGCGCTCGCGCGTCGCCCCGGTGCGATCGGTGCCGATCACGCGGTACACGCCGGGACGCGCGGTCCGGTTGAACCGTACGTTCGAACGTCCATTGATCCGGTCGCCGTCGAACACGGTCGCGACCTGGCTCGGGCTGCGGATCTCGAGCTTCTTGAGGTCGCCGACCGGCACGACGACCGAGCTGCCGACCGGATGGTCGGCGGCACCGAACGCGGCGTGCTTGCGCGCGAGGTGGCGCACCGACTCCTGCATCAGCGGCAGGAACCCGGGATGGATCGGTAGGTCATTCCAGTCGCGGTCCAGCGTCGACGTGAACAGCAGCGTGCGTCCGGCGCCGATCGACGCTTCGACCAGCGCCGCGCCGCCGTTGGTGAACCGTGCGAGCACCTTGCGATCGGCGGTCGCCGTGGTCGGTCCGAGCAGCACGACCTTCTGGAACTTCGCGTCGGCGAGCTCGGGTGCGGTCTTGCTGAACGGCGCGAAGATCGGATGATCCGCTTCCCACTTCACCAGGTGCAGCGCGCGGCTGTCGCGATCCTCCGGCGATGCGCCCCACGTGGTATCGATCGGATCGCGAAGGCTCTGCGGCAACAGCGGTAGCATCGTGCGGTCGTAGGCGGCGGAGTCCACGCGATCGCCCGGCGCGACCAGGATGCCGCCGCCGGCGCGCACCCAGTTCGCGAGCGCCGCCACGCGCTCCGCGGGTAGCGCCGCCACGTTGGCGAGCACGATCACATCGTAGCTCTCGAGATCGATCGCGCCTGCCGTTCCCTTGGCCTTGGGATCGATACCCGAGAGCTCCTCGGTGGTGATCGCGCTCACCTGGGTCCGGCTATCTTCGCGATCGCCGGGGCGTAGCGCGGCCTCGAGATAGAACAACTCGTCGTCGTGGCGCACCGTCCGCGGATCGCCGTCGACGAGCAACACTCGAACCTCGTCGCGGAGGAACGCGCGGGCCCATCGGAGATCGTCGATCGGGAGCGCATCCGCTTCGATCGATACGTACGCATCGGTTGCACGCGAGCCATGCGGCAGCGTCGCCAGGAACCGCTTGGTCTTGCGTTCGTTGGGCGCGAGCTCCACCGAACCGCGCGCGACCACTCGATCGGAGATCGACAGCGACAGCTCGATCGTCGCCTTCTGATCGCTGAAGTTCGCGACATCGGCATCGAACGCGACGCCTCGAGATCCGGCACTGGGCTCGGCGTCGAACCGCAGCGCGGTGATCGCGTGATTCGGCATCCGCCCGGGCCGCAGGTCGACGACCACCAGCGCTGGACCATCGGCGCGCCACGCCACGTCATCCGGCTTCAAGCCGGACCGCGTGAGCAAGCTGATCAGAAACACCGTCTTGCGGGTGTGGCTGGAGGCGGCGAGCAACTGCGCCGCCTTCGCGAGCGCGCGCGTGGTGTCGGCGGGCCGTGCGCTCGGCGTGAGCGCGAGGAGCTGATCGCGAAGCCGAAGGTGATCGCGCGTCAGCTCTCCTGGATGGTCCGCGGCTTCCGACGCACGAACGATCGCGACCTCTGCCTCCGGGCCGAGCTGGGTGAGGATACGCCGCGCTTCGGCGGTCGCGCGTGCCAGCCATGGCTGGCCATCGACGCGGTACTCCGATGCAAACGAATCATCGATCACCAGCACGGCCGCCTGGGGTCCACGGGTCACCTGGGGCCCGCTGCGCTCGCATGACGTGAACGGCTTGGCGAGCGCGAGCACGATCGCCGCGCACGCGATCACGCGAATCGCAAGCAACAGGTGCTCGCGGAGCCGGAGCCGGCGGGCGGTGCGCCGCTTGGTGGCGAGCAAGAAGTCCAGCGCCGCGAACTTCACGACGCGCGCGCGTTGGCGGCCGATGAGATGGATCGCGATCGGCACCGCGAGCGCGAGCAGGCCGATCAACATCAGCGGCGCGAGGAAGCTCATGACGCGCGCCTTCCGGGTGCCAGCCGAGAGCGCGCAACCAGCAGCTCGAGCAACGTCTGATCGAGCGGTTGGTCCGTGGTGGCGAAGTGATAGTCGACGCCCGCGCTGCGCAGCTGGTGTCGGCTGGTCCGCAGAAACTCGTCCATGCGCTCGCGGTACTCGCGCCGGATCGCCGCCGGATTGACCAGCATCTTGGCGCTCGATTCGAGCGACTGAAACTCGGTGAGCCCGTCATAGGGAAAACTGTGCTCGTGGGGATCGAGCACGTGGATCAGCGACACGTCGTGATGCTGCGCCCGGAGCTGGCACAACATGCGCACGGTCTCGTCGGTCGGGTCGAACAGGTCCGACACCATCACGATCAATGCGCGCCGCCGCCGCGACAGCTCCGCGATCCTCGACAGCGCGACCGCCGGGGGCTCATCGCCCACACCGCCGCGTCGGAGCACCGATTCGAGCACGGTGAGGAGATCGTGGAGATGACTCGCTCGTGCCCGGGGCGGCACGACGGTCTCGATCGTGCGATCGCCGCTGGCCACCAGCCCGACCTTGTCCTGCTGCTCGATCGCGAGATAGGCGAGCGCGGCGAGCAACATGCCACCGTATTCGAGCTTCGCCATGCCACCGCCCGCGAACCCCATCGAAGCCGATGCGTCGAGGACCAGGTACAACGTCAACTGCGATTCCTGCTCGAACTGTTTGACGTAATAGCGGTCGAGCTTGGCGAACGCCTTCCAGTCGACGTGCCGGAGCTCATCGCCCGGCGAGTACTCCTTGTGCTCCGCGAACTCGACGGAGTAACCGCGGATCGACGCGCGATGCAGTCCCGAGAGTGCGCCCTGGACGATCACCCTCGCCTTGATCGGCAGGCTGCTCAGCCGCGACAGCTGAGCTGCGTCGAGCTTGCGCGGGAGCTCTCCACTCATCGTCGGCCAGCGATCACGGGGTCACGACGGACAGCAACTTGTCGATCAGATCGCCCGCGCGAATGCCCTCGGCCTCGGCGCGGTAGTTGAGGATCAGCCGGTGCTGTAACGCGGGGCGAGCCAGCGCGGCGACGTCGTCGATCGAGGCCGCAAACCGCCCACTCAAGATCGAGCGCGCCTTGGCCGCGAGGATCAAGAACTGCGACGCGCGCGGCCCCGCACCCCACGAGGTGGCGTCGCGAATGAACGCGGGCGCGGTGGGCGAGGTGGGGCGCGTCGCACGCGCGAGCGCGACGGCGTACTTGACGACGTGATCGGCCGCGGGTACTCGCCGGACGAGATCCTGCAGCTGCATGATCCGGTGCGGGGACAGCACGCGGTTGAGCTGCGGCTGGTGATCGCTGGTCTGCTGCCGGACGATCTCTTCCTCTTCGGTCTCGGTCGGATAATCGACGTCGATCTGGAACATGAACCGGTCGAGCTGAGCTTCGGGGAGCGGGTAGGTACCCTCTTGCTCGATCGGATTCTGCGTCGCGAACACCTGGAACGGAAGCGGGAGGTCGTGCGTCGTCCCGCCCGCCGTGACCCGGTACTCCTGCATCGACTGCAACAGCGCGGCCTGGGTCTTGGGCGGCGTACGATTGATCTCGTCGGCAAGCACCAGGTTGGCAAACACCGGGCCGTGGATGAACCGAAATCCGCGGCGGCCGGTGGTGTGATCCTCCTCGAGCACGTCGGTGCCGGTGATGTCCGACGGCATGAGGTCCGGCGTGAACTGGATCCGCTGGAACGTGAGGTTGAGCGTCTCTGCGAGCGTCGAGATCAACAACGTCTTGGCGAGCCCGGGAACCCCGACGAACAAGGTGTGGCCGCGCGCGAACAGGGCGACCAGCAGCTGATCGATCACCCGGCGCTGACCGATGATCCGCTTCTCGATCTCGGTGATGATCTGATCGTGAGCCGCCGCGAGCTCGGCGACGGCGTCGAGATCGGTCCTGGGCGAGGGCGGCGGGGTGGTGAGGTCTTCGCCCGCCAGTGGCAGATCTTCCGGATCACCGTGTAGGTGGGCGACATCTGCAAGCTTGGGTTCGGACGGCGACCCGTAGGCCGGGGTTTGGCGACTGGTTTTCATCAATTCTTGAGCTCGGTGCAGGCGGCGCGCTCCCGAGCAGCTCGGGAGTCAGAGAGCTGAGCATAAGCCTCCGCGAGGCCACATCGGGTGGTTGGATCGAACGGACTGATCCGGAGCGCTTGCTCGAAGGCGGAGATCGCCTGCGTCCATTCATGCCTCGCCAGCCGCGCCATGCCAAGGGTTACAGCCGCAACAGCGTCATGATCGTCCGCCGCGACCAGCGGGGTCGCCAGCTCGATCGCACGGTCATGCCGGCCGAGCTCGACCAGCGTACGGGCGAGCTTGCCCGCCACAAACGGTTCGGGTCCGGCGGCGAGCGCGCGCTCGTATTCGATCACGGCGGCCTCCGCCATGCCCCGCGCGCGCAACATGCCGCCGATCCGCGCGTGCTTGCGCGCTCGCGCCGAGACCTGCTCGATCCCGATGTTCTCCGAATCCGCACCGCCCTTCGAGAACCGGATCGGCTGCCCACCGCGCGCCGGGACGCTGCGGTCGAGGCTCTTGAGATGCGCGCGCCACTGCTTGTCCACCGCCGGCCACGAGATCCCGAGCGCCTCGGCGACGGCACGGCGGGCGGACTTGCCGTCGCGCGTCAACGCGAGGGCGTTGCGGATCCCGCCGAACCCGATCTTGGCGTGCATCCAGCCGACCAGGGTGTAGACCTCCGCGTATGCGAGCGCTGCGGCCTCCTGGCTCGGCAGCTTGGCCATCGACGGATGCATCTCGTCGAACGAGATCAGCCGGCCCTTGCGAAGCGCGCCTTGCAGCAGCGTCTGTTCGTTCGCCGACAGCACCACCTCGGCAGGGCGGCGCCACCGCGTCTGCTCCAGCCGAGCGATGCCCTCCTGCAGCCACACCGGCACGCTGTCGTGCGAGATCCGCGACACCAGCAGGTGCGTGTACTCGTGGGCGAGCGTGTCCATCCATGGATAGCCGAAGATCGTCGCGCGCGGCGAGACGACCATCAGCTTGTTGTACTTGGACAGCGCGATCGTGCCGGTGGTCTCGATCTCGCTCTCGGTGAGCGGCGACAGCTTGGCCAGATCTGCCGGCGCGCCCAGCAGCTCGATCCGGATCGGATCCGATGGCTTGAGCCCGAGATCGCTGCCGATCTGCTCCCACGCCGAGTCCAGCACCTCGCCGGCGAGCGCCGCGATCGTGCTGTCGGGACCGGGCGCGTAACGAATGATGAACCGGCCCTTGGGCGACTTCACCTCGGCAAACGTCTCGGTCACCGCGAGCGTCGACGCCGCGAGCTTGCGGGTCTGCCCGATCATGCCGTCGACCCCGCTATCGGGTAGCTTGTCGAGCAGCTTGATCGCACCGGCGTAGTCGCCGGTCTGGAACGCGAGCTCCGCGCGTAGCCACTTGACCTCGATCGCGTCGGGTGCGCGCTGCTCGAGATCGACGAGCAGCGCGCGCGCGTCGGCGAGTCGCGCGCTCTGGAGATAGCGCGCCGCCTTGATCACGTCGCCGGTGACCGTGCGATCGCGGCGCGCGTCGGCCGGCCCGGCGAGCATCGCCCACGTGGCCAGCGCCGCAACGGAAGCAAGACGGCGCGCAGTCATTTCACCAGCTCCTCGTAGTAGCGCTTGATCATGTCGTCATAGCCGTCGGGGCGCGACCCACTGCGCTTCTTCATCGCCTCGAGCACGTCCTCCCGGAACCGCTCCGGCGCGCGGTACTCGTCGGCGCCGGGAATTCGCACGGGCTCCTCGCTGACCGAGCCCTCCTGCGCCTGACGCGCGGCGCTGCGTGCCCGGTCGCGCGCCTTGGCCAGTGCATCGGCGGCGGCACGGGTCGCCTCCTTGGCCCCCGACGGGTCCTTGTTCTTCATCCGGTCGTCGGCGGTCGTCATCTGATCGATCGCGCCGCCTAGCTTCTTCACCAGCTCGGCACCGGCATCGCCCGGGAGGTCGCCCCCGAGCTGCTTGGTTCGATCCGAAAGCCGCTTGGTGCGCTCCTTGTTCAACGCCTCGCGCCGGCGCAACCGCTCGAGTGCGCGCTGCTCGTCGGGAGACATGATCTGTTCGGGCTTGGGTGACAGGTCCTGGAGCTCGCTGATCAGCTCACGCATCGTGGGACCGAGCCGCTCGACGTCATCGAGCGAGTCCTGGGTCGCTTCGGTCCACTTCGACTTCGGATCATCGCTGAGTGCCGCTTCGAGCTCGCCGGCGATGGTCTCGAGGCTGGTCTTGGCCTGGCGCGCCATGCCGAGCGCCTCCGCGAGATCGCCATCCGCGACCATGTGCTCGACGTCCGCGATCCGGCGCTCGACGATGTCGAGCTCTTCCTTGGCAAACGGGGTCAGCCCGGCCTCGTGGATCTCACCGAGCCGGCGGCGCAGCTTGTCGACCAGCGCCGACACGGTCTTGTTGGCCTCGCGGCGATGATCCTTGGCGAGGTCATCGGCCTTCTCGGCGTATTCCTCGAAGATCCGATTGGCCTCGGCGGCGATATCGTCCTGATCCTTGGCGACGTCCGACAGCTCGTTCATCACCTCGTCGAGCTTGTTCTGCTCCTCGGTGAATCGATCGCCGCGCAGGCCGGCGAGCGAACCTTCGAGCGAGGCGGATGCGCGATCGTGTTGCTGCTGGCAGGTCTCGAGCTTGTGCTGAGCTTGCTGAGGTTTGCCGGCGCGGATCAACCGGCGCACCTCCTCGATGCAGCTGGTGCCCTGGTGACCCTGGATCGCGTCGCGGTGGACATATTGATCGAGCACGTCCTCGGCCATGCCGCTGCGATGCCGCTCGAGCTCGGCGTACGAGCGCTCGAGCGCGCGCAGCTCGCGTTCGATCTCGTCGAGTAGTCGCGGATCCTTGGTGCGCTGGTACTGTGCGAGCAGATCGGACAGCCGCTTCTGGTGCGCCGCGATCTCGTCGGAAACATCGAGCATGCCCTCGAGCCGCTCGCGGTCGAGCCAGTCCGCGAGCACGATCGTGTCATCTTCGAGCTCCGCGATGATCCTGGGATCGAGCCCCGCGAATCGGCCCGCGGTCGCGCGCATGCCTGGCCTCGGCATCAGCCGCTGTTCCGCGGACACGAGCTTGTCGAGCCGATCGCGCATCTGATCGAGCGCCTTGCGCAGGGCATCGGACGCATGCGGATCTTTTTCGAACGCCGCGGCGATCGCGCCGAGCTCGACCACGGATTCACGCAGCTCGCGCGCGAGTTGATCGCGCCCCGACGGCGAATCGCTCGGTTGATCGGGGGCCAGTGTGAGCCGGCCGCCGAGGTTGCGCACGATGTTTTCGGCGAGCTCCTGATGGCGGCGCAGCGTCTCCTCGTGGCGCTCACGCGGGCTGACGACCTTGAGCCGCAGCTCGCGCGAACGTCCGATGTTGGGGCCGCCGATGTTGTCGTTGTCGCTCGCCTCGATCCAGTAGCGAACCTCCCCGCCGCTCGGCACCTGCACCTCCGCGATATCCCACACCACCTTTCCCTGGGCACGCCCCGTCGCCGTCGCGCTGCCCAGATCGATCGGCTTCTTGCCGCGATCCTTGCCGGACTCCCAGACCAGCTCGGCCGCGCCGAGGCCGAAGTCATCCTCGATCACGTAGGCGAGCTCGACCCGCCGGAGATTGGTCACGTCGAGCGTGTCCGCGGGTGCCATCAGCTGGACCTCGGGCGCGCGATCCGGCTCGGCCTCGATCGATCGCGGCGTGGTCTCGATCGACCGCACACCCGAGGGCGACCGTACGGCGAACCGGTAGCGCGCCGACTTGTCGATGGTGAGCTGTGCGGTGATCTGATCACCGGCGAGCTTCACGGGAACCTTGGTGGTCGCCCCGCGATCACCGGTTTCGATCACCAGCGCGACCTCGTCGGCATCGACGAGCACGCGCGCGCGGAGGTCGACCTTGGTGCCGGCCAGCCCCCGCAGATCACCGGACGACGATGGCAGCCGCAGCGGTGGGCGGTGGGCATAGGCCGGGAACGTCAGCGTGGCCTCGAGATCCCCGACCAGCGGCACCACCGAGAGCTGCGCGCCGTCGTACGGCGCACTCGGCTGTGACACCAGGGCACGCCACCCGGCGGCGATCGTGCCGGGGGCGATGATCACCACCACCAGGTTCACGAGCACCGCGATCAGCGCCCAGCGGATCGCGCGCTCGGTCTCGCCGCTGGGCAACAAGCTCCGTGGCTCGATCCCGTCGAGGCGTTGCGCGGTGGATTCGATCAGTGCGTCGACCAGCAGCGATGACGGCGCACCCGTGCGGGGCGCCGCCTCGGACAGCTGGACCGACGACAGCAAATCCGACGCGACGTCGGTGCGCCGGGTGCCCACCCATCGCGCCAGGTCGGAATCTGTGCCCCATCGGCGACGTGGTGCGACCACCCCGATCACCACCGCGCCGATCGCGACCGCGCCGGCGATCAGCCCGGCGATTCCGAGCACCGCGGTGGCCGTCGTACGGTGACCGTCGACGAGCCGTCCGATCAGCGGCAGTACCAAGGCCAGCATCGCCGCGGCAATGACCGCGTGCAGCACCGTTCGGCGAGCTTCGTGGCGATACAGCAGCGCGCGGACACGCTGCAGAAAGCCTGGGATCTGAGTGCGAGGAACGGCCACGTTGTCGCCTTGGTCGCGGCTCGCCCAGCATAGCCCCGGGACGCCCGCAATGCGACGGTCGGCCGACGTCGCCGACACCCAGCGCACCACATGAGATATAACCGTCGCGGCGTGAATAAGGCGGGCCAGCGAGCGTCCCAGGCGCATGGACGGTCACCCTCGGCAGTCGATGACCACGACCTGGTGCGGTCTGCCCAGGGGGGCGACCGTGATGCGTTCCGCACGCTGTTCGAGCGTTATCATCGCCGGGCGTTTGCCTTGGCCCTCGGCGTGGTGCGGCATCACGACGATGCGTTGGACGTGGTCCAGGACGCTTTCATCAAGGCTCACAAATACCTAGACAAGTTCGAAGGCAACTCCAGCTTTTACACGTGGCTCTACCGGATCGTCATGAACCTCTCCATCGACCATTTGCGCAAGCATCGGCGCGCGAAGCCGGTGGAGCTCGACGAGACCAAGCTCGACGATGCCGACGACACGCTACTGCCCAGGATCATTGAGGGAAATCCCGGCAGGGCGCTGTTCGACAAGCAGATCCGGGCGCGCATCGATCAGGCGCTCGATGAGCTGTCCGACAACCATCGCGCGGTCCTGGTGATGCGCGAGCTCGAAGGCCTGTCGTACGAGGAGATGGCCAAGGCGATGGAGTGCTCCAAGGGCACGATCATGTCGCGGCTGTTTCACGCGCGCCGGAACATGCAGAAGCGCTTGCTCGATCTGCTCGACAATCCGTCGCCCGCGCTGGTCGAGGAGCTCACCGGTGGCCGGACGGCGAATAGCGACGACGATCAAGACGATGCATCCCCTGCGACACGAGAGGAGCGCGCGCCCGCCGCGCGAACCCGATAATGGCTGCCCGAAATGATTTCGAGCTGATGGAGCACGCCGACGGCGAGCTCAACGACCGGTTGGAGCCGGGAGTGCGTGCACGCCTCGAAGCGGATCCGGATGCACGCGCCAAGTGCGACGCGCTTGCGCAGATCAGCGACGTGATGCGCGCCCACTTCGAACAATCGGTGGATCAAGTTTCTGGCCGCCGGTTCGAGGCGATGTGGCGCGAGATCGACAAGGCGATCGACGCCGCTCCGGTGGAGCGTCCCCGACGCGATGCCGCTCCCGGCGCGTGGGCGCGGTTCACATCCTGGCTGGATCGCTATCGCGGTCATCTGGTGACCGGCGCGGTGAGCGCGGGCGCGGTGGCCGCGCTTGCGCTGGTGCTGCGACCGAGCGGGACCGCCGACCTCCCCACGACGAGCAGGGCCGGCGCGATCGATGTGCGGCCTGCTGCGCTGCGAACACCTCCCGAGATCGAGGCGCTCGACACGCCAGGGGGATCGGGAACGGTGATGAACCTCGAGGATGAAGACGGTCATGCAGCCGTGATCTGGGTAACGCCTGCAGATACTGTGGAGGGCATATGAGCACCCGGATCTGGCTCCCGTTGATCGTGATGGTGACTGCCACGGTGACCGTGCGATCGGCGATGGCCGACGAGCCGAGTGTGACCGCAGCGATCTTCGAGGTCTCGGCGACCAGCGGCAAGGAGCGCGTTGTCGATCCCGAGCTCAAGCCGCTCGAGAAGAAGCTCAAGCGTCCGCTGTTTGCATCGTGGAATCAGTTCCGCGTGCTGATGAAGACCCAGAAGGCGCTGGTGAAGAAGAAGGACGAGACGCTCAAGCTCAAGATCGGCTCGGCGACGATCACGCTGGTCGAGATCGTGGATAAATCGAAGTGCCGGATCAACGCCACGATGGCCGACGACAAGGGCAAGCAGATTCTGAGCAACACGTCGACCCTCGAGGCCGGGGACTACGTCGTCTACGGCCACCCGCTGCCCAACAATGACGGGCACTTGCTCGCTTTGACCTGCAAGTAGCGCCTGGCGAAATCACCGGCGCGGTGCGGCTTGCGACGGAAGCCACAGCCTCGATGTTATACACGAACCGAGGATGAATCATCGAGCGCCCGCCCTCGTGGTCCGCCGCCCGCGCATTCGCCGCGGGTGGTTGATCGGCGGTGGCATCGCGGCGGGCGTTACCGCGATCGTGCTGCTCGGGCTGTTCGTGCTGTATCCGCGCGTCGGTGCGTCGAAGATCCGCGCGAAGGTGACCGAGAAGGTCCGCGCCAAGCTCGGGCGCGACGCCGGCATCCGCGACATCGAGGTCGAGCTCGGCCATGCGGTGATTCACGATCTGGTGATCGTCGGGCCGCTCGATGGCGATCGACCGCTGGTCCATGTCTCACGCATCGACATCCCATTCGACGCCTGGGGCTCGCTGTTGGGTTCGATCAAGGTCGGCGCCGTTACCGTCGACGGAGTCAACGTGTCGATCCGGCGCACCGCGGACGGGCTCGACAACGTCAGTGACATCGTCGCGCGGTTGCGTGGCAAGGACGACGCGGCGACCGCCCAGGCGGGGAGCTCGAGCGGGCTGCGGCCGACCGCGGTGGCGGTGGACAAGATCCAGGTTCACGCGATCGACGAGCGAACCGGAGCCAAGCTCGACATCGCCAGCGGTAACGCCGCGTGGGCGCCGGGCGAGGTGACGGCCCGTGCGCTCGGCGCCTCGGTGACGACCCGGCAGGGACCTCGCGCGACGGCGGCGACGCTGATGGTGTCCAAGGTGTCCGGGCAGCCACCGCACGTCACCGTGGAAGGTGGCGAGATGGCGGTGACGCCGCGACTCGCGCTGTCGGGGATCGGCGGCGAGATCACGGCCAACCCGAATCGCGCGGGCGAGTACGTGATCGACCTCGCGGGTGGCTACGGCGGTGTCCCGGGCAAGTTGTGGACGGCGAAGGGCGGCCTCGATCCGAGCGCCTCGACCGCGTCGCTCGACCTGGTCGCGGCGAAGTTTCAGCTCGATCGGCTTTCACAGATCCTCGAGCACTCACCACTCGTCAACTACGCGAACACCTCGGTCGATACCAAGCTCCACATCGACGTCGATCGCAACGGCGGCAAATTCCTCGGAGACTTCCACGTGCGTGGGCTCAACGTCGGTCATCCGATGATCGCCGATCGCGAGGTCCACGATCTCGATCTCTCCGCGCACGTCGCGGGTAGCTTCGACCGCGTCGCGCGCACGGCCGAGCTCACCCAGGGCGACTTTGTCGTCCGCGACGTTCCGTTTTCGATCACCGGATCGGTGACCCAGCAGCGCCATACCCCGGAACGGATCCGACAGGCGGTCGAGGCGGCCGCGCAACGCGCCGCCAACCCGGGCGGTCGGAGCGGCCGGCGTGGGTCGTCCAGGCGCACGCCAAAACAGCCAGTCGTCGCCGCGATGGCGGCGACACCTTCGGTCGAGCCGCCGTATGGCCCCGGGGGCATCAACACCCTGACGCTCCACTGGGTGGTTCCGAAGATCGATTGCAACCGGGCGCTCGCGGCGATTCCGCCGGAGATGGCGCCCTATCTTCAGGGCTACAAGCTCAAGGGCAAGTTCGATGTCGATCTCAAGCTCGCGATCGACTGGGCCGACCTCGATGCCACGCAGCTCGGGGGCCGCGTCGGGATCAATGGGTGCACCGTGCTCGAGGAGCCGGAGGACACCGGACCCAAGCGGCTCGAGAAGGAGTTCGAGCACTACGTCGAGGTCGAAGAGAACGAGTGGGTGTCTTTCATCGTCGGACCCAAGAACGACGACTTCGTGCCGCTCGATCAGATCTCGCCGTACCTCGTGAAGTCGATCACCACGACCGAGGACGGTGCGTTCTTTCAGCACCACGGGTTCATCACCAGCGAGTTCCGCACCGCGCTGGTCAACAACCTCAAGGCAGGCACGTTCACCCACGGCGCGTCGTCGATCACGATGCAGTTCGTGAAGAACGTCCTGCTCTACCGGGAGAAGACGCTGGCGCGAAAGCTCCAGGAGCTGTTCCTGACCTGGCACGTCGAGCACACGTTGACCAAGGAGCGGATCCTCGAGATCTACTTCAACGTCATCGAGTACGGCCCGGGCCTGTACGGCATCGGCCCGGCGAGCTGGCACTTCTTCAGCAAGCCGCCCAAGGATCTCAATCCGGTCGAGGCCGCGTTCTTCTCGACGATCCTCCCCTCGCCCAAGCTCCGGTACCAGCAGTACTGCGCGAACACGCTCACGCGCTGGACGACGAGCAAGATCCATCGAATTCTCGATCTCATGCGCAAGCGCGACCGGTTGACGCAGGCCGAGTACGACGCGGCGATCGCGACGCCGCTGATCTTCGCCAAGGACAACAGCGAGACCGAAGATCAGTGCAGGAAGCGCGTGAAGAAGGCGATCAAGAACGCGCGGCCGACCAACCCGATGAAGAAATAGCGCGCGACGCGATTGCTCGCCGGGGCGATTCGTCGCAGCTCGCGATAGGGGGCTGTGGTATAGGCTCGCGCCATGACCCGTTCGCCGAGCTGGCTCGATCGCCTGTTGCACAGGCGGCTG
This sequence comes from Kofleriaceae bacterium, assembly GCA_050187075.1. Lineage (GTDB taxonomy): Bacteria > Myxococcota_A > Polyangia > Haliangiales > Haliangiaceae > JABFXX01. The sequence continues at coordinate 50,393 of JBFWXW010000022.1, read as the reverse complement.
ATCTATCTGCCCGGGCTGATCCTGGTGGCGATCCTGTGGCTCGCGGCCATGCATATCGAGCGCACGGCAGTTCCCGACGGCGTGACCGGCCGGCCCTCGGGGTTCTGGACCTCGCCGCTCCCCGCGACCCACGGCGCGTATCGCTGGAAGCTGGTCGCGGTCGGGGTGGGCCTGCTCTACTACACGGGGCTCGGCATGCTGGTCCTGGTTCGCCGCGCCAGCGTCGAACGCCAGCGCCGAGAGTAGCCACAAACTTGTCCACGCCGCCGTCGGGCGCGACCCTCCCGGGTGGTGCGTGCTGGACCTGCCATCGCCCCGATCGGGCTGCTCGCGTTTGCTGCGGGCGTCGCGGCCGCCGATGACGCCGCGATCGGCGCGACGACGGACCGCGCCACGGACCGCGCCACAGACCGCGCTGCGACCGCTGCAGCCGCGATCGGCGCCGGCGGGCAGGGCGATGCGCTCTACACCGGCGTGGAGCTACGGTTCGATGCCAGTTACCGCCGCGCGCGGATCGGGCTCGGCGGCCGGCTGGTCTGGCTGAATGGCGAGCTCCGCAGCGGGGACTGGTCGCACGCAGCCGATGCGGTGAGGCTGCTCAGGTTGCTCGAGGCGAGCTCGGAGCACTTCGCGATCGCAGGCGGCGCCCTTGCGCCGAGTCGGATCGCGCACGTCGCGCTCGGCCATCGCGCTTCGCTCGACGATCGCGCGCGCACCGGATTTCGCGGTCGCGCGATCAGCGATCGCGTGGTGCTCGGCCTCGAGATCGACGACGTCCTCGATCCGGCGCTGATCGGCGGTGAGCTGTCCTGGCAGCTGAGCGACGCATGGGCGCTTCGCACCGCGACGGCGGTCGATCCGACGCACCCGGATGGCACCGTCGGGGCGGGCGAGCTCGCGATCGATCGGCGCTGGATCACGGCGCGCACGCGCTTCGATCTGGGTGGTGGCGCGATCGCAGAACCGCGGATCGGAATGAGCGCGCTGGTGTTCGCCAGCCTCGAGCTCGACGCCGCCGGCGCACGCTGGTTCGTCCAGGGCGATGCGCGCGGGGGAACCGGAACGCTCGGCACGATGTTCGGCCCGCTGCATCGCCTGGAGCGGCTGCTACCGCGTGATCCGGCTCACGGTGATGTCGGCGCCGGCGTCACGGTCGGGGTTGTTGGCGAGCCTGGCTGGGTCTGGGCGGGTATGCGGGCTCGCGGCGACAACGGGACGCTGTTCAGCGGCGAAGTCGGCGCGCCGATGAGCCGGCGAATCCAGGCGGCAGCATGGTTTGCAGCCACCCAGACGCGTGCGGCGGGTGCAGCCGAGCTGCGCGTGGCCTGGATGCGCCAGCTTCATTCCGCGCTCCAGCTGGCGCGGATGTATGCGACAGACGTGATGGATCCCGTTCCGACGTGGAGCGTGACGGCGTGGTTCGGCGCATCCCTCCAGTAGACTGGCACCGGTGAGCGCTGACAGCCCCAGCGAGGTTACCCAGACGGTGACCCCCGGCCACGATCCGGAAGCGACGGTCAACGCGCTGCCGGCGAAAGCCGCGGAGCGCCGCGCCGCCGCGTCGAGCGCGCACCTGTCGCACCAGTTCACGATCGCGACGCTGCGCGACGAAGAAGTTCAGACCGCCCGCGCGATGATCCGGATCGGCCGGCTGGTCGGGTTCGCCTGCGTGCTCGGGTTGCCGCTGCTCGGTGGGTCGGTCGCGCTGCGCATCGCCGTTGCGATCGCGATGATCCCGGCGATCGCCGTCGGCTACTGGGTCGAATGGAGCATTCGCAAGCCGGATCGGTACACCGAGACGATGATGATGCTGCTCGCGGCTTCGGTCGGGCCGGCAGCGTTCACGGGCCTTCTGTACTTCGGGATCTTCTCCGGCGCACAGCTGTTCTTCGCGCTCGCGCTGTTCTTCTTCAGCCGTCGCGAACGCCATGGCTCGGCGCTCGCGTTGTACGTGTCGACGGCGATCGTTCAGGCGTTGCTCGCCGGGCTCGTGATCAGCGGTGCCGTGGCGGATCCAGGGCTGATCCGCCCGGAGCTCTCGCTGACCTCGCTCGCGGTCGGCCATGTGCTGATCCAGGTCGGTGACTTCGGCGCCTTCCTGCTCGGCCGGCAATCGTATCGAGCGGCTCGCCAGGCGCTGGCGCGGATGCAACGCGCGATGGTGCTCGCAGCTCAGCGCGAGGCGCTGTTGCTCGAGGCGCGCCAGGACCTCGATCGCGCGTTGCGCGGTGGCGCGGGACGCTACACCGACCGAACATTCGGCTCGTACAAGCTCGGCGACGTGATCGGACGCGGGGGCATGGGCGAGGTCTACGAGGCGCGTCATGTCGACAGCGGCGAGCTGGCGGCTGCGAAGTTGCTCGCTCATCGCGAGCTGTCCAATCAGCACAGCGTCGAGCGGTTTCTGCGCGAGGTCCAGGCGGTACGGGCGTTGACGTCGCCACACGTGGTTCGCGTGTTCGAGGCGAGTGATGCGGGGGATCCGATCCCGTTCTTGATGATGGAGCGACTGCGTGGTCACGATCTCGCGCATCACCTGCGCTCGGGCCAGCTGACCAATGATGGCTTACTCGAGCTGATCGAACAGGTCGGCGCAGCCGTCGAGGAAGCGTGGCAGCACGGCATCGTCCACCGCGACCTCAAGCCGCAGAACATCTTTCGCGACGAGCGCGCCACGCGGGCGGTGTGGAAGGTCCTCGACTTCGGTGTCGCCGCGATCGCCGATCACGATGGAACGCTGACCCAGGGCCACGTGGTAGGAACACCCGCGTACATGGCACCCGAGCAAGGGCGCGGCGAGCGCGTCGATTACCGAGCCGACGTCTATGCGGTGGCAGCGATCGCTTATCGCTGGCTCACCGGCCGCCCGGTCTGCTCCGGTCGCGACATGCGCGCGGCGGTGTACCAGGCGGTACACGTGATGCCGCAGAGGCCGAGCACGTACGCCGACCTGCCGCCGGGTGTCGACGCCGTACTCGCGATCGGCCTGGCGAAGGACCCCGCGGTCAGGTGGGAACGGGTCAGCGAGCTCCGCGCGCAGCTCGAGGCGGCGCTCGCAGGCGAGATCGAACCGAGGACCCAGGCGAGAGCCGCTGCGATCCTCGATCGACACCCGTGGGGATCGACGCGCGAATGACCGACGCGATCGACCGGCTGATCGAGCGCCATGGCCCGGAGGCGATCTGCGAGGTGCTCTCGCCGATGGTGTCGCCCGAGCGGATCGCCCGGATCGATCGCGTGCTCGGCGCGCGGCTGCAATCGGTGATCACGGTGGTCGAGGACACCTACGATCCGCACAACGCGGCTGCGACGATCCGCACGACGGAAGCCATCGGCTTGCAAGAGCTGCACGTGATCGAACCGGAGGAGCGGTTCAGCGCGGCACGTGGCGTGACGCGCGGCGCACACGCCTGGATCGATCTGGTGCGCTGGCCGTCAGCCGAGCAGGCGATCGGCGCGCTGCGCGAGCGCGGGTTTCAGACCTACGCCACGGTTCCCGGTGCGATGCACACGATCGATGATGTCGATGTCTCGCGTCCGATCGCGGTGGTGTTCGGCAACGAGCATGCGGGCCTGTCCGATGCGGCGATCGCCGCGTGCCACGGCTCGCTCGGCGTGCCGATGCTCGGGTTCACCGAGAGCTTCAACCTGAGCGTCACCGTCGCGCTGGCGATGAGCAAGATCGCCGAACGTCGCCGGGCGGCGATCGGGTCGACGGGGGATCTCGACGAGGCCCGGCGGCGGCAGCTTCGTGCCAGGTGGTTCGCGCTCAAGATCCGCGGGGTCGTGGGGATTCTCGGGCGCAGGCTCGGGTCGACGGGGTAGGCGCCGTCACGGACCGAAACCCGTTCGTGTCCGCGTAGCCACACGCATTGTGGCAATGCGGACGCAACCAGGACAGAATGCCGGGGGCTGGGCGACCGCGAACGGGTACCTGGCTTGCACGACTACGAGTACGAACCATGCCGCAGGGCTCGACGATGAGAATGTGGGGAGCATCCAAGCGCAAGCGCGAGACCGTGGTCCCGCGCCGCGCGACGAGCTCCTCGGGGCCAGGACCTCAGCGCGGCCGTCGGCCGCTGTGGTGGCGGCTCATCAAATGGTCCGCGATTCTCGGCATCGTCGGCGCGGCGCTGCTCGCCGCCACCGTCGCGATCGTGTTCTGGACCTATGGGCGCGATGCGAGCCTGCCCGACTACAAAAAGCTCAGCGACTACCGGCCCAAGCAGGTGACCACGATCCTCGATGCCAAGGATCAGCGGATCGGTGAGCTCTACGGCGACGGTGGTGAGCCCGAGCGCCGAACGTTCGTGCCATACGAACAGCTGCCGCCGATCCTGGTCGATGCGTTCGTCGCAGCGGAGGACAACAGCTTCTGGGAGCACGCCGGCGTCGATTACTGGGGCATGTTTCGCGCGTTCCTCACGAACGTCCGGGCCGGCAGCACCAAGCAGGGGGCCTCGACGATCACGCAGCAGGTCGTGAAGACGTTCTTGCTCACGCCCGAGCGCACGTTCAAACGCAAGATCCAGGAGATCATCCTGGCGCGCCGGCTCGAGAGCTCGCTGACCAAGCAGGAGATCATGACGCTGTACGTGAACCAGATCTTCTTCGGTCACGGGCGCTACGGCGTGCAGGAGGCCGCGCGGTTCTACTTCGGCAAGGACGTCTCCAAGCTCAACGTCGGTGAAGCTGCGCTGCTCGGAGGCTTGCCGCAGGCGCCGAACAACATCTCGCCGCACGTCAATCCACAGCGCGCGAAGGAGCGCCAGACCTACGTGCTCAACCAGCTGGTGTCGATCGGCAAGCTCACCAAGGAGGAGGCGCAGAAGTGGATCGATGCGCCGATCCAGGTCGTCAAGGAGCCGTTCCCCGAGCTCGATCACGCGCCGGAGTGGCGCCGGCTGGTTCGCAACGAGCTGTTCGACGACAAGGGCATCGTGCGCCCGGGGATGATTCCGGGGCAGGACGGCGCGACGATCGACACGCTGGGCGCGACGGTGCGGACCACGCTCGATCCGAAGCTGCAAGACACCGCTCAGGCCGCGCTGCAGAACGGATTGCGCGCGCTCGACAAGCGCCGCAATACCGGGCGGCCGATCCGCACGGTCAAGCCGGACGCGATCGATGGCGAGCTGACCAAGCTACGCAAGCGGTTGCCCAAGGGCGGACCGCACGCCAAGGAGGTCTACGATGCGGTGGTCACCGCCGTGAACGACGACAAGGAGCTGCTCGAGGTCGACCTCGGCGGCTGGGCCGCGCGGCTCCAGCTCGGCGGCTCCGACGACGCGAGGTACAACCCGCGCGATGACGACGGCAAGGTCAAGCGTCCGAGTGAACGGTTCAAGCGCGGCGATGTGATCGAGGTCGTGCGCGGTGCGGCGTCCAGCAAGGCTTCCAAGGATTCCGCGAACCGGCCGTCCGTGACGTTCGCGCCCGGACCCGAGGGTGCGGTGGTGATCATCGACGTCAAGACCCGCAAGGTGCGCGCGCTGGTCGGCGGCTATGCGCCCAAGGTCGAGGGACTCAATCGCGCCGTCCAGGCGCATCGCCAGGCGGGCAGCTCGTTCAAGCCATTCGTGTACGGTGCGGCGATCGAGTCCGGGAAGTACACCGCGGCATCGACGGTCAATGACGCGCCGGAGGTGTTCGACCTGTGGCGCCCGAAGAACTACGAGAGCGGCAAGTTCGAGGGGCCGGTGGTGCTTCGGCGCGCGCTCGCTCGCTCGATCAACACGGTCGCGATTCGCGTCACTCACGACATCAAGCCCGAGACCGTCGCGAGTTTCGCGCAGCGGATGGGCGTGCAGAGCAAGCTGCCGAACGAGATGTCCCTAGCGCTTGGTTCTGGCGAGGTCACCCCGCTCGAGATGACCAACTCGATGGCAACGTTCGCCGCGGGTGGCATCGCGGCGCCGCCGCGGTTCATCGACTCGATCGACGGCAAGGCAGTCCCCGTGCAACCGGGGAAACAGGTGCTGGCGCCCGAGGTCGCGTATGTGGTCGCAGACATGATGCGATCGGTGGTCACCGAAGGTACGGGCAGCCGAGCCAACGCCCTCAAGATCCCGATCGCCGGCAAGACCGGAACGTCGAACGACGCGAAGGACGTGTGGTTCATCGGCCTCACCCCCGACTACGCGATCGGCGTGTGGCTCGGCTACGACGAGCCGCGCTCGATGGGCAAGGCGACCGGTGGCGGAAACGCCGCTCCGATCTTCGTCGAGATCGCGAAAGCGATGGCCTTGCCGGCGAAGCAGTTTGTGCGGCCGCCCAAGATCGTCGAGGTCACGATCGACAAGGCGAGCGGGCTGCTCGCTCCGGAAGGCGCGCCGGCCGAGACCACCCGCCCGGAGGTGTTTGTCGAGGGCACGGCGCCGACCGAATACGCAACCAAACCAGGCGATGTCACGGAGAGCAATCTGGTGACGGGCGAGTACGGCGACTGAGCGTGCGTTGCTCACGTATGCCTCACCAGACCCGGCGCTGGCGCTAACGCTCAAGTACACGTGGACGTGAGTCGTGAAGGAGCAAGCGAAACCGGGTGACACGCGACCGACCGATCGGTACGGCGGACCGCGGCTGTGCATCGTTGCGGCTCCCGCGTTGGCGTTCGACCCCACGGGCGCCGCGACATGGTGAGGCCGCGCGCGATCGCCGTGTTGATCGTGCTGCTGGTCGGTGTCGCGCACGCCGACGCGCCGAAGCCGGACTTCTTCGCTCGACTCGCCGCCGCTGCGCGCGCCGAGCTCGCGGCCGTGGTCGCCGAGCGCACGCCGCGGTTGGTGCCACCGGTTCCGGTCCGGTTGAGCTGGAAGCCGACCAAGCTGGGTGACATCGAGCTCGGCGCGCCGCTGGTCGCGCTGGGCGGTGCCGACCTCGATCGTGATGGCAAGGCCGAGCTGTTCGCGGTGACGCCGAACGAGGTCGTGGTGATCGCGATCGCTGGTAAGGTGAAAGAGGTCACGCGCCTGCCATTCGGTGGCACACCGGCGATCCCGGCGAGCCGCGACGTCGTCGGCACGATCGTCATCGACAACGCCGAGGTGGTCGCCGCAGTCTCCGGATGGACCAACGAGCTCCGCATCGGGTTCCAGGGCGCGGGGTTCGTGGCGCGGCAAGGTGATCCGGCGTTCCTGGTATGTCCGCCGGAGCGTGCCGCCCTCGTGCCGGGACGCAACTACTTCGGTACCGCAGCGGCGCCATGGCTGGGCATGAAGTGCCGCGGAGATCTCGTGGATCGCGACGGCTATCCGCTGCGCATTCGCGCCACCCTGGCAGTGGGTGGCAAGCTCGCGGTCTCCGTCGAGCGCTGCGCCCCCACGTGCCAGCCGGCGGGCAGCTACGAGCTCAAGAGCGTTGGTGCGGCGTTCGAGATCGCAGACGTCGATCGCGACGGTCAGCCCGAGCTCGTCGTATCCGGCGCAGGTGCACCGGGCGATCCGGACAACGTGAAGGTGTTCACCGCCGGCCGGCCCGAAGCGAGATCGATGTTCAAGCAGGCTCGCGCGGGTGGCGTGGTGGGCATCGCGTTCGTCGACGGCGCCGGGGCTGGCGTCGCCAAGGTGATCGTCGCGGTACGCCTCGCGGGCTCGACCCGGATCGATCTGTGGAGGCTCGATTGAGGCTCGCGGCGGCGCTGATGATCGTGGGCTGGGCCAGCTCGCTGGCGTTCGCCGAGAGCCGGCCGCGCTACGGCGGCGAGATCCAGGGAGCGTTGCTCGGCGCGCCGGGCACACTCGATCCGATCGCGTCGCAGAGCCACGCGGAGGTCACCGCGATCGCCGCGGTGTTCGACACGCTCTATCAGCTGGATGCAGGCGGGCGGCCCAACCCACATGTTGCGGCCGGCATCCCGGTGCTCGACGCCGGCAGCGTGCGAATTGCAATCCGGCGCGGGATCCGGTTTCACGACGGCAGCGAGCTAACGCCAGCCGATGTCGCGGCTTCGCTCGAGCGCGTGCGGACGACGAGCAAGACCCACTGGATGCTCGCCGCCGTCACCGCGATCCGCTACGACGCGGGGTCGGTCGAGCTGGTGACCAGCGCGCCGATCGCGGAGCTCTCGGTGCTGCTGGCGATGCCCGCCACCGCGATCACCAAGGAAGGCAAGCCGCCCGGTGCGCGACCCGTGGGCTCGGGCCCGTTCGCGGTGGCCCGCAACGACGCGGCCGGTGGCGCGTTGACGCTCAAGGCATTCGATGACCACTTCGCCGGTCGACCGTATCTCGATCAGGTCGTGCTGCGCTGGTACGACACTCGCGATGCCGAAGCGCGACAGTTTCAGACGGGCAAGGCACAGCTGTCGGCACGCGGGCCGGCCGTGCTGATGGATCTCAAGCCGAAGTACCGATCGCAATATCTCCAAGGTCCGGCGTCGGTGCTGGTGTTCGTGGGGTTTGGTCGCGCTCACGGATCGGTGACCTCCGATCCGGCGTTTCGTCGCGCGCTCGACCTCGCGATCGCGCGCTCGGCGGTGAGCGGCGTCAACGCGGGCGGTGAACGCGTGATCGCGACCCGGTTGCCGTTGCCGGTCGAGGCGGGCGGCACGGCGCTGTCGGCCTCCGCGCGAGAGGCGGACCTCTCGGGTGCACGGTCGGCGCTGGCACGCATGTCCGACCGAGCGCGGCTGGCGTCGACGAAGCTCGAGCTGCTGATCGAGGACAGCCGTCCCGACGATCGCGAGATCGCACAGCGCGTGGCGCTCGCGCTGACCAAGCTAGGGGTCGCGTCCGTGATCACCGCGGTTCCGGCAGCCAGTTATCGCGAGCGCGTGCAGGCGGGACGATGTGATCTGTGGATCGGTCAGCTCGCCGCACCGCTTGCCACGCCGGTGGCCTGGTGGGGAGCCGCGTTCGCGGCCGGTGGAGACCGCTGGCTCGACAACGTGCTGGCGACGGGCGGGCTGGATGGCGCGGCCACCGCGACGGAGTTCGCCGTGCGCCTTCCGATTGTTCCGCTGATGTTTCGCTCGGTGCGGATCTGGTACCGCAGCGACGTTCGCGGACTGGATTTCGATGCGATCGGGCGGCCCGGCTATGCCGACATGTTTCTGTTCGGTGATCCGGTGCGTTCGAAGGGCGGCCGATGAGGTTGCGCGGCCGGTTCACGCTCGCGCTCGCGCTCGCCGCGTTGGTGCCGATCTCGGTCGCGGCGGTGGTGACGCGCCATTTCATCGTCGAGGCGGATCGATCGCGGTATGCGGATACCCGGAAGTTCGTCGATGACATCGTGCGAGCGCGCGTCGCGACGCTGACGTCGGGCGTCGAGAACGTCGCGCGTACGTTCTCGAACCCGAGCCATCCATTCATCGATCGGCCGCTCAGCGAATACAGCAACGAGCAGCTGTCGCAGATGAAGAATGATCTGCGCCGGTTTGCGAGCCAGCAGATGGATGGTTACGACCTCCAGCTGCTCACGGTCACCGACCCCGAGAACAAGGTGCTGCTGACGCCGCACTACGACGATCGCGCCGATGATCATTACCCGGAGCTGCGTCAGATCGCCGAGATCACCCGCGGTCAGGCGTACTTCGCGTTCGAGGAGGTTCGAAAGGGCGCCACCCATCAGACCGTGCTCGTCGCCGAGGCGACCCGGATCGCTCGCGGTCAGCTCGACGACGCGACGCGCCGCGCTCCGGTGTTCACGGTCTCGGTCGGCCGGCTGGTGACTCCCGAGCTGTTCGCAGACCTGCGCGGGCGTGGCGACGTGGATGCACAGCTGGTGCTCGCCGACGGCCAGATCTGGATTCCCCCCAAGTCGGAGAACTGGCGCCGCCTGACCACCGATCCACCAAGTCGTACGCCGCTGCGTGGACGCGACGGACAGCCGCTCGCATTCATCGAGGTCGCGGTGGGCGATCTCGATCGGGAAGTCGTGTTGCGCAACGTCACCTGGACGTCCGCGGCTCTCGCGCTCGGCGCGCTCGGGATCGTGGTGCTGATCGGCTTGCTGGTCGCTCGGCGTACCGCGCGCGATCTCGATCGCCTGGTCGACGGTGCGCTGGCCGCGGCGCGCGGCGATCTCGAGCACCGTGTGCCGGTGCGATCCGCCGACGAGGTCGGCGCGGTGGCCAACGCGTTCAACCTGATGATGGAGGACCTGCGAACCTCCAAGGATCGGCTGGTGATCGCCGAGCGGATCGCCGCGTGGCAGGACATCGCGCGCCGGCTCGCGCACGAGATCAAGAATCCGCTCACGCCGATCCAGATGGCGATGGATACGCTGCGCAAGACCTGGTTGAAGCAGCATCCCAAGTTCGGCGAGATCCTCGAGGAATCGACGACCACCGTGCTCCAGGAGGCCGATCGGCTCAAGCACATCGTCGCCGAGTTCACCGACTTCGCGCGGATGCCCAAGCCCGAGCTGGGCACGATCGATCTCAACGACGTCGTCCGGTCCGCGATGGCGCTGTATCAAGGTGCGGTGCCGGTGGAGGTCGAGCTCGATGCCGGGCTGCCGCAGCTCGACGCAGACAAGAACCAGCTCAACCAGGTCGTCCTCAATCTGGTCGAGAACGCGCGCGACGCGATTCGCGATCGTAGCGACGGGCGGATCGTGGTGCGGACCAAGCTGGCGGCGGATCGCGCGCTGCTGGTGATCGAGGACAATGGCCCTGGTGTTCCACCGGATCTGAAGGACAAGGTGTTCGCGCCGTACTTCACGACCAAGCACGGAAAGGGTGGGACCGGGCTAGGGCTGGCGATCGTTCATCGGATCATCGCCGACCACGGCGGCCGGGTGACGATTGCCGACGCTACGGGCGGTGGAGCGCGGTTCGTGATCGAGCTCCCGCTGCAGAGCGGAACCGCACTACTTGCATCTACGCGACGTTGAGCGCGATTTCTCGGGCAGCTCGCCGCGATCTTGCGCTCGCGCGCGAATGGCTTCCCAGCGTCGCGCGTTGTATGTATGTCGCCGGAACAAAGGGTTGGTATGCCGAAGCTCGCACCGATCGAAGGCTGTCTCACTGCACTCGTGACTCCATTCAAGGGTGGCAAGGTCGACTTCGACGCGCTCGCGAGCCTGGTCGATTGGCAGATCCAGCAGGGCGTCGATGGCATCGTCGCCGTCGGCACCACCGGCGAATCCGCGACGCTCGACGTCGACGAGCACGTGGCGGTGATCGCGGCGACCGTCAAGGCGGCGAAGGGCCGCGTCCCGGTGATCGCGGGTGCCGGTGGCAATGCCACCAGTGAAGCGCTCGCGCTCACGCGCGCGTCGGAGGACGCCGGTGCAAACGCCTTGCTCCAGGTCACGCCGTACTACAACCGGCCGAATCAGGAGGGACTGTTTCGGCACTTCGAAGCGATCGCGAAGTCGACCAAGCTTCCGATCATTCTTTACAACGTACCCACCCGCACCGCCTGCGATCTGCTGACCGAGACGGTCGTGCGGCTCGCCGATTTCGACAACATCGTCGGAATCAAGGATGCGACGGGCAACCTGGTTCGCGGCAGCGAGCTGGTGGCGAAGGTCGGATCGCGGATGACGATCTTGTCCGGTGACGACGGCACGGCGTTTCCGCTGTATGCGGTCGGTGCGCGCGGCGTGATCTCGGTCGTGTCGAACGTGGCGCCGCGTGCGATGTCCGATATGTGGGACGCGGTCGCGGCGGGCGACTGGGAACGCGCGCGCAAGCGGCATCACGAGCTACGCCTGTTGAGCCAGCTGTTGTTCAACGAGCCGAGCCCCGCGCCCACCAAGGCGGCGCTGTCGCTGCTGGGGCGGTGCTCGACCGACGTCCGGCTGCCGCTCGTCGCGGCGACGCAGGGCCTGATCGATCAGCTCCGCGCCGAGATGCACGGTCAGGGCCTTTTGTGACGCAGCGGCCGGTGCTGGTCTGCGTGCTCGGGCCATCCGGGCGAATGGGGCGCGCGGTGATCGATGCGGCATTGGGGCGCACCGATGTTCAGATCTATTCGGTCGTCGATCGCCCCGAGGCCATGGTTGCGGGCGCGCAGGTCGCGGGGGTGACCGTCGGTTCAGACATTGCTGCCGGTGTCACGGACGCAGACGTCTACATCGATTTCACGTCTCCGGCCGGGACGCGCGCGGTCGCCGAGATCGCGGTCAGTGCACATCGTGCAGCGGTGATCGGGACGACGGGCCTGGGCTCCGCGGAGCAAGCAGCGATCGATCGGCTCGCCCGCGTGGCGCCGGTCGTGGTGTCCGCAAATTTTTCGCTCGGGGTCAACGTCATGCTCGGGCTGGTGCGCCAGGCGGCACGCGCGCTCGGACCGGACTGGGACGCCGAGGTCGTCGAGACCCACCATCGCGCCAAGCGCGATGCGCCGTCGGGGACGGCGCTGATGATCGCCCGGGCGATCGCCGATGGTCACGGCGTCAGCTACGACGATGTGAAGTGTCACGCCCGCGATGGCGATGTCGGGCCGCGGCCGCACGGGCAGATCGGCGTGTCAGCAGTGCGCGGTGGTGACGTCGTCGGTGAGCACATGGTGACCTTGTTCGGCGCCGGCGAGCGGATCGAGATCGGGCACCGCGCGACCTCGCGATCGATCTTTGCGGTCGGCGCGCTGCACGCGGCCGCCTGGGTCGTCGGCAAGCCGCCCGGGCGTTACACGATGCTCGACGTGCTCGGGCTCGGCTGACGCGGCTGACTCGGCTGACGCGCCCGGCCCAACGCCTCGGACCGAACGCGTGCTAGGGTCGCGGGGCGATGACCGCTACCGAGCGCATCACGATGGTCGTCCTCAACGAGGACGGTTCTCGCGACAAGTTCACGCTGAGCTCGTGGGTCGGCATTCCGCGCAAGCACGAGCTGATGTGGATCGGCGATGACCCGTACATGATCATCGAGGTCGAGTACGCAGTCTCGGAGGGGTTCTTCGGCGCGCGGTCGATCGATGCTGCAGGCGTGTACGTGCGCAGGTTGACCAAGGACGAGCAGGACGCCGTGGCGAGACGACTCGCGAATCCGGTGCGCGGCAAAGACGAGCAGCCGTTCAGACCATGACCTGACCTCCGGTTGTCAGGCCCCGTGCCCACGCTTGCTTGACCACGCTGCACGAGCGCCCCGCGTCGGTCGCAGGGTTGTCGGTGAGCAGGTTCGACTGCTCGACGAGATGGAGACGCCTGGCTGATTCGCTGCAACAGCCACGTCGGGTGCGCAGGTCGCGTCGCGGCATGAGATACTCGCTCGCGAGCTCGTCGGCTTCGTCGGCACACTCGTCCGGAACCCGCGCTGATCCGACTGGCACCAGTTGTGGGCGACCCGGCAGTTGCTCATCAGTGCGGTACGACGACCCCGTAGCTGCCTCGGTAGTACTTGCCGGTCCGGTTGAACGTCGCGGCCCCGAACAGGTTGACGACGATCCCGATCACGATCAGCGTCTTGGCGACCCGGCCGAGCGGGCGGCCGCCGATCGCGAGCAACATGATCAACAACACCATGTAGTCGAGGCTGAACCGGTAGCCGAACTGAAACCAGCCGCTGTTCTGGTAGAGCAGCGATGGCAAGGCCACGGCGGCGACGGTGATCCACAGCGGCCGGTGGAGCGGGTTCTTGATCCGCGGCCAAAGCAGCAGCAGCACGACGGGCGTGGTGACCCAGATCGCCAGGCCGTGACCGCTGATCTGCACCCACGGCGCGCGTGGCAACAGCTCGGGGATCAGGGTGAACGCGACGGCGAGATTGCGCCCGAGGTAGTGCAGGTGCATGAGCCCGTACTGCTCGATCTGACTCTGCTGCACGACCTCGAGATATCGGTGGCCGAACTCGCCGAACGACCCGAACCGCGCGAGGTTGTAGAGTCCGCCGGCGATCGCGAACACGACGACCGGACCGGCGAACAACGCGATCGGCTTGATCAGCGCCTTGCGCATCGCAGCGCGGCCGGCGCGGAGGTTCATGCTCGCGGACGCAGGGCTTGCAGGGGTCTGGTCGGAGACCTGTCGCGCAGCGATCCGCCACGCCTCGAACAGAAACAGCGGGAACATGAACGCCATCGACGTTCGCGTCAGCGCCGCGGCGCCGAGCGCCAGGCCCGCGATCACCGGATGCTTCGCCTCGACCGAAGCCCATGCATAGACCAGCGCGAGCACCACGCCGATCACGTGCGCCGCGTACCACACGCGGCCTTGCTCCGCGGTGAACCAGAACACGGTGCCGAACCCGAGCGCGATCGTCAACCACAGGTCCTCACGCGGCGACCGGGTCGAGAGCCCCGCTTCGGCCAGACGGCGCAGCACCAGCAACATCAACGGCAACGCGAGCGCGGCGATCACGAGCGCCGGGATCATGTCATTGCCGTCGCGGCCTCCGATCAGCGCCGATGGCAGCATCACCAATGACGGGAATGGAGGGAACGACACATAGAGCGTCTTGCCCCGTGATTGCCGGATCCGGGTCAACGGGATCTCGTCGCCGTCGAGGCTGCGAAACACGGTCGGCCGGGTGACCAGCCGGCGGCCCTCGACCCGGCTGCCGTCGTCGAGCACCACGGTCTCCACCTTGGCCCAGTCGTCGCCCTTGTACGGTGGATCGATCGAGGCCTGGCCGTCGAGCCACGCCGCCGCCTGGAGCACGAAGTGCGGGTCCGGCGACTGCCTGCCGAGCCGATCCCAGGCGAGCGCGCCATAACCGACGAGCCCGATCACGAACAGGACGGCGTACCGGCGCACCCCGTCACGTTAGAACGGGTTGAGACGGCATGGTAGCTTGGCGGTGCGATGTCCGCGATCGGCGAGGCCACGTCGCCGCCTGCGCCGCGGCGGAAGCTGGGGCTCGCGAGCATCCCCGCAGCCCTGCTCGTGGTGATCGCCGTGTGGGAGATCGCCGCGACCCGCTGTGCAGCGACCTCGGTGCCCGACGACGCCGCGTGGGAACGCGCCGCCCGCGCCGTGCGTGCCGGATACCGCCCGGGAGACTTGATCGTGTTCGCCCCCGAATGGGTTGACCCGGTCGGTCGGCTACACCTCGGCGATCTCATCCCGCTCGAGATGGCGGCGCGCATGGACGCGGCTCGTTACGGCCGGATCTGGGAGCTTTCGATCCGCGGCGCGCGATCGCCGGATACCCGCGGGCTGACCCCGGCCGCGAGCGAGCACCACGATGGCGTCGAGCTGCGGCGCTACGAGCGGCCACCCGCGGTCGTGGTTGCCGATGTTCGCGATCGATTTGGCGCGGCTCGCATCGAGGGCGGTGGTCGGGCATCGCTCGAGCTCGCGGAGGTCGGGTTCGCACCGCATCGCTGCATCCAGGTCGTGCCACGGCCGGGCGCTCCGACACGCGTGACGTTCGCGCAACTGCCGGTCGGCAGCGAGCTCGTCGGCTACGTGGGGATCGCCGACGTGTTCACGCGGCGGGACCTGCGGATCCCCGGAACACTCGAGGTCGAGATCGCGGGCAAGATCGTCGCGTCGGTGAGCGCCGGGATCGATGACGGCTGGCTGCGCTTCGCGGTCCCGACGACACCCGGGACGGTGGACGTCACGTTCATCGCGAGCGTCGCCCGGTTGTCTCCCACCAAGCCGCAACCCGATCGTCTGATCTGCTTTGCCGCGGAGGCGCGGAGATGACGCTCAGCGTTGCCAGGCGCAGGATCATCGGCTGGTCGCTCGCGCTCGTCACCACCATCGCCGTGCTGGTCAATCAGCGTGAGATCGGGATCGCACGCGACGAGGTCGTGTACATGCAGAACGGTGCCCGCTATGCCGACTGGTGGATCGGGTTGGTGACCCTGCAGCACGGTATCGATGCCACCCAGATCACCAGGACGTTCGGCGGCCCCGGCGCGACGGACAACAACCGCGAACACCCACCGTTCGTGAAGACGCTGTTCGGGATCTCGCACCGTGTCGCGCATCGCGGGCTCGGAGTCGACGAGGTCAGTGCGTATCGCGTGCCTTCGGCCGTGCTGCACGGACTGCTGGTCGCGCTGGTGTTCTTCATGGTGGTCGAGCTGTGGGGCTTTGCCGAGGCGCTGATCTCCGGGCTGCTCGTGATGCTGCTGCCCCGCGCGCTGTTTCACGCGAGCCTGGCGTGCTTCGACGCGCCGATCATGACGATGTGGTTCGCCACGGTCTACGCGTACTGGCGCTGCCTCGATGGCCGGCGGTGGCCATGGCAGGTCGGGGTGGTGTTCGGTCTCGCGCTCGCGACCAAGCACACCGCGTTCTTGTTGCCGTTCGCGCTCGCGCTGCACTACGCGATCGTCAGCTATCGCGCCGGCGGATGGCGCGGCCTCGTCCTGCATCGCTGGCGCGTCGCGATCTCACTCGCCGTGCTCGGCCCGCTGATCCTGATCGTCGCGTGGCCGTGGCTGTGGCTCGACCCGATCGGTCACATCAGGCAATGGCTGACGTTTCATACCGACCACGTCCACTACAACTTCGAATACCTCGGGCGCAACTGGAACGCGCCGCGGTTCCCGTGGCACGTCGCGCTGATCACCACGCTGTTCACCGTTCCAGTCTCGACCCTGTCCGCCGCGGTGGTCGGGGCATGGGTGTGGATCAAGCAGCGCGCGCAAAGCGTCGATCGCGCGCGTGCGCCGGCGCTGTTGCTCGGCCTGTCCGCCGCCGCATCGATCGGGCCGTTCTTGCTGGGGACCACACCGATCTTTGGCGCCGAGAAGCACTGGATGCCGGCGCTGCCGACGATCTGCATCGCCGCGGGTGTGGGGGTCGTGTGGGCCGCGCGTGCGGCGCTCCGGTTTGTCGAGAGCTGGCGGCCACTCGCTCCGCGCTGGCAGCTCGCAACGATCGGCGGGGTTGCGACTCTGGTGGTGCTCGCCGCGGCGGTCGAGACGGTGACTGCGCAGCCCTATGCGTTGAGCTGGTACAACGCCCTCGCCGGTGGCGCTCCCGGTGGCGCGGATCTCGGCATGAATCGCCAGTTCTGGGGCAGCTCGGCACGAGGTGTCTTGCCGGTGCTCGCAGAGCACGCGCCTCCGGCGGGGGCGCCACCGCGTCCCGTGTACACCCACGATGCATCTCCGGCGTGGGGCTACTACCTCAAGCAGGGCCGACTGCCGAGAACGTTGCCCGACGCTGGCTGGGAGCAGGCCGGTGTCGCGAAGAGCCAGCTCGCGCTCGTGATCCACGAGCGCCACTTCAATCGTCACGACTTCATGATCTGGAAATCGTATGGAACGGTGAAGCCGATCTTCGTGCTGCGCGCCGCCGGGGTGCCGATCGTGTCGGTGTACCAACGTTCAGCCTCGCCCCGGGTGTCGCCCTAGACGCAACACCCTGCGGTTACTGGGCTCGTGGGGGAGCAGGCTCCGGCCAGATGACTAGCTCGAGACCAGCGACTCGGGCTTCTACGGCGCGCCGGAACTACCCGTCAACACTCGTGTGGCGTGGGGCACGTTCAATGCAACGCCATCGCCTCACTCATGCTTCGACTGGCTTATTCGTTGTCGCTCTGTGCGCTGGCAGCTTCGATCGGCTGTGCTTCTGACCAGGAGACCGGCACCGGCCACGGGGCGTGCATGGGCAAGTGTGATTCCTCCGATGAGACGCCATGGTGGGGCGTGAACGATGTCTCGATCATCATGCCGCTCGCCAAGCCAGGTCAGAGCGGTTTGATGCCGAGCGTCGCGAACGCGGATGGTGAAGGCGTCCTGATGTCGAAGGACCTGTGGCTTCAGATCGACGACGCCGTGCCCCTGACCGAAGGCACGATTGGCGAGGTGCACTGGCCGCGGATGCGCGTGACCTCGATGCGATTCGATCCGTGCTTCGAGCAGACGACGCCCGACACGTCGTGCAAGCGCGTGGTTCGGCTCGTCGTTCAAGCGATCGAGGACATCGACGTTTCGTCCGAGGTCTATGCGATCGACGCGTCGCTCCATCTGTTCTATCAGCTCACCGACGATCAGTTCGTCGCCATGTTGCTCGGCTACAAGGAGCTGCTTGCCGGCGAGCGGATCGGCGAGGCGCTCTACCAGCATCCGGTGCTCGCGCGCGCCGGGCTCGACAGCGAGCTGTTCGATCGGTTCAAGCAGCTGATCACGAGCAACCTCGGCCCCGACAACATGATCCGGCTCACCGAGATGGCGACCGGGCGCAGCGGCAAGAACTGGTTCTGGCTGGTCTACGAGCGCGCGGAGGACGGCACGTTCAAGCGCGGCCTGATTCCGACGACGCCGTACGACCAGGATGCGTTCGAGATCTCACCGCGCACGCCGATGACGTTGAACGACGTCCCCAACTTTCCGGAGAAGCTATTGTTCGACTACTACCTCGACCAGATGACCGAGGACGAGATGCAGCAGGCCGCGACGGAGATCTACCGGATCGAAAACCCCGCCGTGGTCGATGCCACCAACACCAAGTGCAGCATGTGCCACGTCAGCGGTCGCTTGCTCGACTATGCGTTCCAGCGCCGTGGCATGCAGCTGCCCGACGATCCATCGTTCATCGCGCCCGTCGGTCAGAACATGGGGCTGCGCGATGAGGCAGTCAGTCGGCTCAACCTGCACGGCCTCGGCTACTTCCGTACATCGACGGCGATCACTCGCCGCGTCGTCAAGGAGAGCGCGATGGTGGCCGACTTCATCAACAGCGACGCGTTTGCCGAGACGCTCTCGCCCAGCGCCCGCGAGGCGTGGGAAGCCGCCCGCGAGAAGTAGCGAGCGTCACGCCGACGCTATCGAGGCGTGGGCAGCCGCCCGCGAGAAGTAGCGAGCGCCGCGCCGACGCTATCGATTCGACCAGATCCAGATGTCATCCACGTCGAGGTGCCCGGTCGGCGAATCGTCGACCAGCTCGAGCTTTCCGGTCTTGCCCGTCAGCTCGGTGAGGTCCCAGCTGACAGCCTGCAGCGTGCTGCCACCGGGCTCCGGCACGCTGGCGACGCGCGCCAGCCGCGGCCTCGTGCGTCCAGTGTCGTCGGTTTCATCGACCCACAGCTCGACGCGCAGCTTGCTCGCGTCGGTCCCACCGCCCAGTCGCATCGTGAGCTGGTCGCCGTCGAGCGCGAACGGCGCCGAGGTGACTCGACCACTCGCCGCGTCGGAACCGTGCATGCTGGTCGCGAATCGCCGCCCGCCGGTTCCGAGCACGAAGCCCTGACCCGGGAACGGCTCGGTCACCGGGCCCTTGCCCCAGGCTTGACCGTCGCGGGTCCACGCGCCCCAGCCTGCGTGCTCGAAGTCGAAGACCACGCGAGCACCCGCGGGCGGAGGCGTGGTGACCGCGGGCACCCAGATCGTATCGGGAGCCACCGCAGCGCCCGAGTACACGCGAGGTCGCTCATCGCGCGGTAGCTTCATCGCCGGCCGATAGTAGACGCCGACCTGCGGGACATCGAGGTGAACATCGCGCTGGTCGAGCACGATCGCGGAGAACGCATGTTCGCGCAGCGATCGATCGAGTCCCTCGACCACGCGCTGCTGCCGCGTGGTGACGTCCTTGATCCCCATGCGATGCACGTGCGGCTGCTTGCCCGCGAGCGCGAGGTACCACGGATGAGATGGGATCCACACGTCGCCGGGAAACTCGTGGATCCGCTCGATCAATCGATTGCCGGCGATCACATCGTTGCGCGTCGGCATGAATCGCTTTGGCTGCCAGCCGTGGGTCAGACACGCGATCGCCAGCGGTGCCAGGATCGCCAGCGCGCTCGCGAGCGCCACCGCGCGCTGATGATCGCGCTCACCCCACAGCACGCGTGCGCAGGCATAGACCGCCGGCACCGCGGCGCCGGCGGCGAGTGCGCCATGCAGAAACGCTGGCATGTACGCGTTGAAATGCGCGAACTCGGTGCCCCAGCCAACCGCGCCGACCACCGTCGAGATCGCGAACGTGGCCGACCACAACAGCAGTGGCTGTGCCTGGGGCACGAACGTCTTCCTGGAGATCCGGGTGACCGCGACGACGATCAGCGCGATCGCCACCACGATCGTGAGGCCCGGGTAGTACCAGAGGATGTTGCCGAACGACTTCCAGAACCGATCCATGTTGAAGTCGTGCGCTCGATGGATCTTCGAGACGTAGGTCCAGAACCATCCATCGGTCGCGCGATTCAGGATCCACGTTCCGCCGAGCCCGAGCACGCCCGCCGTGGCAACGTAGGTGACGAGTCGCCGCCACGCACAGATCAACACGATGACACCGCCGGCGGCCACGTAGATCACGCCGGTCTGCTTGCAGAAGAATGCGAGCGCGAGCACGGCGGCACCGGCCGCGACCTGCGCGTGACCTGCGAGCCCCGAGCTCGCCTGCGACCAGCGCGGGAGCCCGGCCAGGCCCGCCGTGACCATGAACAGAAACAGCGTGTCGCCGCGGACCAGGTCGAACCAGCCCTCGACGTACGGATAGATCCCGGCGAACAGTCCGAGTGACAGCGCGATGCCCGCCCACACCGGTCCGCGACACGGATGTTGATGCCGGCGCGAGCCGATCTGTGCCGCCGCGACCGCAGCGATCCCGATCAACGAGACGATGGAGATCGCGCGGCCGAGCTGGTAGGTGATCCCGAACAAGCTGCCCAGCATCGCGAGCAGCGCCGGATAGAGCGGCGTGTACAGATACGGAATGAACGCGATCGACGGTGCGACGTAGATCCCTTCACCGCTGCTGATCCGCTGCGCGTGGTGGAGCATGCCGCCCTCCATCCACTCGAGGTCGTACGGATATGCGACCCGCCCCGAGATCGCCGTGCACAGCAGGATCAGCTGATACAGCGCCGGTACTCCTGCGATCAGCCACGGCAGCGCGCGAAGCACCCGCCAACCCCAGATCGCTCCGGCGGAGAGCTCGGCAACCGGCAGCACGGGCGGTGCGTTCGACGTGGGGACGGACACCGGCGTCGATGCCGGCTCGTCCGGCACCGTCTCGAGCTCGCCTGGGTTCGAATCGGTCATGGGATGACCTCGAACGTCGCCGCGACGACCGCGTTGTTCTGCACCTTCGCCTTGGGTGCGGTCAGCGTGGCGCGCCGCTTGCCGGCGAACATCCCGGTCCAGACCGTGAACGTTCCCGCCGGGGTGGTGCGCGGGATCATGACGGTGGTCGAGTACCGGATGAACTGGCCGGGCTTCCACCACTCGAACGGTCGGGCGGGGCGATGATCGCCGTTGAGCGTCAACTTGTTCGGACCTTCGAGATGCACGAACAGCTTCCAGCCCGGGTTCACGGTGCCCAGCGCCTCGAACGTCCAGGTCAGCGTCACTGGCTCGCCGCGCTTCACGGACTTCGGAACCTCGACGCCGAGCAACCGCACCGAATCGCCGAGCCGTGCATCGAGCGGAGCGGCGATCGCGGGCCTTGCCGTCAGCAGCGCCTCGGCGGCACCCGCGGGGATTTGCTCACGGTCGAACCATCGCTCGACCGCGCTGCGGGTGTCACGACACTCGTCGGTCCCCGCGAGATCCTGCGTCTCGAGCGGGTCGCGATCGGTCCGATACACCTCCCAGCTGGTGTCGGGACTGACGTTGTAGATCACGTGACAGCGCTGGCTCGCGCCTGCACGCAGCTCGTGATTCCCCTCGTACGACAGCTGCTGGAACACCACGCGGTCGCTGTCCTTGCCCAGCATCGCAGCGACCAGCGATCGCCCCATCATGTCATCGGATGCAGCACCACCAACCAGGTTCACCAGCGTCGGAAGGACATCGGTGTGTCCGGCGGGCGAGCTCGACCGCCGCGGCGCGATTCCCGGCGCGCGGATGATCAGCGGCACTCGTGTCTGCGGCGCATAGAGATGGTAGCCGTGAAGCTCGATCCCGTGCTCGCCGAAGCCCTCACCATGGTCGCCGGTGACGACGATGATCGTCCTGTCGTACAGGCCTCGCGCGCGGAGATCGTCCAGCAGGCGTCCGATGTGATGATCGGTGAACCGGATCTCGCCGTCATACAGCGCCATCCGGTCGCTCCCAAAGGAGGGCAGCTCGGGATGCGGCTCGTATGCGTAATGGGGGTCGTAGTAGTGCACCCACAGAAACCACCGGTCCGCCGCGTGGCGCTCGACGAACTTGATCGCCTTGTCGGTCTGCTCCTTCGACGAGCTGCCTTTGGTCTGCTCCGGCCCGGCGTTCGCAACCCCGGCGTGACGCGACGCGTTCTCGTTGTCGTACTCGACGAACCCTTGGTCCATGTGACGGCTCTTGTCGAAGTACCAGTAGTTGGTGATCGCCCCGCCGACCAGCCCGCGCGCGCCGAGTGCTTCGGCGATGGTGGTGGCCTTCGGCAACAGGCCCGGCCAGCCTTCGATCGAGGTGTCGTAGTCGATGTCGAGCGGCAAGCGGCCGGTCAAGATCGCCGGGATCGAGTAGCGCGTCGACGGCGCGTGCGCCCAGCTGTGCTCGAACAGCGTGCCCTCGGCCGCCAGCTTGTCGAGATTGGGTGATGTCGGGCGCGGGTAGCCGTACGCACTCAGGTGATCGGCGCGCAGCGTGTCGATGGTGATGAGCAACACGCGTGCGTCGCTCGGCACCGCCGATGGCACCGCCGTGAATCCGAGATCGCTCGCCGAGCGCTTGAGCGTCGGATCGCCGCCGACGCAATTCTGATCGATACCGTCATCGGGTATCTCGTATGCGCCCGGATGGGTCAGCGGGTCGCCGTCGTCGCAATCGCCGCCACCGAGAAAGCGGGCGTAGCCATCGCGGTCCCAGTCGAATGCACGCCGCATTGTCCGCGCGATCGGTCCGCCCAGGCCGGTGTACGCGGCCGAGGCCTTGATCACGGGAGCCGATCCGCCCACGACCAGCACCAGCACCAGCAACACCACCAGTCCGCCGGCGTAGGTTCCGCGCCGGATTGCGGGGCGCGTGCTGGCCAGCCGATCCACGACGCGTCGTGCGTGCGTCATCAGCGGCACCGCGACGATGAACCCGATCACCATCGCCAGCGGGCCGCGCAGCGGCAACACGCGCGTGGTCTCCCACTGCCGGATCGCCCAGATCGCGAGCATCAGCCCGGTCAAGCCGACCGCCGCGCCGACCGCGACATACGGACACGAGAGCCAGCGCACCCAGCGCGCGGGTAGCCTTCGGAGGACGCGCTCGATACCGCCGGCGAGCACGAAGCCGATCGGCGTCGCCAGCACGACTGCCGCGAGGCCGGTCGCCATCGCGACCACCACCACCAGCTCGGGCGCCTTGCGGCCGGCAACGAACCTGGCGGTCAGCGGATAGGCGATTCCCAGCGCGATCGCGATGCACGGAATACACGCGATCACCACCGCGAGGCCGGCGAGAGCTCGTCGCGGATCGTCGGCGCGCTGCCGAACCTGCGTGCGCCATGCGAACCGGGCGAGGTCGCCAAGCCGGCTCGCACGTGACACCACGAGCAGGATCGCCGTCACGATGCAGCCGAGCACCGCACCATAGGCCGCATAGGAGGTGCCGGCGAACGCGACGAACCGCAGTCGCGCGGCGATCCCGGGCAAGAACTGTCCCGCCGGGGCCCACGACCAGATCGCATCGAGCACGCCCGCGGTGAGCCCCGCCAGCGCCCCGGCAACCACCCCGCGACCGAGCACTTCGCCGAGCGGTCGCAGCGACGGAGCTTGCACGGACGGCATCAGTCCCCAACAGGCTACTTGAGAGCGCCATGCAAGACCACTGTCTGAGCGCGTCCGTGGATCGCGTGGCGTGAACCGCTGGGTGTCGCTCGACATTGGTCCGCGAATAGGTTCTTGTTTGGGTCCATGGCGTTGATCCGCGCGCGATGGCTCGTGCTCGCCGCCGCCGCGGCCGTGCTGGTCCTGCACTCGCTGGTCTTCAACTTCGTCACCGACGACGCCTACATCTCGTTCGTGTACGCGCGCAATTTCGCCGAGCACAACGAGCTGTCGTTCAACCTCGGCCACCCCGTCGAGGGCTACACCAGCTTTCTGTGGACGTTCGTGCTCGGGCTCGGCATGAAAGCCGGGCTCGCGCCCGAGCAGCTGTCGCTCGGGCTCGGAACCGCGTGTGCGATCGGCACGCTGGTGATGGCGTTTCGGCTGATCGAGCGCGTGCTCGCGCGCCCGACGTGGTGGGCGTGCGTGCCGCCGCTGCTCCTGGCGAGCTCCTCGGGGTTCGCCTGCTGGAGCTCTGGCGGGCTCGAGACCCAGCTGTTCACGCTGCTGGTCGTCGCATCGATCGAAGCCGTGGTCGCGGCGACGTCGCGGCCCGCCGCGATCCGGCGGGCGGGCCTGTTGCTCGCCCTGGCCTCGATGACGCGGCCCGAGGGCCTACTGATCGCGGGTGCGCTGGGCCTCACCCACGTGATCAACGTTGCAGCCGTGTGGTGGCAATGGGGGCGGCGGCGATTCCCGACGGACGAGCTGCTCGCCGCGGGATTGTTCGTGGTGATCTGGGGCGGCTGGTTCGCGTGGCGCTACCACTACTATGGACATCTGTGGCCCAACACCTACTACGTCAAGGCCGCGGGAGCTTGGACCGATCCCAAGCTCGCGAAGCAATCGCTCGAGAACGGCGCCTATTACGTCTGGGTCTGGGTCCGCCAGACCAGGCTGTTGTACGTGCTGCCATTTGCGGCGCTTGGCCTCGTCGTCGGCACTCCCCGCAGCGCCCGCACCGTGCTTGCGATGGCGAGCACGATCATCGCCGGTGCCTACCTGACCTACGCGGTCTCGGTAGGTGGAGACTTCATGGGGCTCCACCGGTTCATCATGCCGGTGTTCGTGATCGCAGCGCTGGCGGTGACGCTCGGGCTCGAGTGGGTGACCAGCTGGATCGTCGGTCGGGCGCGGCGGATCGTCGCCGTCGTGGCGAGCGCTGCGCTGATCGGTGGGTTTGCATGTGCGCAGTACCGGCTCACCCGCGAGTCGGTGCGTTGGGGGAACTGGAGCAACGACAAGGGCCTGATCGATACGCCCGCGTTCTTGATCGTCTACACCGAGGATCGCGCCGCGATCGGCCGGGCCATGGCGTCGTGTTTTCGCGACGACGATTTCAGTATCGTCGGTGGGGCAGGAGCGCAGCCGTATTACGGGCGGATGCGGGCGATCGACGTGTTCGGGCTGGTCTCGGACCGGATCGCGCACGAGTCGCCGCGCAGCCGTGCACGAGCCGGCCACACCAAGTGGGGCGCCGACACGCTGCTCGCCGAGTACAATCCGACGTTCGTGTTCAGCTGCTACGCGATCCACAGCACCGCGACCCCGCCGCCGTTGCCATGCAACGTGGGGTTCTGGATGTCGCGCGGATTCGAGCGCGTCACCATGCACATCCCCGGAATGCGGCAAACCGGGGAGTACTACACCTTCCTCGCCAGCAAGGCGCGTGACTTCCAATGTCCTGGCCGCGTGCATTGACCAGGTCCTGGGGCGTGATCCCGGCGGTCCTGGTGATCGCGCTGTTCGCGTTGCGCGCCGCGGTTCATGTCGACCCGCTCGATCAGCTGGCTGCGACCGCATCGGAGCCCGCCGACCCGCCGGGCACGACGGCACGGGTCGGTTCGCTCGCGGTGACGCGAGGTGGGCCGGTGATCATCGGATTCGTGAGCGACCGCGAGGCCAGGCTATCGATCGGTGGTCGTGAGCTTCGCGGCAAGAGTCCGGTTCGCGACGGAATTCGCGCGCCGATCACCCAGCGGATCGTGTTGCCGGCCGGAGCGCACGCGATCCGGTTTGCGTGTTCCACCGGCGCGCGGTTGGTGTGGAGTCCGGTAGGCCGGCGCGGCGATCCAGAGTACGTCACCGCGAGCTCGCTGTCATCCGAGCCTCCTGAACGAGCGAGCTTCGACGCCCCAGGTACCGAACGGCTCGACGGCGTGATCGCGCTCGGGTTGCTCGCGATCGTCGTCGGTACGCTGCTCGTGCTCGCGCGCCATCGACTCGCTGCGGTGCCGCGTTGCACGTGGATCGCGATGGCAGCGGTGTTCGCGATCGCGATCGCGGTCAGGTTGTTCGATCTCGGCGGAGCCGGTCAGACGTTCGACGAGGACGTCAACTGGGCATCGGGACGCAACTATCTCGGCAATCTGCTGGGGCTCCGGCTATCCGCAGTCGACTGGAGCGCCAACTTCGAGCATCCACCGGTGATGAAGCTGCTCGCCGGTATCGGAGCACAGCTGTCCGCAGCGCTGGGGCCAGCGCGTGCGCTGAGCGCGCTGTGGGTGGCGCTCGGATGTGCGTTGCTCGTGCCGATCGGCGAGCGGTTGTATCGCCGCCGGGTCGGGATCGTCGCTGGCGGCGTCGCGGCGCTGTTGCCGCCGCTCGTGGCCCACGGTCAGATCGTCGGCCACGAGTCGGTGACGGTGTTGTGGTGGGCGCTCGGCGTGCTGCTCGCGCTGGGCGTCCATGATCGGCTGCCCACCGACGAGCACGGCGCGCGCCGCGCGATCGCGATCCGGCTCGGCTGGCTCGGGGTCGTGATCGGCCTCGCGGTCGCGTCGCGGTTCATCAACGGTCTGCTCGGCGTGTTGTGCCTCACGACGGTGATCGCCACCGCACCGGCGCAGTGGCGCCGGACCACGACGCTGATCGCGACCGGCGTGTTGCCGATCGTCGCGATCCTCGCGTTCTATTCGGTGTGGCCGAGGCTGTGGCCGCACCCCGCAGCAGCGCTGATCGGTCCGGTGGGCATGTTCGCAGCCGTTGCGGCATCGGTGATCGCGCGGCGCAGCGCGGTGACGCCGGCGGCTGTGCTCGGCGGGGTGGCGGCCGTGGCCAGCGTGCTCGCGGTGGCATTCGCAGCCGGACCACTATCGGTGTCGCTCGCGAAGCTGTCGTCGACGCATGCGCCCGAGCCGTTCCTGGGAACCATCACCAACACGCCCGGGCCTCACTACTTCCTCGTCTATCTGTTCGCGACGTTGCCGGTGGGCGTGCTGATCAGCGTGCTCGCGTGGTTCGTCCGAGTGCCGGTGGAGGGCAAGGGCCGCGATTGCCCGGTCCCCCAACCAGGCGAGCCACCACCACCGTGTCGACCGTGTCGTGCGGCGATCGTGCTCGGTGCATGGTTCGTCATCCCGCTCGCCGTGATGGTGTCACCGGTCCGGCAGGACGGCGTGCGCTACGTGATGCCGTGCCTGCTCGCGCTCGCCGTGATGTGTGCCGCCGGGCTTGATTTCATCGTGCTGTCGTTCGAGCGCAGGCTGCGCCACGCGTTCCTCGCTGTCACCGCAGCGCTGGCGGTCTACCTGGGCTTGGTGGTGTGGCACATCCATCCCTACTACCTCGACTACTTCGGCGAGCAGGTCGGCGGTGCTGGGACCGTCGCTGCTGCGAAGCGGTTCGAGACGGCGTGGTGGGGCGAAGGGCTCGATCGCGCGATCGCATACGTAAACGCCAACGCCGCGCCCAGGAGCCGCGTCTATCGCGCGTGCATCCATCCGGTCGAGCACCTCGGATGGTTCCGCGAGGATCTATGGCAGTCGATGACCCAGAACGACAACGAGGCCGAGTGGATCGTCCAGTACGCGCCGCAGACGCGCTACTGCAAGCTGACGCCCGGTGCGCGTGAGGTGTTCAGGGTCGTAGCCGACGGCGCCGTTCTGGCGGTCGTCTACCGGCGCTAACGCAGCGCTAACGCGCGCGCTTGGACTTCGTGCCCGTCACGTTCCACGACTGCGTGCACAGCGCCTTCCCGCCGGCGCTGTACTCGCCCACCATCACGACCGCCAACAGCCCCTCCGGCGTGACCTTGCCAGCGATCGAGAACACACCGTCCATCCCCTCCACCATCGTCCTGCCCTGCTTGGACTTCGCGCTGATCTTGCCCTTGGCAGCCGAGCCGGTCATCAGCGGCGTTCGATCGATATCGATCGTGACCTGCGTGCCCTTGAGCTTCAGCTCGATCTTGCCGTTCGGGTACCGCAGCGGCGACGCGCAATTGTTCGAGACTTCCTCGTACTTGACGTCGTACGCGCCCGCGATGTCCTCGGCCAACACGGTAGAGGACACGAGCAAGACACTGAGACCGGCGATGACGGAGATGGTGCGCATACGGGGATCAGACGCCTCCCACCCGGGTTGGATTCAGGCCACTATTCTGCCAGACCTGCGCGGGGTTGGGATGGTGCCAATGTAGGCATCCCAGCCTGGCGTTGTGGCGGCTCAGCTGTCGCGCTGGCGGTTGCGTAGGCGGCGCTGCACGGTCGCCCGGCTGACACCCAGCCGGCGCGCGGCCTGGGAGATATTGCCGTCGCACTCGGCTACCACGCGAACGATGTGTTGCGTCGTGGCCTGCTTGAGCGAGACCGCCGCGGTGGTGGTGGTGGGGCCAGCGGTGGTGGTGGCGCCGGTGTGCCTTCGCGCTTCGAGCATCGGCTTCATCCGAGTCTCGATCAGGTCGAGGGTCTGTTCGATCTCTTCGAGCTTGCCCACCGTGATGTCTGGGCCATCCGGCTTGGGCTCGATCGAGGTCGAGTTGTTGAAGTAGCCCGACATCAGGACCGCGAGGATGTCCGGCTGCGCAGCCTTGAGCATCCGGATCACTTCGAGGCCCGACGAGTGCTCGAGGCAGAGATCGACGATCGCGACGTCGAACGCATGGGTTTGGCTTGCTGCGACGGCCTCCGGGAGGTCGGCCGCTGTGACAACGGAGAAGCGCCGCGCGAGACTGCGCTTCAACGTGATTCGTACGAACTCCTTGTCGTCAACGACAAGCACGGAAGGGGTCTCCCGTTCCGGCGGCAAATTCATTCCAAAGGCATCGTGACGCGTACGAGCGCCACACGTCAACGCACGCTCTGCACCTTTGCAGCTCGTCATGTCGACTTGAAGCATTTTGATACACCGTGATCGGCCCGTCCTCGACGGTAATACCTGATCATTTCGATGCAGCGTTCGCGCTTCGCGGCAACGCCAGAACATGTCGCCGAACGGCCTCCCCGGTCATCAGCTGAACGTCGGTTGTGCTCGCGCGACTGGTCGGTCGACCGCGTCGAACGCTCATCGAACAGACCGGCGAGCGCGGCGATGCGAACGGCATCGGGGCGCGCGGCGGGTGCAGTGGTCGCGGCATGCGTGAGAATCATCGGTCGCTGCTGTGCCGATGTCGCGGCACGATCGGGATAGCTCGTCGCGAATGGCGATCGCATCGGCCGTCCGCGCGAGCACAGCTGCAACACCGGGAGTCTGTCACCAGCGCACGGCGAGGCAGCTGCTCGGCGCTGTGAACCCGCGGAAGCGCGGTGGTCCGCTTGCGTCCGACCGCGGTCGCGACGACAGTTGCGACTCCGCGAACGCTCCGGGGTGGAGCTCGCGAACGCAAAGGAGACTGGATGATGACACGTAACTGCTTCGGTGGTGTGGTGATGCTCGCGGTCGGGCTCGGCGCGTGTGTGAATGGCGTGGACGTCAACGTGGATCGGTCAGCGCTGTTCGGGACGATCATCGTCGACGGACAGCCGATCGAACGACTCGCTCCACCGCCGGTCGCGCCCGCGGATCAGGCCGCCGTCGACGCCTTCATGGGAGGTTTCCTGGCCGGGGCGATCACCGACTTCCGGACGGCGGCGGCCGCCGAGGCTGCGGTCGATCTCGCGATCCTCGACAACCACGGCGATCCGGTTCACATCGGCGATGTCGCGTTCGTGCGTCCGGGAATCGGAAACATCATGTTCTCGCCGGCGCAGATCTATCTGCTGTCGCGTCACTTCACCAACGTCGTCGTCATGTACACGAACATGACGGATCCGACCGGGCCGACGGGAGTGCGCGCGGTGACCTCGCTCGAGGGCGTGCCGATTCCTGCCTCGATCGCCGGAGAGGTCCGGATCTGGGCGATCGGCAGCCCGCAGCTCAACATCATCAGCGGCGCGCAGCAGTCCGACGTCACGCTCGAGCAGCTCGAGATCCTGCGCCAGAACCAGAGCCTGATCGGGTTCGATCCGCTCGGGAACAAGAACTGGATCTTCGCCCACAGCCAGGGTGTGTTCGACGCGGTGGTGACCGACCATCGGCTCAAGGAAGCCCACCTCAACGACTTCAAGCGGATCGTCAGCGTCGCGGGTGCGACCCAGGGCGGCCGGTTGATCGGCACCCCGCTCGGAGACACGTTCGTGCAGGGTGCCGAGGACGCTGCCGGCGAGCAAGGTCGGATCGCGTTCGAGGCGCTCGAGCCCTCGGTCTCGATCGCGAACCTGATCGAGTTCCTCGACGTTAACGGCGCCCATCCAGAGGACAAGCAACGCAAGCGGGTTCGCCGGGCGGTGTGGGGAGCGTTTTCGGGTTCGGTTGATCCGAACCTGCCGCAGGGCAACATCCGCGATGCGTTCCTGTTTCTCGCCGCGCAGCCGGACTTTCGCGGCGAGGTCACCTCGAACGATGGCGTGGAGAACCTCGATTCGACCTCGCTTGGCAAGCGAAGGCTCACGTTCGTGCAGGCCGATCACATCCTCATGATCGAAGACCCGGCGATCCTGCGCGCCGAGCTCGAAGTCGTTCGCTGAGCGGGTGAGCGGCGTGGTAGGACCACGGAGTGTCGACACGAGCTGTGATGTTCACCGTCGTCCTTGCCGCGGCCGGCTGCTCGCAGCGAGGCGGGCCTTCCGAGACTTCTCCCACGCCGGTGCCAAGCAGCGGCACGCCTGCGAGCCCCGCCGCGACGCCGGCCATCGGGTCCGCGGCGCCGGCGGCCAGCACCAGTTCCACCGCGGCCCCCGCGACCGCGATCGCCGATGCGAAGGCGAAGTTGCTCGCGAAACACGGTGACGCACACCGCGAGCGGATCGACCGCGGCGTCGACCAGGTGGCGACGTTGTGGCGGAGCTCGGACGGAGATCTCGGCGAGCTCTGCGTCGCGCAGTTCGTCGCGGAGCCCGCGGCGCGCGACGCGCTGTTCACCCGCCTGGAGACCATGATCGAGCAGATCCGCGGCCATTTCCTCGAGCTTGGCCGCACGGCCCGCTGGGGCAGCGAGGTCGAAGGTGCCCCGATGTTGCCGGTCGATCGCCTGCTCGCGGGCTATGACGCGGGCGCGCATGTCGTCGACGACCTGTTTCGTTCGAAGGTGGCGTTTGCGGCGCTGCTGAACTTTCCGCTGACCACACTGGCCGATCGGATCCGCGATGCGGGCAAGTACAGCCGGCGTGAATGGGCAGAGATCCGGCTGACTGGCATGTTCGATACCCGCGTGCCGGGCGAGCTCGCGCAGGCGGCGAGCGCAGCCGAAGCCGCCGCCGACCAGTACATCGCCGGCTACAACATTTGGATGCACCACGTGCTCGGCCAGGACGGGAAGCGACGTTTTCCGTCGGGAAAGCGGCTGATCTCGCACTGGAACCTGCGCGACGAGCTGAAGGCCAACTATGCCGAGCCCGACGGCCTCGCGAAGCAACGCACGATCGCCAAGGTGATGGCGCGGATCGTGACCCAGACGATCCCCAGCGCCGTGATCGACAATCCCAAGCTCGACTGGGATCCGTTCACCAACAAGGTCGCCGTGGCCGCGCCGGGGACCGTCGAGGCGGATGCGCCGGCAGCGCGCGAGGCAACACCGAGTGAGGCGCGCGAGCCAGACGCGCGGTTCGCCAACGTGATCACTCACTTCCATGCGGCGAAGGCGATCGATCCGTATTCGCCAATCGCACCGACGCTGATCGAGCGCGCGTTCGATCGCGCCGAGCTCCCCGAGGCACGGGTGCGCGGCATGCTGACCGAGATCCTCGAATCACCGCTGGTCAACCAGGCCGCCGCCGAGATCGAGAAGCGGCTCGGACGCAAGCTCGAGCCCCATGACCTCTGGTACGAGTTCGGTGCCGGCACCACGCCTGAGGCGGATCTCGACAAGGTCACGCGCAAGCGCTACCCGACCGCGGCGAGCTTCGCGAAGGATCTGCCGAGGATCTTGCGCGGGCTCGGGTTCACGGCAGCGCGCGCGAGCTATCTGGCCAGCCATATCGCGGTGGATCCGTCACGCGGTGCGGGTCACGCGATGGGCGCCGAGCGGCGCGGCGACAAGGCCCACCTGCGCACGCGCGTCGAGCCCAACGGGATGGACTACAAGGGCTACAACATCGCGATTCACGAGCTCGGTCACAACGTCGAGCAAACGTTCTCGCTCTACGACATCGACCATACGCTGCTCGCGGGCGTCCCAAACACCGCGTTCACCGAGGCGCTCGCGTTCCTGTTTCAGGCGCGCGATCTCGAGCTGCTGGGGCGTCCGAGCCAGGGCGGGGATGCCGAGCGCTTGCGCGTGCTCGATGCATACTGGAACACCCGCGAGATCGCCGGCTCGGCGCTGGTCGAGATCGACGTATGGCACTGGCTGTACGAGCACCCCAGCGCCACCGCGGACCAGCTTCGCGACGCGACGGTGACGATCGCGCGCAACGTGTGGGACCGCTATTACGCGCCGACCCTCGGCGGCAACGGCACCGTGCTGCTCGGGATCTATAGCCACACGATCGCGTCACCGCTGTATCTGTTCAACTATGTGGTCGGGCACCTGATCGCGTTTCAAGTCGAGGAGCTCGTGGCCGGCAAGAACAAGGCGACGTTCGCCAAGGAGTTCGAGCGCGTGTGCCGGCTCGGCAACATCCTTCCCGACCTGTGGATGCAACAGGCGACCGGAAAGCCGGTCAGCGCGAAGCCGCTGCTCGACGCCACCGCGCGCGCACTCGCTTCGAAGTAACGCACCTCAGGCGGCGAACAGCCGGGTCACATCGAGCCTCGGCTCGTCACAGATCGGGCGGCCGGTCCGCGCTGCGTCCTCGACCGCGCGCGGGACGGGGAGCTTGGCCTTGGCGAGCAGATCGGCGGTGCGCGACGGGCCGATCGCGTCGACGAGCATGCCAGGCGGCGCCCAGTTGAACCCGAACCCCATGATCCGGTCGATGTCACGCGGCCGCTCGACCACCGTGCCGACGAGCCCGAGGCCATAGGAGATGTAGCCGAGCACGACCCTGCGAAGTAGCTCCGCGGGCTTGCCGGTGGCGCTGCACATGATCTCGATCGCGCCACCGCGGCGGCCGTCGCGGACCGCCTTGGTCATGACGTCGACGAACCCCGGCAGCTCGTGGCCGCGCAACGCGTCGGCCTCCGGCAGGTAGTCGCCGGTGCTCGGATCGAGGACGAATTGCTTGGCCTGCGGTCCCTTGCCTTCGAGCCGGTAGAACCCGCCCTTGTCGCGCGTCTTGCGCCCGAGCTGGCCTCGATCGATGCCGCGTTGCATGTAGTCAGGCAGCTTGAACTGGTCGTGCGCGAGGTCGGCGGTCAGTGCCCACAGGTTATCGACGATCGCCTTGTGGACGTCCCAGCCGACGAGATCGATCGTCGCGAGTGGTGCGAGTGCTCGTCCGGTCTGTGGACCCACCAGCCGATCCATGAACAGCACTCCATGCTCCTCGGCGAGCTGCGCGACCTCGTTGAGGACCTTGAAGCCCAGCCGATTGCCCGCGAACCCGGGCGTGTCGCTGGTCTCCACCACCTCACGCCCGAGCTTGTTCGCCAGAAAGTCCCGGACGAGCGCGATCACGCCGGGGTCGGTTCGAGGATGCGCGATCAACTCGCAGCCGCGGATCAGGGTTGGCGGGTTGAACAGATGAACGCCGAGGAAATTGCGGCGGAATTCCTGACTGCGATCGGCGCACAACGTTGCGATCGACAGTCCTGACGTCACCGTGCCGATGATCGTGCTCGCAGCGCACAGCCGGTCGACCAGCGATAGCACCTCGTGCTTGATCGCGAGGTCTTCGGAGACGGCTTCGAGCACGAGGTCGGCATCCGCGAGTGCAGAGCCCGCATCGTCGCCATACGTGCCGGCGTGGATCGGATGCGGCGCGTGAGCGCGCACAGCGCCAGAACCGCACATCGTTGTTGCCAGCTGCTGCGCACGGGCCTTGCCGGCCTCGGCGCGCTCGGCGGTTCGCGCGAGGAGAACCGCCGGAATTCCGGCCGCCGCGACCACAGCGCTCGCGCCGGTGGCCATCACCCCATTGCCCCCGAGCACCACAACCTTGCGAATCCGTCTCATGCCCTTCCCCCTGAGCAATCCGCGTACCTACCAGCCTGGAGGTTTCGCGCGCCGCGAACAAGCGAGCAGAGCCCTCGCGCGTGCCAGCAGATCCCGTTTCGGCCAGCGCTCGTCGTGGACGGTCGCAGTCGCCAATGGCGCCGACCGCTAGCTACGCTAGGGCGTCTGCGCGGTCCGAGGCGGATCGCGATAGACGAACATGCTCTTCTTGGACACGACCTCGGAGTTCGCGCGGGCGACGATCGTCACCATGTTGGAGCCGGGCCACAGCGGAAGGTCGCTGGTGAACTCGAGGAGCTTGGGATCCTTGCCGCCGCGGTTGGACTGATAGAACACCTTGCGGCTATCGATCTTGGCACCCTGGTTCGACACGAAGATGTAGACGTCCTCGACGTGCTGCTCGTCCGTGATGGTCCCCGTGAGCTTGTACGTGGTGGCGGTCGTGTTCAGCCCCTTGAGGTTGAGGCTGATCACCGGGGGCGTCGAGTTCCAGCTCGGCGTGAACGTGCTGTTGCCCTTGCCGCCGGTGGACAGCGCTGACGACGGCAGGAACCCGACCTTGGTGCCAGCGGCATCGAGCTTGACCTTGGTGTACCCGCCGTAGGTGGCGACGACCGGGTAGCTCGCGCCACGGACCGCATTGCCGAGGGCGGTCGTATCCGCGGACGCACCCGCGCGAATCACGGTCGCCGTCTTGACGGTCACGTCACCGTGCGCCGCTTGCCCTGCCACCGTCGGCACGATCTTGAACCGAAGCTTCTGCGCATTCTGCACGTCGAGCGCCGCGTCGTAGGCGAGCACCTCGACGACCATCTCGTCGCCCTTGAGCGTTGCATCGGTCGCCAGTGGGAACTCGACCACCTCGACCTGGCCAGGCGCGAGCGCCTGATTCTTGAACTTGAACCGCGACTTACCGATGGTCAGCCCGTCGCCGGTCGCGTTGCGCAGCAGGATGGTGCCGCCACGGGTCGGTCCCGCGCCGGTGTTCTTGACCTGTACCGACAGCCGGTATTTCTCGCCGCGCTGCACCAGACCGTCGCCATTGCCGTCATCGACCAGCTGGTACGCATACGCAAACACTGGGCGCGGTGCAGCGTCGATGTGGAGCTCGGTGGGAGCGACCCGCGCGGTGGCATTGCGCGCCTCACGGACGTCCAGCGCCAAGCGATCGACGCGGTCGAGCGCGTCGGTCGGCACCTGCATCCGGGCGGTGAACGACCTGGTCTCACCCGGCGCCACCTTGCCGATCGGCAGCTCGGAGTCCTCGAACAACGGGTCATCACCCTGGATCCGCGACAGCACGCGCCACGCCGTACCGGTACCGATGTTCTTCACGGTGGCGGTGACGCTCACGACATCGCCAGCCTTGAGGCGACCGCTCGGTACCGTGGTCAGGGTCACATCGAGGTTTGCCTTCTCCACCTGGTTCACCGGCGCCGACCAATCGACGCCGATCTTCGCGAGCGCGCTGATCAGCTTGCGCTCCTCATCCGCGCGGACCCGCTGCACGATCTTGCCGGCCGCCGCAACGAGCTTGGGCCGCGACGGCGTCGCGATGCTGGCAACCAGCTCCTTGGCCAGCCTCATCTCGAAGTCTTCGGTGATCTCGTCCGCGTCCTCGAGGTCGTCTTCATCATCCGGGTCGGCTTCGCCGACCGCCGGAGCGTCGCCTTGCGTCTTCTTGCGCTCGACGAGGAATGGCAGCTCGTAGGCCGGCTTGTCGGTGTCCCTGGCGTAGCTCGACACCAGGTGAGCATCGAGGTCCTTCTCGCCATACGTACGCGTCGGGGGCAGCAGCCGCACGAAATCCGATGGCGAATCGTTCTTGTCAGGCACGTACATCCGCTGCAGCGCGATGTCGGGGATGATGCCGAGGTTCTGGATCGACCGATCGCCGGGTGTCAGGTACTGGGCGATCGTGAGCTTGAGCTTGCTGCGATCCTCGTTGTCGTACAGCTCCTGGACCGAGCCCTTGCCGAACGTCCGGGTGCCGATCACGATCGCGCGGTCGAGATTTTTCAGCGAGCCGGCGACGATCTCCGATGCCGATGCCGAGTTACCGTTGACCAGGACCGCGACGCTTCCGCTGGTGTCGCTGAACTTGTCGCCAAACCCGACCTCGGCGCGCCGCGCATCGCGGTCGCGGCCTGACACCGTGGTGACCACCGTGCCGGAATCGACGAACACGTCCGATAGTTTGACGGCCTCCTCGAGCAAGCCGCCCGGGTTGGCACGCAGATCCAGGATCCAAGACCGCGCGCCGGCGGCGACCATCTCCTTCATCGCATCCGAGACATCCTCGGCGATTCCCTTCGAGAACTGCTTCACCTTGATGTAGCCGACGCCCTTGTCGAGCAACTTGTGCTCGACCTGCGAGATCCGGATCACCGCGCGGATCAGATCGAACCGGAGCAACTGCTTCTCGCCCTTGCGCGACACCCACAGCGTCACGCCGGTGTTCGGGTCGCCGCGCATCCGATCGACCGCCTCGGACGAGGTCAGGTTCTCGGTCGAGTCATTGTTGATCTTCACGATGTGGTCGCCGGCGTGGATGCCCGCCCGGCCGGCAGGCGTACCCTTCATCGGCTTGACCACGGTCAGCCGCTCGTCATCGACCATCCTGATCACGATCCCCAGGCCGCCGAACTTGCCGCTCGTCGACACGTCCATGTCGCGCGCTTGCTCGGGGTCCATCAGGATCGAGTGCGGATCCAGGGTCGACAGCATGCCGTTGACCGCCGCGTACTCCACCTTCGCGAGGTCCGCGCCGGCGTTCATGTTCGCCTCGATGAACCGAAACACCTTCTTGAGCTTGATCGTCATCCGCCACGGCGAGTCGACGTCGCTGGTGTCGAACACCTCGCGCTTGTCATTCACCGCGATCGTGATCTTGTTGTGCGCGACATCGGGCTCGACCAGGACTTCGGGCACGTTGTACTGCACCGAGTCGAGCGCGGCGTAGAGCATCTTCTTCGGGTCGACGCGCGATGGATCGACGTAGCGATCTTTCACCTTCAGCAGCGTCTTGTTGAAGATCGCCAGCGCCGACAGATCGTGCCGGCGGACCTGGACCTGACCCGGCGCGGCGCGAACCTCGGGGGTCTGGATGCTCAACGAGACCACGCCTTCGGGGCTCTGGCGGACGATGGTGAGGACGAGTGCGAGAGTTCCTGCGGTCACCACCAGGGCCAGATTCAGCCGACTTCGCATATCGTCCGATTATAGGGCGGCTCGGTGGTAGCGCCAGCGTCGTGATCGACGATGGCGCGCGACCCTGACGTAGTCGCATGTAGTATGGTCGCTGCCTGCGATGGCCGACCGCAAAAAACGCAGCACTCGCTCGAAGTCGACGGCCGGCAAAGCCAAGTCGCCCGCGGTGATCGATGTTGGTGAAGCCGCTGCCAAATCTGACGCCGGTGACGCCGGTGACGCCGAGGACAGTGAGGAGTCACACCGCGACACCGACGAGACCGAGGCCGCGACCGAGGGGCTCGACCAGGACCTGGTGTCGTCAGCACCTGTCATCGACATCGAGGCCGACTCCGACGACGAAGCTCCCGCAGAACAAGATCGCCGTCACACCGCGTCGCGCAGGGATTCGCTGGCACGGCGCGATCCGATGGCGGCGTACATGGCCGAGGTTCGCCGCTACCCGCTGCTCACTCCGGAGGAGGAGCACGCGCTCGCGGTCAGGTTGGTCGAGCATCAGGACTCGGCCGCCGCGCGCAAGCTCGTCGAGGCGAACCTTCGGCTCGTGGTGAAGATCGCGTACGAATACCGGCGCGCGCACCGCAACCTGCTCGATCTGGTGCAAGAGGGCAACATCGGCTTGATCCAGGCGGTCAGCAAGTTCGACCCGTATCGCGGCGTGAAGCTGTCGAGCTACGGCGCGTTCTGGATTCGCGCGTACATGCTCAAGTTCATCCTCAACAACTGGCGGCTGGTGAAGATCGGCACCACGCAGGCGCAGCGCAAGCTGTTCTTCAATCTGCGCAAGGAGCGCGAGAAGCTCGAGCAGCTCGGGTTTCAACCGACCACCGCCCTGCTCGCCGAAAAGCTCGACGTCTCGGAGCAAGAGGTCGTCGACATGGAGCGGCGGCTCGCTGCCCCGGAGGCCTCGCTCGATGCGCCGCTCGGCAGCGGCGACGACGAGGGCACCCGGACGCGGCTGGATTATCTGCCCAGCGAAGGCGAGCGCCCCGATCGCGCGGTGGCGCAGAGCGAGTTCTCGCAGCTGCTCAAGGGCAAGCTCGAGACGTTCGCGGCCACGCTACAGGGCCGCGAGCAGACGATCTTTCGCGAGCGCTGGCTGACCGACGAGCCGCTCACGCTGCAGGAGATCGGCGATCGTTACCAGGTCAGCCGCGAGCGCGCCCGCCAGCTGGAGAAGCGCATGCTCGACCGGCTGAAGAAATACCTCGAGGCCGAGCTCGGATCGGCCGTCGACATCGACGCGATGATCCGTGAGTAGCCCCGAGTCGCGGTTCGGCACGTTGTTCATCGTCGGGACGCCGATCGGCAACCTCGAAGATCTATCGCTGCGAGCCGCGCGCGTGTTGCGCGAGGTCGACCTGATCGCCGCCGAGGACACGCGCGCTGCCAGGACGCTGCTCGCCCACGTCGACGCGCTTGGCACCGTGAATTCGACCCGCCGGCTGATCTCGCTGTTCGAGGGCAACGAGGCGAGTCGGGCCGAGCAGCTGATCGCGGCGCTACGCGATGGAAAGTGCGTCGCGGTGATCAGCGAAGCGGGGATGCCGGGGATCTCCGATCCGGGCGCGCGGGTGGTGGCGACCGCGGTGACCGCAGGCGCGCGGGTCGAGGTCGTTCCCGGCCCGTCGGCAGCACTCGCGGCGCTGGTGGGCTCCGGTCTGGCGTCGGACCGATTCACCTTTCTGGGGTTTCCGCCGCGCGACGCCGGCGCGCGCCAGGCGCTGTTCGGGACGCTACGTCACGAGGTCGCGACGATGATCTTCTACGAGGCTCCCGATCGCGTGGGCGACACGTTGCGCGATCTCGCCGCAGCGCTGGGCGCCGAACGGCGCGCCAGCCTCGGCCGCGAGCTGACCAAGCTGCACGAGGAGCATCGCCGAGGTTCGCTCGGCGAGCTCGCGATGCACTACGCGACCGCAGCGGTGCGGGGCGAGTGCACGCTGGTCGTGGAGGGCGGCACGGTCGCGCCGGTCACCATCGATATCGAGGCCGAGCTATCGCGGCTGCTCGCCGAAGGGCTCGGCCCACGCGATGCTGCGGCGCGCCTGGTCGTGGTCACCGGCAAGCCGCGCCGCCAGCTCTATCAGCTCGCGCTCTCCCTGCAGCGAACGAACCATGACGAGTGAGCCGGTAGAATTCAGCGACGGGCTGCCCTCGCTCGTGCATCGCCGTCGCCGGCTCGCCTGTGGGCTCGACGTGATCGTTCACGCCGATCACCGCGCGCCCCAGGTGTGTACCAGCGTGTGGTATCGCGTCGGCAGCTCGGACGAGCGCCCCGACCGCACCGGATTCGCGCACCTGTTCGAGCACCTGTTCAAGAGCTCGTCGCAGCGA
Organism: Kofleriaceae bacterium; assembly: GCA_050187075.1. GTDB lineage: Bacteria > Myxococcota_A > Polyangia > Haliangiales > Haliangiaceae > JABFXX01. The sequence continues at coordinate 10,998 of JBFWXW010000022.1, read as the reverse complement.
CTCGGCGGGAACCATTACGACATCCTTCGCCGGGCCGGCGCGACCGACGCCAACGCGTCGACCAGCGCCGATCGCACCGCGTACCACGAGGTCCTGCCGTCGCATCAGCTCGAGCTCGCGCTGTGGATCGAGAGCAACCGGATGGGCTACTTCGCACAAGACTTCAGCGCCGAGCGGCTCGAGGCTCAGCAGGCGGTGGTTCGCAGTGAGCGGCGCCAGCGCTACGAGGACGTGCCGTACGGAGCGGAGCGGTTCGCCCTCGGTCAAGCGCTGTATCGCGATGGCCATCCGCTGCGCCACGGAACGATCGGCCTGCATGAAGACATTCAGGCCGCCACGGTCGACGATGTGCTCGCGTTCTATCGAACCTGGTACGTGCCGGCCAACGCCACGCTCGTGATCGCGGGCGACGTTCCCGACGACATCGACGCGCTGGTCGATCGCTACTTCGCCGCGTTCCCGCACTCGAAGCGTCCTGATCGCCAGCAGCCCATGGCCAGCATCGCGGCGCCCGTGCATGTGGATGTCGACGACCGGTTCGCCGTGTTGCGCCGGATCCATCGCGCGTGGCTCGGACCGCGTGCGCTCGGGGCCGATGAGTGCGAGCTCGACGTGGTCACGGCGGCCTGGTCGTCGCCGGGGACCGGCGCACTGTGGCGCCGGCTGGTCTATGAGCAACCGCTGGCACAGCGCGTGTCGGCATGGACGATCAACGGCCGGCTCGGTGGCGAGGTTCACGTCGCGATCGATCTACGCACGGGAGTCGATCCCGAAGCAGTGCGCGCGGTGCTCGACGAGGAATGTCGCCGCGGGATCGATGCGCGGGCGATCGAGCGCTCAGTCACCCGCCGCGAGGCCAACGCGATCTGGGGGCTGACCAGCGTCACGCGCCGCGCCCAGCTGTTGCAGCGGAGCATGCTGTACGCGAACCGGCCCGACAGCCTCGCTTCGGAGCTCGCTCGCTATCGTTGCGTGACGCCGGCGTCGGTCGATGCGGCGATCGCTCGGTGGATCCAACCGGCGCAGATGGTCGAGATCGAGACGCTGCCCGCAGCGAAACGGTAGCGTTACGGCCCGGGTGTCGGCTGCTTGATCAGCTTCGCGACGCCCTCGAGCCCCTTGGTCATGTGGACCTCGTTCTTGTGATCGACCAGCACGACCTCGAAGTCGGTCAGCTTCTCGCGCTTGATCAGGTCCTGCGTGCCCTTCCAGCCGAGAATGAACAGCACCTTCGACCACGCATCGGCGGTGAACGCGTCTTTTGCGCGCACCGTCACCGATCGAGAGGCGGCCGCCGGCTGCCCGGTTCGAGGATCGAGGATGTGGTGGTACCGCTTGCCGTCCTTGACGAACCCGCGCTCGTAATCGCCGGAGGTCGAGAACGAGTGGTCCTCGATCGGTGCCAGCGCGAACATCGCGTCGTGCGCTCCTCGAGGATCGCGAATCCCGACCACCCACGGCGCCGCCCCCTTCTTGCCCGACACGTAGAGGTCCCCACCGGCCTGGACCAGAAAGCTCACATAGCCTGCGTCGTGAAGCAGCTTGGCGCAGCGATCGACCGCATAGCCCTTGGCAATACCGCCGAGCGTGATCGACATCCCCTTCTTGCGCAGGCCCACCGTGTGTCGCTTCTTGTCCAGGGCGATCTGGCTCCAGCCGACCTTCGCGAGCCGCGCCTTGACCTCGGCAGGATCGGGCAGGGTGCCGTCCATGTCCTCGTCGAACTTCCACAGCCCCTTGAACGCTCCGACCGTGATGTCGAACACGCCCCGCGTCCGGCGCGAGACATCGACGGCGCGTTCGATCACCGCGAACGTCTCCGGCGATACGGCGACCGGCTTGCCACCGGCGGCCGCATTGATCTTCGACACCTCGGAGTTGGGATCCCAGGTGGTCATGAGTGCGTCGATACGCTTCATCTCGGCGAACACGATCTCGGCCGCGCGCGTCGCCTTCGCCTCGGTCTCCGTCCAAACGAACACCGAGACCACGGTGCCCATCGCCTGACCATCGAACGTGAACTTGCGGTCGGGCTCCGACTTGGTCGACGTCGCTGGGGGCGACGCTGGGGGCGACGCGGGCTGTGGCGCGGTCTGCGCCGTGACGGGCCACGCCAGGCCAAGCGCGAGCGCTCCTGCCCACACTCGTACGAGCCGCGGGATCCGCCGCATGTTCAGGTCATCCAGTGGACGACGCGCAGCACGATCAACGCGCCGCCCACGGCGAGCGCCACGCACACCGAGAGCACCGCGGTTGCCAGCTGGCCCTGGGTCTCCTGCTGGATGCCCTTCCACATCGCGAAGCATCCCGGAATCGCTCCGAGTCCTGCGATCACCCCACCCAGGATCGAGCCATGAAAGACGTTGCCGGAGATCGCGGCGATCACGATCCCCAGCGCAACCATTCCAAGCGCCACCATCGCAGGCGTTCGGCCATCCGCTGAGCTTGCCATGGCCGACAACGTAGCACGGCAAAAACCCGAGGGTCGGAGCTAACTCTCGGCGTACATACGGATCTGCTCCCTCATCATGTCGTCGGACAGCGAGCGCTGGACCGGTTCGAGCAGGCAGTCCGCGAGCACCAGGATCATGTCCTCGACCTTTCGATCGGCCACGAGCTTGGCGAGCAAGGTCTTTGCATCGCGACTATCATCTCCCGCCAGCAGCTCACGCACCTTCCCCACCGTCAGATCACCCTGGAAGTCGATCATGATGTGTTGTCGGAGGTATTCGATCAGCCGTTGCACGAAGAGGGGAATAACGCACCCTCGGATCCGGATCAAGGCGACGCGCTGACGATGCCGCGCGCAGACCTGGCGCTCGAGCACGTTGCGATCCGCCCTTGCACCGATGGGGGAGTTGCCGGACCATTGGGACATGGCCCGAGTGCTGATCGCCGGATTCTGCGCGGTCCCGGGGCCTCGAAGAGCCGGCGTTCAACTCCGCCACGTGATTCGCGCGCTCGCACCGCTGCACAGCGTCGATCTCCTGGTGATGCGCGAGGGAGAGCAGGCCTATGTCGAACGCCAGGGGCCGGTTCGGGTGCTTCGCGTGCCGATGCAGGAAGCGGGGCTGGGCGCGCAGATCCAGGCGTTCCAGCGCGCGCTCAAGCGCCAGCTCGATGGTGCCGACTACGAGATCGTCCACTGCCGCGATAGCTGGAGCGCGGTCCCGGTGCTCGAAGCCCGGTCACGCCTCGACTATGCGGTGGTCTATGACCTGACGCGGTCTCCGCTGTGCGAACCGACGCTGGATCCCAACCTCGACGTTCAGTACGCACGCGACGAGCAAGCCTGTCTGGCTGCTGCCGATCTCGTGCTCGCGCCCACGCCTGCGACGGTGCTCGCGCTGCGCACGCGGGTCAGCTCCGACCGCATCCTGCTGTCGCCACCGGGTGTCGACGTCGACCGGTTCGACTGGGAGGAGCCGTCGAACAGTGGTCCGCCGAGGATCCTGTATGCCGGCACGATCGATCCCGGCCGCGGTGTGCGCGTGCTGGTGCGGGCGATGGCGGCGGTGGTCCGCGAGCTCGATGCTCGGCTGGTGCTGGCGGGCCCGATCGTTCCTGCGTTCGAACAGCCGCTGCGCGACACGATTCGCGAGCTCGGGCTCGAGCACAAGGTCGAGATCCTCGCCCCCGTCGACCACGAGCAGATGCCGGCGCTGGTCGCATCGGCGACCGTGTGTGTGGTCCCGGCCGCGGCGGATCACAGTCCGACGCCCATGGTCGTGTTCCCGACGAAGATCCTCGAGTACATGGCATGCCAGCGCGCGATCGTCGCGCCCCGGCGCGACACGGTGACGGCGATCGTCGATGACAACCATCAGGCGCTGCTGTTTGCACCGGGCGATGCTGCCGACCTCGCCGAGAAGCTGGTGCAGCTGCTTCGCGATCCGGGCCTGCGTGCACGGCTCGCCGCCAGTGCGTACGAGCGCGTTCGCCGCGAGCTCACCGCAAGTGCCACGCGCCGGACGCTTCGCCGTGGCTACGACATGTTGCTCGAGCAATTCGGCGAGCGGTTCGAGCGTCCGATGGCCACCGAGGAAGCGCCCAAGTCGGAGATCCTGGGCGATGATGACTTCGAGGCCACCGTGTTCGAGGAAGCGCCGATCGCTCCGACCGTGGACACGGCGGTGAACAAGGTGCACGTGCTCGCCGATTCACTCGTCGCGCTGGGAGACGATGGGACGGGCAGCTCGGGACATGTCGCGGCACCGCCCGCGCCACTTGAAGAAGAGACCATGGACTCGGTTCCCGCGGTGTCGCCCGACCCACGCGCAACATGGACGGTCTCGGCGCTCGCGGCTCCTCCGTCGCCCAGCAGCGACGACTGGGCGGTGACCAACGTGGCCGCCCTGCGCCGTTCGCCGTCGTTTTTGGAGAAGGCCGACGGCATTGACCCATCCACCACCGACGATGGAACGCCGATCGAAGGCGTGAGTCCGGCAGCGCCGTCCATGCCGGTATCGACCAACTTCGTGGCAGGTGAGATCGACGTTCCAACGCCGGCCCCCGAGCGGGTGGAGCGCAGCCGAGATCCCGATACCGATTCCCGCACCCCGCCGCTGGCGCGCCGCTGACGGGGCTGCGCATCGCGCCGGCCGCGGCCGACGGCACGAGCGCGACCGTGTTACCGTGCCGGTGGAGACGCTGCCATTCTGGTCGTTGCTCTGATCAACCTGTTGTTCGGGCTCGGGTTCGCTCTGATCGCCAGAGATCGAATTCGTGCGGACGGTCCGTTCGCCGCCCCGGCCTTCCAGCTGGTCGCGCTACACGCGGCCGCGGCGGTCGCGCCGGTCGCGCTGTATTTCTACTGGGTTCACCCCGCGTGGAGCTGGATGTACGCGGTCGACATCGCCAAGCTCGGCGGCGTTGCCGTCCTGCCGCTGACCGCTGGACATGTCGGTATCGTGATCGCGGCGTGGTACGGCACAGCGCTGCTGCTTCGCCGCGGATTTCAGAATCTCGTGCTGTACATGGGGGGTGGCATCGTGCTCGCGATGTTGATCCTCGTGATCGCCGGAATGAACCGGCTGACCACGGCAGGTGACTTTCGCGGCTGGCGAATCGCCGGTCAGGCGCAGTGGTTATTCTCGGTGCAGCTCGGCTGGGCATTCTTGATCTCGCTGCTCGCGATTTTTGGCTCTGCGATCTACGTGGCGATCGAGCTCGGGCGGGACGGCCGGCGCGTCAGGTCGCGATGATCGGGCGCGAGGGCGTTGAGAAACCGGTTCGCCGGGCCTACCGTAGGCAGGTCATGCGGCGAACGTGGACGATCGTGGTGGCCGCCATCATGAGCGCGGCGGTCGCGTGCGGACCGATCGTATACGTCAATGAGGTCACGCGAACGGCTGACACGGCCGTCGAGACGGCTCGCAGCGCGCGCGCCGACAAGTATGCACCGTACTGGTGGACGCGTGCCGTCGAGTACCTCCACAAGGCGCGCGAGGTCGCGGCGCACGCGGACTTCCAGGCTGCCAACCGGTATGGCCGGTTCGCCGCCGAGGCCGCCCACAAGGCGACGATCGAGGCGGAGCTCGCGGCCAGGGATCCTTCGAAGCGACCGATCGACCTCAACAAGCAGCTCGCTCCGGCGCGGGAGCCCGAGTCGCCCCGGGGGGCCGAGCCGCTGGCGCCCGCCAAGGACACGCCGTGATCCGGCTGGCCGTCCTCGTGGTGCTGGTCGCCGGTTGCGCCGGCGCCGCGGTGCGGGCGCGGACCGTCGAGACCACCGGGGTGATCGACACGGCACGTGATAGCGGCGCACTGCGCTGTGCGCCGGTCGAGCTCGCGATGGCCGAGTCCCACAACGAGTTCGCGCAGCACGCGCTCGACGAGGGCAACTACCACGAGGCCGTACGCGAGTCCGAGATCGCGGCGATCAACGCCAAGCTCGCGCTCGACAAGTCGCCCAAGGGCAAGTGCCTCGAGCAGACCACGACGCCGGCTGAGCCCGGCGACCAGGATGGCGATGGCCTGCGCGATGACGTCGATCAGTGTCCGCGGGTTCCCGAGGACATCGACAACTTCCAGGACGACGATGGCTGTCCGGAGGAGGACAACGACGGCGACGGGATCACCGACAAAGCCGATGGCTGTCCCACCGAGCCTGAGGACCGCGATTCATTCGAGGACGGCGACGGCTGCCCGGATCCCGACAACGACAAGGACGGGATCGCCGACCCGGCGGACAACTGCCCGCTCGAACCAGAGGATGCCGACAGCTTCGAGGATGACGATGGCTGTCCGGATCCCGACAACGACAAGGACTCGTTCCTCGACAAGGACGACGCGTGCCCGATCGAGCCGGGCGTGGCGCCGGACGGCTGCCCGAAGAAGTACAAGCTCGTCGTGGTCACCCAGACCAAGATCGAGCTCAAGCAGACGGTCTACTTCGATACCAATCGCGCCACGATCAAGAAGGTGTCGTTCGCGTTGCTCAACGATGCGGCGCAGGCGATGAAGGACAATCCGACCATCCAGGTCGAGATCCAGGGCCACACCGACAGCCAGGCGAACGACAACTTCAACATGAAGCTGTCGCAGCGTCGAGCCGAGGCCGTCCGCGCCTATTTGATGAAGCGGGGAGTGTCCGGGGACCGGATGGTCGCCAAGGGCTATGGCGAGGACGTGCCCCTTGCCGATAACCGCACGGCCGCCGGACGGGCCCTCAATCGCCGGGTCGAGTTCGTGATTACGTCTAGATAGCGGGCTCGCCCGTCGGAGGCCCCGTCGGCACGGTGTGCGGAATCCCTTACCGAACACACGGGTGCCGCGGTATAGAGGCGAGATGCGTACCCGTAGCTGGGGGTTGGTCGTCGCCACAGCCACAATGCTCTTGGTTGGCACGGTTCCTCAGGTCCACGCCGATGCCAAGGGCGACATCCAGGCCAAGAGCAAGGCCGCGATGGATAGCTACGACCAGATGGACTACGACGCGGCGAAGAAACAGCTCAACCAGGCGCTGACGATCGCAAAGCGCGCGAAGCTCGACAAGGACCCGCTGCTCGCGCGGATCTACCTCCAGCTCGGCATCACGCAGCTCGCGGGGGGCGATCAAGAAGCCGCCAAGCTCTCGCTGCTCAGCGCGGTGCAGCTCGATCCCAAGATCCAGATCGACGCCGCCTACAAATCCGCCGAGCTGGCCAAGCTCCTCGACGAGGCGCGGTCTTCGATCGGTGGCGATCCCGCCGTGGCGGAGGACGATTGCACCGGCGTCACGGGCGTCCAGCACACGATCATCGATACCGGTCGCGCGGGCGCGCCCCAGCCGATCGAGCTGCTGCTCGGCAGCGACATCAAGCCGGCACGGGTCTCGGTCATGTATCGCAGCGAAGGCGCGACGGAGTTCACCGAAGGTCGGCTGGTGAAGCAGGGCGAGTGCAAGTACGTCGGCCAGATCCCGGCGGCCGCGATGCACGGTTCGCTGGTCCACTATTACGTCGGTGCCTTCGACTCCAACAACCGGCTCCTCGCCGGCAAGGGCTCGGCGGGCGCTCCGAACCTACTCGAGCTGACCACCGGCGGACCGGCGACCGCGAGCGACTCCGAAGATCCGATCAACGGTCGCGCGAGCGGCTCGAAGACCTCCGGCGGTGACATCTCGAAAGGCGTCGTGGTTGGCGGTAAGCGGCCGAAGATCACGTTTCAGGTCGCGGGTGGCACCGGCGTTGGCTACGTCACCGGCAACACCGAGGGCGGCGGCATGGTCGAGAAGTGCTGCCTGGGTACCAGCCTGCTCGTGGTGACCCCCGAGCTTGGCTACAACGTCACGCGTCGGTTCTCGATCAGCCTCGCGGCGCGGATCGGCGTGCCGATCGGAGCGAACGTCGAACCACACGCGACGATCGCGCCTGGCGGGATGATCCGCATGCGATACACGTTCTCGGATTCCGGAAGCGGGTTTCGGGTGATGGGGCAGGTCGGTGGTGGCGTCATGCGAAACACGATCAAGCTCGAGGAGGCGGAGCCCGGCATGGACACCGATATCGTCGCGCAGGGTCCGCTGCTGGTCGGTGCCGGCCTCGGCTACATCCGCAAGCTGTCGTCGAGTGTCTCGTTCGTGGCCGACCTGTCTGCGCTCGCTGGCATCGCGGTGGTCGACAAGCTCGGGACCTCGGTGCTGAACACGGGTATCGGAGCTGATGTCTCGCTGGGTCTGTCGTTCGGGTTCTGAAGCCGCCGGCTGCCGCAGAGCTCCGACGACAAGGTCATCGTGCTCGGCGAGCACGACGCCATGACGGATGATTCGTGCTATGAGCCGGCCATGGATAGCGCCGCCGAAATCGATCGCAATCGCGTCGCGCGGGACATGGGGGCACGCGATCATGGATGACGCCGAATTCGATCGGCGAGCGCGTGACGAGCTGCACGCGCTCGAGGACGCGTTCGCCAACGTCGACCCCGATGATGTCGAAGTGTCCACCAGCGAGGGTGTGTTGCGGCTCGACCTGCGCGATGGCACGCGCATCGTGATCAATAGCCACCGCGCCGCGCGGCAGATCTGGATGGCCGCGATCTCGACCGCCTGGCACTTCGATCCGATCGATCCGCAGACCTGGCGGGCGCCCAAGACCGGCGACGAGCTGCGACCGACGCTGGTGCGGCTGATCCGCGACCGGATCGGCGTCGCCGTACCGCTGTGACCGGCGGCGTCGAATTGGTAATCGCACTACCGTCCTGTAAGCTCGAGGAATGGCGGATTCGCAGGTCTTGACCGTGATCCGGATGTGGGCAGCGGTGGCGTGGGCGGACGGCGTGCTTGCGCAGGCTGAAGCCGACAGCTTGCGGCGCCTGATCCAGGCAGCCGACCTCACCCCCGAGGAGCAGCGAGCCGCCGCGCGCGTGCTTCAGGAGCGGGTATCGTTGCCCGAGGTCTCGGTCCACAGCATGTCGCCGGAGGCCCGTCGCGGTGTGTATCGCGCGGCGTGCCGGATGGCCGCCGTGGATCACTCGTTCGCTCACGCGGAACGGGCGATCCTCGATCGGCTTCGCACCGCGCTCGAGATCCCGGTGGAGATCGCGACCGAGATCGAAGCTGACGTTCCCGGCGTCGGGACCTAGTGGGGCATAGATGCAACGCCGTCACTCCGTTCGACATCTGGTCTGGCGCGGCGGGATTGCGGCGGTTTCACACGCGATGATGTTCAGCGGAGCGTACCCGCTGGTTCCGCACGCCCTGCGCATGATCGGCAACAAGGACGTCGGTGAGCACCCGGTGCGTGCGGCGCTCGCCGAATGGGGGATGTCGGTCGCGGTTTCGGTGGCACGGCCGGCGGGATTTTTTCCGCTGCCCGGTGCACGCAATCGCGGACCGCGGCCGGTGATCGTGCTGCACGGTTACGCGATGAATCGCGCGAACTTCGTGCCGCTCGCGTATCGGCTCAGCCGTGCGGGGCTCGGGCCGATCTACGGGTTCGAGTACTGGACGTTCGGCCGCACCGCCGCCGCGGCGCGTCAGCTCGGTTGGTTCGTCGATCGCGTGCGCAGCGAGACCGGCGCGAGTCACGTCGATCTGATCGGTCATTCGATGGGCGGCATGGTCGCGCGGTACTACGTCAGCTTGATCGGCGGCGACGGCTTGGTGAAGAACCTGGTGACGATCGGATCGCCGCACGGCGGCACCGACCTCGCAGGGTTCGGGATCGGGCACTCGGCGCGCGAGCTGATGCTCGGGTCGAATCTGCTGACGCGGCTCGCGGCTGCGCCTGCTCCGAAGTCGACCCGCGTGACGGTGGTGCTATCGCGCGCGGATGCGCTGGTCCCGTCGGTGAAGCATCAGGGCATCATCGGTGCTGAGGTGATTCTGTATGACGACCTCGGGCATCTCGCGCTGCTCGGCTCGCGGCGAGTCGCGAACGAGATCGTGACGCGGCTCGAGAAGGGGTAGCGCGATCAGCTCCGCTTGCCCGCTCACCGCCCGAACAGCGTCGCCATCGTCGCTCTGGCGATCGTGACATCGACCAGCTCGCCAATTGCGCCGACGCCCGAGGGCAAGATCACGGTCTTGAACCCGTCGGTCCGGCCCATCAGCTGAGACGGATCGCGCTTGCTCGGGCCGTGGACCAGCACGCGCTCGCGGCGACCGACCTGCGCCGCGAACACCTCGGCGGAGATGTTTTCCTGAAGCCCGACGATCTCGGCGAGTCGCCGCTTCTTCTCGGCCTCGGGCACGTCGTCGGGCAGCTTCCTGGCCGCGGCGGTGAGGTCGCGTTCGGAGTACGCGAACATGAACGCGCTGTCGAATCGGATCTCGCGCATGATCGCGAGCGTCGCGGCGTGATCGTCGAGCGTTTCGCCCGAGAACCCGGTGAGGATGTCGGTCGATAGCGCGATGTCGGGTATCGCCCGGCGCAGCGCGCCGACGATCGCGCGGTAATCGTCGACGGTGTAGCCGCGCTTCATCCGTGCGAGCACGGTGTCGGATCCGGACTGTAGCGGCAGATGGACGTACTTGCAGATCTTGGATTCTTCGGCGATCGCCGCGATCACCTCGTCGGTGAAATCGACGGGGTAGGGCGAGGTGAACCGCACGCGCTCGATCCCGTCGACCCGTGCCACCGCACGCAGAAGATCCGCGAAGCTGGAGTCCTCCCAGCGATACGAGTTCACGGTCTGGCCCAGCAACACGACCTCGCGATACCCGGCCGCGGCGAGCTCGCGCGCCTGGCGCAGCACTTCACGCGGAGCGGTGCCGCGCTCGCGACCGCGCGTGAACGGTACGACGCAGAACGTGCAGAACTTGTCGCAGCCGCGCTGGATCGTGATGAACCCCGACACGCCATCGCCACCGGTCGCACCCGACAGGCCCTCGTAGGTCTCGGCCTTGTCGAGCTTGACGTTGACCCACAGCGGACCTGCGGGGCCTTGCTCGACGGCGACCTCGGTGCTCGGAGCAACATCGCTGGCTCCGCGATGCGCGCGCGCCGCGGCCAGCAGGTCCGGCATGTGGCGGTAGCTGTCGGGCCCCGCGATCACGTCGACCGCCGGCGCCCGACT
>JBFWXW010000021.1:0-90765 GCA_050187075.1 Kofleriaceae bacterium | reverse complement strand
AGCAGTTGTCGCGATCGCCTTGGTAGCGCCAGCCCTTGCCGGTGGTTGGCTTGCGCTCGTCGAGCTCACCGCTCTTCTTCGCCTCGAGCCGGAGCTTGGCGCGCGCGGTCTGCGGCTCACCGGGCTTGAGTGGCTCAGGCCCACCCCCGCAGCCGAACAGCATGCATGCGAGCACGAGCAGCCTCAGCGACATTTGGACGGATCATGCCATAGTCACCGGCGTGACCGAAGATGACCGTGCGGTGATGGCTCGGCTGGCTGCTCTGGAGGCCGAGGTCAAGGCAGACGCCGAGGCCCAGCAGGCCCGCAAGGAGGCAGCGCTCGTCAAGGTCCGCGAACAGCGGGCGGCACAGCTGGCCGAGCGCGACGAGCTGCGCGAGCGACAGGCGGCGCTGGTTACCCGCCGGCCGGCCGCAGGTCGCGACGCCGATCGCGACGAGACCGACGAGCTGGGCAGTGCGCTCGCGCTCGCCAAGCGTGCACATGGCATGAAACAGGAGCTCACACGCGCACCCAAGCAGGGCGAGAAGTCGTGGGCCAAATCGGGGCTCGCCTCGCTCGTCCTTGGCCCACTGGGTTGGCTCTACGCCGGTTCGTTCCGGGAGGCGATCCCTGCGTCGGCCGCGTGGGTCGCGTTTGCCGCCGCCGCGAGCTTTCTGCCGACGATGCTGCTCATGCCCGTGCTCCTGGTAACGCTCCCGCTGTCGGGAATTGCGGGCGTCAGCTATGCCCTCCGCTACAACCGCACGGGGCGGCGTCAGCGATTGTTTCAGGGCGACAAGGCAAAACAGCTACCGGGTAAGTAAGTGTGGTGAGAGTGCGCAGGATCCTCACCCATCTCTAACACCCGCGACGCTGAACTCTCGGCCGACTCTCGCTATCCTTGAGAGCAGCAGTGCCAAAGCTCTGTCGTCTCGTTAGCGCTGGAGTCGCGCTCGTGGTTTCGATCATGCCGCTGGTCGCCGCCGCGGAGAATCGAACGCGCGTTGGCGTGATCACGCCGATCGCCGTCAACATCGAAGCGTCACGGGTCGATTCGCTCAGCCAGGATCTGGTCGACGCGTTGGTCGCCGAGCTCGATATCGATGCCGTCGGTGGCATCGAAGCGCGTCGCCAGCTGCCGCCCGAGGGTGTGCCCGCAGACTGTCTGGTGATCCCGAGCTGTGTCGCCGAGGTCGCGCGCCGGTTGTCCGCAACCCAGCTGCTGTTCCTCGCGATGGTCGACACCGGTGAGGGTGGAGCGATCCAGGTCGACAGCACGTGGGTGGACGTGGAGTCCGGCAAATCGATGGCGCGACCCGCGATCGCGATCGCAGGCACCAACGAGGCCAAGGCGCGATTCACCGCGGTCGCACGCCAGCTGCTCCCCGATGCCGCGCCGCGCGTGCGCGCGACCGGGCCCGCTGCGCCTGCCGGCAAGGTGGTGCCCGGCGTGCCGCGCCATCTCACTCTCGCCGCGAAGCTCACCGCGGGTGGCGCGGTGGTGGGTCTCGGCCTGGGCATCGGGTTCGGGCTGAAGACCCGCAGCGCCTACGAAGATTGCGAGGCGTTGCGAGACGCGTGCTCCAACGGCAAGCGCCAGTCGATCCGGACATCGGGCTTGATCGCCGATCTCAGCTTCGTTGCCGCGACCGGGTTCGCGATCGCGACGGTGGTGCTGTTCTACACGTCGTCGCGCGAGGCGAGCTTGCTCGTGACGCCCGAGCAGGGTGGCGCCGCGGTCACGGCGGTGGGACGGTTCTGATGCCGCGCACCGCTGAAACCGAAGCCAGCAAGGCGTTGATCGGCCAGGTCCTCGCCAATCGCTACAAGATCGAGGCCTGGCTCGGAGAAGGCGCGATGGGTGCGGTGTACAAGGCTCGCCACGTCAAGGTGGGCCGGCTGTTCGCGGTCAAGACGCTGCATCCACGCATGCTCGAGGACAAGAAGATCGTCCAGCGGTTCGAGCGCGAGGCCGAGCTCGCCGGCCGGCTCCGCCACCCCAACGTGGCCGGGGTCGTCGACGTCTCCGAGACGCCCGACGGCCTGCGCTACATGGTGATGGAATTCGCGGAGGGCCGCGACCTTGCGAGCCTGCTGTCCCAGGCGCCGATGCCGCCGGAGCGCGTGATCGCGCTCACCCGCCAGATGCTCGAGGGCCTGTATCACGCCCACGAGCACGGCCTCATCCATCGCGATTTCAAGCCCGAGAACGTGATCGTGGAGCGAGACGCGCACGGTGTGGAGATTCCGCGGATCGTCGACTTCGGGATCGCGATCTTGCGTGATGGTTGCGACCCGCAGGAGATGACCTCGCGGCTCACCACCAACGGGCTGGTCCTCGGCACGCCGCACTACATGGCGCCCGAGCAGGCGGTTGCGGACAAGCTCGATCATCGGATCGATCTGTTCGCGCTCGGGATCATGGTCTACGAGATGCTGTCGGGAAAGCTGCCGTTCGATGGCAACGGCGCGACGGTCGCGCGAGCGAATCTCATGCTCGATCCGCCGCCGATCTCGATGCGGGTATCCGGCCTCGTGGTGGATCCGCTGCTCGAGGCGTTTGCCCGGCATCTGATGGCCAAGCAACGCGAGGCGCGTCCGGACACCGCACGAGCCGCGCGCGAGCTGCTCGATCTGATCGCCAGTGACCGCATCGAAGCAGCCAAGCACCTCAGTGCATCGCTCGCACCGGTGATGATGATGCCGATCCGGACCGAGTCATCGGATCCGATCCGCGTCGAGCCGGCGAACATCGAGGTGTCTCCGCTGATCCACGAACCGAGCACCGCTCCCGCCGACGAGATCCAGCCAGCGGGTGCGACGGATCCACGCGCGATGGATCAGCTGGCCACCGAGATCTCGCCTCCGCTCCGGTCGCCGGTGGACGAAAGCCCCACGGCTGCGAGGCGGCGGTGGCCGCTGATCGCCAGCGGCGTGGTGCTGATCGCCGCTGTGGTCGGCTTCGCGACGACGCGCGGCGATGATCCAGGCCCGGCATCGCCTACCCTCGCGCACGCGGGACCAGCGCCGAGCCCCATGCCCGCGCCGCCACCTGCTCCGATCCCGGCCGCGGTGGAGCCGGCGCCTGCGTCATCGCCTCCCATGCCGGCGGTGTCCCCGGTCGTCGATCCCACGCCGGCCACGGCGGAGCCCGATCCTCCAGCTGCGCCGGCGCGGACCAAGCACACCCCTGCGGTCGCGAGGCGGCATCCGACCCCATCGTCGACATCGAAGCCGGTCAAGTCGCAGACCAAGGCTCCGGAACCCGCGATCGCGAAGGTCAAGCCGGCCACCATCGAGACGCCGTCAGGGCCGATCACGCGCGACTCGCTCATCAAGCTTCACGCCGCGGTCGGCAAGGAGCTCGGCGGCCTGGGCGACAAGGCGGGCGATCTGTGGACTCGCTACCGGATGATCAGAATCTTCGATGAGATCGTGAGCCAGGATCGCCGCGATGCGACGGCAGCGAAGCTGACCAAGATCCGGCGCGACGCCGCGCTACGCCGCAAGTAGCCCGGCGGTCAGCGCCCGCGGGATCACGGCAGGTACGCGAGGTCCATGCAGTTGAGTGCCTCGACGTGCGAGAGCCCACCGGCCGCAGGGTACACGCAGACCCGGTTGTAACCCTCGGTGTACGGCATCAACCCGGGCGACAACGTCACCGCGCTGTCGACGAACGATAGCGGCTGTGGCGAGGTCGGTGTTCCCTGAGCATTGCGCACGACGACCAGGAACTGATCGGCTGCCGTTCCCTTGCCGCTCAACGACTGGATCGGGTTGCGCTGGAACAGCGGCGTGGTCGGGTCGAACGAAAACCCGCGGTGAGCACCGTCCGGGGCACCGACGACGTCCCACGCGTCGATGCGAACGCGACCGAGCGAGCCAGCGCCACCGTTGCCCAGGGTCCCGCTCCCGCCGGCTCCGGGGTTCACATTCACGGCACCGGTGATCGTGACGGTGTTGAGCGCGCGCAGGACCACCGTGCCACCGGCGCCACCACCGCCACCGCTGAGACCGCTGCCTCCTTGACCTGCTGCACCGCTCACGTCGATCGAGACGACCTCCACGGTGTCACCCGCCGTCAGCTCGACCGTTCCGCCGCCGCCACCGCCGATCGATCCGGACCCACCACCGCCGCCGCTCGCCGCGTTGTCATCGAAGCTGGGCACGAGATCGTGGCCATTGGCAGGACCGCCTTGGCCCGAGTCGGCATTCAACAGGTTCTTGCCGTTCGCGCCTTTGAATCGATAGCCGGCGCCGCCAGCTCCGTTGAGGTTCGGATTTCCTCCACCCAGACCACCACCCTTGGCCATGTTGGTGCCGCCGTTCTTGCCGCCAGGACCGCTGGTGATCCCGCTCGCCTTCGCCGTGACGTCGCCGAGCTTGATCGACGACACCGCGCGAATCATCACCGGCGCGCCATTGGCGATCGGCGGAAACGTCAGCGCCATCGTACGATCGACACGCGAGTAGAGCGGCTTCAGATCCGCGGCGCTCGCGATCGTATCGGTGTCATCGAGCTCGTCGAGCATCTGCAGCTGCAGCTTGCCTTCGAGCATCGTGGTGACGTCAGCCTGGGTCAGCGTGACGGTGACGGCGATCGTCGCTTCACCGCGGGTGACATCGACCGGGATCGTCACCGGCACCATCAACACGTTGCCGGTCGGCGCGATGTGCATCTCGTCGTTGTGCACCGTGAGATCCGGCGTGTCTCCGACGGGAACCAACGCCACCGTCGCGGGTGCGACAAAGTGGTGACCCTTGAGTGTGAGTACGGCGCGCCGCGTTGCCCCCTCACCCTGCCCCTCGTAGAGCAGCGCCGGCGCCGCATCGTCGACGCTGACCATCTTGGGATCACCATCTACTTGAAACGCATCGATCGGCAGGCCTGCGTCGGTGCCGCGGATGTTGCCCGGATCGTAGATGATCGAGCAGCCCACGATTCCCACCGTCGACGATGCGAAGGTCAGCGCTGCCAGGGCGTGCCGCATTGGTCGATCATATCCTGTGCTCTTGAGTCTCACGAATCACTCACCGACGATTCGGGTATCACCGTGAGCTAACGCTCTCGGGCATTGTCGGCGACGAGCCAACGACGATAATGGTTCAATGCGAAACTTTGTAGCGACGGTCGGTGCACTGATGCTCGCCGGATGTTTTCCTCGAGCGCAGGTCGCCCAACCGCAGCCGTACGCGCAGCCGGATCCAGCGTCGTCCCCGCGGTACGCGCCTCCGCAACAAACCGCGCAGCAACCCACACAATCCACCACGCCGAGCGATGCCACGCTGATGGGTCAGGCGCCCGCACCTGCACCGCAGCCGCAGGCGCCGCCCCCACAACAGCCCTATCCTGCTCCTCAGCCCTACCCACAGCAGCAGCCTTACCCGTACCCGTATCCGTATCCGCAGCCCCAGCAGCAGCAGCCGTATCCGCAGCCCTACCCGTATCCATATCCACAACCGCAGCCGTATCCGCAGCCGGTGTCCGCGCCGCAACCGGTTGCCAATCCCGAGCCCCAGGTCTCCAAGAGCATGACCGCGCGTCGACTCCACCAGGGCGAAGTGATCGCTGACTTCGCCGCCGTCGGTGCACTCGCCTCGATCGACATCCTGGTCCGCCAGGATGTCGAGAACGGCGGCGCAGGCACGATGATCTTGCTCGCCGGTGTCGCCGGCGGCGGTGCGGCGGGTTGGTTGCTGACCGAGAAATACGAGATCACCGCGGGCGCCGCGCACTCGACGACGATCGGCTTGATGGTGGGCGCCGCGAACGGCGCACTGCTGATCCGGCCGACCGGCTGGGAGGATCCCGATGAGGTGCTCGCGCTGTTGTTCTTCGGCAGCGCCGTCGGCACGAGCGGCGGATTCGTCTATGGCCAGGCTGCGGATCTGACGTCTGGCCAGGCGACGTTCGTCGGCAACGTGGCCCTGCTCGGCTCCGCAACCGCTGCGCTCGGCGCGATCACCGGGAGCCGCAACGGCACGTTCGATAGCTGGGAGAATGGTGCGCTCGCGCTCGGTCTCGATGCCGGCGTATTGACCGGCGCGCTGATCGCACCGAAGCTCGATTGGTCACCACGCCGCGCCAAGCTGGTGTTTGCGTCGACGGCGGTCGGAGCACTGGTCGGCGGAATGGTTGCCGGCCTTACGACCAAGAAGGACACAGACACCGGAACGACGGAGCGCAACGCGGATGTGATTGCGGCGTGCATGACCGCCGGTCTGTGGGGCGGCTTTGGTCTGGGCATCATGATGACCCGCGAGCAGGCTCCCGACCCGAAATATCTCAAGCCAGACGCAACCGGTAGCTCGACGACCTATGCCCCCTGGGTAGGGGAACGTGGCTCGCTGGGCGTGATGGCCGCTGGAAGCTGGTAATCCGTTCACTTGCTCAGGCCAAGGTTACGGGTGATCGTCGGTGGGAATGGTTCCGTGCCTGTTGTGCAGCTCTCCCAGGTCGATCGGCGTCCTGTGCATGAGTCATGGGGTGGCGATCGCGTCGCCCGGCCTGACGAGTGAGCAGATCATCTCCAGGGTACCTGCTCCCCTGGTCAGCTTGGTCGATGCATGGGGCGTTGCTCATGGCGCGGCGGCGGGGACCGTCATCGGTCGCGATCCAACGATCGACATCGCGGTGCTTCACGCCTCGGTGTCGAGCCGCCACGCAACCATCGAGGTCGCCGGTACGCAGTGGCGTGTCGTCGATAACTCGAGCCGCAACGGCATCGAGGTCAACGGCCAGCGGGTCACCAGCGCTGATCTACAGAGCGGCTGCACGGTGCGGCTAGGCGATGTCCGGCTGTATTTCTGGCCCGCGTCGTTGCCAAAAGTCGAGGCACCGCGCGGCTCGGGCCGCACGATGCCGAGCCATCGGGATGAGCTGGTGTTCAGCGCCAAGGTCACCACGCCCAGCGGACGCGATCTCGATCTGCGGCAGCGCGTCGACGGTGGAATCTTGCGGTTGGGCGAATCCTCGATCGAGCTCGCCGCGATGGAGTTCGGGTTGCTGCAGCTCCTGGTCGAGCGCAGGCGCACGGTGGCTGATCGCGAGCTCGCGTACGTCGCCTGGCACGAGATCGCCGACGCGTTGTCGTTCAAATCGGTGCAGGCCGATAGCGAGAACGTTCGGGAGCTGGTCCATCGCGTGAGGCGCAAGCTCGCGGCGGTGCAGGCTGACGACGTGATCGAGAGCAAGCGCGGCGTCGGTTACCGGCTCGGCGGCGACCCACAGTAGCGCGCCACGCGTGCGAGCCGCTGTGAGCTGACCTGCTCGCCGCGGACGTGCATATACTGCGTCCGTGGCGACCGACTCCAAGCCTCGCGGGTCTCCGACGGCTCGCCGCCGCCGGCAGATCTGGTGGGCAAAGCGACTGCGCCGGCTGGGCCTGGCGTGGCAGAACGCGCTCGAGCTCGCGCGTGCGGGTCGGTTGACGGCGCCGTACAGCGCGCCGTTCGAGGTGCACCACGAGGAGCGTGTGTATCGGCTGCGCCACTATCCGCGCGCCCACTCCGCACCGTCGGCGATCGTCAAGCCGCTGCTGCTCGTGCCACCGCTGATGGTGGCATCGGAGATCTACGACATCTCGCCCGAGCACAGCGCCGTGAGCTTTCTCAGCCGCGCCGGTGCCGACGTGTGGCTCGTCGACTTCGGTGCCCCCGAGCGCGAGGAAGGCGGGATGAACCGCACGCTCGACGACCACGTGCGCGCGGTCTCCGAGGCGATCGATCGCGTGCGCCGCGCCACCAACACCGAGGTTCACCTCGCCGGCTACTCGCAGGGCGGCATGTTCTGCTATCAAGCCGCGGCGCTGCGCAAGGCAGAGGGCGTTGCCTCGGTGATCACGATGGGCAGCCCGGTCGACATCCATCGCTCGCTGGTGGTCGGCGAGGACGCGACCGAGCGGCTCGCCGCGGGGGTCCGCGCGGCGCTGTCATGGCCGCTGGCGCACATGGAAGGCTTACCCGGGGTGTTCACGTCCACGGGGTTCCGGTTGATCTCGGCGCGGCGCGAAGCGCAGGCGCTGATCGACTTCGTGCGCAATCTGCACGATCGCAAGGCGCTCGAGAAGCGCGAGGCCAAGCGACTGTTCCTGGGCGGCGATGGATTCGTCGCATGGCCAGGTCCCGCGTTTCGTTCGTTCGTCGATGAGCTGATCGTCGGCAATCGCCTGGCGTCGGGCGGTATCGTGATCGATGGGCACACCGTCACGCTCGCGGACCTGACGTGTCCGATCCTGTACTTCGTCGGCGATCGCGACGAGATGGGACGACCGGCGGCGGTGCGCGGCATCCGCCGAGCCGCGCCCAAGGTCGATATGATGTTCGAGGTCGAGCTCGCCGCCGGCCACTTCGGCCTGGTCGTCGGCCAGGGCGCCCTGGAGACGACGTGGCCGGGCGTGGCGACCTGGATGCGCTGGCTCGAAGGCACCGGAGCACTGCCCGCCGGAGCCATCGACGTCCGTGCCAGCCAGCCCTCGCCGGCCGATCACGATGGCGGCGACGACGGCGATGACGACGACGATCGCGGCGATGGCTTCGATGTCGAGCTGGCGCGCGAGCTGGTGGAGAAGACCGCCAACGCCGCGCTCGATCGATTGAGCGAGCTGGCCGAGGATCTCGGCAACTACCTCGACAACGCGCGCTGGCAGCTGCCGCGGCTCGCCAAGCTGCGCACGTTGCACGATGATTCACAGATCTCGTTCAGCCGATCGCTCTCCGATCAGGCGCGCCGGATCGGCGACCGCACGTTCTTCTTGTTTCGCGGCCGGGCCTTCACCTATGAAGACGCCAATCGCCGCGTCGACGCGATCGTCCGCGGCTTGATCGCATGTGGTGTCCAGCCGCAAGAGCGCGTCGCGGTGATGATGAAGTCGAGGCCGAGCCATCTGTCGCTGGTGTGCGCGATCAACCGGCTCGGCGCGGTGGCGGTGTTGCTGTCTCCCGAGACGCCCGACGACGTGTTGCCGCGTGCGATCGAGCTGGGCGAAGCGAGCGTGCTGATCACCGATCCCGACAGCGCGACGCGCGCGCGCACCGCGATCGGCGGCAAGATCCTGGTGCTCGGCGGCGTGGGACAGGTGCCGTGGACCCCCGGGTCCCCGCGCAACCTACCCGCCGACGTCATCGACATGGAGGCGATCGATCCCGAGACCGTGGTGTTGCCGACGTGGTACCGGCCGGACCCAGGGCGCGCGCGTGACCTCGCGATGGTGTTCGTGTCGTCGGGTCGTCACGAGCCACCGCGCGCGACGCGGATCACCAACCGGCGCTGGGCGTTCTCCGCGCTCGGCGCCGCGGCGGCGGCGATGCTGACCACGCGCGACACGGTGTATTGTTGCCTCCCGCTTCATCATCCGTCGGGGATGCTGGTCTCCGCGGGCAGCGCGCTCGCCGGTGGCGCACGCCTCGCGCTCGCGTCGCTCGACCGTGGACCCGCCTCAGCCGCCGAGCTCGCAGGCGCGCCATTCGTGTTCGAGGCGACCTCGTTCTGGGACGAAGTACGGCGCTACGGCGTCAGCGTGATCTTCCACGCGGGTGAGATGTGCCGGCGGCTCGTCGATGCGCCCGCCGTGGTCGGCGAGAACAACCATCCGATCCGGCTGTTCGCCGGCAGCGGGATGCGCCGCGATGTATGGCGACGGCTCGGCGAGCGGTTCGGTCCGGTCGGCGTACTCGAGTTCTACGCATCGACGGAGGCGAACACCGTGCTCGCGAATGCGGCGGGCAAGAAGATCGGCTCGGTCGGGCGACCATTGCCCGGCAGCCCCGATGTCGCGATCGCGGCGTGGAGCGTGCCCGACCGCGACTTCGTTCGCGACGGTACCGGCCGGCTGGTCAACGCGCGGCTCGACGAGCCCGGGATGCTGATGGCGAGGTTGTCGGGACGCGCGGGCGCCGACGTCGCGCACATCGATCCGCGCCGGCTGATTCGCGATGCGTTCGAGATCGGTGACCTGTGGTTCATCACTGGCGATCTGTTTCGCGTCGATGCGCAGGGGGACTACTGGTTGGTCGATCGCGCCAGCCACATGATCTCGACGAACATGGGTGCTGTCGCTTCGACGCGGATCGAGGATGCGCTCTACGAAGCCCCCGGCGTGGCGTCCTGTGTTGCCGCCGCGCGCCCCGATCCCGAGCACGCCGGCGCCGAGATCCCGATCGTCGCGATCCAGCTGTCACCGGGCCGCTCGCTCGATCTCGGTGCACTCGCGGAGGCGACCATCACGCTGCCGGAATACGCCCGGCCGCGGCGGCTACGCGTCGTCGAGGCGATCCCTCTCACCGACGGGTTCCGGCCGATCAAGCATGCCATTCGCGATCTCGACGTTGACTCCGGTCCCGGGGTCTACAGCTGGGATCCGCTCCGCCAGCGCTACGTCGCGACCGCGGGCGAACGGTTGTCACTCGTGCGCTGATCGCCGCGTCGGCGAGCGCCACGCCAACATGTCAGGCAGTGCCACGATCTGCCGGCCCCAGCCGCGTCTCGAGCGCTATCATGATCGGCGCGATGACCATCCTCGATCGACTCGCCGGTGCGCTCGCGCTCGGAGACCTGCTGTCCGATCTGCGGGTGCTGTGTGGCGGGTACGACGTGCTCGATCACTGGCAGCAGGGCGAGTTTCACCACGACCTGGTGGTCAAACCGGTGATCTCTGATGCCCTGCCGGGGGGCGTCTTGGTGATCGCCACGAACTGCAACGGTGGCGTCAAGGAAGTGCTCTCGTTCGAGCGTGCGCCCGAACGACTCGCGCTGTGGCACTGGCGGTGCCCGGAGAACGCCGAGTTCTCGGGCGATCTTCCAGAGCTGCTAGGCCGCGCGATCACACCGCACTGGTTCGATCCGTGCGAATTACTGCGGCCCGACGCACGGAGCGAGCTTCGCGAGGAGTTTCGAGAGCGCCAGCCCGGTGGTGGCTGGCAGCCGAAGTGCACGCGTTAGCGCCCGAGATCGTGCGCTTGACGAAGCGCGAGGACCGCGGCGAGCCCCTCGTCGCACGTGGGACGAATCTGTTCTGGCGGCAAGACAAAGCCCTGCCTGCCCCCCGACCAGCGATCGGGACGAAGCTCGATCGTGAACGACTGGGCGCGAGCCTCGCCGTACATCCAATCGGCCATCGTCCCGCCTGCGGGGTAGAGCTCCACCGACTGCATCAACGTATAGCGCCGCTCATGCGTCACGAACATCGCCGACGCAAGGTCGTCGCCGACAGCGGCGAATCGATCGCGATCCTCTGCGGGCTTCGACGTATACCCCCACGGATAGAGCACGAGCTGGCCGTACGAGTGGAAGTCGACGTGGACGGCAACCTGCTCCCGCTTCACGAGATCGCGTAGCGCGATGCTCTCCGGCTCCGAGAACGCGTACTCGCCTCGATAGTTCTCCGCCCGTTCGTTCTTGCTCGATCCGGGGCCACCCCAGCCGATGGAGAAGTTGCGGTTGAGATCGACACCATGACGGCCGCGGCGATTCTTGCGCCAGTAGCGGTCGTTGCCCCACGAGTACTGGTAGCCGTCGGGGTTGACGACCGGCACCACCCATAGCTCGGTGTGGTCGACGAAGTCGCGGATCGCGGCGTTGGTGTCGTAGGCGCGCACGAGGTGATCTGCGATGCAGGTCGTGGTCATTGCTGCGATCCACTCGCGCGCGTGCTGGGTACCGTTGATCAACATCGGCGTCGCGTCTGCGCGCTGGCCACCGATCCGCAAGGCCCACAGTGGCCGCCCCTCGACCGAGGCGCCGATCGCGTGCAGCGATGCGCGCTCGGGAGCGAGCTGTGCGAGCTGGCGCACGTGGTCGGAGATCTCGTTGTAGTCGTGATATTCGGCGAACCAGTCGGCGGGGCGCAGGGCCGCGGGGCGACGCAAGCGCTCGGCTTCGTCGCGCGCTGCAGCGTCGATGTCCGGCACCACGACGGTCCACGCGATGTGGTGCGCGTCGAGCACCGCCAGACTATCGCTCGCGACCACGATGTCGAACGGCAGGCCGGGCCGTCCACCCTCGGTCCAGACGTCGAGCGCGAGTGACTCGGCGAGCGCGCAGCGCGCCGGGTCGTCGCACGCGACGCGAATCGCGACGCGAACCGGTGCGGAGGGCGGCGAAGGCCATCGCCAGTACACGATGGCCGCGATGCCGCACCCGATCGCGAGCGCGGCGAGTGCCATGGCACGAAATGACTGGGCTCGAGCAATGAGGTCGAGGGGCAGCACTGCAGCAAGTGTAGACCGAGTTTGCTCCACAGCTGGTGATCCGAAGGGCGATCTGCCGCTGCCAGCGATCGCGATCGGGAGGCACCACCGAGCTTCGATCGTCAAGTCGCCGCGTAGCGGAGGACTCGCTACCCGCGGGAGTGGTCGCTCAGGCGGGCGCGCGATCGCGCATCTTCGCAGTTGTTCCTCGGATCATCTGCAGCACGAGCGAGACCACCACCACCGTCATGCAGGCGATCACGTTGAACCAGAGAAACCCGAGATCGCTCACGAAGAACATCACGATGATCAACGTCTGCGCGACGAGCCCGCCGATCAGCGCGGGCGTCGCCGTGACCCGGCGTAAGAACAACGCAACCACGAACAAGCCGAGGATCGTGCCGTAGAACAGCGAGCCGAGGATGTTGACCGCCTGGATCAGGTTGTCGAACAGCTTCGCGGTGCTCGCGAACGCGATCACCAAGCCACCCCAGAGCACCGTCAAGATCTTCGAGACCCGGAGCTCGCTGTCGGGTGAGTTGGCTGCTAGACCGCGCGCCTGGCGACGTCGCAGATAGAAGTCGACGGTGGTGGTCGTGGCGAGCGCGATCAGCTCGCTCGCGACCGAGCTCATCGCGGCGCACAGGATCACCGCGATCAACAGGCCGACGACCCCGACCGGCAGCTGCCCGAGCACGAACGACAGGAACACATGATCGGTGTCGCGGGTCTGGACACCGGGCAGCGTCTCGCGAATCAATTCCTTGGTGTCGGTCCGCACCTGTTCGACCTCGGCGGCGGCACGCTGAACACGTTCACGAGCCGCAGGCTCATCGGGGTGACCGCGGGCATCGAGGAACGCGAGCGCCGCGGCGCGTTGCTCGGCGAGCCGCGCGTCATAGCGCGCGTCGAGCTCGGCGACCTCGGCGGGCCGCGCGGCTTGGACCCGTGCCAGCGTCGGCGCGTCGAAGTGCACCGGCGGGCGGACGAACAGATAGAACACGAACACCATCACGCCGGTGAACAGGATCAAGAACTGCATCGGGATCTTGAAGATCCCGTTGAACAACAGCCCCAGCCGGCTCTCACCGACCGAACGCGCCGACAGATAGCGCTGAACCTGGGATTGATCGGTGCCGAAGTAGGAGAGCGCGAGGAAGAAGCCACCGGCGATCCCCGACCAGAAGTTGTAGCGACTCGTGAAGTCGAGGTCGAAGCTGATCACGTCCATGCGACCGAGCACTCCGGCGAGCTGCACTGCGCCGCCTACCGACACCTGCTCGGGCAACTTCCAGATCACGATGACGGCGGCGACCACCAACCCGGTCATCATCACGATCATCTGGTGCTTCTGCGTGATGCCGACGGCCTGCGTGCCGCCGACGACCGTGTAGACGATGACCCCGACGCCCATGATCAAGATCATCGCCTGCAGGGGCCAACCCAGGATCTGGGACAAGATGATCGACGGTGCGTAGATCGTGATGCCGGCTGCGAGTCCGCGTCCGAGCAGAAACAGAAACCCACCGAACAAGCGCAACCTGACGTCGAACCGGTGCTCGAGGTACTCGTAGGCGGTGCGAACCTCGAGTCGGTAGAACACCGGCACGAACACCGCGCTGATCACGATCATCGCGATCGGCAGGCCGAGATAGAACTGCACGAACCCCATGCCGTCCTGATAGCCCTGCCCTGGCGTCGAGATGAACGTGATCGCACTCGCCTGAGTCGCCATGATGCTGAGCCCGATCGTCGGCCAGCGGAGCGAGCCATCGCCGCGCAGGAAGCTGTTGGCATCGCGAACGTGGCGCGTACGCCATGCGCCGTAGATCGCGATGAACGCGACCGATCCGAGCAACACGACCCAATCGACCAGCGCCAGTCCCGTCACGACGCCCACCGGGTGACGATCCAGAATGCGATCGCCTCGATGACCAGCAGCACGGCTACGAACACATAGATCCGGCTCCAGCGCGACCAGAACGGAGGCGGTTCATCGACCGACCGCGGCGCGTGCTCGTTCGACGTCATCGATCACGCACGAGGTTTGCGAACAGCCGGAACGCGCCCGGGACTCCGGCAGGGAGCTGGCGGAAAAACGCCAGGCCGGTGTAGATGAACCGCCCCTTGCCGTGCCGGGCGACCAGCAACGAACCATCGAGTGGCTGCTCCCCCGGATCGGAGAATCGCAGCAGCGGCTTGTAGTGAGGGTCCCACGTGCCCGCAAAGTAGATGCCGCGCTCCTGGACCCAGCCGTCGAAGTCCGCGGCCGTGATCGCGTGGGGCCGCTTGAGCAGCGGGTTGTTCGGATCGAGGAACACCGGCGCGGCCGTCTCGTCGGTGATCCGATCGCGACTTAGCTCGAACGGGTACGGCCCGAGGCCCGTCGGTCCGAGCGTGGTGTATTGAACGAGCAGCGTGCCGCCGGTGCGCACGAACTCGAGCAGCCGCGCGTTCGATCGCGCCAGGACCGGTCTGGTGTTGTGCGCACGAATCCCCAGCACGATCGTGCCGTAGCGGCGGAGGTTGCCGCTCCGTAGGGTCTCATCGTCGAGCTCTTCGACCTTGAAGCCGACATGACGGAGGTCGCTCGGGATCGAGTCGCCGGAGCCACGCACGTAACCGATCGCGCGTGTCGGTGCGCGCAGCTCGATCGGAACGAGTCGGACCGTCGCGGGCCGCAGCACGAGCTGTCGCGGAATGTGCGGGTAGTCGATCTCGTCCTCGCGCAATGACCAGCTCGTGCCGTCGATCCGGACCACCGGCGTTGCATCTCCAGCCCTGGCAGCTCCGCGCGGGGACAGCTCGAATCGCAGCGTGATCTCATCGCCCGCCTTCGCAAGCGCGATCGGCTGATTCGCAGGTCTGGCCGTCCAGCCCGCTGGCAACGTGAGCTCGACGGTTCCCGTCACGCCATCGCGACCCGCGCGGATTCGCAGGTCGACCGGTCCCGGGCGCCCCGGCGACAGCACCGCCTCGCGCAACGGCGTGACCGTCGCTGGCGGTACGATCATGAACGGCCGCACGCGCTCGCCGTGAACGGGATCGGTCCACGCATGCACGACCGGACGGACCAGCCGCACCACACGGCCCCCGATCAGCAGATCGATCGTCGCCGACAGCGCCGGCGGCCCGAGCGGCGCGCCGATCATTCGCGGGTCGGTAACCGTGTAGCGGCCCGGCTGGGCCGGTTGCTGGAGCCAGTACGCGAGGGACGGCGCCGCCTGCGCTGGCAGCGTCACCGCGGTCGTGATCTGTTTGCGTTCGGCGAGCGCGACCCGCGTGGCCGCCGTGATCGGAGTCGAACCGCCGACCTCGACACGCCGCACCGTCACCGGCGTGCCACGCGCGACGAGCTCGATCCCGAGCTCGACCCTCGCACCCGGCGCGGCGGTCGGAGCTGCAGCCGTCACCCGTGCATAGAAGCCGCCCGCGGCGGCGACCAGCTCGTCGAGGGCCTGGCGGGTCTCGCGGACCCGCGGGTCGTCGGGCAGCTTGTCGAGGGCACGTTGCGCGGCGACCAGGGCGGGAATCGCGCGATCGGGATGATCGCGATCGAGCGATCGCTGCGCATTCGAGATCTCGGTCGCAAACGACCGCCCCGCGCTGCCGTAACGGGTCCAGCCGAGGTCGACGCCCTCGAACATGTCCCTGGTCGCCTTGCGGCCCTCGACGTGAACGAAGTACTCGACGTTCGCGCCGCGCTGCTCGGCGACGCCGAAGCCCTGGCTCTTGTGCTGGCTGCGCGAGTGCGCCGCGAGCTCGCCCATGCTGAGCCCGAGCCGCGGATCGTAACTACCGACATCCAGTGCGATCGCATCCGTCGGAGGCGGCGCGGGCCTCCGGCCCCACATCGAGTGGTTGCGCAACAACCGCGCGGCCTGCCAGACCTTGACGTACCGGAGCTGGTCTGGAAACCGCTTCGGATCTGCGGCGGCGGAGAACGCTTCTCGCGCGAGGATCGCCGACGCGGTGTGATGGCCGTGATTGGGCGGGATCTCGGTGAATCGCGTGATGATCACATCGGGCTGAAACGATCGAATCGCCCAGACCACATCGGCGAGCGCTTCCTCGTGGTTCCACAGCGCGAGCGTTTCGTCGTGGCGCTTGCTGTAGCCAACGTCGCGCATCCGGGTGAACAACTGGCGAGCGCCGTCGATCCGGCGCGCCGCGAGCAGCTCTTCGGTACGGATCACATCGAGTAGCACCCCCTGCTCGCTACCGATCAGGTTCTGGCCACCACCGCCGCGCGTCATCGACAGGTAGGCGACATCGAGGTGGCGAATGTTCGAGAGGTACGCGAGCAGCCGCGTGTTCTCATCATCGGGATGCGCCGCGATGTAGAGCACGCGGCCCGTCGATCCGAGCCGATCGAGCGCGTGCGCGAGCTCGCCGGCACCACCGACGCCGGCGCCAGCGTAGGCCGGCAGCCCGAACCACAGACAGGCAGTCACCAGTGCTCGCATCATCGCGAACCTCCGCTGCGCGCCGCGAGAATGCGCTGAAAGTACGACTCGTAGCTCGCGATGATGTGCTCGCTGCGAAACAGCGTGGTCGCGCGTTCGCGCCCAGCACGGCCGATCGCATCTCGATGGGCGAGTCCCTCGACGATCGCGGCGGCGAGCGCCTCGATGTTGCGCGCCGGGACCAGCGTTCCGGTCGCGGGGGTCACGACCTCGGGCACGCCGCCGACATGGTAGCCGAACACCGGAACCCCCGACGCGAGCGCCTCGAGCGCAGCAACGCCGAAGCTCTCGCTCTCGCTCGGCAACACGAATCCATCGGCCTGCGCGAGCAGGCCTTCGAAATCGTCGCGGCGGCCGAGAAACCGGATCGCATCGGTCACGCCGAGCTCGCGAGCGCGGGCCTCGCAAGCCGCGCGCTCCGGGCCTTCACCGACGATGACCATCCGCGCGTGAACATCGCGCAGCCGCGCCGTGAGGGTGATCAGATCGCCCGGGCGTTTGATCGCGCGCAGATTGGAGACATGGATCAGGATCGGACCACCCGGCGGCGACGCGAACAGCGCCTCGAGTCCGCTCCGATCGCGCTGCGCTGGAGGTTTGAACCGCCCGACGTCGACGAAGTTGTTGATCACCTCGATGCAGTCCTCGGCAAGCCCGAAGCACGTCGCCGCCTCACGGCGGAGGAACCGCGATGGCGTCGTGACTCCATGACAAGCAGCGAGCGCAAACGCGGTCGCGGGGTTCACGCTCGGGTGCCCGCCGAGCCGGGTCACATCGGTCCCGTGCAAGGTCACCACCATCGCGGGGGCGGCGGCGCCGAGCACCTGCGCCGCCAGCAACGCGCTGGTCGCGTGGGGGATCGCATAGTGCAGATGCACGAGATCGACCGGTTCGCGGCGAACCAGATGGACGAGGTGATTGGCAACTGCGAGGCCGTACGGTGCGGTCTCGGACACCGGCGTGCATGGCACGTCGATCTGCTCGAACCGAACACCGTTGACCTTGAGTCGCTCGGGAACGGCGGTCGCGAGCATGATGACGCGATGACCGCGTTGCGCGAGGCCGCGCGCGAGCTCGGAGGCGATCACACCGCTGCCGCCGAGACCGGGAAAGCAAACCGCGGCGATCGCGAGCGGACGGGTCATGGTTGCACCGGCTCGAACGCGTGGGCGCCCGCGAACGGGTTGTCACGGAAGTGCCGCACCGGATCGACCAGTCCCGGTGTCATCACGGCGCGCAGCGGCTCGCCATGCGAAACCCCGATCATGCTGCCGTAGTACCGATCGCGCGCCTCGATCGCGGCCAATGCACCGGGAGCGCTGATCAAGGTCGGAGCATCGTCGCCGGCCCGCCGGGTGATCTGGCTGCGATAACACGCGATCGCGCGGGCCTTGCGCGCCGCGACCTGCGAGGTATCGACGATGAAGCTTGGTGTGATCCGGTGGCGCATCGCGTAATAGAGCAGCTGGCGCGGTACGAACCGCTCGCCGGTATCGGGCGCAAACCGCTGGACGCCCGCAAACACCACTGCCCGCGTGACCAGCTCGCTCGCAGCCATGTGATCGGGGTGGCGATCCTCACGCCAGGGCGCGAGCACGAGCTCTGGCCTGCGCCTGCGCAGCAGCGCGACCACGGCGGTGACCTGCGTCGTGGTCGTCGCGAGCTCGGTATCCGGCAAGCCAAGATTGTCGCGAACCGCCAGGCCGAGCTCGGCGCTCGCCGCCTCGGCTTCGCTGGCGCGTTCGTCGGGGCTGCCGTGGCTGGCCTTTTCGCCGCGCGACAGGTCACAGACCGCGGTGCGGTGACCGAGCTCGCCGAGCCGGATCACGATGCCGCCGCAAAACAGCTCGACATCGTCGGGATGCGCGCCGAACGCAAGAACGTTGACACCGAAGTCCGTCATGACAACTCCTGGACTGCTGGATCGAACGGCGCCGCCGCGGCGATCACTCGCTCGACGATGTACCGGTCGCCGAGCCGCGCAGCGAAACATGGCAGCCCGAGCCGTCGCTCCTGGAGCTCACCATCGGGCGCGAGCCACGCGCGAGCACGGCGGACGGCATCCACGAGCTCGGCGTCCTCGTAGGCCGACAGCCGCTCGAACTTCGCCGCGAATCGCCGCACCGAGCGCTCGACCGACGCCCGCGTGTTCGCGAGTGCCCGCGCGATCGCCGGATTCTTGCCGGCGTGGTGGGTCGCGAACGTATCGTGTGCCGCCGCGAACGGACCGAACAGCTGACCGGTGACGTCGCCCGCGGCGGACCTTCGCAACCGCGCGAGCAGCTCGGGCTCGCTGCAATGCTCGAGCTGCGCGGCGGATAACTCGAGTCGCTCGAGCACGCGTCGTGCACGCGAGGGCACGATCCGGAAATGACCGCGTTCGACGATCAGCGGCATCGGCCGATCGAACGCACGATACAGCGGAGGCAACTGCGCGAAGTACGCCAGCTCGGCAGGACCGCCGACGTACGCCGCCGTAGGCAGCAAGGTGTCCTGGACGATCGGCCGGAGCAGCGCGCTGGTCGAACAGCTCCGTGGATCGGCAGCGAGGGCCGCGAGCACCGCACGGCGGTCGTGGACACGGTTGCCGCCGACCTCGACGAACCCGCCGTTCGTAGGCTCGAGCCGGACTCGCGGCCCCGCCGCACCGTCCGGATGAAAGAACGACAGCGGCGCGCCGGGGCGAACATGCACCGGTACCGGCTTGCCTGCGCGCGTGAGCTCGTCACCGCGTTGCATCAACGCACCGGCGATCTGCGGAGCATCCTCGATCGCGCGCGCGTGCACCGGCGCGACCACCGCGGCGAGCGCCGGGTCGCGCGGATCGACGACGACGAGTCCCTCGGGCGCGAACAGCTCACCCAGCAGCCCGGCGAACGCATCGCTCCACGACACGCCGGCGCGATAGTGCCGGCGCACGCGCTCGAGGTGAGTGGTCGCATCCGGTCCGGTCCCGAGCAGCTCCGAGAGCATGGCGACGCAGCCTTCGACGGCATCGGGCAAGCGAAGGTGCGCGATCGAGATCCGGTTGTCCCGATCGATCGGGGTGGTGATCGTCTGGCAGCTGGTGCCCGCGGCCAGCTCGCAGCTCGCGATCTCGACCAGGTCGTGATCCTCGGTCTGCAACCAGAACATCGGCACCACCGGCACACCGGTCTCGGCTGCGAGCGCACGCGCAAGCGCGATCGCCGAGGCCGCCTTGTACAGCGTGTACAGCGGACCCAGGAACAGCCCAACCTGCTGGCCAGTCACGACGGCCGCGGCCCCGGATCCAAGCGCGGCAAGGTGCGCGTCTCGTGCGGGGCTCGCAGCCAGCCGCGCGTTCTGGGCGGAGAGCGCGCGATGGATCTCGGGAGCCAGCGCTCGACGCGCGCGCGCGACGACAGCCGCTCGCGTTCCGGGATCGATCCCCGGCAAGCCGTCGTGCACGGGGTCCACTACTTCCAGCTGGCGATGGTCTTGGTGATCTCAGCTTTGAAGAACTGTTCGAACGCGGGCTGGCCCGCCCCGAGCTTCAGGGCACGATTGGCAGCTGCCTTGGCCGCGGCTTTCTTGCCGGTCTTCATCAGCAGCTGAGCTTGCAGCCATTCATTGCGGAATGTCTGCTTGATCGAGATCGATTTCTGGACCAGGGGCAGCGCGCGCTTGACGTCGCCGGCCTGGAACAGATAGTTCGCCGACCTGAAGTGCGGCTGCCATGCGGCGTTGGTGGCCTCGTCGATCGCGGCCTCGACATGGCTGCGGGTGTTGACGGACAGCGGCACGCGGATCCGCATCGACTCCCATTCGAGGTCGAGCGACGTTCGATCGTCGGTCGTGTCGCTGAACATGTAGGTGAGGCGTTCGCGCGGCTGAGCCAGCTGCGTCGGCGTGACGATCTCCTTGGCGATGTCCTTTTTCGGATCGTGGTTGGCGCCCGCGTTGACATCGGAGTTGAGGATCACCGTCCACGACTTCTTGGTGGGGATCATGAAGATCGAATAGCTGCCCGCCTTCACGGGCGTCGCACCAAGCTTGAAGTCGCGGGAGACCGTGAGCGTGGTCGACTGGTTGGCGCCCGCCCGCCACGCCTTGTCGAATGGAACCAGCTCGCCCCAGATCTTGCGGCCCTTCACCCCGGGACTCGAGTAGTCGATCGAGAACGCGGTGATGCCGACCCGCTGCTCGGCGCGTGCGCTCGGGCTTGGCTGCGGCAGCTCGAAGGCAGGTTGTGCGGCGGCTATCGCCGGCGCGACCAAAAGGCTGACAAGGACAGAGGTGAACCAACGGGCTGGGTATCTCATGGAGCCCAACTACAACCGTAGTAGCGGCTAAAATTCCAGCCCCGACCGGTCTTTTCGAAGCGGGGTGATCAGGGATCTCGAGCGCGCGGGCGGTGACGGATGGATCACGGTATGTTGGTGCGCTGAGCCGCGCCCGATGACCGAGGCACCGGAGCCCGATCGTCGTGAGTCGCTGACCTCAAGACTGCCCGTCTACCTGTTGCTCAGCAGCTGACGGCTGCGGTGTTCCAGTTCGGCGGCGAACGCACGCGCAGTGCGAGACGCAGAGAGTGTGCTGCGAAGGCCCGAGATGGTCGGATGCGTCGCACTCATGACGTGGTGCCTATCGCAGATCGATCGGCGGGGACGCGTGGCTGCGCGACGAGAACAGGGGCCTTGTCGCTGGCTGCTCAGGGGCGAATCACAGCCCTCCCCTGGTGTTCTTTTTTCTTGGTAGAGACGAACTCGAAGTTCGTGAAGATCGGGCGGATCTTCTTCTTGGTGTCCTTCGACTGAGTCTTTCCACCGACGACGTTCGAGAGTTCATTGCTGCTGATGGAAGCGAATGGGTTCGACATGCTGGTGCTCCAGTGCAACGCGCGTACCCGCGACCCTTTGACTGGTCCCGGACACTTCGCGGTGACACCGCGGTGAAAGGTGAGTTCTGGCGGGCACGGATCGATGATGATCAGCTGCGTCGCGACTGGCCTCCGCGTCCCACTGCGTCTCCCGCGTGCCCGTACGTGGCCGCAGCCGAGCATCCGCGACCTCCTCGATCGCCGATCTGAATAATGGCCGGTCGTAGGACCGTCGGGGCTGCGACGTGTGTTGTCTACGAGTAGCCGAGCGACGCGCGACCTCGACTCCGAGTAGGTCTTCGCCCCATGGTGAACGCATCGCAGGATGCGGCCGAGAACGAGAATCACGTTTTCCGCAGGAACGGGATGTGACACGCGCCACACGCCCAGCGCGAGCCACGTGGCGCGAGCAGAACGAACCGCGATGGCAACGATCTGCAGCGGAAATCCGGGCGGTCGAGGGGGACGCCCGCGAGGTCACGCGTCGCGCACGCCTCGAGATCGGCCAGGTGAAGTAGTTCTGCCACGCCGGTGTCACGTTTCCGCGGAAACGCTCAGTACACTGACCATGTGCGGGTGCTGTTCCTGGACGTCGATGGCGTTCTCAATCGCACCGGCTACCATCCGGGCGCGTCGGTCGGCTTGCGGAGCTGGATCGAGCCAGAGCTGGCGACGCGACTGAGCGAGGTCCTGTGCATCACCGGCGCCCAGATCGTCTTGTCCTCCGATTGGCGTATCGGTCGCGAGCCGCATCACTTGCAGCACGAGCTAACGGCTGCGGGAATTGCCGGAACTCTGCTTGGTGTAACGCCGGCCCTCGACGGTGCACCACGCTGGCGCCAGATCCAGGCGTGGATGGACGAGAACGACGTGAGGCCGGAGGACGTCGTGATCGTCGATGATGGCTACGACATGGGACCGTTGGCGCCACGGTTCGTTCGTGCCAGTCCGCTGAACGGTCTCGACAAGCGGAGTGCCGACGCGATCGTCGCATTGTTCGCCAGCCACGTTAGCGAGTAGAGGCGCCTCCACCAGGCAGTGGACCTCGTAGCAATGGCCCGAACAACGCGTCGAGGGGACCTCGGTATCTCCGCGAGGCCGCGCCACTGGGCACCGACGCGGCGCGCGAAGGCGGCATCACGCACGAGCACGCCTATCTCGACGTTCGTCCACGACGAGCCAGGCTCGGCTTGAACTGACTCTGGGCTTGTTTGCTCAAGCAAGGGCCGAAAATCGTGCTCGGAATGCGCCGACGGCCCGCTGAGCAGCTGCGTCCTGCCCTTCGCTGTCCGTGGCCATGAACCTGCCGTACTTCACAGCTCCAGCGGCGTCGATGGTCGCGAACTCCTCGCGCAGGATGTCGAGCGTAGCGGTGAGCTCGGAGAAGATGTTACTCGCCTTGATCTCGGCCGCGAGCGCCGTCGGCCCACCGGGCCAGCACTCGGCGAGCCCAATGAGGTCGTACGCGTCCTTGTTCTTGTTCCGTCTCCGGAGAGCGTCTGCTTTGGCGGCCAGGTAGGCTGTCGGTCCTGCGACTCGGAGCTCCTGCGTTGTTCGTCCGCCGCCGTCAGGCAGGTCGCCCTCGAGCTCGACGATCCGGAAGTCCTGATCGATCAGCGCACCCGTGGCCAGAGCGCAGGTGTTCATCGCCGTCGTCTCGGTGAGGTGACGACCACTACGATGTTCTCGCTGCCCGCGACACGCGCATGTGCTTCTGGTCGGCGAGGACCCTCACATAGCGTTCGCCTCCAACCCCGGCCTCGTCGAGATCGGCGCGAGCAGATGCGGCAGCGCGACCACCGCCGGCTCGTCGCCGGTCGCCGCGATGCGGGCCAGCACCAACGACGCCAACCGGCACGGTGCGACCTCCGCGGGTCCTCGAGTCCTCGCCGGACGCGCAGCGGACGGCCGAGGTGGCGCAGCCACCGAGCTGCACGAACGCAGTGAGCGAAGTCGACGCCTACGGCGTCGAGCTTCGCTACGGAGTGAGGGCAGAAGGACTCGAACCTTCAACCAGCGGATTAAGAGTGCCCTTGCCTCCGTCCCGTAACATTTTGACATTCGGCCAAAGCTGCGGATGGTGAAGTAGCTCTGCAACGCCAGTGTCACGCGCCATGGCATTTCTTCCACTTCTTCCCGCTCCCGCATGTGCACGGATCGTTTCGACCCGGCCGCGCCTCTGAGGATTTAGACTTTGAAGCGATCGTCGGGAACTCGTCTGCCGAGAAGGGCGTGATGTCGTTCATCAGTGGAATGGCGAAAATCTCTCGGCCCTTGTCGGCCGCTCGCTCGTCCTCGTCGGACCACTCGGGCTTGTGCATGTACATCACGTCCATGGACCAGCGAGCCCCCACGGAATGGACCTCTGTGGCCAGGCCCACGACCTTCGTCACTTTCGTACCTTGACGCCACAAAGGCCCTCGCGGGCTTCGAACATGAAAGCAGCGAGCAGCAAGCTCCGCCACGCGCGTGTCGCGGTTCTCGTTTCGGCAGGTCAAGAAGACGTACGCCGTGTCCGTCGCCGGTGAGTAGGTCACGCGTGCGCCAGTCCTGCGCTTCTCCAACCAACCGATGAAGGCATTGCTAAGCATCCGACGTTGAAATCGAGTCTCGCTCGCCATTGCGCGAACGACCCGCTCGTTCTCATTCAGCGAACGGGAGGCTTCGGGCGCGATAAGAAAGTCCTCGATGACGCCCTCAATGCGCTGATCCCACCAGTAGCTGATCTCGTCTTCTATCTTGCGTGCCTTGAACTCGGGCTTGTCTTGCACCTGTCTCCAGAGGCCGTCCTCGGCATTAACCATGTCAACGTCAGGAAAGACGCGCCCCCGGTGCAAGTACATTGCGAAGAGGTTTTCCTCGCCCTCACAGATTACGACCCCCGGAAACGATTCCTTCGTCTGGAGGTAGTGAACAAAGTCGGGAGCAGTGTCGAGTTCCTTCAGGATCTCGCGCAGCGCAAACTCGTCGAGGACGTGAACGTACGCGTCATCGTCACCCTTCTGCCCACCTGCAAAGGGGATCTCACGATTGCCGCCCGCCGCGACGGCGACCAGATGAACGATTCGTTCTTCAGGAGGCGGAAGATCAATTCCCAGCGTCCCGTCGTCTTTGGTCACTGCCCGCATCCTCGACAGCGTTCGTCTCGCACCGTGGAGTTGGTCAACTGACTCGTCGATTGCACGGCGAATCCAGCGGTCGGCCGCAACCTTGGGGTCCGCGTGCGGCTTCAGGGTCACGTCTTTCACCGAGAACACAATTACGTGACGGCCAAATACCGCCAAAGCGTCGCAGAGTTCCTTTCCATGTTTGTCATTCGACTTTCGCGGATTCGCGTAGCTCCAAAGCGAGAGGAACGACTTCTTGCAGAGGTCGTAAACCAGTTGCTCTGATGGAGTGAGCGGCATCGCCAAGACGTTCCAGACTGACCTTCACGAATAGCTCCCGTCGCTGGGCTCGGCAAACGCCGGCATCTCACCGCCGCGGTCAACCGACGTTGTTCATGCAGCATCGGCCTGAGAATCGACCGGCTAGTAACAATCGACGAACCACGTCGCGTCGCGGCGAATGAACTTGTTCACCACGGCTGCGAGTTGGGCGCCGTTGCTCGCCGCGACAGCGAACACCTTCTTGCCGAGTGACCGGACAAACTGCGCGGCGTGGGTGTAATCGCCATCAGCAGAAAGGATGTACGCGGTGTCGTAGGCGTTCTGCTGCGCCATCACGACGAGATCCACGGCCAGCATTACGTCAACGACCTTTCCACCATGACTCGCACCGTCTTGTGCTTGTGCGCCAGCGCGAAGAGGTCGCTGCGGACTGTTGTGTCGATCCGCGTCTTCAGATTGCCGAGACACCGCAAAAGCTCGTCGGCGCAGTCACTCTTCGCGGGGCGTGTTTCATGCGTCCCAAGTGCACGCTGATGCGTTTGTCCTGAGCGGCTAGACCCGCGAGGTATCGACGTTGGTCCGCATAGAGCTGCGCGTTGCCCGTCTGCGTGACCTGACCGATGTAGTACCTGGTGCCGATCCAGTCTCGAGCTGCGCACCTCCCACTCGAGGAGCACGCGCTTCGCCCCGATCAGTGCGCGCAGTGCGGAGGCACACAGCTCGACGTCGTCGACGAGGTCGTCGAGGAGAAGCTGCACCGTCAAGGACGCACCAGCGGCGGCGCGTTGTGAAGCGGACCACGTGTCGCTGCCGCACGTGCCTCGCTCGTACCACTCCGACGTCACTGCCTGCACCCTACGAGAGATCTAAAGCACCACCGACTGAAGTCGGTGGGTTTGCCGGCGACTGAAGTCGCATGAAGACCTCGCCTCGTCGCTGCAGGCTAACCGCTGATCTTGAACTCAATCGTTCGTCCTGGCCTCGGCACCTTGTAGCTCGATGTACTTCTTGATGACGTCGTCGGTCTCGTTACCGCTGGACGCTGCGAAGTAGCCCCGTGCCCACAGGTGCCGGCCCCAGAACTCCTTGTTCAGTGCTCGAAACTCGCGCAGCAGCTGGTTCGATGTCTTGCCTTGATCGCCTGCATCACTCGGCTCGGAGCCATGTTCGGCGGAACGCTCAGCAGTGGCCCTCCAAGATCTCGATCTCGTTCGCATGACAGATCAGTCGGATGAGCTCGCGCAACCGAAGCCCAACATCACCCCCGGAGGACCGGCTTGCGGTACTTCGGGATGAACACGAAGTGGTAGTGCAGCTGATACACACTGTGCGAGCCCTTCCGGGAACCCTTCACGCCAGCGCCACCACCGTACCGCAAGCCTCCTAAAGGCTGCGCCTGAAGGCGAGAGGTTTACTCCGCGAGGGGGGACTCGAATTGTCGCCGCCCGGCAGAAGTAGTTGTCGTTGTCATACCCCATCCGTCAGAGAACGATGTCGGACATCAACGGAGCCCCAAGTTGTCGTACCTCACGGGTCACGGTGGTGTGCGCCCTGTAGGCAGAGTGACGCTCGCTGTCGATCGCGCCGCGAACCAGGGTGCATCAAAACGAGCCTGTGCCTGGTATCCCAAGCCTAACCGGCACACGAGATGAGTCGCTTATCGTCAAGGGTTCATCCCGGAGGGAGCATGCTGATCGCAGTAGTCGCTCTGACAGTGGCATTAGCGACCGTCCTTGTGCTGCTGGGGCATGCTCTCGTCAGGTCCGCAGCCTTGCGGAGACGATTTGCGGCAATCGTTGATGTCGACGTTGAAATCGCAAGGTCTCGAGCCGCCGCGGCAGCAGAGGCAGTGCTGATTCGAAGAACCGCTTCGGAGGAAGCTGCGCGGTTTAGGCAGGAGGGGGAACATTACAGACAAGAAGCAAAACACGCGGTTTCGACCGCACGCGATGAAGCCACGCGACTAAGAACCGATGTTGCGCGCGAACTCGATGCGGCACACCGGCGAATCCAGGAAGAGCTCGCGCAACATACGAAAATTCTCGGTGAGAGAGCGCGATTGCAGGCCGACCTCGAGCGAATGCATCACGAACTTCGGAACATCGAGGGGGGACTCGAGGACATTTCGTTTGGGCTCTACAGGCCGCAGTATCGCTTTGACACGCCCGAGCAATTCAAGGCGGAGATGGAGCGTGTCTACGAACAGCAGAAGGAAATGGTACGCGGTGGGAAAGCTGCCAGTTTCGCGGTTGAGTGGACGGTCGGTAACAGTCGACGCGAGGGCCAGAAGATGCAGAAGCAGTACACAAAACTGCTGTTGCGTGCATTCAATGGTGAATGCGACGCTGCGATCGCGAAGGTTGCTTGGAACAACGCCTCAAAGATGGAGGAGCGCATCAAGAAGGCGTTCGCTGCGATCAATCAACTCGGTGAGGTCATGACTGTAAGTCTCGCGCCCAAATATCGCGACCTCAAGTTAGCCGAGCTTCACCTTGAACATGAGCTTGCAGAGAAGAAGCGCGAGATAGCCGAGGAACAACGGCGCATGCGCGAGCAAATGAAAGACGAGCAGCGAGCACTTCAAGAGGCCGAGCGCGCACAGGATGAGGCCGAAGCAGAAGAGCTTCGATTTCAGAAAGCGCTGGAACGAGCAACCGTCGAACTCTCAAAGGCGCGTGGAGAGGAGCACAACCGCCTCAACGAGAGGATCCAACAACTGCAGGATCAACTCGCGGACGCACGAGCCCGATCGGTGCGCGCGAAGTCGCTCGCTGAGATGACCAAGGCAGGTTACGTGTACGTGATTTCAAACGTCGGGTCCTTCGGAGACCGCGTCTTTAAGATCGGAATGACTCGTCGACTTGAGCCAATGGACAGGATCCGTGAGCTTAGCGGAGCATCTGTGCCGTTCCCGTTCGACGTTCACGCGATGGTGTATTCGGAGGATGCGCCGGCGCTAGAAACGGCGTTCCACCACCGTTTCCGAGATCGAAGCGTCAACCTGGTCAACGCTCGGAAGGAATTCTTTAACGTGGACATTTCAGAACTCGAAGCATTCGTCCGTGAGCGCGGCCTCGCAATGACGTTCACTAAGCTCGGGGAGGCCCGTGAGTATCGCGAGTCAGCGGCGATGCGGCTTGCCAAAGGCAGTGGTCCCAACCTGTTGCCCGGCCCCAGTGCAGAAAGCGCCCCGATGAGCTTGGCACTCTCGACGCTGATGAAGGAATCCACGCGTGAGCCTCGCCCGGATTCAGCCTCCGCGCCGTCGACGGAACGGTTGTAGATGTGCGGCTTCTGCACGATGACCCGAGTGTAGTGAGGTTCGCTTCGAGCGATCGGGCGATGCGGATGACGGACTCCACGAGGTTCGAATCGATATCCACGTTCCACTCGTATGCGGCGCGGTTGCGCTTCGAGTGGGCTTGATCAAGAACGCGCCACTGTGCCAGCGGCAATTCCAATGTTTGCTGAAGCCACTGAAACACCAAGTACCGGTTGTCCGATCGTTGGCCCGCGAATCGAAGCGCTGCGAGCGCAAACGCGTGAGCCGCGTAGTATGCGAGGTCGAAGCGGCTCTCGAGGCTGAGCGACTGATTCTCTGCATCCTTGATACGCGCGCGTAGCACGCACCAGACCCTCAAGTCGGGCTGACCGAATGCCAAGCCGAGCACACGTCGCTGGGTCCGAGAGAACAGCGCATCCGACATACCCATTTTGGGCATTTTGAAGAACCAGGACTGCCGGCGCTGAATCGCGTCGGGCTCTTCGTCAAGCAAGGGGGCAGGACGCGCCCGGGAGAGGAATCTCTCCCTAGCGTGAAAAAGGAGCGTCCGTGCCACTCAGGAGCCTATTGCGCAGTTCACAGCTCCAGCGGCGTCGATGGTCGCGAACTCCTCGCGCAGGATGTCGAGCGTAGCGGTGAGCTCGGAGAAGATGTTACTCGCCTTGATCTCGGCCGCGAGCGCCGTGGGCCCACCGGGCCAGCACTCGGCGAGCCCAACGAGGTCGTACGCGTCCTTGTTCTTGTTCCGTCTCCGGAGAGCGTCTGCTTTGGCGGCCAGCTCGGCTGCCGGTCCTGCGACTCGGAGCTCCTGCTTTGTTCGTCCGCCGCTGTCAGGCAGGTCGCCCTCGAGCTCGACGATCCGGAAGTCCTGATCGATCGCGCACCCGTGGCCAGAGCGCAGGTGTTCATCGTCATCGTGTCGGTGAGGTGACGAGCACTACGATGTTCTCGCTGCCCGCGACACGCGCATGTTGCGGGTCGGCGACGACCCTCACATAGCGTTCGCCTTCAGCGCCGGCCTCGTCGAGATCGGCGCGAGCAGATGCGGCAGCGCGACCACGCCGGCTCGTCGCTGGTCGCCGCGATGCCGGCCAACACCAACGACGCCAACCGGCACGGTGCGACCTCCGCGGGTCCTCGAGTCCTCGCCGGACGCGCAGCGGACGGCCGAGGTGGCGCAGCCACCGAGCTGCACGAACGTAATGAGGGCAGAAGGACTCGAACCTTCAGCCAGCGGATTACGAGTGCCGTTGCCACCGAGCCTCAATGTCTCGGACTCACGACCGAAACTTCGGTTCGCAAAGTGATCCTGACACGCTGGTGTCACGTGCGGCGAACGTCACTTGATGACGTCTATCGGAATCGAGACCGAACTAGGTTGCCCGACCGCAGGAAATTTCACCTGCGCAAGCACCGAATCTATGCAGGCAAGCAGACCATTCTCAAACAAGTAGCGCGGTGCATGCATCTTTCGACTCGCAATATTTCCGCCACCCCCAACGACCATCGCGAGGGTAATGCGCGCCGAGATCTTGCCTGCTGCACTACGCTCGACGCAGGCCTGCAGCGCGGCAGTGTGAGGTCCTAGCGTAGAACTGATCTCCGCATCTCTGAGAGGCCGGCCGGCTGCGCCTACCTCGAGCGGTGGGATCCGGGAACTACCGCGCCATTCCAACTTGCGGTCCAACGCCGACGGCTCGGATCCCGCGGTTGCATCTTCGGGCTCGTAGACATCTTGGTCAGAAACCGTTCGACCAGAACTGTCACGTCCCGATGGCGTCGTAGAGCGGTCGCCTAGCCTTCGTTTCTTCGGCCTGCGTTTTTCCGCCGTTGGCACCTCCACGACGGCAGCTTGGACAGCTGCTGGGGAATCGACGACGCAATCTCGAAGGACCGGTCGGCCCATGACGTATCCATCACCCCGTCCGCGAACAGCCAACCGATCCCCTTTCCTTATTCGCGCTATTGCCGCCGCGCTTGTGCTTGCAAAGAAACACGTGACCCCACCGATCGGTCGCCGAGACGTGAATCGGACCATTGGGTCATCAGACAAGTCCGTGCTGATCTCTGTAACAAGCCCATCCAGCCGCAGAACCTTGCCTTTGTACTGATCGTTCGCGGCAACTTCGTTGGCTTCATACGCTGCTTCGAGATCACTCGGCGCGACATCGACGGGAGCGGCGGTGACGACCTCGGCCGCCTCAGTGCGGCGCTTGTCTGCGACGTCCTTGACAGCCTTGCCACAGACGAAACAGGTGCCGATGATCGACGCAAGGATCGCGAAAACCATCAGCAAGATCCCCACAGTGACGATCCTCACGAGCCCACCCGTACGCGGCGGAACCCCTCGCTGAACGGGCTGCACATGTACGAACGCAGGGGCCGATGCGGCCAACTGCGCGCCACAGTACCGGCACCTAACTGCTGCAAGCTTGATGTCTTCGGCGCAGTACGGACACGGTTTCGTATCTGCCCCCATTTCGACCATCATACGCTTCCCCCATTGACGACGCGACGCCGTGCCGCGACACGGATGCGAGTCTCAAGGCTATGGGTCGCACATCAACTGCTCAAGAAGGACAGCTCGTCGGCATCAAGGTGCCGGCTCCCTCGATCTGAGTGCCGCGGCCTCGTCGGCGGTGAGGTACGTCCCATGGCAGACCTTCGCAGCGAGGAACGACTCGCCCCACATCCGGGTGATCGAGACTGCAGACTTGTTCTCCGGGTTGATGTCGATGAAGTCTGCCCCGTTCTTCGATTGGATAGTCAACGAGATCATCGTGTCGTCGGTGATCGCCCCATCGAGCACGCCAGGCTTGGAGCTGTCGTCGAACCTGATCACGCAGGAGACGCCACGCTTGCGCGTGCGCTCGCAGGCCATGACATTCCCAGCCAACTTCAGCGTGCGTATCGGATCTGCATTCGGCCGCCGTACCGCCGCCATGCTTTGACACTCCTCAAAGAACACGTAGAAGTCCGGTTCGAACTCGGATGGCTCAGCGAGCGCAACGGATCCTGAGCCGATCACAATTCCGACGATGACCACTGAGCGCATGTTT
This sequence comes from Kofleriaceae bacterium, assembly GCA_050187075.1. Lineage (GTDB taxonomy): Bacteria > Myxococcota_A > Polyangia > Haliangiales > Haliangiaceae > JABFXX01. Next base: position 59,560 of record JBFWXW010000021.1, on the reverse strand, counting down.
CCCACGATCGCATGGAGAGCATGCAGAATACTGGTAGTGGTCCTCCAGCAACCCCAGCCGTATCCCGAGCAACGAGTGACTCGAAACTGAGCAGCCGCCGAAGAAGGGAGGAGCTAGGCGGCACCTCCATACACGTCGGCCGTGTCGGTGACGTGCGGGTCAACCAGCTACCTTCGTTGCACAGCTGTCGGTCTCAGGTCCTATGGGCCCCGCCTTGTCAAAACCATTCCACCCCGAGTTCCTGCCTTCGCATGACGGTGATCAGTTGCCCGATCTGCCCTTCTTCTGTCCAGCCTTCGTGGCCGGAGACTTGGGGCTCGGCGACATCGGCTTGAGACGTTTGCGGTACGACTCGCGGTCGATCACGAGATCGTAGGCGTTGGACGTGAACCGATCGATCGCGGCTTGGGCGCGGACCGCACCGGCGATCACGACGTCGCAAAAGCCAGGCTCAAAGATCTCGAACTCTCCACGACCGATTCAGGTCCGCACGCGTCCAAAGCTCTGCGCGACGCGCTCAACTACTTCACAACGACGGCATGCGCGAGCAAGCCAGCGGCCACGCGTAGCTCGTACGAGCAGAAAGCGCGGCGTCTCGCGACTCTTCGGTACGCGGCGGCTTGACGATCTCAACCGCATGCACATCGAGCGCTACATCAAGCAACGGCTCGATGAGGGTGCGCACACGCATTCGATCCACAAGGAGTTGGTCGTGCTGCGCGGCGCACTCACCAGCGCAGAGACGCGCGGCGCGTTCCATGGGTGATCACCAAGATCGTCCCCAAGTTCCGAGCTAGCTACGTCCCTCGCGAGACGTACCTGTCGCCCGAGCAGTTCTCGCAGTTGATGGCCGCGATCGTCGCGCCACCCATCCGAACGCGAAGTCAGAAACGATCGCGAGGATTGATGAGCGCCGGATCCGCCGCACGCTGTACTGCATCCTGATCGCGCTGGCGTCACCACGCGGCGGTGACCTGGAAAAGCTCCGGTGGGAGCATGCCGATCTCCAGACGGGCACGATCCGCGTGCACAACGGCAAGACCAAAAGCCGCTTGGTACCGATTCACCCAATACTGCGGCCGTGGCTCGAAGCGCTCCGACAATCCAACGGGCCCGTGATCGAGCCCTGGCAGAATGACAAGGCCGACCTACGCCGAGCCTGCGAGCGCGCTGGCGTGCCTCGCGTGACACCGAACGATCTCCGGCGGACATTCGCCACCTGGCTCAAGCAGAGCGACGTGGACAGCGCCGTGGTGGCGGCCATGATGGGCCACGCTCCACGGCATGGTCGATCGCGTCTACGGCAAGCTGGACGTACCGCCGCGCGATTGCTCGTCTACCAGGCGGAATCGACTGTCACGCCGGTGTCACGTCGAACGCGCAAAGCGGTGGCGAACATGGCGCAGATGGCACAGCGATCGCGTCACGAATTCCGTCAAGGAATCCATGATCTGTGGAGAATCTGTAGTGAGGGCAGGAGGACTCGCTACCCGCGGACGCAGTGACCAGAAGGCCTCGCGTAGCGGAGGACTCGCTACCCGCGGGAGAGCACCGGTACGGTGCGACCTCCGCGGGTCCTCGAGTCCTTGCCGGACGCGTAGCGGACGGCCGAGGTGGCGCAGCCACCGAGCTGCACGAACGCAGTACGCGAAGTCGACGCCTACGGCGTCGAGCTTCGCTTACGGAGTGAGGGCAGAAGGACTCGAACCTTCAACCAGCGGATTAAGAGTCCGATGCTCTACCATTGAGCTATGCCCCCGGTTCCGGCGATGCCGGCGATTCCATCTTCAGTTTTCAGCTTGTGAGTCCGGGGCGACTCGAACGCCCGACCTACGGGTTCGAAGCCCGGCGCTCTATCCATCTGAGCTACGGACCCAAGTGCGGGCGAGTAGATAGCGGGTCGCATCCCTGACTGTCAAGCCCCCAGTAGGCTCGCGCGCTTGGCGAGTGACGATGCCAACCGGCGCACAGTTCCCCGCTGAAGAGCGCGTACGCTCGGCCACCTGCCAGAAAGCTAGTTCACAGAAAACCGCAGGTTTATTCGACGACTAGCCCGCGGATTTGACTCGAAACTTGAAGCTTGATTCAGGTATACCGGCGTTCTGTTTTGGGGCTCTCGAGGACGCTCGTCGATCCGGAGGCTTTTCTATGGTGCGCTCGGTCCGCCGTGATTTGCTCTTGTCTATCGCGCTGGGGTTCGCGGTAGCAGCTTGCGGGAACGTTGGAGGTTGCGGCGGTTGCACGCCGACGGATCCACTTCCCGGAGGAAAGCTGCCATCGGACCAAACGATCGAAGGCGGCGCGCAGATCCGCATCACGCCGGCGGGCTTCTCCAAGTTGACGTCGATCCTCCCCGGACTGATCAACCAGCAGCTCACGACTGGCATCTGCATTCCCGCGGGTGACGCCAGCGTCGATCTGTTTCCGCCGCTGCCTCCGCTCGCGAGCGCGGAGTACTGCCACCAGAATTCAGGCACCGGCTGCAGCAACGGTTGCCGGCTCGGCGTCACCGTCAACAGCGCCGGCGCCGAAGCCACCGACCAGCAGCACCTGCGCGTCAGCTTCTCGACCAAGCTCGACACCTCGATCCATCTCGACTTCAAGGTGCTCGGGGGTGAGGTCGCCGAGTGCGATCTCGGCATCAAGACCGATAACTTGAACGGGAGCTTCGACATCGCGCTTGGCATCAAGCCGGCAAACGGCGAGCTGGAGGTCAAGCTCGCTGCGATCAACAACTTCACCACCAACCTGACGTTCTCCGGCTGCAGCATCATCTCGGGAATCGCGAACCTCGCGACGGATCTGCTCGACGCGATCCCGGGCGCCCTCAAGAACCTGATCACGCCGCTCATCAACCCACTGATCCAGAACTTCCTCCCCGATCCGCTTGGCATCGCGGGCATCACCGACGTCGGCGAGCTGATCGAAGGCATCTCGCCGGGAACCACTGCGCTGCTCGAGACGCGCGCGGTTCCAGGCGGCTATGTCCAGCTCAATAATCACGGTTTGAGCCTCGGCATGATCGCCGGCATCAACGCCGATCGCGATCCAACGACGCGCGATCCCAACAACCCGTCGCCGATCAACAGCGAGCCGAATCTGTGCGTGCCCGCGCTGCCACCTCCGCAGCTCGGCACCGCGCCTTCGTCACTACCCACGCAACCAACCCGCAAGACATTCGTGCTCGCCGCCGCCCCTGCGTTCGACGGCGCGTCGGATCCTGCGGACGTCGATTTCGCCGCCGGCATCTCGGAGACCATGCTCGACCTCGCGGGTCACCACCTCGTGACCTCGGGCGCCGGCTGTCTCGGCATCAGCACCAACACCATCCCGATGCTGAACCTGTCGACGCTCGGCGCGCTGGTTCCATCGCTGGCGCAGCTCGGCTCCGAGGAGGGCACCGATCCGCTGCTGCTCGTGATCCGCCCGCAGCGAGCGGTCGACTTCACGATCGGCGACAACACCATGACGTCCCCGGCGATGAACGTCGCGGTCAAGAACATCGAGATCGATTTCTATGCGTTCCTCTACGAGCGCTACGTGCGCGCGTTCACGATGGAGCTGACGATGGACGTCGGACTCGGGCTCGAGTTCGAGCAGCAGCCGGGGCAGCCGGTCACGATCAAGCCGGTACTCAGCGGCATCTCCGCCAACACCGTCACGGTCAAGGTCCACAACAGCGACTTCTTGCGCGAGGACCCGGCCGATCTCGAAGCGGTGCTGCCGACGGTCTTCAACCTCGTCATTCCGTTCGCAGGCAACATCCCGCCGATCGAGGTCCCCTCGTTTGCCGGGTTCTCCCTCGAGGATCTGACGCTCCGCAAGGTGTCGACCACGCAGGATGACTTCCTCGCGATCTACGCCAAGCTCGGCGCCGGTGACGCGCTTCGGGTCGCCAGCACGCAGGATCCGCTCACCCGGGCCGCGGTCAACGCGCTGGACCGCGATCTCACCGCGACGCAGGCATCGAGCACCGGTCGCGCGTTGCTCGTCAAGGTCGCCACACCGCCCGTCGAGCGCGTGCGCGCCGCGCTTCACAAGGCCGCGGGCGGAGCAATGCCAGAGGTGACGTTCCGGGTCGATCGGTTCGACACCGCAGGCCGCGAGCTGGAGTGGTCGTACAACCTCAACGGCGGTCTGTGGCGGCCGTACGTTGCGCCCACCGGGGATCAGCTCGTGGTGCGCGATCCGGCGTTCGCGTGGCAGGGCAAGTACGAGATCGGCCTCAAGTCGCGGGTCAAAGGTGATTACCGCACCACGTCCATCGAAACCCGCACGCCCGTGCTGATCGATTCGATCGGTCCAAAGGTCCTCGTCGCCAAGCTCGCCTGGGACGACGAAGACGACATGATGCGGCTCCCGCTGTGGGACGTGGTCAGCGAGCATCGCGTGCAGTATGCGTTTGGTGTCACCGGCAGCGACACGCCCTCCTCCGAGTGGAACACCGGCGGCATCGCCAAGCTCGGACGCGACGACGTCGACCAGTACCTCGACCGCAATGGCGAGTTGCTCGTGTTCGCGAAGGATGAAGCGGGTAACGTCACGATCGAGCGGATCGCCCCGTTCCATGGCAACGCATCCAACGCGGGCTGCAACTGCGATGCGAGTGGCCCGAGCCCCGGTGGTGTGGCGCTGGTCTTGATCGTCGGCATCGCGCTGCTGAGCCGACGCCGCCGCGGCCTTGGCCTAATGATGCGCCACCGCGCAGTTCACACCGCGGCGCTATGGATCGGGGCCTCGGCCGTGCTGTCGCTTCAGCCCGGCTGCAGCTGCGGCGAACCGACCGAGAAAGCGTGCGAGGTGGCCGCGGACTGTGGTCCCGACTTCTGCGAGGAAGGCGAGCTGCCGTTCTGTGTGGAAGGCACGTGCGTGTGTGACAGCGATATCCCGGCCGGCCGCGTGGGGCCGTACTCCGACGTCGCGACAGGGGCGGATGGGTCGATCTGGGTCTCGGCGTACGCCCAGACCCACGGCGATCTCGTGGTCGCCAAGGTCGATCCGGGCCGCGTTCCCGACGAGGCCTGGGAATGGGTCGACGGTGTGCCCGAAGGTCCGGTGATCATTCCGGACTCGAAGATCCGCGGCGGGATCGATGCCGCCGGCGCCGACGTGGGGATGTACACCAGCATCGCGGTGGCCAACGACGGCACGCCGATGGTGACGTACTTCGATCGCGACACCGGCTCCCTCAAGTTCGCTGCCAAGGCCGGCGGTGCCTGGCAGATCCACACGATCGAAGAGGGTACCGGAACGATCGAAGGCGCGGGCGTCGTCGTCGGGATGTACACCTCGCTCACGCTGCGCAGCGACGACAATCGTCCCGGCGTCGCTTATCTCGCCCATGTCCGCGACGGCGCCGGCGCTCGCGCCGAGGTCCGCTACGCCGCCGCGCAGACCCCACAGCCGGGGAGCTCGGCCGACTGGATGACGTGGGTGATCGACACCGCGCCGCTGCCCGCCGGGGACCCCGAGAACCCGCCGTTGTACCCACTGCCCGAGGGCCTGGGGCTGTTCATCGATTCCGCCCGGATGCCGAGCCAGGCGCCGGTCGTGGTCTATTACGATCGGGCCGCCGGCGATCTGAAGCTCGCCAAGTTCAACACCCAGGCCGGTCAATTCGCGGATCCGGTCGTGCTGGACGGTTCGGGCGACATCGACGCCGGCTGGTCGCCGTCGGTGCAGGTCGACGCCACGGGCAAGGTGCACGTCGCCTACGTCGGCGCGACCGCGGACGATCTCAAGTACATCACCGACGCCGAGAACGCGAAGACGGAGATCGTCGATGATGGCTACCGGATCGTCGGCGTCACCGTCGACAACCTGCCCAAGCCCGAGTTCCACCTGGTCGGCGACGATGCCTCGCTGGTGCTGGTCGGCGGCATGATGCCGATGATCGCGTACCAGGACGCCACCACGCACGAGCTGCTGCTCGCCAACCGGATGACCGATGGCACGTGGACCCACATCTCGATCGCAGGCGCGACCGATCCGTGGCCCGGTGGTTACGGTTACTTCGTTTCGGATGCGATGCGCGGCAACGAGATCGTGATGTCCACCTGGGTGATCAATCAGCCCGGCGGCGACTTCAAGAACAACAACTGGGTCGAAGTGTTCACCAGCGTCGCGCTGATCGAGTAGGGCGAAGGTGAAACGGCCGCCACGGCGTGGATGACGGCCGGAATTTGCGCGCGCCGTCGCGCGTTGCGATCGTTCAAGAATGCGTGTGCACACGACCTGCACCGCCCTGCTGGTCGCGGCCTGCGGCTCGAGCTCGGTGGCACCACGCGCCGCGCAGTCGCCACCGGCGGCGCGATGTCCAGACGCGGTCGCCGAACCTCCGCCTCCCTCGCATGATCAACTCACGTTGACGCGAGTGACGTTCGCGGACCTTCCCGGCTGGGCCGCCGATCGCCACGCCGAGGCGATCCCATCGTTCCTGCGGTCGTGCGCGAAGCTCGCCGCGCTCGCAGACCACGAGCCGGTCGGCCACGATGGTCACGGCGGGCTCGCGAAGCAGTGGCGGCGAGCCTGCGCCGCGGCGGCGAACGTCCCGGCAGGAGACCACGCTGCCGCGCGCGCGATGTTCGAGGCGGAATTCGTGCCGCACGCGGCGGCAGGCAAGACCGGCCCACAGGGCAAGCTCACCGGCTACTACGTGGCTGCGATTCGCGCGTCGCGGACGCGCACCGGCAAGTACCAGATCCCGGTGCTCGGTCGCCCCCGCGACCTCGTGATGATCGATCTGTCCAGGCACATCAACGACGCACATGGACGGCGGATCTGGGGCCGGCATGACGAGCGCGGCAACATCGTTCCGTACCCTACGCGCTACGAGATCCGCACCGGACGAACCGCGGAGCGGCCTCCGGTGCTGATGTACGCCGACGATCCGGTCGATCTGTTGTTCGCGCAGATCCAGGGCTCGGCGAAGGCGCAGCTGGCCGATGGTACGACCGTGTGGCTCGGGTTTGCCGGCAAGAACGGCCGCACCTACCGCGGGGTGGGTCGCGTGCTCAGGCGAATGGGCGAGCTCAAGCCGCCGTTCAACGGCACCATGCAGGGCATTCGTGCCTGGTTTGCCGCGAACCCGACCAGGTTCGACGAGATCGCCGATCAAAACGAGGCCTACGTGTTCTTTGCCGAGTCGAAGCAGCCGGGCGCGATCGGCTCGCAGGGCGTGGTGCTCACCGCGGAGCGATCGATGGCGGTCGACCGCGCGTTCGTGGCTGCGTCGACGCCGATCTGGGTCCAGACCCGTGCGCCCGTTGTCGGACGAGCCACCACCGCGCCGTGGACCAAGCTGTTGATCGCACAGGATACCGGTGCTGGCATTCAAGGAGCCGTTCGTGGTGACATCTACTGGGGCGATGACGACGCAGCGGGCGAGCGCGGTGGTCGAATGGGTGGCCCCGGAAAGTACTGGTTGCTCCTGCCCCGTGGCGTGACGCGCTAACAGGACGGGTCTGGCCTCTACCGCGGCCGTGGATCGTCGAGCGATCGATCCGCCTGGCCCCGCTTCCACCGTCCATCTCCGTCGGCGTCGATCAAGATCGGGCTCGCGATCGCGAACGGCGTCACACCGGGACGCTGCCAGCGATCGCGCTGGTACGTACCGGTCTGTTCGAGCGGTAGCGGCGTATCTCCGTCGGCCGTGATGCCGACCCAGGTGTCCACGTCGCCCACGGCGATCGCACCAGCCCAGCGATACTCGCGGCTCCCCGCGGGAACGTCGATCGTCTGTGCCAGCGAAGGCCCCGTGGGACCGCCGATCGTGATCCGGATCCGCTCGGTACGCACGAACCGCGCTTGCTTGACCGTGACGTCGACCCACACCGAACCGCTCGCCTTGATCGACTGCCCCGGACCGACGGTCGGCTTGTCGTCCTCCGCGGCGGCGACCTCGACGTCGAGCCAGGGCCCAGAGGTCGCCACCACACGCCGCGCGCGGATCGCCGCGATGAACCCGGCCTCGTCGAACGGCGAGGTCCGCGGGTCGTCGACATAGACGTAGCTCCGCGTCGTTCCATCGAGCACCCAGTTGAGGTCGTGGGTATCGCTGTTGCCCAGCGGGGCGATCAGAAATCCGTGATCGGTGAACGTGTAGAAATCGCGCACGCTGTCATCGAACCGGCGATCGCCCTTCGTGTTGAACGCCGAATATCCGGCGAGCACCTCGACTGCGTCGAAATCGAGCGGAAACGGCGGCGGCCACGAGATGCCATTCCAGCCGGTGCCGTCGAACATCGCGGTCACGCGAAATCGCGGGTGATTGACCTGGACGATCGGATTGCCCGGGATGCTGCGCGCGATCGCGAGCAGCTGGCTGGCATTTGCACGCGCGAGCTGAGCCGGCGGTGGGCCTCCGCGGTTGGGCGCACCCTCCACGACCGTCACGGGATACACGCCGATGTGCAGATGCTCGGAGGTCAGCTCGTTCGACGCGATCGATGCGATGACGTCGTCGAGCCCGAGCGCGGTGATCTCGGCATCGAGATCGCCGTTGGTGTCGTGATCCGACAGTCCCACCACCTGGATGCCACCCGCCGCCTGCGCGACGACGCGCTGCGGGTTGGGGACACGCGAGTCGTTGGAGGCCTGCGCATGAACGTGCAGATCAGCGGACAGCGTGCCGAACGCCGACCACGCGCGCTCGAGCTTGATCACGAGCTCGACCCGCCCGCGACCCGCCGCCAGATCGACCTCGCCCTCCCAGCGCTCGTATTCGATGCCGCGCCACGCCCAGACCTTGTACCTCCCATACGGGATCGCCGGCGACGGAACACATGAATCGGCGCCCACCGGAACCTCGGCGAGGCCATTGCCCACGATGATGCCGTCCCACGAACCGACCACGCTCGGCGCGATCGCGCACGCAGCCGCGCCCTGGCGCTTGCCGTACATGTCGATGTTGCCCATGTGCAGCGCCGTGCCACTGGCGTCGAACAACAACACGCGCGCGGCCACCGGGCGATCGCCGTCGACAATGCGCAGCACCAGGGTCGTGGTCGAGCGCTGCCGGACGCGATCGTTGCCGCACCCCGCGATGACCGCGAGGGCGACCAACGCCGCCAGCCGCCAGCTCATCGCAAGCGGAACTCGGCGCCCGCGGTCACCGAAGCGCCGAGCTGCGGCTCGGCGCCGAGCCCGCGATTGAACGCACCGATCCCGAGCCCAAGCTCCGCCTCCCCGATCACCGCGACGTCCGGTGTCACGCGCACCCGCACGCCACCGCCACCGCGCAACGGAATCGACAAGCCCGTGACGTCATCATCCGAGAACCGGACGATCCCGACGCCGACGCCCGCGCGTACGAACGGCCGGAACGCGCCGTGCGCACCGAACATTCGCCGGACGCTCGCCGAGATCTCGACGCCGCTCCCATCGGCGAGCCCGTGGTCGCAGCTCATGGCGTCCATCTCGTCGACGAAGCACGCCGCGTCACCGCCCCCGAACGTGAAGCTCGCGCGGCCGTCGAACCAGTCGGTATCGGTGAGCTGGTACAGATAGTGGCCGGCGATCCGCAGGCCACCCGGCGTCACCCGACCACCGGTCGCGATGCCGACCTCGGCACCCACGCCTTGATCACCCATGTCGTCGGCGATCGATGACGCGGCAGTCACATCGAGCGGCTGCTCGGTATCTGCGCCAGCGATGGTCGACGACGTGAGCATGGCGAGCACGAGGAGAGGTCGCGACATGGCGCCTACGAACCTAACGCGATGGATCCGCCAAGGCCACTTCGTACCTCGCGGCCACGCACGGTGGATCGGAACCCGAACGTAAACCCCACGGTTGGCTTGACCTCGGCTACCCAAACCGGCGGCCGCGCGCGCCCGCCGCATGCGAACGCGCCGAGACCAGCGCCTCGGCCGCGCTGAGCGAATGGCGCGCAGCATCGCTCAACGGCTGCAACGCCTCGTCGAGGTCGGCGATTCCGCGCAGCGGACCGCGGGTGGTCCAGCCGAGCTCGAGCGCGCGATCGGCGGCCACCTCGCCGATCAGCGCCGCGAACGGCGAGGTCGCGACCGCGGCGAGCCGCGCGAGCTCGGGGATCGAACAGGCACCCAGCCTCCCGCCGCCGAGCACCCAGTCGGAGATCGCCTCCCAGGTCTCATCGTCGACGATCGCCGCATCCGGCGGTGCTTCTGCGAGATGCACCACGCCCGGTGCCACGGCGCCGCGATCGGGAGGGGTGATCATCGCCAGACGTTCGTGCTCGCGCTCGAGCATCAGCATCCTGACGAACCGTCGCTCGGATCGGCCCTGCGGCAGCACTCCGGCGCCGCGACGTGGGACGAATCCGTCGACTACCGTCGAGCTCGCCCCGTCGAGCGCGAACCGCCGCAGCCCTCCATCGGGAAACGAGAACAGCAGCGCATCGTGATCCACCCGAGCGTGTGCGCGAGCGGGACAGTACGGAACAGGATCGCGGTAAAGGGCAGTACGCCCCATCCTTAGACCCTAGCAGACGAGGCTCAAGGTCCGCGAATCAGGAGTGATCCGGATCGCCACCACGCACACCCTGCGACGATGGCCCCGTCGTGCCAGCGTGGCCCCGCCCACACTGGAACCACGGCGCCGGGTGCGGTCTTACCTGGACGCGCGGTCAGCCGCCGGTCGGCGGCTTTGCCTTTGCCTTCGACGCCCTGGGCTTCCTTCCCTTGGCGAGGGCCGCCGCCCGGCGTTCGGCCAAGGTGACCTCCGCCTTCTTCTGTTGCTGCAGCCGCCGGATCGCCCGCAGGCGAAGCTGGCGATCGAGCTTGGGCTTGTAGTCCACCGCCTCGTTCCACTCCGGGACCTGCCCCTCGCGGACCGCCGCGTCCTCCTTGAGCAAGAGCGCTCGGATCTGATCGGTCGAGCTCAGTGCCCGCAGCTTGGCGATCGTCGCGGGGTTGCGGAGCGCGCGTGCCAACCGACCGAGGATCGGCAGGTGGAGGCGGTCGTACTTGAGGCCGAGCAGGAAGAACAGCCAGGTCGGGCCGCCGTCGGGAGCACCGAACATGATGCCCTCCCACGACCGGCCCACGACCATGAACGGGCGTCCGATCTTGCCCTTGTCCTTGGCCCGGGTATGGAGAAACGCAACGCCGCCCTCCATCGCGGTCGACGCGAGCGATTCGCGCTCCACCACCGCCCCGACAAACCACGGTTTATCGAGCAGCCAGCCGTTGGTGTACGCCCGCGCCGCCAGCTCTTCGATCACGCCAACGGGCGTGCGAGCGCGCAGGTTTGGGATGATCGCCTGGTCCGGCAGCAGGTCCTCGAGCGGCAGCTTCATGCCATCGGGCACGTCCGCGAAGCTCTCGTCCTCGCCGACCAGTTGCTGCTCGATCCATTCGTCGATCGCCGCGCGCTTGAACCGCCACTGCCGGTCGACCTGGATCGATGGAATCTTCCCGGACGACACCAGCCTGGTCACGGTCGGCTCATCGAGATGGAGATAGACCGCCAGCTCATGCATGGTCAGCAACTGACCGTCTGTTCCTCGAGGTTTTGCCATAGCGTTGGAAGGGCGCAGTCTACACTGTGACGGCGTCGACGGTGGCTTTGGAGCGTCCCGAACGCGCGCACGGGCGACAGGCGGCGTAGAATTTCGGTATGCGCAGGCCGCGGTGGTCGCTCCGCCGAGCCCGGGTGTTGGTTGGAACGAAGTTCCTGCTGATCGCCGGTCTCGTCGGGTTCGTGATCATCGCGTGGCTCGCCGAGGTGCTCGCCGGGATGAGCCATGCCGTCAACCTCGGCCCGGTGCTCGCCGGTGCGATGGCGGGCATTCCGGCGCTGCTGTGGCTCGGCGTGTTCTATCTGATGGATCGCCACGAGCCGGAGCCCAAGCAGCTGGTCGCAGGGGTCTGCGTGCTCGGCGCGTTGATCGCCGGTCCGCTCGCGGACTTCGTGATGTCGGCGGCGGCGCCCACGTCCCCGCTCGCGATGCCGAGCATCGAGGTCTGGGGGCTCGATCGCGTGGTCCACGCGATCCTGATCGCCGGGCTCGCCCAGGAGATGTGCAAGTACGCCGTGGTTCGCTACACGATCTATATCTCGCGCGAATTCGACGAGCCGATGGACGGCATCGTCTACATGATGGCGTGCGGCACCGGGTTCGCGGTGTGGGCCAACTATCACCGGCTCTCGGATCAGGCTCACCAGGTGTTGCTGTCCAAGGCCGCGGCGCAGGCCGTGGTGACCACGCTCGCCCACGCGTCCTTCGCTGGAGTGCTGGGGTACGTGATGGGTCGCGCAAAGTTCTCGCGTGGCAGCGCGCTATGGCGTGGCGGTCTCGTGATGATCGGCCTGATCGGCGCCGCCGCCCTCAACGGCCTGTTCGCCGTGCTCGAATACGGTCTCAAGGGTAGCGGTGATCACCCGTGGCGTGGCGTGGGCTTCGCGGCGCTGTTCGCTGCCGCCGTGTTCGGTGGAATTTGGTTGGTATCGCGCCGGTTACTCGACAGCTCACCGTTCCGGAGCAGCACGTGACGGACGACCCGCCCACGCCCGAGCCCGGCAGCCAACCAGCGACGGAGACGAAGCCGGACGGCGGTGGTGAACAGCCGGGGCAGTCCGCGAACCCCGAGGCGTCAGCGCCAGCGAGCGCATCACCGATGCCCGAGGTCATGGCGACCTCCAATGCCGACGTCCTCGACGAAGAGCTCGTGCCCGAGGACCCATCGGTCGGCGTCCCCCAGCTGATCGAATACGCCGAGGACGGGTGGCCACTCGACACCTCCGAGGCCGACACCGCCAAACCGGTCGAACCGCCCGCGATCGCACTGCCCGATCCCAAGGCGGCCGCGATCGAGGCCGCCCGGATCGTCGGCGAGATCGTCGGCGACATCGAGTCGGCCGGGGGCGCAGCGATCGTCGCAGCGGCTGCTGCGGGCGCCGCGATCGAGGCCGCCCGCGCGCGAACCCGTGCGGCGGTCGAAAATCCCGATGCGGCGCCGCCAGCGTCCGACCAGCCGACTGCCGACGACCCGGTGCCGACCGTGCGAATGCAGCGCGATCGAATCCTTCGTGCGCTCGCCGAGGACATCGCGGCCCAGACCGAGGCACAAGCCGCTCAAGCCGACCAGGCAATCGCCGAGCCGCGGGCCGAAGGTGCGCCCTCGCAACCGCGATATCCACGCGCCGCATCTGCACCGACCTCCGATCCTGCCCTCGACGACGATGAGGACGAGTTCGACCCCGTTCAGATCGCCGCGGATGCGATCGGGAGGTTACGGCAGCGCGCGCGCACCGATCTCGCCGAGCTGCGCACGCACTATCAACGTCACGACCTCGTCGTGCTGGTGGTCGCGTTCGTGATCATCGTGGCCGCCGGCCGGCTGCACCAGAGCTTGGTGGTGCCGCCCACGGTACAGTTCTCCGTCCGCGGTTTGACGTTCGAGCGCCCCAAGGCGTGGATCCAGCCCGAGCCAATGCAGCTTCCGGCGCCCCGGATCGTCCGAGAGCTCGGAGCCGAATCGGCGGCCCCATCGTCGCTCTACGCGGTGGAGTTCTCATCGTCGATCGCCCACGAGGATACGCGGCGCAAGACCACCGATCAGAAGCCGCCTCCCCGGCTCGAGGTCATCATCGACACCAAGCCAGCGTGGAGCAACATCGTCACCGGACTCGATCTCGATCGCCGGACGCGCTGGGGCGAGCTGTACAGCCTCGAAGACAGCTCGGTGAGCTCGATCGCCGGTCACGACTGGCTACGCACCGCGTACCGTTACGCGCATACGGTCGCCAAGGGCGATGTCCCTCGCGTCGATCGTGCGATCGAGTACGCGACGATCGATCGCGAGCAGATCTACGTCGTGACGATGTTCGGTACACCCGCCGAGCTCGATGAGATCGAACAGGTAATCACTCCGACGCTGCGCGTTCCGACGCAGACCGGCCTGCCCCTGGTGCCCCAGACCCGCGCACTGACGCAGCGCAAGTACCCCAACGCTGTGGGCAGCGCGTTCGGCGCGACGGTGATGGTGGTCACGGCCGATCTGGTCAACGGTCGACTCAAGGCCCGCGGCGGTGGATCGGGGGTGATCGTCCACGGCGACGGTTCGATCCTGACGAACTATCACGTGATTCACGACAAGGACGGACGGCTTCATGACGTGTTCGTGATCGGCCGGTTCAGCGAAAAGAATGGCGCGCCGCAGCTGTGGTGTGCGGGACGCCCGAGCCGGGCCAAGTACCAGCGCGAGAACGATCTCGCCCTGATCAAATGCGATCTCGATCTCGATGGCAGGGCGTGGACGCCAGACGCCGAGGGCAAGTGGGACACGCTGGCGGAAGCGCGCAAAGCCGACGTGGAGATCGGCCAGACACTGTGGGTGCTCGGCTATCCCGACGTCGGTGGCGGAGGCCTCACGCTGTCGCAAGGCGAGGTCCGGGGCTGGACGGGCGAGGACGGAGCGGTGGGCAAGGACTTCATCAAGACCGACGCATCGATCACCCGCGGGAACTCCGGCGGCCCGGTGATCGATGACCATGGCCGCCTGGTCGGCATCGCATCGGCGTTCCGCACCCGGGCCACTGCGACGGGAGACGTGGTCGAGGTCTCGCAGGTCGGGCTCGTACGGCCGCTGTCGACGGCGAGCTGCTTGATGGCGATCGCCGCCGTAGGATGGACCCCTCGCGAGGGACTCAACGACTGTGAGTTTCAACCGTCAGCCGTCGAAGCTCCCTCGGAAGGGATCCAGATCTCGACGGTCGTCCTCGATGCCGCCAATGACCAGCCCGTCCCGCACGCGATGGTGATGATCATGCGCCCCGGGGTCGAGGAGAGCGAGATCGACGTCAATCGGCTCGACGAGCTGGTGCTGGCCTGGGGTCGATCGAATACGCAGGGTGAGGTTCAGCTCAAGCAGCTGGTCCCCGCGCCGGGTACCTACACGGTCATGGTCGTGGCGCCCGGATACGAGGCTCATGTCGAGGATGGCGCGCTGCACCTCGAGGAAACGTCCCCGCCGCACTTCGATCCGTGGGGTTGGATCAAGCTGCGCTCACGGTGATCGCGGTCGGGGCGTGGTCTAGTCCGCGACCTCGATCGTGGGCGTTCAAACTCCGTAAGGATCGCGTACTTGCCCGGCATTCGGCCCCCGTGGTACCGCTGGAAATCATGCCGTCTCTGGACCGCGAAGCCATCGACCCCGATGCCGATCGCGTGGTCCGCAAGCTCGCCCGCGCCGGTCACAAGGCATATCTCGTCGGGGGCTGTGTCCGCGACCTGCTCGTGAGCCGCAAGCCCAAGGACTTTGACGTCGCGACGAGTGCGACCCCGAACGAGATCAAGGCGACGTTTCGCAACTCGCGGATCATCGGTCGCCGGTTCCGGCTCGCCCACGTGTTCTTCGGCTCGAAGATCATCGAGACCTCGACGTTTCGCGCCAACCCCCGCGACGAGGACGACCACGACCTGTTGATCCGCCGCGACAACGTGTTTGGCACCGAGACCGAGGATGCTCGCCGGCGCGACTTCACGATCAACGGCCTGTTCTACGACGTCGAGAAGGAGATCGTCATCGACCATGTCGGGGGGCTGGCCGACCTGAGCGCCAAGCTGATCCGGACGATCGGTGACCCCGATGTCCGGTTCCAGGAGGATCCGGTCCGCATGCTGCGCGCGATCAAGTTCGCGGCGCGGCTCGACTTCGGATTCGAGCCCACAACGTGGCGGGCGCTGTTGCGCTGGCGCGGCGAGATCAGCAAGTGCGCCGCACCCCGGCTGCTCGAGGAGATCCACCGCCTGATGCGGGGCGGAGCGGCACGGCGGTCATTCGAGCTGCTGGTCGAGACCGGCGTCCTGGCGGTGTTGTCGCCGTATCTGGCCGGCCTGCTCGAAGGCCCGGGGGCTCCCGCCACAGCCCCGCCGCTGATCATCGAAAAACCGCTGCCCACCGTCCCGCGCCTGGAGTACGTCGACGAAGACCCGGCAGAGCACGATCCCGACGATCCGCCCGAGGAGGACGAGCTCTCGCCGGCGGACGAGCTCGAGGCCGAGGACGACGTCGAACCGGAGCTCGACCCCGAGGAGCAGTCGTGGCACCGCGTCTGGCAGGACGAGCCGATGTCCAGGCCCTCGCAAGCGGCGATGATCCGGCTATCGTTCCTTCCCGACGGTCCCGAGCTGGTGCGCCGCCGCGAGCTTGCATGGAAGGCGCTCGCCGAGATCGACCGCATGGTCGGCGACTCGCGCGACCCGTCGAATGCCGTGGCGTTCGGCGCGATGATGGCCCCGTTCATCTTCGGCGGCGACGAGCTGCGCGGCAGCGAGCTTCACTCGGCGATCCAGGAGCTCGCACACCCGATGATCGTCCAGCTCCATGTCACCCGGCGCGACAGCGAACGGCTGCGCTACCTGTTGCTCGCGCAGAAGCGACTGTACAACGCGCGCAAGCGTGGCGTTCAGGCGGAGCTCGCGGGCGGGCGCGACCTGATCGAGGATGCGGTGTTGCTGTTCGAGATCATCGAGCGCGCGATCGGCAACGATCCGGGAGCGATCGCGACGGTGGCACCGGGCACCAACGGGTCGGCGGCCGCCGATGACGACGATCCGGATCCGACCCGCAAGCGGCGCCGGCGACGACGCGGTGGCCGGCGGCGGCGCTACGATGCCCAGGGTGGCGCCTGACGCCGTGAGCGTCACCGCCAACCCTGATGCGCACGAGCCTCCGCAACCTGGTGCTCGAGCTGGCCGATGCCGGCTCGCGCGAGCACTACGCGGACGCCGCGCTGTACGACTACGAGTATCGACGGCGGCGCGCCGACGTCACGTTCTACCGCGAGCTCGCGAACCGGCGGCTCGGCAAGCCGGGGCGGATCCTCGAGCTCGGTGCGGGCTCGGGCCGGGTGACCATTCCACTCGCCCGGGACGGTCACGCGGTCGTGGCTATCGATCAGGCGCCGGCCATGATCGAGCGGCTCGCGGCGAAGTGCGCGCGGCTGCCGTCGGCGGTGCGCGAACGAATCACTCCGATGCGCGGCGACCTGCGTACGTTCAGCGTTCCCGGGAAGTTCCCGCTGATCATTGCGGCGTTCAACGTCGTCGAGCATCTCTACACGCGCGGGGAGGTCGACGCGTGCCTTCGGTGTGTCGCGGATCACCTCGCGCCGGGCGGCGCGTTCGTGTTCGACGTCCAGCTGCCGGACCTCGCGTGGCTGATCCGCGATCCTCGCAAGCGGTGGGCGAAGACCCGGTTCACGGATCCGTCGTCCGGCCGCGCGATGTACTACTCGACGAATCACGACTACGATCCGATCAGTCAGATCGTGCTGATCAGGCTCTACTACGAGCCGGTCGACGGAACTGGACCGACGAAGATCGTCAAGCTGTCCCAGCGTAAATTCTTTGCCCAGGAGCTCGAGGCGCTCGTCGCGCACGCGGGGCTCCGGGTCACCGCCAGGTACGGTGACTTCTCCTGGGGGCCTCTGGTCGAGACCTCCGAGAGCCAGGTCCTGGTGTGTGAGCAGCCGCCGCCACCCGCTCGCCGTCGTCGGACACCTGCGCGTCGCAGGTGACGCGACACGCTCGGCTCGTCGAAAATTTTGCTTTTCTCGACGAGGATTTACGCGCGCCCGGATCAGCGAAGCCGCTCGTCGGGGATCCAGTTATCCACAGGGAAATTCCCGTCGAGACCCGGGGGACGGTCCGACCGGCGCGGGGCAGGGATCATTCGTCGTCGGAAAAACTTTGATGCTCGACGAGATTTTCACGCATTTTCCCCGCGCGAATGTCACACGGTTTGTGTACGGTCCGCGCACCCAATTTTCCCTTAGGGAGGGTTCGAACCATGGGTGAGAAGATTGCGAAGCTCGGTATCAAGCGTGACAACGACATGATGTACTACATCAAGACCGGCGACGTCTGGGCGACGCCGCGCAAGAAGCCGGGCCAGCCGAAGGGCAAGGCTTCGAAGATTGCCGCTGCCGGCATCGAGATGGATTACAGCAAGTACCTCTACTACCTCGACGGTGACGGCGACGTCGCTCGCAAGGAGCGCCAGGTCGGTGGCAGCAAGCGCAAGAAGAGCGCGAAGTCTGCTCCGAAGAAGGCGGCCAAGAAGGCCCCGGCGAAGAAGGCGATGAAGAAGTCGTCCGCCAAGAAGGGCGCGAAGAAGCCGGCGAAGAAGGGCAAGAAGAAGTAAGCCCACCGTCGTCCTGATTAGCTTCAATTAATGCGTTGCGAAGGGCTCGTCGATGACGGGCCCTTCGGCGTTTCGGCGTTGCCGCGCGGTGGCGCTCATTCCGTCGGGCTGCAGGTGATCGGAGCGACGACCGCGCATGATCGGACGCTGCCGACGAGCGAATCGCGAGCCCCGGGGTCGATGTATGTGTGGGTCGCCGAGGTCAATTGGCGGCCTCACGGAAAGCGGCGCGCATATGAAGTGCGGTAGCATTTCCGCGAGTGGTGGTGCTGCGCAGAGCCGAGCTCGACGACGTGTCTCGATCGTCGCGGCGATCGGGACCAACCAGGCGGATCGGCGCGTGGTTGATCGCGGTCACCATCGGTTTGACCGCACAGGGCCACTGGCAACTCGCGTTCGCGCAGGATGATGATGAGGCGGACGACGGCGGTGACGACGAGGACGGGGCCGATGCCGGCGACGGTGTGGACCCCGAGTCGGACGACGAATCGGAGGATGACGAGGACGAGGCGGACGACCAGCCGGCGGTGACGGCGGGCGGGCTCTACACGCTCAGGAGCTACCCCGTGCGCGAGCTGTTCCGGCCGCTCACGATGACCGAGCGGATCGTCCAGCTCCGGCTAGGCCTCGGCACCGACGTCAGTGCCAAGGGCGCGTTCGAGAGTGTCGGTGTCAGCCTCGAAGCGATCTATGGCGCGCGCGACAACGTCTCGGTGATCGGCGGGTTCACCAGCGCGTACAACTTCAAGGCGTTCGGCCTGTATGCCGGCGTCGAGGCCGCCCTCGCCTATGACCTGGTCGACTTCCGCACCGCGGTGCGGCTGAACCGTTCCGCGGTCCAGGCGACCGACATGATGGGCCTGCCGGTCCCTGGCGAATACGAGGCCGGCGACGTCTCCGCGGCCATCGACCTGGGTTTTCCGTTCCGATACGTCGCGCGGCCCGAGATCGCGATCGTTGCGCTCAACACGCTCATGAGCATCAACTTCGATCGCAAGCCGGACCTCAATCCGTCGCTGGGCATCGCCACCAACCCGATCGCACCCTTGTCGGTGGTCGTGTTCGCGCAGCTCCAGATCCCCGAGTTCGACACCGACGTCGACAAGTTCAAGGTCCCCGCGACCGCCCGAATCCAATTCTCGCCAAATCAGAAGCTAGACATCGGCGGTGAATTCACGTTCCTGGATCTCAAGCCCGCCGAAGGAAACTTCTACGACAATCGGTTCCTTACGCTCTACATGCAAAGTAGGTTTGGAAGATAGGCGCCGTGAAAGTCTGCCCCCGATGCTTCACTCGCTTTCCTGACGGAGAGCGGTTCTGCCTCCACGACTCCGCCGTGTTGGTGGAAGAGGAGGACATCGCGCGCCTGGGTACGTCGATCGGCAACTACCGGCTCGACAAGATCCTGGGCCGCGGTGGGATGGGCACCGTCTACAGCGGCGAGCACATCTACATCAAGAAACCGGTCGCGGTGAAGGTGCTGCACCCGCAGTTCGCTCGCTACCAGGAAGCGATCCATCGCTTCCTCCGCGAGGCTCGCGCCGCGACCTCGATCAATCACGCCAACATCGTCGACGTCACCGACTTCGGCATCCTCGCGGACGGCCCGGTGTACTTCGTGATGGAGTATCTCGAGGGCAAGAGCCTCGAGGACCTGATCGAAAAGGAAGGCGCGGTCGAGCTCCACCGCGGCCTCAACATCGCCAACCAGATCGCGCTCGCGCTCGAAGCCGCACATGCGGTCGGCGTGATCCATCGCGACCTCAAGCCCGACAACATCATGTTGCTCAAGAAACCCGGGCGACGCGATCTCGTGCGGATGGCTCCCGACCAGTCCTGGATCACCGAACGCGAGGAATCGTATGACTTCGTCAAGGTGCTCGACTTCGGCATCGCGAAGGTGCTGGTCCAGGACGAGCTGCTCGCCGAGACCGTGCAGGGCGCGGTGTTCGGCACGCCCGAATACATGTCGCCCGAAGCCGCGCGAGGCGAGGACGTCGATCACCGCGCCGATGTCTATTCGCTCGGTGTGATCCTGTTCGACATGCTGTGCGGTCGGCCGCCGTTCGAGGCGCCGCAATCGAGCGAGGTCTTGTCGATGCATATCCACGCGAACCCGCCGTCACCGCGCGAGTTCGCGCCGCACCGCGAGATCACCGAGATGGCCGAGTCCGTGATCCTGCGCGCGATGCAGAAGGATCCGAACAAGCGCTACCAGAACATGTCCGAGTTCCGCACCGACCTCGCACAAGCATACGGTTCGATCAGCTTCCGCCGCCACGGCACGGGATCGGGGATCCCACCGCGCGGCGAAGAAGCGCGCGTGGCGACCAAGCGACTCACCGAAGAGCTCGACGAGTGGATCAGCTCGGATTCGTCCGGACTGTCGGTCGAACAGGCGCGGATGATCGCGCTCGTCGAGACCGCGGAGAAGGCGTTCACGCCGACCTCGATGTCACCGCAGGAAGCCGAGAAGCTCGCGAACGCCCTCGATCGTGCGCTCGAAGACGACGAGTGACAAGGAATCTCCTTGGCCGCGCCCGTGGTCGATCCGATCGCTGCGACGGAATTGGCAGCTGTCGAGCTTCTGGACGCGTCGAAATGTGAAGAAGTGTGATCGGTGAGGCTGATCGGTGAGGCTGATCGATCGTGGCGACACTGAAACGAGCGCCTGTGTCGCACCGCGGGGCGGTATGACGTCGCAGCGTCGGACTAATTTTAGTCCGCTCTCGACCCCGTGGTAGGTTGAGCCCGATGTCTGCCAACCAAGCCAACACTTCGGGGCAGGTGACGTTGCGGCGGGACGTGAAGTTCAACGGTGTGAAAGTGTTCTCAGCGACGATGGTCGCTGATCGAGATCAGCTCGGAGAAAAGGTCTCCGCTTGGATCCAGCAACATCCTCAGGTCAAGGTGACCGACATCGTCGTGACCCAATCGTCCGACGAGGCATTTCACTGCATCGCGATCACGGTGTTCTACTGGGAAGACGTGAAGCGGTGACCCGCGACCGGCGTTGAGAACGCCACCGGGCCGCGGTATCCCTCCTGCGTGCCGCGAATTCTGAACTTCTCGTCGGGGCCGGCTGTACTACCCGAGCAGGTGCTGCAGCGGGCACAGGCCGCGATCTGGGATCTCGACGGGTCCGGAATCGGCATCCTCGAGCACAGTCATCGCGGCAAGCAGTTCGGGCGCGTGCTCGATCACACCGAGTCGTTGATCCGTGAGGTCGGCGGCATCGGGGATGAGTTTTCGGTGCTGTTCGTGACCGCTGGAGCGACGCATCACTTCACGATGGTGCCGCAGAGCTTCCTCGCGCCCGATCAGACCGCCGACTACTGCCACACCGGCATCTGGTCCGGCAAGGCGATCGAGGATGCCAGGCGGTTTGGTTCGGTACATGTCGCGTGCTCGGGCGCGCCGAGCTTCTCGACGACGCCCGCCGAGCTGTCGTGCTCCGCGAGCCCGCGCTACGTGCACTACACCAGCAACGAGACGATCTACGGCACGCAGTGGCATCACCCCCCCGCGGTGTCGGCGCCGCTGGTCTGCGATGCATCGAGCGATCTGTTCAGCCGGCCGCTGCCGCTCGACGGTCACGGCCTGATCTACGCGGGTGCGCAGAAGAACCTGGGGCCGTCGGGCATCAGCTTGGTGATCGCGCGCCGCGACTTCATCGAGACCGGGCGCCGCGATCTACCCGCACTCGCGCAGTACCGCAGCTACGCCGCCGAGCGCTCGATGCACAACACGCCCAACACGTTCGGTATCTACGTGATCGGCGAGGTCATGATGTGGATCCGCGACCAGGGCGGGCTCGCCGCGATGGCCGAGCGAAACCAGCGCAAGGCCGCCGTGCTCTACGACTTCCTCGATGGCAGCAAGCTGTGGCGCGGCCACGCAGAGCCCGCCAGCCGCTCACTGATGAACGTCACGTTCCGCGGCGCGACCACCGAGCTCGAGGAGACGTTGCTCGCACGCGCCGAGCGCGAAGGGCTGTCGGGGCTGCGCGGCCACCGCACCGTCGGTGGCCTCCGCGCGAGCATCTACAACGCGTTCCCCGAGGCTGGGATCCGCCAGCTGGTGGACGTGCTCCACGCCGTCGAGCGCGACGCGACCTGACCTGTGGCACATCAGTTCGCGGGGCTCAGCGTTTCCAGCTTCACCGAAAGTGGCTTTCGTTCGCGCGCCTGCGCTTCGAGCTGGTCCTTCGCCGTTTCCAGCTGCTGATCCGTTAGCCCCATCGCGCTGAGCTGAGCACGAAGTCGCGGCCATGCCGTCTTCAGCTTCGCAGGTGTCATCGGCGGCAACCGGATCTCGCGCGCTTCAGCAGGAGCCCCACCAAGCGTCCCTGCGGAGAGCTTGCCGCTCTTCGCGAGCTCGATCAGCTCTGACTTCTGCGAGTCAAACGTGGTCGGGTCATAACGAAGATCGAGCGAAACCCTGAACGCTTCGTCGATCACCAGCAACGCGGGCATCACTACATTCTGGCCGCTCGTGCCAGATCCGCTCGCGTTCGAGCCCCCGTGACCCGCGCCCCAGAACCGCCTGACGAATGCGTCATCACGCGCAACGAGCACTGGCATCGTCAGCTTCAAGTCACTGGCCATCGCGCCAACCTTGGCAAGCGCTCCAGCGTCGTCCGGGTCATCGATGCTGACCGCGATGATCGAGACATCGCGGTCGTGCTTGTATTTCTGGTAGAGCGCCTCGACGCGCGGAAGCTCCTCGCGGCACGGCTTGCAGTACGTGGCCCACACGGCGATGACCGTGACTCGGGCCCCATGAGCGGCCAGCGTGGTCGGCTTACCATCCAGAGAGAGCAATGGAATCTCGCCGTCCTTGCCGCGGACTGCTGGTACGCCCGAGCTCGCTACGGATGAGTCAGCCGAGGAGCCAGTCTGCCGCTCCCCGGAGGATGGGACAGCCGATTCGTGCTTGCTACATCCCACCGTCATCACCGCTGCAACCACGAACATCGAGACTTGGATCATCATGGTTCGCCAAGACCATCCGCCCGTCCGACCGATTCCGGCACGCAGCTCACAGCGGCTCACCGGCGCCACGGAAATTGCGTATTCGGGGACTTGTCAAGATTCGGTGTCGATCCGGAATCGATTGTCAACCGGAGGATGCCGTCGTGGATCGCCCTGCGCGGCGAGCTCATCGCTCGGGGCGAGCATCCGCGCCTTCGTCTGCCCGCGTTGGTCGGCGGCTTGCGGCGCAAGCCCAGCTGGTCACGCGCCGATCGCGCGCAGCCGCTCCGCGAACCAGGTGTAGCGCCGCTTGGCGTCGGCATTGCGGACCGCGAGCTGCAGCGCGCGCCTGCTGCCGACGATCACGACCAGCCGCTTGCCTCGGGTGACGGCGGTGTAGAGCAGGCTGCGCTGCAGCATCATGAAGTGCTGGGTCGCGAGCGGGATCACGACGGCGGGGTACTCCGAGCCCTGACTCTTGTGAACGCTCACGGCATAGGCATGGACGAGCTGATCGAGCTCGGCGCGCTCGTAGGCGACGAGCCGGCCGTCGAGCTCGAGGCGGAGGCTGTGGCTCTCGGTGTCGACCGCCTGGATCACGCCGATATCGCCGTTGAACACGCTCTTGTCGTAATCGTTGCGCAGCTGCATCACCTTGTCACCGGGCCGAAACACCCGCTCGCCGCGGGTCAGCTCGCCCGCGCCGGTGGTCGGGTTGAGACGCTCTTGCAGCGCACGATTGAGCTCCAACGTGCCGAGCTCGCCGCGATGCATCGGCGCCAGCACCTGAACGTCAATGATCGGATCGAACCCGAACCGGGACGGAATTCGCTCGGCCACCAGCTCGATCACGGTCTGGCGGGCCGCCTCCGGCTCGTCGCGCGCGATGAAATAGAAATCGGCGTTCGCGCTCGCTTCCAGCTCGGGCAGCTCGCCGCTGTTGATCCGGTGCGCCGAGACCACGATCTTGCTCTCGGCGGCCTGCCGGAAGATCTCGGTCAACCGGATCACCGTCGCCACCTCGGAGTCGATCACATCTGACAGCACCGAGCCGGCGCCCACCGAGGGTAGCTGATCGACGTCCCCGACCAGCACCAGCTGAGTCGCCGGCCGCACCGCGGCGATCACCGCGCGGAACAGCTGAGCGTCGACCATCGAGGCCTCGTCGACCACCAGCAGATCGACGTCGAGCGGATTATCACGGGTTCGCACGAAGCCACCGCTCTGCGGCTGAAACTCGAGCATCCGGTGCAAGGTCATGGCCTCGGCCACCGTGGCTTCGGCCAGCCGTTTAGCCGCACGGCCGGTCGGAGCAGCGAGCGCGACGCGGCGGTGGGTGAGCTTGGCGAGGTGGACGATCGCCTTGACGATCGTCGTCTTGCCAACCCCGGGCCCGCCGGTGATCACGACGCACTTGTCGGTCAGCGCCGCTTCGACTGCCCGGCGCTGCTGGGTGGCGAGCGAAACGCCGGTCACGGCCTCGAAGGCATGAATCGCGGCGCCGACGTCGAGGGTCATGCGGCGCGCGGGTGTGCGGATCAACTCGGCCAGCAGCGCCGCCGCTTCAGACTCGGCGGCGAATGCCGATGGCAACGAGGTACATGGACCGCGATGGCCGAGCGTCTCGCGGACCACCAGCTGGCGTTGCTCGAGCGCGCCCAGGCGTGGCGCGATTCGATCGCCGGGGATCGCCAGCAGCTCCGCCGCTGCAGCGATCAGCTCGTCATCGGGGAGGTGCATGTGGCCGTCTTCACTTGCCACCTGAAGCGCATGTAGCAGCCCGGCTTCGATCCGCTCGGGAGCATCGCGCGCGATGCCGAGCTTGTCGGCGATGCCATCGGCCGTGCGAAACCCGATCCCCCACACCTCGTGTGCGAGCCGGTACGGGTTCGCCCGCACGACGTTGATCGCGTCCTTGCCGTACGCTTTCACGATCCGCGCCGCGAACGCCGCCGACACCCCGTGGCCCTGCAGGAACACCATCACGTCCTGGACGTGGCGCTGCGCTGCG
Source organism: Kofleriaceae bacterium (assembly GCA_050187075.1). Classification (GTDB taxonomy): domain Bacteria; phylum Myxococcota_A; class Polyangia; order Haliangiales; family Haliangiaceae; genus JABFXX01. Next base: position 34,445 of record JBFWXW010000021.1, on the reverse strand, counting down.
AACGACTCTGCCAGCTTCGCCGCACGTGCCGCACCGATGCCTTCGACCTCGGTGAGCCGGTGCGGAGCGCGGTCGATCACCTCGAGCGTGTCGATCCCGAACGCGGTGACCAGCCGGCGCGCGAGCTCCGGTCCAATGCCCGGAATCAACCCCGAGCCGAGGAACTTCTCCATCCCGACCAGCGTCTGCGGCGCCTTCAGCTGGTACGTGGACACCCGAAACTGACGGCCCCATTTCTTGTCGTTGATCCACTGGCCACGCAGCCGCAGTGGCAGACCCTCGGCGACGCCCACGAGCTCGCCGACGATCGTGACGTGTTCGTGAGCCGCGGTCTGGAACCGAGCGACCGTGAAGCTCGATTCGTCGCTCCGGAACACGAAGCGATCGATCGTGCCATCTAGCGTGGTCTCGGTGGAGGGCTCCGCCACGGCCGCATCATGCCCCACCGGACTTCCAGGGTCACACGATCAGCGCCGTCCGGCCGTCTTGTTCGGCACGCCGTCGACGTACTCGACCGCGGCCGTGCACGACAGGTTCTCGAACTCCATCAGCGAACCGGGATCGCTGAACACCTGAGGGCATTCGACCCGGCACCGCTCGGTGTCGGCTGCGGTGTCTCCGGCCTTGCACGCCACGTAGTGCGCGCACGCACCTTCGCAGGTCCCCGTCAGCCTGGGCGTGGAGAGTCGATGAACGATGCAGCTCGAACCGGCGATTGCCACGAACGCGCCCAACAGGACGCCGCGCACGACGTCCGTCACGCGTCCCCCTCGGTGACGACAAACATCGGCGTAGTGTAGCCGGATCCGAATCGACGACCAGCGAGGATGTGACATCCCCGCCGAGCCGCGAGTTGGGTATCATTGCGCGAGGTGGTTGCCAACGAACAGGACGTACGCTGGCTCCTCGAGCAAACGCCGATCGGGATGTTCGGCTGTAACGAAGCGGGTACGCTCCGCTACGTCAACGAGGGCCTGGTCCGCATGCTCGGCTATGACACCGTCGAGCAAGTGCTCGGTCTCAACCTCGACGCGGACATCTACGCCGACCGTCAAGATCGCCCGAAGGTGCTCGCCAGCTACCGCGCGCGGACTGTGGTCGAAGGTACGCACGTCCGCTGGAAGACCCGAGACGGCCGGATCTTGCGCGTGCGGATGTTCGGCCACGCGGTCGACGGCCCCGATGGCCTCGTCATCAACGCGACCGTGCTCGACGTCACCGGGCTCGAGAACGTCACGCACGAATTGCGCAAGCAGCGCGAAGAGGTCAATCGGACGGAGAACACGCTCGACCAGGTGCTGCGCCAGATCCCCGCGATCTACTGGCTGGTCGATCACGAGCTCAGATTGATCCAGGTGCAAGGTGCCGTCGAAGAAACGCTCGGGTACGAGAAGCACCGTTACATCGGCCGGACCCTTCAGGACGCGTTGAACGATAACCCTGCCAACTCCGATGTCATCGGAATGCACCAGCGCGCGCTGGCCGGCGAGATCGTCAGCTACGACAGCGAGTACATGGGCCGCCACCTGACCAACCGGATCGCTCCGTACCGGGTGGACGATCGGATCGTCGGGGCCGTCGGCACCTCGATCGATGTCACCGCGTCGCGTGCACTCGAGCGCAGGTTGGTGGACGCGCAGCGCGCCGAGAGCCTGGGCGTGCTCGCCGGTGGCCTCGCGCACGACTTCAACAACCTGCTGGTCGCGATCCTCGGCAACGCCGACCTCGCGCTGCGCGAGGTTCCGCTGGGCACGCCCGGGCGCGGCGCCCTCGAGGCGATCCGCAACGCCGGCCTGCGGGCTGCCGAGCTCACCGATCAGCTGCTGTCGTATGCGGGTCGTGGCGAGGTCGCCGTGACCCAGGTCGCGGTCGGTCCACTCGTGGATGAGCTGCTCCAGCTGTGCAGCGCGGTGTTCCCCGAGGGGATGAAGATCCACCTCGACGTCGAGCGCGGGCTGACGCTCCACGGCGACGCCGCGCAGGTCCGACAGGTCATCTTGAATCTCATCATCAATGCGCGTGACGCGGTCCGCGATCACGGCAGCGCGATCGCGATCGCGGCGCAGGCGATCGATCACGACGGCAAGCCCGATCCCGACGATGTGCTCACGACGCCGCCGGGCAAATACGTCGTGATCGACGTCGCCGATGACGGCATGGGGATCGATCGCGATCTGCGTCGCCGGATCTTCGATCCGTTCTTCACCACCAAGGCGACCGGGCATGGCCTCGGCCTCGCCGCGGTGCTCGGCATCGTGCGCGCGCACCATGGCGGGCTGCGCCTGGTCTCCGCACCGAGCCGCGGCGCGTGGTTCCGCGTGCTGTGGCCATCATTCGCCCCGACCGCCGAGGCCCCGTCGCCGTCGCCCGAGCGCGTCGTGCTGGTGATCGACGATGAAGCCCTCGTTCGCGACGTGCTCGCGCGCATGATCGAGGATCTGGGCTACCGTGCGATGACCGCGGCCGATGGCCACATCGGGCTGGATATCGTGGCCAACTCTGCCGTGGATGCCGTGATCGTCGATCTCACCATGCCGGGCCTCAATGGCGCCGACGTGATCGCCACCTTGCGCGAGCGCCGCCCCGGGCTTCCGATCGTGCTGTGCACGGGCTACGACCGAGACCGCAAGCGTCCGGTCACCGCGGACGCGTATCTACGCAAGCCGTTCCGACTCGACGCCTTGCAGCAGACGCTCACCAAGGTGCTCGGATAGACCCGGGTTTTTTCGGTGAATACCCCGGTCAAGAAGTGTGAACCGCATCGCGAATTCGCGGCGGCGTGGGTAGTCTTGAGACGTGACGGTGGAGCCCGCAACTTCTCCCATCAAGGTCCTGCTCGTCGAAGACGACCAGCGACTCGCGCAGCTCACCGCGCGCTATCTGGAGAGCCATGGCGTCCTGGTCACGATCAGCCGCGACGGCAACGAAGGCCAGGCGGAGGCGCTGCGGCGCCAGTACGACTGCATCGTCCTCGACCTGATGCTCCCCGGCAAGGATGGCGTGGAGATCACACGCGAGCTGCGCGGGCGCACCGACGTCCCGATCGTGATGGTCACCGCGCGCGGTGAGGAAGCCGATCGCGTGCTCGGTCTCGAGGTCGGCGCCGACGACTACGTGACCAAACCGTTCTCCCCGCGCGAGCTGCTCGCCCGGATCCGCGCCACCGTACGCCGCGTGCGCGGCCAGGCCGGTCCGGCTCAGCAGAGCATCCAGGTCGGCGGTCTGGTGCTCGATCCCCAGCGCATGACGGTGACGCTCGACGGGAAATCGATCGACGTCACGGCCTACGAGTTCGCGATCCTGCGCGCGCTTGCCCAGCGTCCCGGTCGCGTGTTGTCGCGCGAGCAGCTGCTCGATCTCGCGAAGGGGTCCGCGGACCTGTCGTTCGATCGATCGATCGACGTCCACGTGTCCCGGCTACGCGCCAAGCTCGGCGATGACAGTCGCAGTCCCAAGATCCTCAAGACGGTGCGCGGCATCGGGTACCTGCTCGCCGGGGGAACATAGTGGCCGAACGGCCGGCACCGCGGCGCCGGCGCCTCGCGCTCCGCGTTTACGCCTTCGCGGCGGTCCTGTCGGTGGCGATCATGGTCGCGCTGCTCACCCTGCCCCGCTACATGCGGCGGCCGAGCTACCTCGAACCGCAGGCCGCGCTGATGCAGTTTCTCGTCGAGCGGATCTCGACCAAGGACCCGATTGGGTTCTCCGAGGCCACGGGCCGCCTGGAACAGCGGCTGCGCGGGGGGCTCACCCTGTTCGACGCCAACGGCGCGGTGCTGCGAACGACCGTGACGCCGCCGCTATCGGCGCCGACGCACGAAGAGCTCGAGATGCTGCAGCACGAAAAGTGGTCGCTCGACGTCGGACGAATCGTCGTGCGCAGTGACGATCGTACGATGGTCGGGGTCTACGCGCCCAACCGTCAGGGGTTCCCGTGGTCGATCGTGTTGCCGATGGGCGCGGGCATCCTGATCTGCGTCGGGGCGGCGTCGATCTGGTTCTCGCGCCAGCTGGTGCGACCGCTCGATCAACTCGCCCGCGCCGCGCGTCAATTCGGTACCGGCGACACCACCGCACGCGCGCGGCTCAATCGGCATGACGAGGTGGGTGATCTCGGTGCCGTGTTCGACGACATGGCGGACCGCACGGCCGCGGTCCTGCGCGCGCAGCGCCAGCTGATGGGTGACGTGTCGCACGAGCTGCGCACGCCGCTGGCGCGGATCCGCGTCGCGCTGGAGCTCGCCGCCGAAGATCCGGTCGCGGCCAAGGACGTCCTGGCGGATGTCGGCGCGGATCTCGATGAGATCGATCAGCTGATCGATGACATCTTGACCACCGCGCGGCTCGACGGCGAATCGGTGAACATCGAACGCAGGCCGATGCAGCTCGGCGAGCTCGCCACGCGCGCCGTCGATCGGTTCACTTCGCGCCACCCCGGGCGCGTGCTGCAGCACACCATCGACGACGGCGAGCACGCGATCGAATGCGACCCGGTGCTGTTGCGACGGGCGCTCGACAACCTCCTCGACAACGCCGCAAAGTACTCGGAGCCTGCACAGCCCGTGACGTTCGAGGTGCATCCCAACGCGAGCACGATCGCGTTCGAGATCCGCGACCGCGGGATCGGGATGTCCGCCGATGAGCTCGAGCGCGCCTTCACGCCGTTCTGGCGAGCCGACCAGAGTCGCACGCGCGCAACCGGCGGTGTTGGTCTGGGCCTCGCGCTGGCGCGCCGGATCGCGCGGGCCCACGGCGGCGACGTCACGCTGAGCTCGACACCAGGTCAGGGAACGATCGCGCGTCTGAGCCTGCCGCAAGCTGGAACGAGCTAACGATGACCGGTTCGCGACGCGACGCGACGCGCGGGGTCACCGGCCGAGCATCGCCGAGCGTGCAGCGGGAAAGCTTGCATTCGATCGCCCAAACCGAGGTGATCGCGCCCAGAATCGGTCAACACTTCGCAACACGGTTTCAATGCAAAGTCTTAGTCAATGCTCGAGGTTACTACCGTGAAAGCAACCCGCTGGATCTCGCGACTCATCGTGCCGGCTCTGATCGTCGGTGGCGTTGTCTTCGTGTTGATCACGAAGCCGTGGGCGAAGGGCACCACACCCATCAGCTTCCAGACCGTGACGGTGGGCAAGGGCTCGATCGCCGCTCAGGTGACCGCAAACGGTACGCTGTCCGCGCGCACCACCGTGCTGGTCGGTGCGCAGGTGTCCGGCCGCGTGGTGGAGCTGCACGCGGACTTCAACGACCAGGTCAAGAAGGGCCAGATCATCGCCAAGCTCGACCCCTCGGTGCTCACAGCGCAGGTCGAGTCGGCACAGGCAACCCACGCCGTGGCCCAGGCCAACGTCAAGAAGGCTCAGGTCGCGATGATGGACGCCGATCGCCAGCTCAAGCGCCAGCGCACGCTCAAGGACGAGCAGCTGATCGCCGGCGCCACGGTGGAAGCCGCCGAGGTCGCTTACGATACAGCGCGTGCGGCGGTGACCGCTGCGAAGGCCCAGGCGTCGCAAGCGGCCGCGAACGTCGCCCAGGCCAAGCTCAACCTGTCGTATGCGACGATCTACTCGCCCGTGGATGGCGTCGTGCTGTCGCGCTCGGTCGACGTCGGTCAGACGGTGGCCGCCTCGCTCCAGGCTCCGACACTGTTCACGATCGCCGAAGATCTTTCGCACATGCAGATCGACACCCAGGTCAGCGAAGGTGACGTGGGTCAGATCACCGAGAAGATGAAGGCGACGTTCACGGTCGATGCGTTCCCCGGCAAGACGTTCGAGGGAGTGGTTCGCCAGGTCCGCAATGCCCCGACGACCACCCAGGGCGTGGTGACCTACGACGCGGTGATCGATGTCGAGAACCCCGACAAGATCCTGCGTCCGGGGATGACCGCGAACGTCACGTTCGTGCTCGCCCACGTCACCGACGCCGTGAAGATCCCCAACGCGGCCGTCCGGTTCAAGCCGACGCGCGAGCAGCTTCAGGCACTTCGCGGCGACCGCGGCCAGCGCGGGTCCGGAAGTGGCCGCCGCGGTCAGCGCCAGGACGGCGCGAATGGCTCCAACGCGGGCTCGGGTGGATCGGCCGACACGCCACCAGCTCCTGATGCGGTCAGCGGGGCCACCGGCGGCGTTCGACTCAAGGATCTGGGCGACCGTAAGCCGATCTGGAAGCTCGTCGACGGTAAACCCAAGATGGTCGCCGTGAAGCTCGGAGTGACCGACGGCTCGTCCACGCAGCTGATCGAAGGTGACATCGCTCCGGGCGATCAGCTGATCACCGAGATCACCGGCGTCGCGAAGCGGGCGCGCCGCACCGGAGCGTTCTGATGTCGCTGATCGAGATGCGGGCGATCGAGCGCACCTATGTGATGGGTGACAACCACGTGCATGCGTTGCGCGGCGTGGATCTCACGATCGAGGAGGGCACGTCCGTCGCGATCATGGGGACGTCGGGGTCCGGCAAGTCAACGCTGATGAACATCATGGGTTGTCTCGATCAGCCGAACAGCGGCAGCTACACGCTCGCCGGCAAGGACGTCTCGAAGCTCTCGCGCGCTGACCTCGCGGATGTTCGCGGCCGAACGATCGGGTTCGTGTTCCAGAATTTCAACCTGCTGTCCCGCACCACGGCCCTCGAGAACGTCGAGATGCCGCTCATGTACCAGGGCGTGCCGGCTCGTCGGCGGCACGAGCGCGCGATGGCCGCGCTCAAGGCGGTCGGCCTGATCAATCGCGAGGATCACCATCCCAACCAGCTCTCGGGCGGGCAGCAGCAGCGCGTCGCGATCGCGCGGGCGCTGGTCACCGAGGCGCCGGTGATCATGGCGGACGAGCCCACCGGTAACCTCGACACCAGGACCTCGATCGAAGTGATGGCCATCCTTCAGGGCCTGGTGAGCCAGGGCAAGACCGTGATCCTGGTAACCCACGAGAGCGATATCGCGTCGTACGCACAGCGTGTGATCACCCTGCGCGACGGCCTGATCATCGACGACAAGACCCAGACTCCCGTGCCCACCGGAGCAGCGGCATGAGTATCTTCGCAACGCTGAAGCTGGCGCTCCGTGCGCTGTGGCGTAACAAGGTTCGCTCGCTGCTCACCATGCTGGGCATCGTGTTCGGCATCGGGGCGGTGATCGCGATGGTGTCGGCCGGCCAAGGCTCGCAGCAGGCGGTCAAGGACATCTTTCAGGCGCTCGGCACCAATACGCTCACGGTCTCGAGCGTGTCGACGCGGTCGCTGGGTCCGTCGACCGGTGGTGCCGGGCTTTCGGTCACCTGGGACGACCTCACAGCGCTTCAGAACGAGGACATCCCGACGATCAACTACGTCGTTCCGGTGCTCGACAGCCGCAACATTCAGGTCGTCTCGGAGACCAGCAACTGGAACACCACCGTGGTCGGCACCACCGCTGCGTGGTTCAAGATCCGCGAGTGGGCGGCTGCGGATGGCGCGGTGTTCGACGAGGATACCGGCAATAGCAGCGCGAAGGTCGCGGTGATCGGTCAGACGGTCGCGACACAGCTATACGCCGGCTCCAGCGCCGTCGGTCAGACGATCCGGATCAACGGCCAGCCCTACGAAGTGATCGGCGTGCTGACGCCCAAGGGGCAAGGCCCGCGCGGCGACAACGACGATACCGTCCTGATTCCGGTGAAGACCTTCCAGCAGAAGTTCGAGAAGGGCATCGCCAAGTACCTGCGCGGTCACATCTTGATCTCGATGATCAGCGATGACGTCTCCGACATCACGGTCCAGAAGATCAACGCGCTGCTGCGCGATCGCCACAAGCTGGACTCGTCCGACGACGATGACTTCCGCGTTCGCAACAACGCAGAGTTCGCCAAGGCCAACCAGGAGTCGACCGGCCGGATCAACATGCTGCTCAAGATCACCGCCGCGTTCTCGCTGCTGGTCGGCGGCATCGGCGTGATGAACATCATGCTGGTCAGCGTCATCGAGCGCACCCGCGAGATCGGGATCCGGATGGCCGTCGGCGCACGGCCGTTCGATGTGATGACCCAGTTCCTGGTCGAAGCGATCGCGCTGACCGCCGTCGGTGGATTGCTCGGCCTGGCGTTTGGCTATGGCGCGGCCAAGCTGATGGCTGACTACTTCATGTGGCCGATGTTCTTCCCGATGGCCACCGCTGGCGTAGCGTTCTTGATCTCGGCGGGCGTCGGTGTTGGATTCGGGTTGTACCCCGCGATCCGTGCCTCGCGCCTCGATCCGATCACTGCCCTGAGGTACGAGACATGAAATCGATTGGCGGCGTCATCTTCGCAAGTCTGCTGGCGCTCGGCACGAAAGTCCACGCTCAACCCACGCCGCCGGCGCAGCCGCAAGGCGAGACCCTGACGCTGGCGCGCGCGATCGAGCTCGCGCTCAAGCAGCAGCCGAGCGTGCGCCAGACCGCGGCAGCGATCGAGGCGTCACGCGGCCGCGTCGATCAAGCCAGGGTCGCTCGCCGCCCGACGATCGGCCTCAGCGCCTCTGCGGATGTCGGCTCCACGCCGCAGCGTCCATGCGACACGGATCCGACGATGACCTGTGGCGGGTTCTTCGATCCGACGACGTCGACCGGGCTCGGCGCCGTGATCAACTGGCGGATCTTCGACTTCGGCCAGACCAGCGCAAATATCCGCGCCGCCGAGGCGAGTGCCGAGGCCGTGGCGTCGCAGGTCGCGACCAACACGCTCGACATCCAGAGTCGCGTCTCGGTGACGTATCTCGAGGCGGTGGCGCGCCAACGACTCGTGGCGGTGGCCGAGGCAACCGTCAAGAGCGAGCTCACGCACCTCGACCAGGCGCGCAAGTTCGTCGCGGCGCAGGCAAAAGATCCGATCGAGGTCGCCCAGGCCCAATCGCGTGCCGCCAATGCGCGGTCCGCCCTCGCGCAAGCGCAGAGCAATTCCGCCGTCGCGCTCGCGAACCTGCGTTCCGCGATCGGCTGGCTGGATCCGAACGTGACGTTTGCGATCGACACCACGTGGCCCATCCCTCCGGAGCAGGATCCCGAGCCGCTCGGCGCGCTGGTCATCACCGCTCGCAAGTCACGCCCCGAGCTGGTCCAGCTCGACAAGCAGATCATCGCATCGGAAGCCTCGCTGACGGCGGCGCGGGCCGAGCGTCGCCCGGTGCTCAACGCGACGGCGTCGACGCAGTGGGGTCCTGACTCGAACGACTGGTCGCCGCAGCCCAGCTGGGCCGCGGGCCTCACGCTGTCGTGGCAACTCTACGATGGTGGTCGGTCGTCGGCGGATGTTCGGGTCGCACGTGCGAATCTCGCCGGTGCGATCGCCGAGCGCGACGCCTTGCTGGTCTCGCTCAACTCGGAGCTCGACGCCGCGCGCACGCAGATCATCGCGCATCGTGCCAACGTCGTCGCATCCAACGAGGCCGTCACGGCGGCGCGTGCGCAGCTCAAGCTCGCCGACGCACGCTACGCTCAGGGTCTCGGCAGCCAGATCGAGCTCGCCGACGCGCAGACCGCGGTCACGCTCGCGGAGGGAAATCTGATCTCCGCCGAATGGCAGCTCGCCGACGCGTGGGCCCAGCTGCGCCGCGCGCTCGGCCAGCGCTAGCCTGGCTGTCGTCGTTCGTCACGCAGCGCCCCCGCTGTTCCCGCGCGCCCACACAGAAACCGGGGACGGGCCCCGGTTTTCCGGCCGTGTCCGGCCGGATCTCGGCCGGATCTCGGACGCAAGGCCGGTGGTCGGTTGCCGACGCGTGCAACCCTGCGTGTTCTCGAGCTCGCTGGTTGGAACGATCGTTGCTGTGGTTCGCGGCATGAACCTGGACCCAACGCAGGCAGATCATCTGGAGGAACGGCCGAGGGAACGCATGTGGCGAACCGGATCCGATGGCATCGGAGACGAAGAGCTGCTCGCGCTGATCATCGGGACCGGTAGCGCGAGGCAATCTGCCCGCGCGCTCGCCAACCAACTGCTTCATGCCACCGGCGGGCTCGCATCATTGTCACGTGCGTCGCCACGCGAGCTAGCGCAGATCACGGGCGTCGGAGCCGCGCTGTCGGCGCGCCTTGTCGCCGCGTTCGAGCTCGGCCGCCGCGCGGTGGATCTGACCCAGCACCGCGAGGTGCTCGGTCATGCCGAGGACGTCTTCCGCTGCGTCGCGCCGCGGCTCGCCGGCGTGGCGCAGGAGGTGTTCTTGACGATCGGGGTCGATATCCGCAACCGATTGCTCGATGTCGTCGAGGTCGCCCGCGGCAGCGTGAGCGCCGTCGAGGTCCATCCACGCGAGGTGTTTCGCCCGCTGATCCGCATGGCAGCTGCCGGCGGCGTGATCGTTCACAATCACCCATCGGGTGACCCGACACCGAGCGGAGATGACCTCGCGCTCACTCGCCGGTTACGTGAGGTCGGCGCGCTGCTCGGGATCCCGATCATCGACCACGTGGTGATCGGCGATCGGTCGTTTCGATCGATCGCCGAGTGGCTGGGAGCGGAGCTGTGAGCTCCACGTCGAGGCCGAACACAACGTCCGAGGTTGCGCAGACCCGAGCATGCCGCATCACGGAGCCGGCGGTGGCGGCGGCGGCGGTTCGTCTCGATCGCGACCGCGGTCACCACGCTCCCCGCGCTCACGGAGCCGCTGCTCGAGCTCGGCGATCCGCCGGCGGGCCTCATCGCGCTCACGCTCGGCGACATCGCGCGCTCTCTCGGCTGCGGTCTGCGCGCTGCGGGCCGCCTCGCGATCTTGCTCGGCACGCTGCTGGCCGGCACGTGCAGCGTCGCGATCCTGCTCGGCCGCGACCGCCGATTGCTTTGCTGCATCGCGCTCGCGTTCGGCGGCTTCGCGCGCGCGCTCGGCAGTCGCCTGCGACTGACGCGCGACGTCGCGGACGCGCTCGGCTTCGGCCTGCGCCTGGCGCGCCGCGTCGCGCTCGCTGTTCGATACCGCGCGCAGCCGATCCGCTTCGTCTTTGGCCTTCATCGCCTCCTGAAACTTCCGAGCGGCATCGTTGGCTTCACCCTTCGCACGCTCCGCTGCATCCGCTGCCTTGGCCCGGGCGGCATCTGCCGCCTTGCGCTTGCGCTCGGCTTCACGCCGCAGCGCGTCGGCGTCTTTTCCCTCGCGTTGCGCCTGCTCGGCGAGCGCCTTCGCTGCGTCCGCTTCGCGCATCGCTTCATCAGCTTCGCGCCCCCGTTCACTCGCATCAGCGCGCGCTGCGGACGCGATCGCGCGCAGCTCGGCTTGATTTTTCGCAACGCGCGACAGCTGCGCCCAGACCAGCGCACCCGCGATCACGAACGCGACCAGCGATGCGATCGCCACGGTGGCAGCCTTGTGATGGCGCGCCCACCGCGCGAGCCGACCGGTCAACGAATAGCGATGCGAGAACACCAGGTCGCCGGTCAGGTACTGCTTGAGCGCACGCACCAGCTCGTCGGCGGTGAACCGCTGCTCGGGGTCGCGAGCCATCGCACGTGCGATGATTCCGGACAGCTCGCGATCGCGCGGCATCGCCGGGGGAACCACATCGTCGGCCTTGAGCCAGCTGAGGAACGCCTCGAGCTGTCGAGTGCGGTCGCCGGGCTGCTCTGCCGGAATCCACTTGAACGGTGTCACGCCGGCGACCACCTCGTAGAGCGTGATGCCGAAGCTGTAGACGTCGAAGCTCGGATCGGCCGCCCTGCCCTGGCTCTGCTCGAGTGGCAGGTACGGCGGCGTGCCGGCGCTGATCGTGACCATCCGGCCGCTCATCGACGGGCTCTCGTCGTTGAGCATCGCGTCCTGGCCGGCCGGCGCATCGAGATCGCGCGCGATGCCCCAATCGATCAGCGTCGCTTCTCCGCGCTTTCCGAGCAGGATGTTGTTCGGCGTGCAGTCGCGGTGCACGACACGGCGCTCGTGGGCGTACGCGAGTGCTTCGGCGATCGCCACCAGGTTGGACAGCAGCTCGAGCCGCTCGCGCGTTCGCGGTTTACCTTCGTTGGCTTCGAGCTCCGATAGCTCGTCGAGTCGCTCGCGTAGCGAGGTGCCATCGACGCGCTCGAGCACACAGAACGGCCAGCCGACCGACGATCGACCCAGCTCGTAGATCGTCACGATCGATGGATGCTGTAGCTTGGCCAGGATCTTGGCCTCGGCGGTGACCCGGCGCTGGAACATCTCGTTGAGCCCTGCAGGCAGCTCATCGCCCTCGCGCGGAGCCTTGAGGATCACCGTGCGGCCCAGCCTGCGATCTTCACCCGCGAAGATCTGCGCCATCCCGCCGCGCGCGATCGGATCTGCTGGCCACCGGAACGCGGTCTCGCTGACCAGTCCCTTGGGCAGCTCCAGCGGAATCGGTGCGCTCAGCTCATCCGCAGCCGCGACAATCGATCGGCACATCGCGCAGCTGGCCAGGTGCTTCGCGATGTTTGGGTGCGACGGATCCTTGAGCTCGGCGATCGTCGGGTGGGTCTCCCCTTCGATCCCCAGCTGGGTCGGGTCGGTCTCCATATCGCGGATCCTAGCCTCTGCCTCGCGGCGGCGCCTCCTCGACGACAACCGCCCCGCCCCATCGCATCCAGAAAGTTGGCAACGACGCGAGACTTTGCTAGCGATTTTCCGACGACGTGCCCGAACACGCCCAACGCGCTGTGTTCTCGGTTCGCTATTCCCGGTTCGCTTCGCACTCCGCGCGAACAGGCCCCAGTAACCGTCACGATCTAGTGATCATGGTCGCAATCGGGTCCGTGAACATGCCCCTCTTCACCGTGCGCGGGGCCCTCGGGAACCGGCGTGCCTGGCTCCGAAAGCTTCTCGACCTCGGTGACCTTGGCATTCTCGACCAGGAACTTCAGGACCTTGTCCTGGCGCATCGAGTACGTGACGTTGTCGATCCGGCCATCGCGCTGGAGCTCGGCGCGCAGCTTTGCGACCGGCGTGTTACGTGCCTTCGCCATGATCTCGAGCTGCGCCATCAGCTCGGCATCGGTGACCGCGATGTTCTCGGCCTCGCCGATCGCCTCGAGCAGCAGCTGGCCGCGGACCTCGTCGGCGCCAGCGGGACGCATCTTGGTGCGCAGATCGTCTGACAGGCCGGCGTTGCCGCGCTCGGGCTTCATGCCGAGCATCTGGCGCAGCCTCTGGTACTGCATCTCGACCGCGCGCTCCACCAGCGACGACGCCACGGGGATCTGGTTGGCCTTGATCAGCTCGCGCAGCACGGCCTCGCGTGCCTCGCGATCGATCGTTGCCTGCTCGCGCGCCTCGAGGTCATTGCGGATCGCGGTGCGCAGACCTTCGAGGGTCTCGGCCTTACCGGTGTCCTTGGCAAATTCGTCGTCGAGCTCCGGCACATCCTTCGCGCGGACCTCCAGCACCGAGACCTTGAGATTGGCCTTCCGGCCGCGGACGGACTCGTCCTTGAAATCGGCCGGAACCTCGATCTCGATCTCCTTGTCCTTGGTGTCGAACGGGATCCCGAGCAGGACCTGGCGCAGGCCAGGTAGCGGCTCGCGCTCTTCGTCGTCGAGATCGACCGCGAACTGCGGCTGCTCGATCTTGTGCTCGCCGATCGTGCCGGTCACCGATAGACCGACGACATCGCCGGCCTGCGTCACCGTGCGGCCCTCGATCGGTTGCAGCTCGGTGTGCTCGCGGCGCAGCTCGCCGAGCGTGGTCTCGACCTGCGAGTCGGGAACCGAGAGCTTGCGGCGCTCGATCGCCAGACCCTTGTAGTCCTTCGGCGAGATCTCGCCGCGGATCTCCACGATCGCGGCGAACGTGAACGGCTGGCCCTTCTTGATCGGCGCGGCCTCTTCGACGCGCGGCTCGGCGACCGCCGCGAGCTTGTGCTCCTCGGAGGCGCGGAAGAACGATTCGCGCACCAGCTGATACGCAACCTCGGCGTTCACGCGCTGGCCGTAGACCTGTTCGAGCACGGGCCGCGGCACCTTGCCCTTGCGAAACCCCTTGAGCGCGACGCCCTTACCGAGCTCTCGGTATGCGTCGCCGAGCTTTTCGCTCACCGTCGCCCACGGGATCTCCACGAACAGCTTCTTCTCGACCGGCGAAACGTCTTCAATACGTACCTGCATGGGAACCGAGTGGTTACCACAGGCGCGTCGCTAACGGGGGGACTCAGCGTCGGAGACGATAGGTTGGTTCGCCGCCGTGCGGATCGCCAGGCTCCACCAGATCCAGCCCGTATTGTTCGAGCTTGCGGGTCAGGTCCTCCATGAACGTGACGGCGTCCGCGAGCTCGAGCCGGTGCCCGAGCGCCCGCGCCGTCAGCTCGCCCTCGCCGAGCGCGTTGAGCGCGCTTCGCTCGGCGGCATCGATTTGAAAATCGGCGGGAACCACCCGATCCACCAGGCGCCCGAGCCTCGCCGAGACCTGTGGCGACAGCCCCAGGCGAACCACCGCCGACTGCGCTCCCGAGCCCGAGCTGTACCCATGCGCCGTCCGCGCGGGCGGCGGCTTGGTGCTGGTGCGGTGCTTGGCGCGCGGGATCGGTGTCTTGCGGAGCTCCGGGTTCGATGGCGCCGAGCTGCCAACCGTGACCGGCGCGCGGTGCACCGCGAACTGCGCTTGCGGAACAAACGTCACTGCTTGGGATTGCGGCACGCGGGCCGCGCCTACCGGCGTGACGAAATCGACCTGGGTCTGAACGGCGTCGGGACGCTTGGGCAACAGCCGAGGCGAGCCCTCCCCCCAGTTGGCGGTGGGATGGCGATCGAAGGTCGTCGATTCGTCGAGTAACCGCGGGGGATTGCCCTTCGAGCCGGCGAGGCGCCGCGCCGACGCTTCGAGCTGCTGCTTGATCTGCTGCGCGCGGCCGTCGAGGTGCGGCTCGTCGACGTGGATGCCCCACGGCCCATCGAGATCGAGCCCGGCAGGTCCGATCGCCAGCTCTACGGCATGCAGCGTGATGGTCGGCCGGGTCTGATCGCGACTCTCCGAGAACGCGCGCATCAGCACCCGCTGCTCGCCCCACTTCTCGGCGATCACCATCACCGAGCGATGCTGGCTCGGCGGCGCGCCTGGACTCCGCACCCACACATCGACAAACCGGATCTGCGCCATGCGAGCTGGACGCATCATATCGCGGCGGGCTGCGCAGTCGAAAGCCGGCCACCGCCATGGTTTTCGACCCGCCGGATCAGCGCGAGCCGATCGCACCACCCGGGACCTGCGGGATCCACCATGGATCGCAGCGCTCACCCACATGTCAGAGATCCTCCGCGGTGCATCCATCACACAGCGTGGTGATCATTCGCGGCTCTACCGACGGTGTGCAGAAACCTGTGACCGACACGTGCTCGGACACCACTGGAGCAATGCTGGGAAGGAGCACTCATGTCGACCCGTTGGATCGTGATTGCAATGCTCGCGACCGTGGCCTGTTCGGACTCGGACGGAGAAGGCGACGAACCGCAGCCGGTAGGTGGAGCGCTCATCGCACGCGGCGCGGTCGTTGATTTCGAAACCGGCATGCCGGTGGGGATCGCCGCAAGCGTCGCGGTGTCGGGCCTGGTACCGGCGCCGCGCATCACTTCGCAGGTCTCCGAGTTCACGATCGAGGAGATTCCCGAGAACTCGACGTTCCAGATCCTCGCATCGGCGCCGCCCACGCACCGTGCGACGTTCTCACCATCGATCGCCGTCACCACCTCCGACATCGATGGCATCGAGGCCCCCGCTGTGAGCGAGGCGTTCCTGGCTGCGCTCGCCGAGAGCTTCGGGGTCACACCGACGGCCGCCAAGGGTGTGTTGTTCGTGCGGCTCACCGACGAACAGGGAGCGTCGAAGTCCGGAGTCCCTTCGAGCGATCTGGTCATCGCGGGTGGCGTCATCGGACCGAAGTTTCTCGATGCGGACATGATGCCGGCCTCGGAGCTCACGGCGAGCTCGAGCTCGGGCTGGGCGATGTTCTTCGAGGTTCCGGTCGGCGTCGCGACCTTTGCACAGACCGCGAACGCGACGATGGCCATCGACATGCCGAGCTCGCCGATCAATGCGGGAGCAGTCACGATCGCCGACGCGAAGGTCACGATGGGCGCTCCCGCGCTGCCCACCAACGTCTCGTTCAAGACGACCGTGTTTCCGATCTTCAGCGCGCGCGGCTGCGCGGCCTGTCACTCAGGAAATGGCCCGGGACGCGACCTCGGCGGGCTGACGCTCGACGGCAGCTCCAAGCTCGTGTTCAAGGAGCTCACCCAGGAGCGCGCGACGAGGGTGGTGCCGCTGGCACCCGAGACGAGCCTGCTGTTGACCATGCCATCACGCGAGGACCCGCCAGATCGCCATCCCAACGTGACGTTCCCGAGCAACCTCGATCCTGACTACTTGAAGATCTTTGCCTGGATCAAGGAAGGCGCCAAAGACAATTAGGGCCGCGAATGGATAAACCGATCGATGATCGCGGCCGAGGCGCCCCGCGGGCGAGGCGCGACGAGGGAGCATACCCGTCGGTACGTGACCGAGGAGCAACGCAGCCCCCGGGGATGGATCGGCCGCGAGGGCGAGCGAGTTATCGTTTCGCGGGCCCTTGATGTGCTGATCGCGACACTCCCTGTAGGCGATTGTCGGCGGCATTTTCGATCAACGACGCGTTTGTGCGCGCGCGTTCTTCCATCCGTGATCGCACCTACGCCATAGTGGAATTATGCGGCCTTTGTTTCCCCTCGTATTCGTGGTGATGGCGGGGTGCGGCGATGACTCCATCGTGGAGACCGACGATTCTGCGGACTTCGATCCGGTGAACGATCAGACCCTGGTCTCCGACGTTCCGACCGGACGGGTGTTCCCGTACGTGTGCGCGGCACGCAGCTGGCCGGGCGTGGTCCCACCTGCCAAGGACGCAGATATCGCCGTGGTTCCGATGGGCACCGGCGCCGCGGTGCTCGCGGTCGCTCGTCAGGGTGGACCGCTGCTCGGTTTCAAGATCGATGGGCGCGGCTTGATCGTGGGCGACGAACAGGGCGTCAAGGTCCGCATGGATCAGGACTTCACAGGCGTGACCGGCACGATGCTCGATGACCGACTCGTGCTCGGACTGGTACGGGACGGCAAGGTCTCGATCACGGTGCTGCGCGACGACCTGCTCGATTTCCGCGAGCTCGACGTGCTCGGCAGCTCGATGGTCGGCGAGATTCCGATGATGCACGTCCGCGACGAGCGGGTCGCGATGACCGGCGGCTCCTCCGGGATCGTGATGAGTGGCTACGATCAAGCGTGGACTCCAGCCGGCAGCGACGTGGTCGCCACCAGTATCCCGACCAGCATGGCCGGCGCGGTCTACGGCGGCGACGCGATGGTCGCGTGGTCGAACGACGATGGCTGCCATCTTCAGCGCGTGGCATCTCGGATCGAGTCGACGCGACAGATCCCATGCACCAACCCGCGGATCGCGATGAACTACGCGCGCCGCAACGGCGTCATGGCCTACGAGGACGGCGAGAACGTGATGATCTCGGATCTCGTGGTGAGCTCGCACAACGAGATCGCAAACCAGTTGCACTTGCTCGATTCGGCGCGTGAGCCGCGGGTGGCGTTCGATGGCGCGCGGTTCTGGGTCAGCTATCTGAACTCGCACGGGGACGTGACGGTTGGCATCCTCGACAACAATCACGAGCTGATGGCGCTTGCACTCGACGGCAACAAGCCCGAGCCGAAAGCATACGAGCTGGCCGTGATCAGCGGCGCCGTGTGGGTGTTCGCGATCGATGACAGCGGTTACGTGGCACATCGCATCTGCCTCGCGGCCGAGTACTGAGCCTGTTCACAGCCGATCCCACACGTACGACAGCTCGGTCACCGGATAGCCACGGACCGCGGTCTGCAAGCGCGAGCCGGGCTTTCCACCCATGGCCTCGTAGAACCGGCGCGCGGGGTGGTTCGCCTCGAGCACCCACAGCACCAGCTTGGTGAGCCGGCTGGCGTGGCACCACCGGGTCACGCCGTCGAACAGCTCTCGACCGAGCCCGTACCGCTTGGCGCGGTCGACCAGGTAGATCTCGTGGAGCTCGGCGACCCGCGGACCGGTGCGTAGGCTCTTGCTTGCATAACAGAACCCGACGAGATCGCGATGGGTGGCATCGTAGGCGACGAGGTGCAGCCCCGTGCGCTCGTTCAGCAGCTGGCGCCGCATCGCTTCTCGATGCGCGACATCGATGGTGTCGAGCAGCCGATCGGGCAAGATCCCGCGATAGCTGGTCTGCCAGCTCTCGGTTTGTACGCGCGAGATCTCCGCGGCGTCGCGAATCGTCGCGGGTCGGACCGCGAACCGGCCGGTATTGAAGAGCGAGTTGGCGCCCGGCTCGATCACCTCGGAAGCGTAGCGCTCCAGGGCCACCGGCGCCCGTGACACCGGCATGTCGCCCCCATCGTATTGGTCGCTCGGCCGCGTTGTACGGTATCCTGCGCGAGATGCGTGGGAGACGTGGCTGATGCCACCGATCAGGTTATTGGTCGTTGATGACAACCAGGACGTGATCAACACGATCACCCGCAGGCTCACGTCGCAGGGCATCGCGATCGACGTCTCCACCGAACCGACCGCGATCGCCTCGAAGCTGCAGATGGGAAGCTCGCCATGGGACGTCGTCTTGCTGGACGTCGAGATGCCTGGCATGAGCGGTGTGGCGTTGCTCAATCTGTTCAAGGAATCGGGTTCGATGGCATCGGTCGTGATGCTGTCGGGTGATACCAGCGCGAGCACGGCAGCGCTCTGCATGCGAGCCGGAGCGTTCGATTATCTGACCAAGCCGGTCAAACCGTCCGAGCTGGTGCCGATCGTCGAGTCCGCAGCGCGCTACTCGGTGATGCGGCGAGAGTTGCTCGGAGCACGGGTGGCGGTTGGCGAGCTGACCGATTCGATCATGGTCGGCATGTCGCCGCAGATGCGCCAGGTGCGTTCCGCGATCGATCGCATCGCCCACCAGTCGGTTTCGGTGCTGATCCAGGGCGAGTCGGGCACCGGCAAGGAGCTCGCCGCATGGTTACTCCACGATCGAAGCCTGCGCCGCGAGCGTCCATTCGTCGTGGTCAACTGCGGTGCGATCCCCGAGACGTTGATCGATGGCGAGCTGTTCGGCCAGGCCGATCGGCCCGGCAAGATCGTCGCCGCCGACGGCGGCACGCTCGTGCTCGATGAGATCGGTGACGTGCCGCTCGCCATCCAGGCGCGCGTGCTGGGCGTGCTCCAGGACGCCGAGGTACGTCCGATCGATGCCACGGCGTCCCGCCGGGTCGACGTCCGGATCATCGCGCTCACCAACACCGACCTCGATCTCGCCGTCGAGCGGAAGCGATTTCGCAAGGAGCTGCTGTATCGGCTCAACGTGGTCACGCTCGCGATCCCGCCACTGTCGCAACGCCTCGAAGACCTGCCGTTGCTGGCCGCCGCGTTCCTGCAGAAGCACGGCGGGGCGACGCCACCCACGCTCGCGCCGGCGACGCTCGACGCGATGATGGCCTATCACTGGCCCGGTAACGTTCGCGAGCTCGAGAATGCGTTGATTCACGCGATCTCGCTGCGCACCGGGGACGTCATCGGGATCGAATCGCTACCGCTCCAGGTGCGCAACAACGTCAAGGGCGCCCGCCGGCTCGCGACCCATGAGATCCCGACGCTGACGCTCACAGAGGCCAAGCGCCGCGCGACCACCGAGTTCGAGCGCGACTACCTCGTGCAGATCATGCAACGCGCCGAGGGCTCGGTCGCCGAAGGTGCCCGCATGTCGGGCATCGATCGCACGAACTTCCGCCGGCTGCTGCAACGCCACGGCATCGACCCCGCGGAGTTCAAGGCGTTGACGCCCGACGAAGAGTGAAGCGAACGCGCGGGGCGGGAAGAAACTGCCGGGCGAGGTCAGTGGGCACCTCGCCCGGCACACACCCAACCACGAGTGTTCAGAGAAACACGGGACCGTCGCCGCCGTCGCCACTGCCATCACCGCCGCCGCTGCCATCACCATCACCATCACCGTCACCATCACCGCCACCGTCACCATCACCGCCACCACCACCATCACCACCGCCATCGCCGGGATCGCACGAGGTGGGCTGGCCAGAGGCAACGCCGTATTCGATCGTGAGCTTTCCGACGCCGGCGATCGTCTTCGCGAAGATCGAGCCCACGATCTCGGCGTCACCGACGTACGCCAGGACCGAGCGCGGTGCGTAGATCGAACCGTAGAACCGAGTGAGGCCGACCGCACCGACGGAGGTGTCGCCGCTGCCGCCGATGTACAGCCGGAACGCCGCCGGATCCGACGCGTTGCCCGCGATCAGCTGCCCGACGGAGCTGACGTCGCCCCCGACGAACAGATCGAGGGTTGCGCCTTGCGCGATCTCCCACTGCTCGGCGCCGACCTGGCTGAGCGAGCCGTCCACGAACACCGACGAATCGGCATCGACGTAGATCTTGGTCAACCCGACGACGTCCGCCGAGGTCACATAGTAGTTGCCACCCGTGAGGTGAAGCTCGCTGGCGCCCACGTGATCCCAGCTGGACTGGCCACCGGTCGCCTGCTTCGCCGCCGCGATCGCACCCTCGACGTCGAAGAACGTCGCGGGGTCACAGTCACACGGTGGACCGGCCGGCGCCGCGTACGTCCCGCGATTTCCGATCTCACCCAGGCCGAGGATATCTTCGTTGCCTGCCACCGACAGCGTCCCCGCCACGCTCGCAACACCGACACACGAGAAGTCGCCACCGACCGACGCATCGCCGCCGACGTCGACATCACCGACCGAGGTGAAGTCGCCGGTGGTCACCAGTGACTGCCCGACCGTCACGCCAACGGCGGAGAACCCGGCATAGGACACCCAGTCTCCGGACGACTCGGAAGCACCGACCAGCTGCGTGCGTCCGTTGACGCCAACCGATCCGGCTCCCGAGCTGCCCGGGCGGGTGAACAGCGCTCCGACGTGATCGAGGTCTTCGCATACGCACACCGCATACTGAAATACGCCTGGCGGCGGGCACACCGCCTGGAGCAGAGAGCTCTCGCTGGCATCGTTGGAAGTACACGCCGGGACCGACAGCAGCGGCACCAGCACGAGAGGAAGTCGCGTGATGTGGCGGAGCATGAAAGCCACTCTGCACCGGGTGAGGGTGGATCTCCGACATCGAGCCGACATCCGCGGACACCGCCGCAAGTATGGGCATTTACCGGATCACCAGAGCGTGATGAACGCCACACCAGAACCGGTCGGCACCACCGCGTTGGTCGCGGACGGACGGATGAAATACATCACCGCGGCCGTCGCGACGAAGGCCGTCGTGGCCACGAACGACACGTTTGCGACGAGCGCTCGCGCGTTGCGGCGATCGCGCACGCGATTGAAGTCCTCGACCGTATGCTCCGAGCTATTGTCCGCGATGTCCTCGAGCTCCGACTGTGCTCGGCGCGCCGCGAGGCCAAATCCAACGCTGACTCCTCCAGCCACGGCGGCAGGCACCAACCACACCCGGTAGTCGCGAACCCACGACACCTCAGCGTCCGAGGTCTGCGTGATCGGCTCGATGTAGCGACCAACCTCACCGGGCAAGATCTCCCGTAGGTGGTTGCCGAATTCGTCGAGGACGACGATACCGCGCAAGGTCTGATCACCTGCCAGGGTGAACCGGCGCCGACGATCGGCGCGCGGCGGCTCAGGCGCGAGCGGCGCTCCGACGTCGAGCGCGAGCGCTGCAACCATCGACAGCGGATCGGAGTCGATGACGACCTCGATCGTCGAGCTCGAGATCCAGCGCGCCTTTGCAGACAGCCTGCCGTGCGCATCCATGTACGCTTGCGCTGCCACGAACGGCTCGCGCAGCTTGGGCGCGACAGACTCGGGCAAGTGCGCTGACGGATCGAGTGCGAGCCACCGCTTGTAAAACTGCTCCGCCAGCTCTGGTTCACCCAGCACCGTGGCGGTGCTCGCCGACAGTCGATAGATCTCGACGACCTCACCGGGGGAGCTGGTGCCTTCGCGCAGCGCTTCGACGAGTAACGGCCGCGCTTCATCGTAACGGACGCCTGCCAGCGCCTCCCGCGCTTGCACGAGCTTCTGGTTGTCGGCGTGCGCGCGGTGTTCACCACCGACCACGATGATCGCGATGACCGGCAGCAGCAGGCGCCCGCACATCACCGCTCGACCTGCAAAGGAATGAACGGTGGTTCGGTCGTTACCATGACAGCGTGCCAGAGCTTACATGCTTGTCTGGCTCGATCCGAACCGTGAACGTACGTTGGCGACCGTCCTGGAGCACGGCGCGGATCTGCCGGCGGCCGGCCGACACCTGGAGGTGATACAGCGGGGTCTGGTCGACGCGCTTGCCGTCGATGTAGATGGTGGCGTATGGATTGGAGTCGACGCTGAAGTAGCCAAACTTATCCGGCTTGGTTGCCGGCTTGGTTGCCGGCTTGGTTCCGCGCGATTTCGAGCGATGCCGCTGATCGGTCGCCACGTCGTCGGGCTCGAACGAGATCTCCGGCTCCTCGGCGACCTCGGCACTGTCGGCCTCGCCCGCATCCGCCATCGCGATGCTGCCCACATCGAGGCCGGCGTCGACGACGCTGGCCGACTCCGGCGCATCGGTCACGATCCGCGCCGGCGCAGCGGCAACGGAGTCGGACTCGTCGTCGATCATCGACATCGCGACGAACCCGACGATGCCGACCGCGAGCACGCCCAAGGCGACCAGCGGCCAGCGCCGGCGCCGAGGCCGGCGGTCGATGCTGACCGAATTATCGCGTACCGCGACGGATCTCGTGATGCTCGGCTCGGCTGCCGGAAACACCGCCGGGACGCGCTCGACCGGCTTCACGAACCCGAGCGCCGCGATCTGACGCGACCGATCGGCGAGCTTGGACGCACAGTTCTTGCGCACCAGCTCGGCGAGCTCGGCGGTCGAGACCGGCCCGCCAAACCGACTCGCCGCCTCGCGCAGCTGCTCGGCAAATGCCCGGATGCTCGGCGTGCGCTGTTCGCGTTCGCGCGCGAGTGCCTTGCCGATGATCGCGTCGAGCTCGTCGCCGTAGACCGGGTGGTAGGAGCTGACCTTGGGCACCGGCTCCTCCATGATCGCCTTCCAGATCAAGAAGTCGCTCTGCCGCAAGAACAGGCGCTCGCCGGTGAGGGTCTCCCACAGTACGACACCGGCCGAGAACACATCCACCCGAGCATCGATCGGCTCGCCGCGGATCTGCTCGGGCGGCATGTACGGCAGCTTGCCCTTGATCAAGCCGCTCTGCGTCTGGTCCGCGTCGGTGACGACCTTGGAGACGCCGAAATCGAGCAGCTTGCAGATCCCGTCGGTGGTGACGAACAGGTTGTGCGGGGAGATATCGCGATGAACGACGGGGGTCGCGACGCCGTGCGCGTCGCGAAGCTCGTGCGCGTAGACCAGGCCATCACACGCCTGACCGATCACCGACGCTGCGACTCGAACCATGATCGTCGGATCTCGCGGGATCGTCGTCATCAGCTCGCCGAGCGCGGCGCCCTCGAGATATTCCATCGCGAGGAACAGCTCGCCATCGACCTCGCCGAGCTCGTAGACCTGGCAGACGTTGGGATGCGAGAGTCGCGCGGCGATCCGGCCCTCGTTCAAAAACATCTCGACAAACCGCGGATCCGACGACAGGTGCGGCAGGATTCGCTTGATCGCGACGAGCTTCGAAAACCCTGCGATCCCGACGAGCCGGCCGAGAAACAGCTCCGCCATTCCGCCCCGCCCGAGCTCTGCCAGCAGCTCGTAACGGCCGAACGTCCTGGGCTTGTGGAGCTGCACGTCTGGGCGACGATAGCACTGGCCGGATCACCCGATCGCCTCGATCGAGAGAGGGCCGTGAATCCCCCACTGGCGACTGCGACAGCGGCTCCCGGCCAATGCGTGGTGCTCAGCTCGCCATCACGATCTCGGCGCCTTCCGCCACCGCGAGCTTGGTGCCACCACCACCGGGTGCCCGGACCAGCAGGCGCGGTCCCGATAGCCCCGCTTCGACGAGGGTTCTCCGGCACCGGCTGATCAGCATGTTGATCTCGGGGCGGCTCACCGAAGGGTCGCGCGGCCACACGATGGACCGCACGACGTCGTCGGGAACGAAGTCTCCGGCGCGATACGGCTCGGGTGGACGCAACAGGGCGATCAACAGATCGAGCTGCCGATCCGCCAGATAGACCATGCGCTCGCCATCGCCGATCGAGAACACGACGCGACCGCCGCGCGGTAGCACCTCGACCACGATCTTGATCGGAAGATCGTACAGGCTCGCCACCGCGGTCGTCGCGTGATGCAGCGCTTCGTGACGAACCACGAACTCTTCCTTGCGGTAGCCCACCTTCTCGTCGACCTGAAGTGGCTCCATGCCGCCGGCCTCGATCTCCACGCCGTTGCGGGTGGCCTTCCCGGTCATCACCTCGATGAACAGCTCGTGCTGGGCGATGTGAAACCGCAGGGCACCTGCAGGCCAGCGCTTGACGATCAGATCGTCGAGCTCGCCGCCGCCGACCACGAACGGACTGTGGACGATCCCGAAGCTGCCGCCTCTGGTGCGTTCGAGCCGGAACATCGGCGTCGCCGAGGTGTCGACCGACTGGGCGTGCAGCTCGACGGTCAGCGAGAGACCTGGCAGCGCGAGCGTGTCGCCGTTCGCGAGCTGGTGAACACGCTCGATGGTCTTGCCGTTCACCTCGATGGGAGCGCGCCCCAGCGGCACGACCTCGGCCGCCGCGGCGGTCAGCCTGACCAGGGCGTGCCTGCGACTCACGCTGGGATCGAGGGCGACGATGTCGCAATCCGGCTGGCGGCCGATCAACACACCCTTGGGCCCGACCCGTCGCGATGGTCCGTCGGCGACCACCAGCACACAGCGAACACGCGAGGGAACCACCGGTGAATGCTAGACCGAATTCGCGATTTTCGCTGTGATCCAGCGGGCGGGGAACGCGACCGAGGTCACGCTCGCTCCGAGCGTTGGGCGCGTGTTAGCGTCAACACATGCGTTGGCTGGGGATCCTCGGCGTGATGATCACGCACGCATGCTTCTTCAGCGACCCCACGCTCGAAGGCACACGGTTTCAGTGCGAGAAAAATAGCGATTGTCCCGGCAGCCAGGCGTGTATCGCCAACCTGTGTAGCGGACCCACGAACAGCACCGTTGGCGTCGCATGCGGTGCTGCGGGCATGTGCACCATCAACCAGCGGTGCTGTACGAGCCTCGCTGGCGTCTCCGAGTGCCTCAGCACGCTCGACGGGTGTGTTGGATTTAGCGCCACGTGCGATGGGCCCGAGGACTGCGAGGGTGGGATGGCGTGTTGCACCGACGGAGGCAGCGCTCAGTGCGGCGATCCATCGTGCACCGTACGGGCGTGCACGAGTGGTGACGACTGCGCCGGCTCGACGCCAGACTGCTGCTTCTTGGTGGCGGCGCCATGGGGCACCTGCGCCGTGTGCCCCACGGCGGACAACTGACCGGCCGCGCAGGCCATCGCGCGCCCGGACATACGAGCGGGCAGCGTGAGCTCGCTGTGATCCACACCACTGGTGCTCATGTCTGGCAGCCTTCAATGAGGGCTTGCACCCCTCCCGGGATCCCGATGGGTCCCTACAAACGCGGGGTTGCGCGATCGTTCGGCCGGCATGACGCGTGAATGACGTGACTGCACATGCCGACGTTCGACCGCTGCCTGCTCGCGCTGGTGATTGGAGTCTTCTGCGTCGCCGGTTGCAGCGCCGACCTCGCCGCGGATGACGACGACTCCGGCGATGACGGCAACGGCAACGGCAATGGCGATGGCGATGGCGACGGCAACGGCAACGGCAACGGCAACGGCAACGGCAACGACGAGTGCTCCGACGAGGCGAAGCTGGTGTACGTCGTCGATCAGAACAACCAGTTCTCGACGTTCGACCCGGCAACCAAGACGTTCCACCCGATCGGTACGCTGGATTGTCCAGCAGAGCCTGGAGCGACGCCGTTTTCGATGGGCATCGACCGCACACCGGCGGCGTGGGTGCTGTACGACTCCGGTGAGCTGTTCAAGGTGAACACCGCCACGGTCGAATGCACCGCGACCAACTGGCAGAGCCAGCTGGGGCTCGTGCAGTTCGGCATGGGGTTCTCCACCGACACGGCCGGCGGCGACACCGACTCGCTGTTCGTGGTCGGTGGTCCCGAGGGGCTGCGAGACACGGCGACGATGGCGACGGTCGACCTCAATACGATGACCGCCACGAACGTCGGCACCGTTGAGGGCAACCCGGAGCTCACCGGCACCGGCAGCGCCGAGCTGTGGGGCTGGTTCCCCGACGAGGACGCCCCGCGGGTCGAGCACATCGACAAGGCGACGGGAGCGCCGGTCAAGACGTTCCCGCTATCATCGCTCGCCGGCGAGCCCCGCGCGTGGGCGTTCGCGTTCTGGGGCGGCGACTTCTGGATCTTCTTGAAGCGAGCGAACGAGGCATCGACGACGGTGCACCAGATCGATGGCGCCACCGGCGAGATCAAGGGCAACACGCCCGCACCTGGGCGATCGATCGTTGGCGCCGGGGTCTCGACCTGCGCGCCGACGGTGATCTTCTAGACGGCGCGACGCGCGCGTTCATAGGCACGCATCTGCTGGCTTGCCGTTGTCGTCAAATTCGCACCGGTCGTTTCGACACGCCAGCCCGGGCCAGCACATCAAGTCGGCCTGGGGGTGCGTCACGGAACACACTTGCTGAAGCCCGAGCTTCTCCGTGCACCGGTTGGTCCGGCCTGCGTCGCAGTATTGCCACCACTGGCAGTCACCGATCGCCTGGCCGCCGCTCCAGCATGGTTCATCGTCTGCGAGCGCGCGATGGCAGGTCGCAACACCATCGACGGGCCCGGCGCAAAATGCGTTGCCCGAGCATTCACGACCATCGCTACACATCGATCCGGGCGGCGCGAAGCCTTCGAGGGCCTCGGAGCAGAACACATCCATTCCAAAGCTGAGCTTCAGCGCGATGCCTTCGTCGCAGGACCGTTGCGACAGCGCTGCGAGGCAGTGCTTTGCCGCCTGTTGGTTGAATGCGGCGGTTCCGTCGTTGACCATCGTCACCACCGAGATATCGAAGTGCTCGCTCTCCAGACACTCTGCTTCGGTGGTGCCAAACCATGGCATGACCACCGCCACCTCACTCGCAGTGCAGCAACCGTGCACCAGCCCGCACGCAACGCGCTTGTACTGATCTAGGAACTCTTGGGGTGAGAGGATGCCGTCGTCGATAGGCCCGGCATCGACGGCGGGATGGTCGATGGAATCATTCGCCTGACACGCGGCGTGCAGGGCGAGAACTACCAACAGCAAGCGTTTCATCACGGATCTCCTTGGCAGGCGAGGCGCCGACGTGCGCCATCGACCTCCGTTGCATAGTTGCCGCGCGGGAATCGCCGGCGATGTTCGTTCCAGTGCGCGCACGCGGCGCTCGCGTCGCGCAGCTGATCGGTCAAGAGGGTTCCAAGCTCGAAGCTCAGGGTCTCGCGAAGGCTCGGGGTGAGATCCTTCGTCTCGAGCGTGTCCCGCACCAGCGCAGCGGCCTCGGCGAACTGCCCGCGGCTCCGCAACTTCGCGACCGCGTCGAGGATGGTCGCAGGCTCAATGGTGGGGACGGCTGTTCCGTCATCTGAAGAACCGGCCTCGGGCAGCTCCTCGCTCGCCGTTGCGTCATTGCTGATGCGCAAGCTGCCTCGCGGTGATGCGGTTGTGGACGATGACCGCGGCGCGGTTGGCCGTGGCGTGGGCATGGGTGGTGGCGCGGTTGACTCGGGACGATGCAACGGCCACGTCAGGGTCTCGCCGGGTCGTAGCTGACGGCGCGCTCCGTCGGTGGCGATGAACTGGATGAGGCCCTCGTGCAGCACGACGCTGCCTCCGTCGTCGCGCTGGTCGACCGTGAACGCGGTGCCCATCACGGCGATCTGCCCATCCGACACCAGGATCTTGGCCTCGGGCATCGATGGTCCGCGGCGAGTGACGGCGATGTTTGCCACGCCTCGTACGATCCGGACTCCCGAACGCTCTCGGCGAATTGCTGCGGGTCCTGCGACCGCGACCCGGATGCCGCGCTCGCGATCGAGGAGCTCACCCCGCCCGCCGTCGATGGTGAGCGTTGCATCCGCGCTGACCCGATACTTCAACTGCTGTGCACCGCTGGCGATCTCGAAACCACCCGCGGCGTTCGCAATCGCAGGCTCGGGTTCACGTCGCGCTGTCACGAACAGCATCGCCACGATCGCGGCGGATGCCACGGCGGCGAGTCCCACCGCGGTCGGAAGCCACCGTGGTCTCCTGGACTCGCGCGCGCGCAGGTTGCGCCGGATCCGACGTTCGAGGTCGGCCGGTAGCTCGTGTTGCTCGATGAGCCGCTCGGCCTGGCGCAGAGCGTCGGCGAAGCTGGGACCAGACGGGGTCACGACGACACCTCCCATCCTTCCGACCGGATCTTCGCGAGTCCTCGCGCGACCAGCTTCGAAACGTAGCCTTCGGACATCGACAGCAGTTGCGCGATCCGGTTCTGCGGCAGCCCATCGATGAGCAGCATGGACAGGATGACTTGTTGCTTGGCCGGGAGCTGACGCATCGCGTTCATCGCGCGGACCGCGACTTCGTTGTGCTCGAACGATACGTCCGCACCGGGAATCGACTCGCGTTGGTCGACCGACAGCATGGTTCGCACGCGGCCGAGGAACGAGCGTTCGTTCCGGAGCTTGGAGATCGCCAGGTTCGAAGCGACTCGGTACAACCAGCCGCCGACGTCCTCGGCGAAGTCGAGGTCCGAGGCGTTTTCGGCGAGCGCGATGAATACGTCGTGCGTCAGGTCCTCCGCCCAGGCTGCGTTGCCGGCCCCATACCGAAGGCCAAGGCGAAACACCTTCGCGTAGTGCATGGCGTAACAGCTCTCGAGGGAAATCGGCTGAGCCGCACTCGAGCTGTCGTCCTTCATCGCCATGGTCAACTGCATCGACGTACTAACCACGCATGTGACGGGCAGTTCTTTCCTACATCGATCGCAAAAGATCGAGGCTGATCACCTAACGCAGGGAGATCAAACGGCTAGAGCCGGTACGACAGGCCGATTTGAAGCTCGAAGCGCACCCGATCACGCTGCCAGAGCGTCACGTCGCCCATCGTGTGCTCGCGAGCCTTCGCGATGCCAGGAGCGACCCGGAGCCACGCGGCAAGCGGACCGCTCACCTGGTAACTCGCAGTGACCGGAAGGCTGACGAGGGGATCTACTCGCGTCCCAGCGCGCTCGAGCTCGTAGCGATGAACCAGCAGACCGACGCTAGCACCCACCGAGAGCCAAATGATCTGCGACTGAACGATCGCCCAACCGCCACCCGCCTGAACCTGCCACTCCGTGATCGCGACGTCGTCGTTCGAGGCGGGCACGAAGGAGATCGTGCCGTGAAGCCTGAGCCGACCGCGCTGGAGCTCGATGGCGCCACTGACCTGTGGATCCATGGCGCCACGTCGTAACATCCCCACGCCAGCCATGATGGCAACGCTGTGTGGTTCTGGCGGTGAGGTGATGTCGAGGGGGGTGGCAGATTCGGAGATCGTTGCGGGCCTTGGCAGGTTCGGTGCGGACCGCGGCGGCGGTTCGGGCGAGGGCATCTCCCGCACGATCTCCACCGTCTTCTGGCTGACCTGGAGCTGGAACTCTGCGAGATCGTCCTGCGCTGGTACTTCGATCGCGATTTCGCGTTTGAGCTCACCCGCGCTCACGACGACGCGAAGCCGCTCATCGTGTTGATAGCGAACCAGGATGTCTGGCGACTCCGCAGCTGCAACGACGGCAAATCCTTCCTGCACGAGGCGCAGCACGAGCTGTTTTTCGAGCTCGAGCGCATTGATCTGGTCGTAGAACGCCTTATCGAGCGACGAGAAATCCACGGCAACGCGCGGCTTGGTCTGGGCGTATGCGACCAGCGTGGGCAAGGCGAGCAGGATCGCGACGACGACCAACGTCATGATCCGCGAAGCTATCCACCGCACCACGCCGCGAAGCTAGCACGCGGGGCATCTAGCGATGAATTCTAGCGATGTCGCTGTCGCCGCCGACGACCTTTGCCGTTCTCTCGCAGGCATCGCCCGCGCTCGTAGCCATCCGTCGCGGTTGCGCAGTCAGCGCCCGCATCCGTCGATCCAGTACCCGATCACACCGAGCAGGAGCACAAGGACCAACGCTGCGCCCCAGAACGGTGCCATCACCCGAAGGTACTCCGGCCATGTTGGGAAGACGCGCTCGCGTCGATCGCGCTGCGATGGCCAGGGCGTAGGTCGCGTGCGCTTACGCCTTCGCTTGCTCTCCACGTTTCGAACGCGGGTCTTGAGCTGCTCGATTCGGTCGCCGTTCTGCCGCAACACAGCACGCAGCGCGGCAGTTTGCTTGTGCTCGTTCTCGAGCGCTCGGTGGAGGGCCGCCGATCGCTCGCGCTCGTCCTCGAGGTCTTGCTCGAGCGTCGCCACGCGCAATGGCGGCATCGTGATCGCTGCGAAACGTCACCGGTGCTCGGCCTCACGCGACAAATTGCCTACGACGGGGTGGTCGCCACGCGCTCGCGCAGCACGCGCTTGAGCACCTTGCCGGTCTCATTGCGTGGCAGCTCGCTCGCGATCTGGATCGTGCGCGGGATCTTGTACTTGGCGAGGCCCTCGCGGCAGTGCTGGGTGATCGCCTCGACGTCGAGCTTGACACCGGCGCGCGGCACCACGAACGCCACCGCGCTCTCACCCCACTCGTCGTGCGGCACGCCGATCACGGCGCACTCGAGCACGTCGGGGTGCTCGGCGATCCGATCCTCGATCTCGCGCGGGTAGATGTTCACGCCGCCCGAGATGATCATGTCGATCTTGCGGCTCTCGAGGTAGATGTAGCCATCCTCGTCGACGCGAGCGAGGTCACCGACCGAGAAGAAGCCGTCGTGCATCGACTGCTTGGTGGCCTTGTCGTTGTCGTGATAGCCGCCGATCAACATGCGGTTGCGAACGTAGAGCTCGCCGACGCCGCCCTGCGGTACCTCGTTGCCTTTGTCGTCGAGCAGCTTGATCTTGTTGCCGCGCAGTGGCCGGCCGATCGTGCCGACCCGCGTGTCGTGGTCCTCGGGGCGGGCGAGCGTGACCAGGCCGGTCTCGGTCGCGCCGTAGAAGTTCCACAGGATGTTGCCGAACCGCTCCTGGAACTGACGCGCGGTGGCCGGCGACAGCTGCGCGGCGCCGCTCGCGATCCACCGGAGCGACGAGGTGTCGTACTTGTTGAGCACGTCATCTCCGAGCGCGAGGATCCGCGTCAGCATGGTGGGCACGAGGAACGCGCTGGTCAGCTTTTCGCGCTGGACCGCCTCGAGGAACTCCTCGGGCTCGAACTTCTCGGCGAAGAACGTGGTCGCGCCGAGCACGCTCATCATCGAGAAGAATCCGAACGCACCGCTGTGATACAGCGGGCACACGATCGCGTGGCGCTCGTCGGACGACATGCCCAGGTTGAGCATGAACTCGATGATGGCTTCGAACCCGTTGTCGCGGTACGACCGGCGCGCCCCCTTGGGTTTCCCGGTCGTGCCCGACGTGTAGATCATCAGCCCGCCGGCGTCGCGCGAGGTCTTGCGCGGCAGCTTGATGCTCGCGCCGTCGCGGGTGAGGTCCTCGTAGCGAATGCTCGATCCGTCCTCACCGCCGACGATCACCAGCTTGGGCGGTGCATCCACCTGCGCACGTGCATGTGCGCCGCGCACGGCCTCACCGAGGTGCGCGTGATAGATCAGCGCCGTCGGCTTGGAGTTCTCGATGATGTACGCGATCTCGGGCGCGGTCAGCCGATAGCCCACCGGGACCGCAGTGGCGCCGATTCGCATGCACGCCTGTTGCGCGCATGCGTGCTCGATCGAGTTGGTGAGCACCATCGCGACGCGATCGCCCGCCTTGACGCCGAGCCCGACCAGGCCACCAGCGAGGCTACCGATCTCGCGATCGAACCCGCGCCAATCGAGCCGGCGGATCGAATCGATCACCGCGAGCTTCTCGGGGCGGATCGCCGCATGAAGCTGAACCGCGGTGTGCGGGCCCAGCCGCGTACCGCGAATCGCGCGCGCCGCGGCGATCGTGCCGGCCGGCGTGACGTCCTTGAGGCCGCCTGTGCGCTCGAAGAACTGCGCTGCACTCGCCGAGCCGCTCGCGACCGCGCGGATCCGGCGGCGAACCCGATCGGTGATGCCGCGCTCGGGATCGCGCTCGCGCTCCTTGAGCAGCCAATCGATGCCGGTTTCAACCGCGGTGCGAACCTGCTCGCGGAGCCGCTCGCACGCTGATTGCGTCACATCGCCTCGCTGGGTGGTGATCGGTTTTCCGAACTTGAAATACATACGCTCGGGATGCCACTTGCTCGGCACCGGCCACAAGATCTCGCGCCGGACGCCAACCTTGTCGAGGAAATCTGCAAACCGCGCGGTGAGATCATCCTTGTCGCGCCAGATCTCGAACGCGTCATCGACGCCGATCGCTGACACCGGAATGATCGTACAGCCGTGCGTGATTGCGAGCCGCGCGAACCCCAGCCGGTTGCCCCAGTCGAGGTTGTAGCGTTCGCCGCGGCGCTTCGCGACTTCGCGCGCGCCGCCGGGAAATACGAGAGGGCATTCGCCCTGTTCGAGCAATTGTGCGCAGTTCTCGGGCGTCCCATCGACCACGCCATAGAGCTCCGCGAGCATCCGCCATCCGGGGACCCGGAAGTGGAGATGATCGCCCATGCCGCGCAGCACGATGCCGGTCTGGCGGTGGAGCTCGGTCGTCAGGATCGGAACCTCGAAGATTCCGTAGAGCATGTGATTACCCACGAACATCAGTGGGCGCTCTGCCGGAATGTTCTCCAGGCCGTACAGCACCGGTGACGCGAGCCACCGGATCGGACTGTTGGCCAGCCGAGCCCACCACATGCTGCGGTCGGTCGGGCGTGGCGACGGTTCGATGCGAGACGCCTTGGATCTGATCGAACGCACCGACCCGGCCCCGGCGGTTACACCGGAGCTCGAGTCAGCACGCGATGGTGACGCTTCGTTGCGCACGATCGTTCGCTATGCCGCCAGGCGGAAGAACTGCTGGAGGCGGGTGGCGAGCATCGGGTCACCGCTGACCTTGAGCTTGCCCGAGAAGTACAGCTCCATGCCGGCCTGCGGCTCGGCCATCATGCGCTTGAAGTCCGCGTGGTCGACTTCGATGGTGCACTGGGCGCTGTCGGTCGTGCCCGGCTTGCAGGTGGGCGGATCGCCCGAGAGGTCGACGACCCAGTCGCCGCCGCCTTCGCCCTGGATGCGGAACATGTAGACCGCGCCGACTTCCTTGGCCTTGGCCGGGTTCTTCTGGAGCCCGTTCGGGATCATCTCGTTGAACAGTTCACTCGCGCTGCTTGGGGTCTTCGCCATGATTGGTTCTCCTGTTTCTCTCTTGCTTGCTTGCTTGCTTCGGGCCTACGCGTCTACTTCCGCGACGCAGTTATCGATCACGGTGGTCCCGTTCTGGGTCTCCACGCGGATCAGATGCTTGTTGGGCGCGACCTTCCAGCCGCGTGTGGTGAGCGTGTCTCCGGGGAGGACATTGCCCGTGAACCGGGCGCCGAACGAGCGCAGCTTCGACGGATCGCCTCCGCACGCATTGTGCAGCACCGCGCGACCTGCATGGCCGTAGGTGCACAGGCCGTGCAGGATCGGTCGCTCGAAGCCGGCCATCTTGGCGATCTTCGGCGACACGTGAATCGGATTGGTGTCGCCATTGAGCCGGAACAGCAGGTGCTGCTCGTTGCTCGTGCGCTCGGTAAACTCCCAGGTCGGCTTCTCGCCCGCGGGAATCGCCGACGCCGGCGTCTTGGGTCCGCGATCGCCGCCGAACCCGCCCTGGCCGCGCACGAAGATCGAGAACGTGTTGTCGAAGATCGGCGGGCCGCCCTCTTTGTCGTGCGTCGTGGTCTCGAGGATCACGAGCGCGCCGGAGCCCTTGTCATAGATGTTCGCGACCTTGCCGGTGGTGATCAGGGTGCCCTTGGGCGGGATCGGGCGGTGCAACTTGATCGTCTGCTCGCCGTGCACGACCATCAACAGATCGGTCTTGAGCCGCGCGGCGGTCAGCGCGAGCGCCTTGAACGCGGGCACCACCGCGAACGTCGGCAGCACCTTGGGCCCCTCACCTTCGTACAAGAAGTCGAGCTCGTTGACCTTCGCGCCCACGCCGAGCGCGTAGATCACGACGTCCTTCCAGTTGTACGTGTGGGTGATCTCGCCGATGTCGGTGCCGATCAGACTGAGATTGATGGCCATGATGATCTCCGGTGCGTGATCAGACGATCTTGGGGACGTTGCCGTTCGGCCACAGGATCTGCTTGGTCTCCTCGAGCGAGGCGACCGAGCGACCCTGTCCGCTCAATCACCGTCGTGGCAGAGATGAAGTGAGCGAGGAGCGACGCGTGT
>JBFWXW010000020.1:0-93959 GCA_050187075.1 Kofleriaceae bacterium | reverse complement strand
TGGTGTTCCAGGCGCTCGACGGTAGCCTCGGAACCCACGACGGCGCGATCCACGCGTTGTACAACCTGTCCGCGGAGCAGCAGGCCGCGGTGGTCGCCGGGCTTCGCGAGCTCGTGGCGTTGGCGCCCGAGAACCGTCCGTACGAACCGCTCGGCGTGAGCCCCGCGCTGAAGGCCCAAGGGCTCGATGGCGACTACGCGAAGGGGCTGGCGAACTTGATCACCGCCAACGCCGGCGCGAGCAATCTCGCGCGGCTGACGTTCATCACGCGCACGCTGGCTCGTCAGGGAGAATGGGAGCTCGGCGGGTTTAACGTCAAGGCCGAGCCGTCGACCGGATTTCCGGAACCGGGTCGGATCGACGTGCTCGGCAGCGAGCTGCAGATCGTCGGCAACAGCGGCTTCGGTCCGTTCTTCGAGTACAACGCAATGCCCGACATTCAGGATCCGATGGGTCGTCCCGGGCTCAATGGTCGCGCGCTGTCAGGTCTCGACGGTGCCACGCGTAGCAGCGTCGCTGCATGGGCTGCCGCGCAGAACTCCCCGATTGCCAACGTTCCGGACACGACCGACTGCGCGTCCTGTCACGTCGCCGGCCACGTCGGCTCTGCGCTCGCGGCAATCGATCCAGCGCTCACCGACTTCGGTGGCCCACGCGTGATCACTGCCGCGGAAACCCAGAGCGACAACCTCCGCGCGTTTGGCTACTTCGGCACGGACGCTCACGTGTCGGCGCGCACCGCGAACGAGACCGCCGCCGTCGTGCGCGCGCTCGCGGAGTGATCGTTGCCCGCGTTCCACGCCGCCGGTCGTGACGGTGGATCGCGCCCGGGATCTTGCTGCGGGCCAGACGATGCAGTGCCGCGGCGCGCGGCGTGGCACTGGCTCGCCCGACGCGTCCAGATCCGGGCAGGCGCCCTCGAGTCAGGCTGGTTTGGCTCGAGCGCCAGGTATCGACGCGACGAGACACCGGGTCGTCGGTTCGTCGCACTGATTCCGAACAACTTGTTCTGAACCAAGCCCAGTTGCCGGAAACCAGACCGGCCATGGCCCAGCTCCGACACTGTACTGGCGAGGTTGCAATGCGGCGAATTGTCCGAAACGGCGCAGCATTCGAGCGCCCCCGGCACGGGACGCGCTCTCGACGAGCACGGCACACGCGTTGCTCAGCGATCCGGCGCATGCGCGTCAGCAAACATCGACGCAACGCCCTCAACCGACCACGACGTCCGCTACAGGCGCGGACATGTCACTGACGCGTCTCGACCAACCGAAGGACACAGCCTCATGACGACTGCACAACCAACGTTGACCGACTCGCACCGCGTGGCGGACCAGCCGAGGTACCCACGAGGACTTGGTTTTAGCCTGCTGACCTGGGTTGGTCTGGCACTGGCGAGCGGGGCGTGTACCGAGGCGCCGCGCGTCCACCACGATGATCCGTCTCCCGGCGGCAAGAGCGACGACTGGACCTCGTTCCAGGGCTTCATTCCCGAGACCTTCAGCTCCTCGGCGGTGGTCATGGCCAACGCCGAAAACTTCGTTCCGCTGTTGCAGCTGCAGGTCGAGCTGATCAAATCGCTGCCGGAGGACGTCACCGCGTACGTATTGTCGGCAGCCGGTAACCCATACCAGAGCGTTCTGGCCGAGCAGCTCGCCGACGGTCGGCTGGTCGTGATCGACGTCCCGACCGACAGCAACTGGGCGCGCGACTACGTCCCGCAGGTCGTACGTCGCGACGGCGAGCTCACCCTGGTCACGTTCCAGTACCAGGCTGGCTATCCGCTCGCCCAGACCGCGGCTCGCGAGCTGTCCAGCATGATCGGACTGCCGGTCTACGAATCGCCACTGTTGCTCGAGGGCGGCAACCTGATGAGCGATGAGGATGGCCGCCTGTTCACGACGGACAGGCTCCTGGAGGCGAATCCGTCGCTGACCAAGGAGGCCATCGAGGCCGAGCTCATCCAGGCACTCGGTGTCAACGAGGTCGTCTGGTTGCCCGCGCTCCCATACGAGTCGACCGGCCATATCGACATGTTCGCGAAGTTTGCGGGTGGAAACCGGGTCCTCGTCTCCGATTCACTTCATCTCGCGCGCAAGCCCGTCCTCGATCAGGTCGCCACGACCTTTGGCGAGCTCGGCTACGAGGTCACTCGCGTGATGGCGGGCGAGCTGGACGGCAGCAACCTGTGGAACTTCTCCTACACCAATTCATTGTTCGTCAATGGCCGCGTGTTCGTGCCCACCTACGCTTCGACGGGCACCAGCGACGAAGAGAACGCTCATATCGCCGAGACCGATGTGGCCGCGGTGGCGACCTACGAGGCGCTCGGCTTCGAGGCCGTTCCGGTCGCGAGCGGCAAGCTGCTCTACTATGGCGGCTCGGTTCACTGCTTGACCAAGCAGCTCGCGGCCGACGTCCCGGCCCCGATGCCCCGGTGAGCGGAGGCTCGGTCGGCTACGTTTGACCGACCTCTACCTCGGTCGCTACATTCTACCCATGCGCTGGTGCGACGCGGCGGTTCTCTTGGGGGTCGTTCAGTTCGCGGCATGCGGCGGGGGCGAAGACCACAGTCCCCGTGAGGCTTGCCTCGAGGCGGAAGCGGCGATCAACGCGGCCGCCAAGCAATGCGATCCGCAGCATGGGTCCGTCGATCTGTCCTGTGGCAATTTCGGCACCGGCAGCAGCTGCGGTGTGATCGATGATTACTTCGCCTGCCTCTCTCAGGTCACCTGTGACGACGGCATGGTGGTGCTCGCGACCAGCTGCCAGCTCGGCGCCTGCGAGTAGTTGCACGGGCGTGCGGCGGCGCCCGGGTGCGTCAGGCGCGGTCGACGGCTTGAGCGACGATCGTGCTCGACACCACGGGCACCAGGGCTTCGGCGAGCGCGAGCGCGAGCCTGACCATGCCGAGCGGCGCGATCCGCTCCCACAGCGCGGCGTGAACTTCGAAGCCTCCGGGCGTTGACCGAGCCGCACGCGCGCCGAGATCAGCCCAGCGCATCGGCCGGTTCGCGATCATCGAGCGGGCGTCGCGCTTGAGCGGTTCGATCACCGCGTCGCTCACCATCTCCGCGATCGCGTCGCGCAACGGCGCAGGAAACTCGCGGCCGATCACGTCGCTGGTGCAAGGAGGGATCGGATGGGGGCCGTCGAGGAGCTCACCGGTCGGCGAGATCGTCGCGACGTGGGCCCACCGTGAATCGCCGAACCAGACCTCGGCACGCCCATCGACGAGGCGCGCGGGTGAGCCGCTCGGTTCGTACGCGACGCTATCGATCACCACGCGTTCGACTCCGGCGCGCAACTCGACGTGGCCACGCGCGATCGCGATCCGCTCGTGCGGCGCAGGATGGAAGTCGATCGCGATCTCATCGCGAGCCAGCCGCAACGCACGATCCAGCGCACCCGCGGTGAACGCATCCTCGCGCCCGCTGGTCACGAACGATCGGCCGAGGGCACGCCAGAGCTGCGACGTCGGGTACGGGCCGGCGTAACGGAGCGAGGTGATCCGCGCCCGCTGCGCGAGCACGGCGATCACATTGAGGATCGCCGCACCGGCGCCTGGAGGGATCTTGCTGGGCGCAGCGACGGCCGGGATCCGGGCCGGGCGCCTCCAGTCGAGCGCGGTCATCGCGGTCCTGGTGCCCGACAGCCCTTCGATCGAATGCGCTTCGCCGAGCAGCGGATCGTCGATCCGCTCGCCGGTCACGACGGCACCGGGCACCTCGAGCCGCACGAGCTGGTCACCATCCCAGTCGAGCTGCGCCTGGACCGCGCTCGTGCGGTCCACGATCCGGACCAGCCGGTCGTTCAGCTGCTCGTAGATCGTCCCGTGCACCAGCGAAACCTAACAGCTTTTCGGCGCCCAGCTCTTTCCCATCTGCAGCTGGTTTGGCATGGTGCAGCCGCCATGAAGTTGGGCATCGTCCAGGAGACCGCGGGGGACGAACGCCGGGTCGCCGCATCGCCGCAAGTCGTGGGCAAGTGGGTGAAGGCCGGTTGGAGCGTTCAAGTCGAGCGCGGCGCCGGCGTACGAGCGAGCTATCTCGACGCCCAGTACGAAGCCGTGGGCGCGACGATCGTCGACCGTGCGACTGCGTGGGGCAGCGACATCGTGCTCAAGCTGCGACCGCCGCAGATCGCGGGCGATGACAGCTGCGAAGCCGATCAGATGCGCGAGGGCGCGACGCTGATCTCGTACATCCAGCCGGCCGAGAATGCTGCGCTGCTCGAGCACCTGGCGAAGCGCAAGCTCACAGTGCTCGCGATGGATCAAGTGCCGCGGATCAGCCGCGCGCAGAAGATGGACGCGCTGTCCTCGATGGCCAACATCGCCGGCTACCGCGCCGTGATCGAAGCCGCGAATCGGTTCGGCAGCTTCTTCACCGGGCAGATCACCGCTGCCGGCAAGGTCCGCCCCGCGAAGGTGCTGATCATCGGCGCGGGCGTGGCGGGGCTTGCCGCGCTCGGCGCTGCCAAGGGGCTCGGTGCGATCGTGCGCGCGTTCGACGTGCGCGCCGCCGTCGAGGATCAGGTGAAGTCGCTCGGCGGCGAGTTCTTGACGGTCACGATCAAGGAATCCGGCGAAGGTCAGGGCGGCTACGCCAAGGAGATGAGCAAGGAGTTCCTCGACGCCGAGTACGCGTTGTTCCGCGCGCAGGCCAAGGATGTCGACATCGTCATCACGACCGCGCTGATCCCGGGCAAGCCGGCGCCCAAGCTGTGGTTCAAGGACATGGTCGAGGCGATGAAGCCGGGCTCCGTCATCGTCGACCTCGCCGCCGAGCGCGGCGGCAACTGCGAGCTGACCCGGCCCGGTGAAGTCGTTCATCACGAGGGCGTGACGATCATCGGCTACACCGACCTCGCGAGCCGGATGGCCAACGTCGCGAGCGATCTGTACGGCACCAACCTCGCGCACTTCCTCGACGAGATGGGTGGAGCGACCGGGTTCAAGGTCGATCACGCCAACGACGCGGTGCGGCCCGCGCTCGTACTCGAGAACGGCGAGAAGCGATGGCCGCCCCCACCGATGGCGAAGGCCGAAGCGGCGCCGGTCATCAAGCCCGCGATGCGCCCTTCCGAGGCTGCCCCGGTGGTGAAGCCTGCACCGCCTGCTGCATCGGCGAAGGGCCATGGCGGTCACGGTCCACCGATGCGGCCACCATCGCGTGCCGTGGGCGTCGTGATGTCGATGATCGGCGTGATCGCCGCGATCGCGTTCGTGTATCTACGCTACGGGCAGGCCGACGCGATGGCGAACCCATCGGCGGTGGGATTCCTGCAACACCTGACGGTGTTCGTGATGGCGATCTTCGTCGGGTTCCAGGTCGTATGGAACGTGACTCCAGCGCTGCACACGCCGCTGATGAGCGTCACCAATGCGATCAGCGGCATCATCGTCGTCGGTGGCTTGCTCAGCGCACGGTCGCCGTCTGGCCTTCACACGTCGACGATCGTCGCCGTCGCCGCGACGCTGTTCGCGACGATCAATATCGCCGGTGGGTTCCTGGTGACCCGTCGCATGCTCGCGATGTTCAGGAAGTAGGCCATGGCGTTTCAGAACTCACAGCTCCTCGCAAACGCCGCGTACGTCGTCGCCGCCGTGCTGTTCATCCTGTCGCTGCGCGGGCTCTCCAGCCAGGAGACCGCGCGGCGCGGCAACATCTACGGCATCGTCGGGATGGCGATCGCGATCGGCGCGACGCTGACGCAGACCAACGCTGCCGAGGGTGGCTTTCACGGCACCGTGTTCGGCGCGATCTTGATCGGCGGCGTGATCGGAGCGGTGGTGGCTGCGCGGGTGGGCATGACCCAGATGCCCGAGCTGGTCGCGTTGCTTCATAGCTTCGTCGGGCTGGCGGCCGTCCTCGTGGGCTATTCGCTGGACATTCACAAGCGCAGCGTCGGCCTGATGTCGAGCGGCATTCGCGTCGAGATCTTCATCGACGTGTGGATCGGCGCGATCACGACGACCGGCTCGGTGCTCGCGTTCCTCAAGCTGCGCGGCTCGGTCAGTGGCAAGCCGCTGCTGGTTCCCGCGCGTCACATGCTCAATCTCGCGATGCTGATCGGCTCGATCGTCTGTGCGGTGATCTACGCCAAGCAGGGCGACCCGGTTGCGCTCCACATCGGCACCGCGATCGCGTGTGTGCTCGGGGTTCACCTGGTGGCGGCGATCGGCGGCGCGGACATGCCGGTCGTCGTCTCCATGCTGAACAGCTACTCGGGATGGACTGCATCTGCCGCCGGCTTCATGCTCAGCAACGACCTGCTGATCATCACCGGCGCGCTCGTCGGTTCGAGCGGCGCGATCCTGTCCTACATCATGTGCCGCGCGATGAATCGTTCGATCTGGAACGTGATCTTCGGTGGATTCGGCGCGGCGCCCGCCGCAGCGCCGAGCAAGGGGGCGGCGACACCCGCGGGTGACGTTCAAGACATCGACGCCGCGACGCTCGCCGACAAGCTCAGGCAAGCCAAGTCGGTCATCATCGTGCCGGGCTACGGCATGGCCGTGGGGCGCGCGCAACACGCAGTGCGGGAGCTCACCGAGGTGTTGCGCAACCGCGGGGTCAACGTCCGTTTCGCGATCCATCCGGTCGCCGGACGTTTGCCGGGCCACATGAACGTGTTGCTCGCCGAGGCCAACGTCCCCTACGACATCGTGCTCGAGATGGACGAGATCAACGCCGATTTTCCGAGCACCGACATCGCCATGGTGATCGGCGCGAACGACATCGTGAACCCCGCTGCCGAGGACGATCCGACCTCGCCGATCGCCGGCATGCCCGTGCTCCAGGTCTGGAAGGCGCACATGGTCGTCGTCAACAAGCGCAGCCGCGCCGCCGGGTACGCCGGTATCGACAACCCGCTGTTCTACAAACCCGTGACCCGCATGCTGTTCGGCGACGCCAAGGACGCCGTCGAGAAGGTCGTTGCAGCGCTGAAGGCGTGATGGGGTCAGACTCAACTTGCGCAACTTCGCGTCCGAATATCGGACGCGTAAGTTGCGCAAGTTGAGTCTGACCCCATCAGTTCGCGGGCGTCTGCCCGATTCGCGCGAGCTTCTGCACGATGGTCAGCGCTTCGTCGACGTGCTTGCCGAACCGCAGGCGCGAGTCGAAGCGATGGCGGAGGATGCCTTCCTTGTCGAAGATGAACGTCACGCGACCGCCGGCGCCGAACAGGCCGCGCACACCCCACGCGCCGGCGATCTTGCCGTCAGGGTCGCTGAGCAACTCGAACGGCAGCTGGTACTTCGCGATGAACTGGGCATGGGACGTGGCGTTGTCGCTGGAGACGCCGATGACGTCGGCACCCGCGGCAAGGAACTCACCGTATTGATCGCGAAACCCGCAGGCCTGGATCGTGCAGCCAGGTGTGTCGTCCTTGGGATAGAAGTAGACGACGAGCGGCTTGCCGATGTGATCGCGCAACCGGACGGGCCCTCCGGGACCGATCAGCATGACGTCGGGCATCGGATCGCCCGGCTCGAGGGTCGGCATCGCGGGGGCATCTTCGCAAGAAATCGCCAAGAAGCCGAGCGCGCCGGCAATCCGAGTCACGGCTTGGCGTCGGCTGCGAG
This sequence comes from Kofleriaceae bacterium, assembly GCA_050187075.1. Lineage (GTDB taxonomy): Bacteria > Myxococcota_A > Polyangia > Haliangiales > Haliangiaceae > JABFXX01. The sequence continues at coordinate 86,368 of JBFWXW010000020.1, read as the reverse complement.
CAGGTCGATCAACCCAGCCGCCACGGCGCTCGCCGCGAGCACATCGATCTCGGCATCGCCGTTGAGTCCCACCGTGACCACGAACCACTTGTCGTCGCTGCGCTGTAGCAGCCACGTCATGTTGAGCACGCCGGGCTCCGAGCCACCCTTGTAACCCACGAACTTCCAGGCGGTCTTGGAGCTTGGTTCCACGCCAGGATTCTTCGAAAGCACGTCGAGCACCGGCTTTCCCGCGGGCTTCTGACCGCGTGACTGCAGCGCCGCCATCACACGGCACAGATCCTCGCTGCTGCCGAACCACTCGAGCTTGTCGATGTGGCGCGCGGTCGTCCACGCATCGGCCCCGTCGATCGATACAGCCTTTCCGGCGAGCTTGTCCAGGAATGCGCGCCGCTGCCGTGCGCTGCGCAGCTTCAGATAGCCGTCCACCTCGTCTGCAGGCATCCCGAGCTTGAACAGGAACAGCTCGCGCGTGCCGATGAAGGGAATGTTGAGCGCAGGCCGGGCGTGCTTCGCCGCGCTCAGCGCCTTCTCGACCTTCGCGCGGCCGACGGTGTACAGCAGATGGTCGGTCGCCGTGTTGTCGCTGATCGAGATCATCCGCTCGGCGAGCGTGAGTCGCGACAGCTTGGTGCCTGCGGGATCGTTCTGGGTGATCCCGGAGGGCAGACTCTTCCAGTCATCACGGACGGCGATCTCATCTTCCCACGTGGCATGTCCGGCGATGATGTCGTCGGCGAGCGCGAGCAAGACGTACAGCTTGAACGTCGAGCCGATCGCCAACGCCTCCTTCGTGTTGATGGCGTGAACTGGTTTGCAGGTGCCACGGTCGAGACCCGCGACGAGCAGCTGCGACCTGGGTGCGAGCTCCTTGAGCTTGGCCACCGCGTCGTCAAACGTCTTTGGCTTGTCACCGATCTCGGGCCTGAACAGCAGACCGACGATCTTGTGGGAGGCAGGATCGACCGCGATCGAAGCGGTCGTGGGCTTGCCGCCGAGAACGACGCGCGCGGTGAGCCGGTTTTCGTCGACAGGCGTGACGGCTTCGAGCTGCTCGAATTGTTCGGCCAACATCCCGAGCGCGGCGAGCAGCTGCTCGGGGGAAATCTGAGCGAGGAAGCCATCTGAAAACCGGTCGCGTAGCACTTGTTCGCTGGCCTTGCCGCCGGTCTGCAGCGTGTGAATCACCCACGCGAACTGATTGCCAGCGGCGGTATCCGGGACGCCCGGCGGTCGCGCGATCGTGACCGCGTCGGCGGGTGGCGCCGACGCAGGCGTGGCCGTCGCCGGTGGGGCGGTCGCGGGTTGGACGGACTGTTGTGGCGCCGAGCCGCACGCAGCGGCAACGACGAGAACCGCGAACCATCTCATCATGGCCGGTTCATCACCCGGCATCGTGGCCGGGTCAACCCCACCGGCGTGTGGTCAGATCACCAGAATCACCGCCAGCGCGATACCGCCTGCGACCAGCATCGCCGCGCTGGACACCGCGACGAGCTTACCGAGCCTTCGGCTGCCTCCTGCGGCCAACCCGGTCTTGACGAGCGTGTTCGATGCCACCGCGAGAACCACCGCAACCACGGCAACGGAGTCGGCGAGCCCTTGATGAGCGAGCTGCGCCGCCGACAGCGTCACGGGGTCAACGTCGGCTGCGCCGCCCACCGCCGACGCCACGTAGAGGCCCGAGTCTCCGACGTAGGTCGTCGCCGCCTTGGTCACGATCAAGATCACGCCGAACAGCAGGCTGAACTTGATCGCGCTGGCGAGCTCGAAGGGGTTCTTGACCTCGATCTGCTCGGTCGCGCCCGGCTTGCCGCGGCGATAGGTGATCGCGCCGCCGATCAGGCACGCCACCGCCATCGCACCGAGTGGAATCGCGGCGAGCTGCGCCAGCGACAGATCGACGAGCGCGATCAACACGCCGACCCGGACGACCTTCACGGTCGACGCCACGGCGATCGCACCCGACGCGATCGGTGCGAGGTGTTGGTTCTGTTTGACCCGCCCGGCAAACGACAGCGTGACCGCCGTCGACGAGACGAGGCCGCCGAGCGCAGCACCGAGCAGCATGCCGCGGCCGGCGCCATAGATCCGCATCGCGATGTAGCCGACGAACGACAGCCCCGAGATGGTCACCACCAACAGGCCGAGATGGAACGGGTTGATCGCATCCAAGGGTCCGAGGTCGCGGTTGGGCAGCAGCGGCAACGCGATCACGGCGACGATCAGAAACTTGATCGACGCGTAGAAATCGTCCCGCGACAAGCGCTTGGCGGCCGAGTGGAACCAGGGCTTCGCAGACAGCAGAAACGTGATCGCGACCGCGAGCCCCGCGACGAGCAAGAACCGGTCGGACATCGGCTCGACCACGCCACGGCTGGCGGCGAGCGCACCGAGCAAGAACGTCGCGATCGCGGCGACCTCGGTGGTGACGCCGTGATCCTTGCGCTCGCGGATGTCCGCCGCGTACGAGATCGCGATCAGCGCGAACAACCCACCGAGCGCGATCAGCGGTAGCCACATCGACGCCGGTTCCAGCATGGTGGCGAGCGCGCCGATCACGGCGATGATCGGGTAGGTCCGGATCCCGGCGAGCTGTTCCGAGCCGTCCTTTCGGTTCTGCTCGCGCTCGAGGCCGATCAGGAGCCCGATGGCCAGCGCGGTTCCAAGTGCGAGGTAACTCTCGTAGGGCTCCACGGCGACGAGTGTGGTACGAATCGCCGGCGATGTGGCAACCGCCGGAGCGGATCAAGCACGAGCTGCCGGTCGTGGCCTGGCCCACGGCCGCCGACGCCCGCGACGCGCGGTTGTTTCAACCTCGCGAGATCGGCCCCCGCACCGCGCGCACGCGCACATGGATCCCGGCGATGGTGCCGTGGCGTGCCACCGAAGATGGCTTCGTCACCCAGGACGTGATCGACTGGTATCGCCGGTTTGCGGAGGGGCGACCGGGCGTCCTGGTCGTCGAGGCGACGGGGATCCGGGACATTCCCTCTGGCCCGCTGCTGCGGATCGGACACGATCGGTTCGTCGACGGCCTTCACAAGCTGGTGACTGCGGTTCGCGAGGCGTCGCAAGGCGAGACCCTTCTGATGATCCAGGTGATCGACTTCTTGTCGATCCGCAGGCGCCCGCCGCGCGACAAGTTCTTCGGCCGGTTCCTCGCTGTGACCCAGCGCCACCGCGCCGCGCTCGCGTCGCTGGCGAACGCACCCGAGCTGCACGACGCGCCGGAGCTGGAGATCCGCACGCAACTCGCGGCGCTGAACGAGGACCAGCTGCGTGGCGTGCTGACCGAACGCGAGCTCGAGGACTTGCTGCGCGGCTATCGCGAGCGCGTGACCGACGTCGAGCTGCCGCACATTCGGGAGCTGCCCCAGGTGCTGCCGGGGCTCTTCGCCTCGGCAGCCGAGCGCGCGGTCGCGGCGGGGTTCGATGGGGTCGAGCTGCACTTCGCGCATGCGTACACGATGGCGTCATTTCTGTCGGCGTTGAACACGCGCAGCGATGGCTATGGCGGCTCCCGCGAGCATCGGGTGCGCCTGCCACTCGAAGTGATCGCCGAGGTTCGCAAGCGGATCGCGCACCGGGCGGTCCTCGGATGCCGCTACCTGGGTGACGATGTGATCGAAGGCGGCAATCGCGTCGACGATGCGGCATGGTTCGGCGTCGAGCTCGCCCGTGGCGGTCTGGACTTTCTGTCGATCTCCAAGGGCGGCAAGTTCGAGGACGCCAAACAACCCAAGGTTGGCTGGTCCGCTTATCCGTACACCGGACGGTCTGGGTACGAGTGCATGCCCACGATCTACTCCGATCAACGCGGGCCATTCGTGCGCAACGCCCATCTCGCGGCGACGATCCGTGCGGCCGTTCGTGCCGCTGGGTTCGACACACCGGTGGTTGCCGCCGGTGGAATCAGTGACTTCACCCAGGCCGAGCAGCTGCTCGAGCGCGGCGACGCCGACTTCGTGGCATCCGCGCGCCAGAGCCTGGCCGATCCCGACTGGTTCATGAAGATCCGCGAGGGCAGGGGCGCCGAGATCCGGCGCTGCGAGTTCACCAACTACTGCGAGGCGCTGGACCAGCAGCACAAGCAGGTCACCTGCAAGCTGTGGGATCGCGACGAGCTCGCCGCCCCGGACGTGACGCTCGCATCCGATGGCAAGCGCCGGTTGGTCGCGCCGCGCTGGCGCCGTGACTGATCCGGCGAGTATCGCGCTCGTCGCAGCCGCAGCCCTCGGCGGGGGCGCGGTCAACGCGATCGCCGGTGGCGGCAGCTTGATCACGTTTCCGACGCTGGTTGCCGCCGGCCTTGCGCCGGTGACGGCAGCGATCACCAACACGGTTGCGATGTGTCCGGGGTACCTGGGCGGCACGCTTGCACAGCGCCACGATCTGGCGGGCCAGGCGAGCCGCGCGACCAAGATCCTGCCGATCGCCGCGATCGGTGGAGTTGCCGGTGCCTGGCTGCTGCTCGCCACCAGCGCGCGCATGTTCGAGCTCGTGGTGCCGTTCTTGTTGCTGTTTGCGGCGCTGCTGGTCGCGGTCTCTGGTCGCTTGCGCGCGTGGTTGCGATCGCGGATCCCGGCGCGCCACGCCGAATCGCTGGCCATCGTTCCGGTCGGGCTCGCGGCAATCTATGGTGGCTACTTCGGAGCCGGCATGGGCGTCATCGTGCTCGCGGCGCTCGGCGCGGTCATCGACGATACGCTCACGCGCATCAATGCGCTCAAGCAAACGGTGTCCCTCGTCGTCAACGTGTCGGCGGCCATCGTGTTCCTGGTGTGGGGACCGATCGATTGGACCGTCACCCTGGTGATGGCGATCGGATCACTCGGCGGTGGCTGGCTCGGCGGCGCGCTCGCGACGCGGATCTCGCAACCGCTGCTGCGCTGGACGGTCGTGGTGATCGGGACGGCGGTCGCCGGGATCTACTTCGTGAAGCTCGCGATGTAGCGAACGTCACAGCAGCTGCGCAGCACAGTGAAATGGCGTGCATGCGATCGCCGGCCATGCCAGCGTCCCGGCGGCATGCGCTGTCTTGCCCTCATCGCCGGTCTTGGTTGTCTGGTCGGTTGCAGCTAGACCGTGTACGCGAGCAATGAGCTGGTGACGGTGCGCGATCGCCCGTACCAAGGTCAGCAGGACGTGGTGGTCGCTGATGCGGTAACCCCGAGTATGTTGGCCAGCGTTCGCATCACCCAACCGACCGATGCGGTGTTCCGCGTGTTTTTCTCGTTCGGCGCAGTTGTGCAGCAATGCACCGATGACCGAACAGGTGGCTCGGCTCGAGGTAGAGCGCCCGATGGATGACCACCGAGGTGGCTGGGGCGCCGAGCTCGAGTGGACGGCGCAGTAGGCCTGTCGATTCGATCGGTCGTTCGAGCTGAGCTGCGGAGCTCACGTTGTGCGTTGCGCGCGCCGGCAGATCGCGGCGGCCATCGCTACTTCACGTCGATCACGCTCAGATCGCGCAGATCGCCCTTCACCCGCCAGCGGTCGCCGTCTCGCTTGAACACGCGGAACCGGAGCGAGCCCTGGCGGTTGAGCTTGACGAACGGGATCGATGTCTTCTCGTCGAGGTCCGCGCGCTCAAGCGGGATCGAGACATTCCCCGCGCCGCTCACCACGAGCTTCGAGAACTTCTTGACGCCCGCCGTCTCGAGCAGGGTCGCCAGCTTCCAACCCTTGGCATCGCCGCCGTCCGGCGGCGCCTCGCGCGGAATCTCCAGCAGCTTGGTCCCGGGGATCACCTGGTCGCCCTTCGCGGTCTTGATCGTCAGCTTCAGGGTGGTGGGATCGGTCGCCGCGCCACCCTGGTGATCGTTCTCACCGCGCCCGGAACCCTCGGCGAGGGTCAGCCGAAGCTCGACGATCCCGTCCTCGCGCAGCGCCGGTTGTCCCTTCTTGCCGAGCTCGACCGGGTCGAACATGCCGAACGAGATGCCACCGCCTGGCCCCGGGAACAGGGCGGGCACGTAGTCACGGTACTTCTCCGACGGGCTGGTCAGCTCCACCGGCGCCGGCTTCTGGCCCTTGAGCGTGATCGACTGCCACGTGCCCATCCGGGCCGCCGCGGGAGGCACCAGGGTGTCGAGCCGTGGCCAGCTCCCAACCTTGGCCAGATCGAGCGTCGCGACCATCTTGTCACCGACGAGCAACTTCATCTCGCCAGCGGTTGCAGGAGCTCGAGCCGACCCGCTGCCGCCGGTCCCGGGCGGGGGGCTCGATTCAGGCGCGGACTTGCCGCAGCCGCAGGCCAGGACCAGAACCGCGATCACTTGGCAACGAAGGTGCATCGCAACAGCCTAACACGTCGACGGAATCGCCTTGCGATCGAGACGACGACGCCAGTAAGGTCCCGCGAATGTCGTCCAGCACTCGCCCTCGCGGTCGCACCATTGCCTTCGTGCTGGTGCTGGAGCTGATCGTCGGCGCGGTGATCTGGTTCTCGAACAGTCCAGCCGCTGCACAACCCACGACGGCTGCGCCGCCCGCGGTGGTCGAACCGTCGCCAGGCACCCCAACGACGTCAGCGCTCGGCGCGCACGATGATGATTCCAAGCCGATCGCGAAGGCGTGTCCCAAGAAGAAGCCAGCTCCGAAGCGGTCTTTGGTCGACGACTTGATTCCGATCGGGATCCTGATCGTGGTGATCACGATCGTCGTCACCCGGCTCCCGCGGGTGGAGGTTGGTCATAGCAAGGCGTTTCGTCACCGCCGGCTGCTCAACTGGCTGCCACTCGGACTGACCTATTCGTTCCTGTACTTCGCTCGCTACAACATCAAGCAGTTCCAGGGCATCGGCTTGACCGAGGCTGACTACGGCGTGGTGTTCGGCTGGGGCTCGCTGGTCTATGGCCTGGCGTTCCTGTTGAACGGACCGTTGACCGATCGGTGGGGCGGTCGCGCGACGATCTTGATCGCCGCCGCCGGATCGGCCGCGGCGAACGCCTTGATGGGCTACATGGCGATGACCGGCAACACGTTCGGGATGTCGACGGTCGGCGCGTTCACAGGTGCCTACTGCATGAACATGTATTTCCAGAGCTTCGGCGCGGTCTCGATCGTCAAGGTCAACGCGGCCTGGTTCCACCTGCGCGAGCGCGGAACATTCGGCGGGATCTTCGGGATCTTGATCTCGCTGGGCCTGTACTTCGCCTACGACGTCGGCAAGCGAATCACCGAGTACATGTCGATCGAATGGCTGTTCTTCATTCCGGCCATGATCCTCGTCGTGTTCTTCGCGTTGTCGCACACGTTCGTTCGCAACCAGCCCTCCGATGTCGGGTTTGCTGACTTCGACCTCGGCGACGCGACCAATCACGAAGAGCGGCTCAGCCCCGCGCAGGTGTTCATCAAGCTGGTGAGCCATCCGGTCATCCTGACCATCTCGATCATCGAGCTGTGCTCGGGCTTCCTTCGTCAGGCGATCTTGCAGTGGGGGCCCGATTTCGGAAAGGGCGTCGGCCTGGGGAAGACGTTCGTGTTCGACAACTGGGGCATGGTGTCGTGTTGCGCGGGCATCACCGGTGGCATGTTCGCCGGCGCGATCAGCGATCACTTGTTCCAGTCTCGGCGTAGTCCGGTCTCCGCCGTGCTCTACGCCATCATGCTGGGCGGTGCGATCGCGATCGTGCCGATGCTCGCAGCACCAGCCGGGATCGGCTGGGTCGTCGCCCTGATGTCGATGTCGATCATCGGTGTCCACGGCATGTTGACGGCGACGGCGTCCGCCGATTTCGCCGGCAAGCGCAACACCGGCATGGCGGTCGGCATCATCGATGGGTTCGTGTATCTTGGCTCGACGGCGCAGTCGTTCCTGTATGCCGCGACCCTGCCGGCGTCGAAGGTCCCCGATGCGGACGGTTGTCTGGTGGCGAACCCTGCCGCCGCCAACGTCGATAACTGGCGGATCTGGCCCTACGCGATGATCCCGGTCGCGCTGATCGGTCTTGGGCTAGCGCTTCGAATCTGGAATGCGAAGCCAACCCGATCGAGCAGTGCCGGCGGTCACTGAGCCTTCCGTGGCCGTTACCAAACACTGCACTGCTTGCCGGGATTCATCGGTGTACGCTTCGCGCAGCTGAACGCGGGCCCGAATCCAGGCTGGTTGACGATCACGCCGTTGACGCGCCACCTCGGCGGCGAATGCGGGTTGGTGTGCGCCATGGTCTCGAGCGCTTGCGGAGTCATCTTCGTGCACCACGACTGTGCGTACGCGATGAAGTAGAGCTGGTCGTCGGTGTAACCGTCGACCTTGTGCTGCACGTGGGGCTGGGTCTGCTTCCACGCCTGATACGCCTGGTAGGCGATCTTGACGCCGCCGTTGTCGGCGATGTTCTCGCCCGCGGTCAGCTTGCCGTCGAGCTTGACCTTCGGGACGGCCTCGTACTTGGCGTATTGATCGACGACGCACCTGGTCGCGGTCGCAAAATTCTTCTTGGTGGTGCGGGTCCACCAATCACGCAGGTTGCCCTCGGCGTCGAACTGACTGCCTTCATCGTCGAACCCGTGCGTCATCTCGTGACCGATCGTGCCCCCGCCGGTCGAGCCGAAGTTCACCGCGGGATGAAACGTCGCACCAAAGAACGGCGGCTGCAGCTGACCCGCGGGCAGCGCGATCTCGTTGAGCGTCGGGTCGTAATAGGCGTTCACCGTGGGCGGTGTCATCTGCCAGTCGAACCGATCGACCGGCTTGCCGATCTTGCCGAGCTGGCGGCGAAGCTCCCAGCGAGTCGCCGCGCCCACGTTACCCGCAAAGTCGTCGCGCTTGACCTCGAAGTCGTAGCTGCGCCAGCGATCGGGGAATCCCACCAGATAGGCCATGTTGTCGAGCTTGGCCTTCGCTGCCGCTCGCGTCGCATCGTCCATCCACGCCAGCGCATCGAGTTGCACGCGCATCGCGTCGATCACGGCCTTGGTGAGATCGATCGCACGGGCCTTCGAGTCACCGGCGAACCGCTTGGCGACGTACGACTGACCCAGGAGCTCGCCGAGATCGTCGTCGACCCGCTGAACGCAGCGCCGCCAGCGCGGTGGCAGCTGTTTCACGCCCGAGAGCTCCTTCTTCAACGTGAACGCTTCATCGACCCACGGCTTGCTCAGCGTGTGCGCGGCCGTACGCAGCAGCGTCCACGTGAAGTAATTGCGCAGCGCAGGCGCCGGCTCGGTCTGCAACAGCTTGGTGATCATCGTGTAATACCGAGGATCGTGGACGCTGATCGCGGTCACCGCAGGAATGTCGAGCTTGGCGAGGTAGTCGCCCCACGGAAAGCTCGGCGCGACCTTGGCTTCGAGGCCGCGGCGATCGATCCGGTGATACACCTTGTGCGGATCGCGGCGGGTGACCTCGCTCTGTTGCGCCCTGGCGAGCGCGGTCTCGATCCGCATCACGTCGGCGGCGCTCGCGTTTGCGTCGACGCCTCCGAGCAACGTGAACATTCGCTGCACGTGTGCCAGATAGGCGGCTCGCGTCTTGGGGATGGTGCCCTTCGCCTCGAGGTAGTACTTGCGATCGGGCAGCCCGATGCCAGCCTGATCGAGGCTCGCGATCACCTGGGTCGCATCGGCGAAGTCCTGCTGTGCGCCGATCGAGAACAGCGGAAATACGCCGTTCGCGTGCAACGCGATCACAGCCTCCGCCGCAGATCTGGCGTCGGTCACCTTCGCGATCCGATCGAGCAGGGGCTGGATCGGTCGGGTTCCCGCCGCCTCGATGGCCGGTTCGTCCATGCACGCCGCGTAGTAGGTGCCGAGCTTGGTCGCGATCGGATCTGCGGATCCGGACGAACGCGAAGCCGTGGCGGCGTCCTCCAGCACGCTGCGCAAGAACTCTTCAGCGTCCTTGGTGACGATCTGGATCGTGCTCCACGAGGAGCGGTCAGCCGGGATCTCGGCCGACGCCACGAATCCGCCGCACGCGAATTGATAGAAGTCGTTGCACGGATCGGCCTTGGGATCCAGCCAGGCTCCGACGATGCCCGACTGGGCGAGGGTCATCGGCGGTGGTGCGGTCGATGGCGCGGTCGCAGCGCTCACAGGTGACGGTGGCTGCACCGGCGGAACCGCGGGAGCGGGAGCGACCGGTGGTTGCGGTGACGTGGTGGCCGGCGGGGCGCTGGTCGAGCACGCGGCGATGAACAGGACGGCGAGCAGACGCGATCGCATCGCGCGGACGATAGCTCGAAACGTTCACCGTCACTGAACCTGCCGCCATGCCTCGCGCGACACGGCCGCGCGATCACGCTCGGTGGGGAGATCTGGCGCGGCAGCGGATGCGAGCGCCGGTACGCGAACGCTGCCGCCCGGACCGGCGGCGACGAAGCTCGGTCGCGATATCCCGGCAGCTCACATCGCGCAGCTCGTCGAGAACCAACACGAGCTCGGGGTTTTCCTCCTGCGCCATGATCGCCAGCAGCACATCGACCACCTCCGCCGATCTCGTGGTTCCAGCCATGACCCACATCGCTGAGCAGGTTTCGTGCCGACCGCTACAACATCGCGACGCACGCGGTCGCCGGTGCGGTCGGTGGGAACCGCTTCGCCTTCCCGGCATCGAGGATCTGCTGAAACTTCGCGGTGCACGCTGGCTTGACAAAGTGCTGGTCGACCCCGGCCGAGCTCGCGTGGTTTCGATCCTCGGGTTGGTTCCACCCGGTGAGCACCGCGATATGCAGCGCGTTGCCGCGCGGTGCGGCGCGCAGTGCGCGAGCCACGTCGTATCCGTTGCGATCCGGCAGGCCGATGTCGAGGATCACGATATCCGGCTCGAAGTCGCGCGCTCTGGCGAGCGCCTCGACACCACTGGTTGCTGGGATCGCATCGTGGCCAAGGATGCGCAGCATCACGCACGAAATCTCTGCCACACCGGGATAGTCATCAACGACGAGCACTCGCACGTTCGTATTCTCCTTGAAGGGAGATGCACCTCATCACACCCATCGGGAGCAAACAACGGCGATTCGTCGACTGTTGTATGGCTGTTTTTTTCGCGCGAGCGCGATCGTGGCGACGCCGTACGAGCAAGGCACTCGTCGTCTCAACAGCAGACATCCGTGAGCTGGGTTGCACCATGAGCGCGCGCTGGAGACCCATCTCCTCATGTTCGGGGCATGCCCCTTCACCGATCCGGGAACGCTCGTCCTCGGTGCATCGTTGCGATGCATGTGAACACGCGATCGCACGCGCGTTCATCACCCTGCGGGCGCGTGACGTGCAACCAGCTCGGCGTAGCCACCGTTGAACCACACCTCGAGCTCCTTCGCGCGTTGCATCGCAAACGGATGCGTTCGCTGCAACGTGAGCAGCAGCTTGTACGCCTTGTCGAGGTTCGAGCGATCCACGTCCTCGTATGCCTGGACCTGACGCAAGAATTCGTCGCGATCCATCTCGCCCGCGAGCCTCGTCGTTCCGCCAGCGAGCTTCATGAACGTTGCCCGCGCTGGCTCGAGATCCTGAACGCACAGCAGCGCCGCACGATCGGCGGTGAGCTCGGCGGCGCGGTACCATTCATAAAGCGCGAACACCAGGCCCTGGCCGAGCAACGAGCCGATGCCCAGCGTCACTTGCCCGAGCAATGCGACCACGGCGGCGATGTTGCGGGCCATCGTGCCGTACAGGACATGGCCTGCCTTGATGTGTCCGACCTCGTGACCGATCACGAAGAACAGCTCTTCGTCCGACAACATGTCGATCAACCCCGAGGTCAACGTGATGAACGGCTGGGTGTGGCCGTAGGTCCATGCGTTCGGGATCGGATCGACCGTCACGTACATCTCGGGCTGGGGCACGTCGAGGATCTTGCAGGTCCACTCCAGGCTGCGATGCAGCCGGCCGAACATCGTGGGCGTGACACGCAGGTTCGATGCCAGGTTATCGACGTAGTAGACCCGCTCGAGGCCGTACTCGAGGACCTTGGCGAGCGCCTTGTCGAGGCCCGGGATCTTCTTGAGCGCGTCGGTCGCGCGCGCGTCCTGGGCGTGACGAAAATCTTCGACGGACAACCCGCCAAGGGTGCGAAGCTTTCGTCGCCTGGTCCTGGCGTCGCCGGGGTCGTCGTTTTCGCCCATTTCGTTATTCTACGCTGGCAAGACCATCAAAGCGGGGTCGGCGCCGCGCGAGCTGATCGCGCGCGACGCGGTATTGTTCGCCCATGGCCACGCTCGTGGTTTCACCGCATCTCGACGATGCCGTGCTGTCACTCGGCGCGACGATTCATCGCTGGGTGAGCGCGGGTGAGCGCGTCGTGATCGCGTCGATGTACACCCGAGGTCCGGCACTCGACGAGGTGCCCAGGAGCATGCGCAAGTTCGCCGACTACCGGACCCGGTTGGCCGAAGATCGCGCTGCCTGCGCCGTGATCGGCGCCGAGCGCCGGACCATGGGCTGCATCGAACGCGCGTTTCGCCGGCCGTTTCTCACCGGCACCCAATACTTCACCACGCCAGCCGATCGCTCCGGGTTCGGCGCGCTATCGAAGGTCACCGCAGCGCTCGACGAGTTGCTGGAGCTCGACGCCGAGCGCATCGTGTTGCCGATGGGCATCGGCAACCACGTCGATCACGTCGAGACCATGGTCGCCGCCACGGACTGGGCCGCGACGAACAAGCTCACCGCGCGCGTGTGGTTCTACGAGGACTTCTATGCGCTGTCCGATGTGATGCGGCGGCAACACCCGATCGCGAGGCGCCGCCGGTGGAAGCCGTGGCAAGCGCCACTGCTGCGTGCACGCCGGCTGAGCGTGATCCTCGGTGCGGTGGCCGCGGGTCGTCGCGGCCCGCCGATCGATCAGTTGCTGTCCGCGCGCTGGCGCAAGGCGCGGTGGACCGTCGAACCGCAGGACATCACCGATCATGAGGCCGCGAAGCTTGCGGCGATCCAACGCTATCCGAGCCAGACCAAGGCGTTCGGCGGATACGCCGGGATCGCGCGCGCGCTCGTTGCCTATCATCGATTCTGGGGCGGAGCGGAGCCGCTGTGGCGCGCCACGGCAAGGTGACGGCGCGCCGATTCCACGGTACGACGTGGCCATGGCGACGCGGCTGGTGAAGCGGTCGATCGAGATTCCCGCCCGCGCGGACGGCTCGGCGCGGATCGCGGTGGTCGCCGATACGCATTCGCAGCCGCATCCCGCGATCGGCAAGCATCTCACCGGCCTGGCACCGGATGCGATCCTGCACGCTGGCGACATCGGTGATCTGTCGGTTCTCGACGAGCTGCGTGCGTACGGCCCGGTGTACGCGGTGCGCGGCAACATCGACACTCGCGCCAAGGATGTTCCGGACGTGCTGACGATCGATCTCGCCGGCGCCGAGCGGCCGCTGCGGATGTTGCTCGTGCACATCGCGGTGTACGGCCCGAAGCTGCGCGCCGAGGTCGCCAAGCTCGCACGCGCGGAGCGCGCATCGTTGGTCGTGTGCGGTCACTCGCACGTGCCGTTCATCGGAGAGGATCGCGGACTCACGATGTTCAATCCCGGGTCGATCGGCCCGCGACGATTTCACCTGCCGATCGTGTTCGGGGTGATCGACGTCGGCCGAGCCGGCGCACGGCTGACGCACGTGAACTGCGAGACCGGTGAACGCTGGATGCCCCCGGCGTACTGACGGGGCTGTCCCCTAGTTCGCCCTGTGATCCCCCACTTCGAGCAAATGATAGCGATGCAGCACGGCCGCCTGTTGCGGCGTCAGCGCGAGCACGACGAACGAATCGTAGACCTCGGATTCGTGGAGGGCGTACAGCCGGTCCGGATGATCCATCTCGGCGAGTAGCCGGTTGATGAACCGCTCGACCTCGACGAACGTTCGATAGTCGAACGACACCGGATGGTCGTCGTGCGTTCGCGCCATGATCCGTTCGAATCGGATCCGCCGCCCGAAGTCGTCGATGGTCTCGCCGCGATACAGCGACACGCCCGTGAGCGGCGATGGATCGAACAGGCCCAGCATGCGCAAGAGCTCGGGCTCCGTCGGAGGCCCCGTGAAGACCATCGCGCGATCGGCCCGGCGGTAGTCGAGCCGGCGGGGAGACAGCAGGTACGCGTTCGTGACGATCGTGAGCAATGAGTCAGCGGCGATCGTGCCAGGATCGTAGCCGCCGAGCAGACCGGTCTCCTGGATCTCGACGAGCGCCTGTTTGGGGGTCAGGTTTGCCCAGACCACAGCTCCTCCGAATTCGACTTTACGTCAAAGCCACCGGCACTGTCGCTGGCTCGGTTGCTGTGGATCAGCTGTGCGCCGCGCGCCACGGGTGTGTCTGCAGCAGGTGGTGTCCGAGGACTCTCACCTCGCGCGCCAGCTTGTTGCGGCTCGCCGCATGGAGCGCTTCCGCGAAGTCGATCGCCGAGGCGAACCTGTCTTGCGGGCGCTTGGCCAACGCAACTGCCAGACAACTCTCGACGTCCCGCGGGAGATCCGGGCAAAGCAGGCTGGGGCGCACCGGTGTGCCGTACACGATCTCGAACATGATCTGGGGCGCGCTCGATCCGGGGAACGCCGGTTGTCCCGTGAGCGCACGATACGCAACCACCCCGAGCGAGAACACGTCGCTGCGCTCACTTGCATCGTGGCCCTGCGCTTGCTCCGGAGCCATGTAGCCCGGGCTGCCGACCACGCCGTGCTGGGTCAGGGTCCCATCCGAGCCTCGCAGCTTCGAGATCCCGAAATCGAGGATCTTCCACAGCGGCGGATTGGTCTCGGTGAGGAACAGATTCTGCGGCTTCACATCGCGATGAACCACACCATTTTTATGTGCGGCGTCGAGGCCTCGTGCGATCTGATCCACGAGCTCCTCGACCTCGCCGAGCGGCATTTGCGGGCGCTGTCGGAGATGCCAACCCAGGTCATGACCGGTGAGCAGCTCCATCGCGATGAATGGCTCACCGCCGGGTGCCTCGCCGATCTCGTAGACCGACACCACGTTGGGAACGTTGAGCGTCGAGGTGACCTGGGCCTCGCGCCGGAATCGCTCGACGAGATCTGGGTTATCGCGCACGGCCTCGCGCTGGAGCAGCTTGATCGCGGCGCTCGACCCGTCGGCGATGTGGGTGCCGGCATAGACGTCGCCCATGCCGCCCCGACCCACGATGTCGCCGAGCTCGTAGCTCCCCACCACGCTTCCCGTGTATCGGCCCGCGCGGCCGACACCGCGGTCGATCTCGATCTCCAGATTCTGGCGTGCCTCGTCGAGCTGAACCTCGCGGTGGCGGATCAGCTGGAGGGCGTGATCGAGCCGATTGATCGCGTCGTAGGTCGCGCGCCGGCTCGCGCGTGCATTCCACGATGCGACCAGGAACATCGCGGGCACGATCGACAGCAAGAAGATGTGACCCGAGAGCGAATGGACGGTGGCGAGGAACATGCCCTGATCGGGCAACACGCCGGTCGTGGTGAGCACACCCAGCGCGACGTAGATGACGGTCGCCGCGAGACACACCGCGACGGCGAACTTGCGATCGTCTCCCATGCCGAAGAACGAGATCCCCAGCATCACCACGATCGGCGCAGACGAGTACACGCCGCCGTACAGCAGGATCAAGATCGCCGCCAACAGTCCGGTCACCGCGAACACGCGGAACATCCGCGGCGTGTAGCCGTTGGGCGTACGCGCCTTGTACCAGACCCAGGTGGCCACCCCGCCGAGCGCCGCGAGCGCGAGGGTCGATGCGATCTGAAGCCACAGCACGCGACCGAGCATCGGGGCGAACACCACGCCCACAACGCTGAGGCACGCAATGATCCGGCCGAACTCGCTCGCGCGTGCGGCCTCCTCGTCGCGGAGCGTCTTGCGGGCGAGCGGCGTGGTCTGTGTCGGCCTCGTGCGCTCGAGCAGCAGCGTCTCGTCACGCAACGCGCCGGGAGAATCGGCAATCGTGTGTCGCCCCGTGTGGGTGGGCAACAGCATTTGCTCGTCCCCTGACATGCGCTCGGATTGTTTCACGCGCCGTACGGCCCCGCAATTTGAGCTGACGACGGCACCCGGTGCTTGCTCTGAGGAAACCGTCATGCCAAACCGTGTGCTGGCCGTGGTCGTACGGTGATGCGAGGGACCCTTGTACCGGAGTGACGTCGAAGCGGGAAGGGCGCGCGTCGAAGCTCTCGAAGCCCAGCTGCGAGGTTTGACCGATCAACTGGCGGAGCTGGAGCGGTTGGCCAGCGAGGGCTGTACCTCACGTACGCACGCGCGGCAGGTCGAACGCCTCGCCGAGCTGGCGGAGCAGGTCGAGGCGGCGCGGCAGCGGGCGCGTGATGAGACCAGCGCGCTGGGCCGTGTGCCCGCGGACCTCGCTGCGATGGAGGACCAGATCACCGCGCTGCAGCGAGAGCTGCGCGACCTCGAGCTGCTCGGACGCGGTGACGCAGCGATGCTCACCGAGCTTGCCAATTACCGTACGGAGATCGCTCGGCTCGAACCCGCAGTGGAGTCGCTCGAGCAGCAGGTCGCGCGCGATCGACTGCTCGCGATGGCAGCTGGGTACGGCAGCCCGGTGTGGGCACCGCAACGGCGATCATTGCGCTGGGAGCTCGGCAAGCTCGCGCCCGTTGCGCTCGGCGGGATGGCGATCTCCTACCTGGTTCACTGGTGGTCGGTGGGCGGCCTCTCGGTGCTCGGGATCGGCGCCGTGCTCGCGGCCGGGGCCGCATGGCTCGTCAGCTGCAACCGCACCGAACGAAGAATCGAGCGCGCCCTGGTTGGTGCCGACGAGATCTGCGGGCGCCGCTGGGAGGATGCTCGCGAGCTCCGGATCGAGGCTGCTGGTGACGACGTCTCGCTGTCGGTCGCGTTTCGCGATCGCACCCTGGTGTTCCGTCGCGACATCGATCGGTTCGACGCGGTGGTCAACGCGGCAAAGGTCGCGGCGTCGAAACACACCGTGCGCGTGATCGGCGTCTGGCCAAAGCTGCTCGGGGACGGATCATGAACGCGCCATCGCCGGCCGCGCCCGAACTGTTCGAACGGATCGAGCAGCTCGAACAGCAGGTCGAGCGTGCCCAGATCGCGCTCGCGCGTCATCAGGCCAGAACGCCGATGACCGGCTGCGGGTCACCGGAGCATGCCGCGGCCCCCGATCGAATCCGCGAGCTCGAGGCCGAGCTGGCGCTGTACGCAGGCCAAGGCGATGCGCGGCGCCGGGCCCAGCTCGAGCGGCTGGGCAACGAGCGTCCGATCCGACTTGCCGCGGAGCTTCGACGGCTCACCGACGAGATCCAGCGTGTCCGTGTGCTCGCGACCGGCAGTCCTGCCGTGCTCGAGAAGCTCAAGCGTATGCGCGACCGCAAGAGTCTGCTCGAGGCCCGCCACGGCGCCCTCGATGAGACCGCGCGCGAGCTCGCACACGTACAAGCCGCGGCAGCCACGAATCCGCCCGTCGTATGGGTGCCGGCTCCGCGCGACCGGCTGCTGACGCGGTATCAACTGATCAAGCTCGGGCTGGCCCTGGCGTGTGTGCTGCCGGTGCTGGGCGCTTCGTATCTCGTGTATGGAGCCCTGGCGATGACGATCGTTGCGATCAGGACCGCGACGTTTGGTGGCGTCCGGGCGAGCGAGCTCGTCGGTCCAGAGGTGATCTATGGCGCGCCCTGGAGTGACGTGCGTTCGATCGCGTTCCCCACGCCGCGCAAGATGGTGGTGATCGCCGGCGGTCGCTCGCTCGAATTCGATGACCGCATGCCGGCATTTCGCGAAGTTGTGCGGTTCGCGCTCGCCGCTGCCGGCCATCATCAAATTCCGGTCACCGGAGAGCCGCCGCCGCAGCTCGGCCTTGCGCCTGGACCGGAGCGCGCGAAACGTCCGACCCGGTAAGTTTGTGCGGATCGCTGGGAGCGTCGCGGCTATGCTCGCGCGCAATGACGAGCTGGCTGTTCAGGACGTCGCTCGCGATCTTCGCGCTCACCGGTTGCGGCGATTCGAGCGATTCGACCGCGCCGATCACTCCGCCCGATCTGTCCGGCGTCACACCCGAGTTTCGTCCGACCACGAAGACCATGACGCAGCTGATGGCGATCGCTGGCCGTCAGCTCACCGACATCGATCCAGGCGCGCCAGGGCTACAGAGCTTCGCGCGCGAGCAGCTCCAGCAGATCGGGTTGGCGACCGTCCGTGGTGATCTGTTCTGGCACGAGGTCGAGCCGGTCGCCGGAGCTCGCGACTACAGTCAGTTCGGCGCCAACATCGACGCCCTCGCGTCCGCGGGGGTCGCCACGCTCCCGATCCTCGGCTATGGAACGGCGTGGTCGACCTCCGACGGTGAGGTCCGCGCTCCGGCGACCGATCTGAACCAGTTCGCCAGCTACGCCGAGGGCGCTGCGGAAGCGCTGCACGGCCGCGTGCCGGCCTACGAGATCTGGAACGAGCCCAATCTCGGGTTTCAGTTCTGGAAGCCGGTCGAGGATCCGGACCGTTATGGTGCGCTGCTCAAGACCGCGGCGGCGGCGATTCGCAAGGTCGATCCCGACATGCCGATCGTGTTCGCCGGCCTGCTCTATCACGGCCTGGTGGGCTCGACACCCGGTGAGCGGTTCCTCGAGCAAGTCTACGCGGCTCATCCAGACATCTCGTCGTCGTTCGACGTGTTCGCATTTCACCCGTACGCGCTCTATCCGCCATCCGTGGCCCCCGAGGTCGACGACGCCGATCGCGGTGAGGTCGCGCTGACGCGGATGGTGGCGCGGATGCGCGCCGAGCTCGTGCACTACGGCTATGACCCCGCACCACCGCTCTGGGTCACCGAGATCGGGTGGGCCAGCTACCAGGGCGTCACCGAGGAGCTTCAGGCGCGCTGGTTGGTTCGTGCGGCGCTGCTCCTCGCTGGCGCCGGGGTCGAGCGCGTGTTCTGGTACACGATGTTCGACGGCCCGAACCCGACCGCGTTCCCGCCCGAGGATGCGTTCGGGATGTTCCACTGGGATGCCGATTCGTCGGACGGATTTAGTCCCGCGCCCAAGCCCGCGTGGACCGCGCTCTCGACCCTGCTCGCGACCACCGGAACGCTCGCCGTCACCAGCGATGTCACGTCGACGATCGCCGGAGCACCCGCGGACGTCATGGCCTATCAGCTGACCGATCCGACGGGCGCGAGCCCACGGCGCGTGACGGTGGTCTGGCGCGCTGACGATGCCGCGCCGGCCGTCAGCTTGTCGCTGCCGATCACGCCGACGCAGATCATCGATATGCTCGGCCAGGCGGTTCCGATCTCGTCGACGATCGATGTCTCCGGCCGGCCGATCTATGTGGTGGAGCAATAGTCTACGTAGACGTTCCACGACAAGGTTTGACCGGATGTGCGACGCTTGCCGCGATGCTGCTGGTGTCCAAGACCTACTGGGCGGGGATGCCGTTCTGGTTCCGGCAGACCCCGGCGGACGCACGTGTCGAGTCACTCGCGCTGCGCGCGCATGACTTTCGCCAGCTGCGCGCGCTGTACTGGACCAGCGATCGCCATCCGAGGCCGAACACCGGCATCGTGGTGATCCATCCGCGCGTCGATTTCACGCATCACTACACGATCCCGCGGCTGATCTCGGCGGGCTTTGGTGTGCTGGCCGCGAACACGCGGCACGCGGGCAACGATCTGTTTGCCGAGCACGAGGACATGGTCCTCGACGTCGCGGCGTGCGTCCGGCACCTCCGCGAGGACCGCAAGGTCGACAATGTGGTGCTGCTCGGCAACTGCGGAGGGGGGTCGCTCGTCGCGCTCTATCAGGCGCAAGCCAAGCTCGCGCCGGCCGAACGGATCGCGCGTTCGCCAGGCGGCACGGTCACGCACTTCGAAGGCGCGCCGCTGGTCCCGGCCCAGGCGATGATCTACATCGCGCCGCACCGCGGCCAGGGCAAGGTGCTCCAGGCGGCGATCGATCCATCGGTCACCGACGAGAACGATCCATTGAGCTGTGATTCGTCGCTCGACATGTACGACGCCAGCAATGGCTTCGTCGAGCCTCCGCGATGGTCGGTCTACGATCCTGCGTTCGTGACCCGCTACCGCGAGGCCCAGCGCGCGCGCGTCCAGCGGCTCGATGCGATCGCACGTGCGCTGATCAACCGCCAGACCGACGCCACGGTCGCAGCGAACGCGGCAGGATTCGCCGGCCAGCCGCTCGCGCAGCGCCAGGCTACCGACCGCCGCCGAGCCTGTGAGCCGGTGATGGTGATCTATCGAACGATGGCGAACCCGGCGTTTGTCGATCGCACGATCGATCCGTCGGAGCGTGATCATGGATCGCTGCTTTCCGAACGACCCGATCTGATGAACTACGCGGCGCTCGGGCTCGCGCGTACATGCACGCCACGCGCGTGGCTGTCGACGTGGTCCGGGGCGTCCTCGAACGCCGACCTGATCCGCAACGTCGCCCGGATCACCGAGCCGACGCTGCTCGTTCACGCGGGTCGCGATCGCGAAGTGTTTCCCTCGGACGTCGCCGCGATCACCGGCGCGCTGGCTGCAACCGACAACCAGGTCCACACCGTGGACCGCGCGCGGCACTACTTCGAGCCCGACCCGGGTGAGCGCGAAGGCCATGTCGAGCCATTGATGGACATCGTCGTGCCATGGCTGCAGGAGCGGTTCGCATGACGGCGATCGCGGTGGTCTATCATTCGGTCTCCGGGCGAACCAAGGCGCTTGCGGAGGCGGTCGCGCGCGGGGCGCAAGCGATCGACGGAACGACCGTCGATGTCATCGCCGTCGACCGCGCAGCCGCCGCGGCCACGGTGCTCGCCCGCGCGGATGCGATCGTATTCGGTTGTCCGACGTACATGGGCAGCGCCTCGGCGGCGTTCAAGGCGTTCATGGACTCGACCGCCGCGGTATGGGCGCTCCAGGGCTGGCGCGACAAGCTCGCGGCCGGGTTCACGCACTCCGCCGCGCTCAGTGGCGACAAGCTGGGCACCCTGACACAGCTCGCGGTGTTCGCGGCGCAGCACGGGATGGTCTGGATCGGGCTCGGCTTGCCTCCCACCTACGTCGAGGTCGGAGGTGCCGGAGACACCAACCGGCTCGGAAGTCACCTGGGCGCGATGGCGCAGTCGGCGCCGGGGACCGCGCTCAGCGACGGCGATCTGCACACCGCGGAACATCTCGGACGCCGCGTGGCGCGGTGTGCGGCGCGCTGGGGCGTCGCCGCGCTCGACGAGCGCGCGGCGGTGCGTCACCCCACGGCCGCGACCTGGGTCTTTCCCCCCGCGGATCGTCCGGCGCTCGGCGCTGGTCTCGACCGGATCAACCTGCGCGAGATCGTCGCCCGGCCCGAGCGATTCGAGCATCATCTGGTGCCGTGCGCGACGATCGGCGCGGTTCAGCTGGAGGTGACGGCCGCGTCCGAGCCGCTGTACTTCGGACACGTCAACATCTCCGACGAATACGCGCTCACGCTACCGACCGGCGATGACCTGGTCGACAAGTTCCCGCTGCGAACGTTCATCTCGGACCCCGCCACCGGAGGCGATGTCGCGCGCTACAACCATCGCAACGGCGATCTCGTGCTGCATCCGCTCGGGTGGATGCACTGGCCGGGCAAGCTGCGGCCGCCGTACGAGATGTTCGAGATCCCACCCGGGATGCGGCGATGTGGACTGTCGATCGTGTATTGCGCCACCACGCCGACGATCTCGACAGCGAGCGAGGTACCGATCGCTGCCGATCGGGTGGCCGACGCCAAGCGCTACGGCGACGCCGCGCCGGCGATGGTGCTCACCGCGCTGCGAGGGGAGGGTGGCACGGTCGCCGCGATCGGTCACACCACGCTCGAGCTCGTGGTCGGCGCCACCGAGATCGTTCCGCCGTGCGGCGGCTGGGTCGTGGTGCTCGACGCTGCGTCCGGGTCGCCGCATCTGGCCGCCGATCTGATCCGGATCGCTCCCGGCGCATCGCTGGACGCGCGCGGGATCGCGCGCGCGCTCGTCTTTGCGTCCCCAAGCGCCGGCCCGGATCTACCACCCGCCTCGTGGCGTGCCATACCCGAGCCTCCGTTCGCGCCGTTCGAGGATCGTCCACGTGGCGCGCTTCCGTTGGCCATCGACGCGCTCATGGTGACCGAGCGATCGCCATCCCTGGTCGCCCTCGCGATACGTGGCGTCACCGTCGACGTGCCGCGGCACTGGCTCGCACGTACGCTGTTTCGCCTCGGCCTTCATGATCTGCGCCTCGGATACGTCGAGGCCTATGGCGGCGTGTTCGTCGACGATCATGCTGGCACCACCGATCACGTACACCTCGGCGTTCGAACCGGCGCCAGGCGCGAGCGAATTGCGATCCCACGCGTGAACGCGCTCGCGGTGATCGAGTCGCTGTATCGCGCGATCGCGCCATCGGGTTACGTCGAGCGTCTGGTGTGATCGCTCGTCAACGCGAGCGTCCGTGGGGCACGATGCGACGATTTCGACGAGCCCTGTAGCGCGTCCATCTACAATCGCGCGTGTTAGTCGGCGATTCTGCGCGGGATCGATCTGGCGTGCAGGTTGCTGTGCCTCGCAACAAGTTATGCGTGCGTGTGGGACGCGTTCCCACACGCCGGCGCGGTGCTCGCCAGGGGGCTGACGAGTGGCCGCGTTGTCACTTCGCGGGGAGTCCGATGAAAGTCTCGATTCGAGGGGCAGCTGGCGTCATCGCATGCGGTTGCGTCATTGCGTGCAGCGGTGAGATCGGCACGGGGAATCCCGTCAACAACGACTTCGATCTGATCGACGCGGCTCGTGACGATGACGGCGGCACCGCCGACGCGCCGACCGCGGTTGCGGCGTACGACCCAAATGGCGTGAAACAGATCTACCCGTCGCGGATCGGCCGAGCGCTGCCATGGACGCTGGGATTTGCCGACTGGGAGGCGCGTGCGCTCGGGTTCGGGGACGTCACCGGGTCGGGCAAGGACACGGTCGTCACCGAAGGTGGTCAGGTCCGCATGACCGTGTCCGCCGAGGAATCCGATTGTGAAGGCGAGACCAACCAGGGCGATGCGCTGCAACGCGGCTACATGTGCTCCGAGAACGACTGGTACGCGTACGAGATGACCGGATATCTGCAGCTCGTCGATGCAGCCAGCAGCGATGACGACCAGGATTGGGTGCTGTACGGCGGGGGTGGCCGGCACACCGGGAACAGCTTGCCAGTTGGTTGTGAAGGCAGCGCGTACAAGACCTCCTATCACTACGTCAACGCTCAGGTGCGCGTGCGCAAGGAGAACTATCACGTCAACTACTTCAACCGGCACTGGAAGGACGTCGCAGGGGGCCTGGATTACTCCCAGCACAAGGACAAGTGGTTGGGTCTGAAGATGGTGCGCTACGAGATCGTGCGAGACGGCCAGCGCGGGCTGCGGATCGAGCAATACGTCGATCTGGGCGGGATCGACGCCGACGGCAACCCGGCAAACGAATGGACGCTCGTGAATGTCGAGGAGGACCATCCGAGCTCGGGATCGTGGGGCTCGGGCGCGACCAGCTGCGATGCACCCGCGAGTGACCAGATCATGCTGTGGGGTGGACCATGGGTGACGTACCGATGGGACAACACCGAGTCGCGGATCCGGTTGATGTCCGTTCGCGAGATCGAGCCACCGACGACCACGCCGCCGGTTCCCTGAGCGCGCCGGAGCGCGACCGTGAGGTGTCGAGGACAATGCCACCGGCTCGCTGAGCGCGCCGGAGCGCGCCGGAGCGCGACGGGGCGTGGCGAGTAGGCTACACTGCCGAAGTGGGCCGTCCCCCGCGCCCCGAGACGACCCAAACGGTCACGGTGTCCCAGAAGCCAACTGGTGGCACGCGGGGAGCGCCTAACCTCGAAGACGTCGTGTTGCCGTCGCGGTTCTCGCCGACGCAGATCCTGGGCGCCGGCGCGATGGGCTATGTCGTCGAGGCGCGCGACGGCACGCTCAACCGCGACGTTGCGGTCAAGGTCATCTCGTCGAAGCGATTGCATGATGCGCGGAGCCGCGACCGGTTCCTGCGCGAAGCGCGCGCCGTCGCCGCGCTTCGCCACGCCAACATCGTCACGGTCTTCGACCTCGATCCGCAGGGCAAGTTCCTGGTCATGGAGCTGGTCCGCGGCGAGACGCTCAAGCAGCGACTCGAGCGCACCGGTGCACTTCCTGCGGCCGAAGTCCGCCGCATTGGTGCCGGCCTGCTATCTGCGCTCGCTGCGGCGCATGAAGCCGGCATCATTCATCGCGACGTCAAACCTGCCAACATCCTGCTCGGTACCGATGACTCGGTGAAGCTCGCCGACTTCGGGGTCGCGACCACCAGCGACAGCGAGCTGACGGGAACTGGAGAGGTGATCGGCACGCCGGCGTACATGGCGCCCGAACAGCTGCGCGGCCTCGATACGGACCTGCGCTGTGATCTCTACTCTGCGGGCGCGACGCTGTTCGAAGCGGCGACGGGAACGCGTCTACATCGCAACCCAGAGCGCGCAGAGGACGTGCATCACAAGATCGTCTCGTCGATCCTCGACGCCGGGATCGCGGCAGCGATCGCACGCGCGGTGAACGAGCGGCCCACGGATCGCTTCGAGTCCGCGCGCGAATTCGCGACCGCGCTCGCGACGATTCCCAAGGTCCCGATGTTTCCACGCTGGGCGCGTATCGCCGCCGGCATCATCGCGATCGCCGCCGCCGTCGCGTTGATCGCGATCTGGCGAACGCGTCACGACGACCGAGCCGTCGACGTCGCCGAGCTCACCGGTGGCTCCAACCTCGAGCTTGGAGTCCGAGCGCTCGTGCGGCAGGACTTCGCGGCGGCGGAGCGCCATCTGCTCGCCGCCGACCAGCGCCAGGCCAAGGTGCACTACTACCTCGGCATTCTCTACTGGTGGACCTCGAGGTCCTCGATCCCCGAGCTCGACAAGGCGATCTCGGGTGGGCTCGACGAGCGCGCGACCGCGGTCGCCAAAGCGATTCGCTCGCTGGTGAACCTCGAGTACCCGGATGTGACCGTGACGTTCGAGGAGCTCAACCGGCGTTACCCGAACGATCGCGAAGTTCTCTACGGGCTGTTCGAATCGCTGTTCCACGGCGGTCGCTCGGCGGAGGCGATTGCGGTCTACAAGCAACTGCGCCAGGTGGCCTCGGGCTTCAGCCTCGGCCACCACCACGTCCTGACCTACTCGCTGCCGCGCGGCGATTTCGAAACCGCCCGGTGGGCGAATCAGGTCGCGACCGGGACGGATCGCGTGTTGTGGGAAGCGCGGATCGACTTCGCCGAGCGCAAGCCGGAAGCTGCGATCAAGCGCCTCGAAGCGGTGACCACGGATCGACCGCAGATCTCCGAAGAGCTTGCGGTGGCGTATGTGATCGCGGGCGATCTCGACAAGGCGCGCGATCTCGCTGCCACGCTCGAGATGCGTCGCGGCGCCAACATCCTGCTCGCGATCTCCGCGGCACGCCGAACCTCGAGCGGTCCGTCATCGATCGGCTATCTGTGGAACGTCGCGTCCAACGCGGCCGTCGTACCGCCGTCGATCAACGCGAGCAACCGCGAATCGCTGATCGACTTCACCGCGTTCCTCGCCGCAGAGAACCATCCGGCACCACCATGGCCAGAGCACAATCGGATGCGCGCCGCCCGGGTGCTCGAGGGCTTGCCGCAACGTTACGAAATGACCTGGATCGAGGTCGCGCTGGCTCGCACGCTGCTCGCCGGCATCACCAAGGATCAGTCGGCGCTGCAGACGTTCGCCGACACCAATCCATTCCCCGAGGTCCGAGAGGTCGCGCTGGCGCTGCTCGCGGAGCGATCCGGTGACCTGCGCAGTGCCGCCGATTCGTGGCGGCGGTCACTGGAGACCGATGGGTTCGGCCGGTTCCGGATCGTCAAGAGCCTGCACCTCGCGCGCGCGCTCCACGCGCTTCACGACGAGGGGGCGATCGCGGCGTGCGAGGCGGTGATCCAGCCGCGTCTGTTCCACTGGGCGTGGGGCGTGGCGGTCGGCGAGTGCCTCGGCATCACCGCCGAAGCGCATCGTGCTGCAGGTCGGATCAAGGACAGCCAGGACGCGTCGCGGCAGTTGCTCGAGCTGCGCAACGAAGCGTTGCCGGATGACCCACTCGTCACCGCGGCGCGTGCCAATCTCGCGCATTGACCCCAGAGCTCGCGGTGGCGCGCGGCGCTATCGCAGGCCGCAGGCCGCCATGATCCGATAGAAGTGCGCGCGGTCGATCCCGGCGGAGCGGGCCGCAGCGCTGACGTTGCCGCCGCTCTTCTCGAGCAGCTCGACGATATAGCGGCGCTCGACGTAGCGGACCCATGCTTCGCGCACGGTCGCGAGCTTCTGGTTGACGTCGATCTCGGGCGGCGCCTCCCAGCCCGGGCCCGCCACGATCTCGCGATCCGGTTCGACCAGCGCGCGCTCGAGATAGTTCCGCAGCTCCCGCACGTTCCCGCGCCACGCGTAGCGGGCGAGGTTGGCCTGGAACTTGTCGTCGCGCAGCGGCGCTGCTTCCGGGCGGTCCTCGAGCTTGTTCTCGCGCAGAAAGTGACTGACCAGGAGCGGGATGTCGTCGAGTCGTTCGCGCAGTGGCGGAATCCGGACCTCGAGGACGGCGAGCCGATAGAACAGATCCGAGCGGAACCGACCGGCGTTGACCTCGGTGTGGAGGTTTCTGTTGGTCGCCGCGATGATCCGGACGTCGATCGGGGTCGGCGAGGTTCCGCCGATCCGCTGAACCTCACGGCGCTCGAGCACGCGGAGCAGCTTGGGCTGAAGATCCGCTCCGAGCTCGCCGATCTCGTCGAGGAAGATCGTGCCTCCCGACGCGAGCTCGAACGCGCCTTCGCGGCGGCGGTCGGCACCGGTGAACGCGCCCTTCTCATGGCCGAACAGCTCGCTGTCGATCAGCGAGTGCGGAATCGCCCCGCAGTCGACCACGATCATCGGCCCTTGTGCGCGGCTGCTCTGTTCATGGATCGCGCGCGCGGCGACCTCCTTACCAGTGCCGGTCTCGCCGAGCAGCAGCACGGTGACGTCGCTCTCGGCAGCGCGCTCGAGCTGCGCGAACAGCGCGCGGGTTGCAGGCGCCCGGCCGACGAGCTCTCCGAACGACTCGCGCGTGGCAAGCGGCAGCTCGGCGAACGATTCGCCCAGGCTGAACTCAACCTCGGTGTGGCCGAGCACGATCGTCGTGGTGCCATCGAGGCGGGCTTCGGTGATATCGAGCCCACTCACCCGCGTGGCGTTCTTGCTGCCGAGGTCGCGAATCGTCACCGAACCTTCGCCGACCGACAGCTCGCAGTGGAAGCGTGACACCGTTGGATCGGTGAGCGCGAGATCAGCGGACTCGTGCGTGCCTATGACGACCGGGCGGCCTGACGAGACGTACTTCATTCCCGTATCGGGGCCCGCGATCACTCGCAGCACGAACCTGCGAACTGCCATATGGCCACCGCGGATCACCGCGGCGGTCGTTCGCTTCACATCGCTGGGGTCTTCTCGGCTCACCGCACCAGCCTAACCGAGACACCCCCGGCGTGTCGTCGATGCCGCCCTAGATCTGCGCGCGACGCACCGACCAGATGAACGCGTCGTACCAGAAATGCATCAATGACACGACGATGGTGATCGCCCACAACAGGCTGAGATCAGGATCGAGTGCTTGAACACCAACTCCGTAGGCCAGGACGCTGCCGAGATACAGCCCCAGCGCGACGCGGGGTCGCGACTGTAGCTTGACGCGCGACGCTATTCGCTTGCCCTCCATCGCCCATACGAGCGCTAAGTACTGAACCCCGTGGAACAGGTTCATGATCAGGAACGCTTCGCCCCAGCTGTTGAACCCCCACGTGTAGATCGACACGGCTCCGGTTGACGCGACGAGCCAAATCTTGAGCCAGGACGGCCGATGGCCACGGCGTCGGAGCTCGACGTGAACGACCACGTAGATCACGAGGAATACGGCAGCAACCGCGAGCACGACCAAGCCGATCCAGCCTCGGATCCCCTCCACGTGCGCGGGCACCGAGCCAAACAACACATCACCGACGTCGTTGAACTCGTCGAACGAGTTGACGTGGTCCATCAAAGTCGCGCCGGCGAGGATCGGCCCGGCGTACAGCAACTGATTGATCCAGAAGTCGAGTCGCCGCCCGAGCTCGGGCGGGGTGCCTTGATTGCGCTCGTAGATCCGGGCGAACCCGAACGTCTGCGCGCCCGAGTGCCAGACGTCCCAGAACGTCGCGACCACGCTCGCGGCCACGGCGAGCCATGGCCACGCGACGATCGCGCTCCACAACACCACCGGAACCACGATGAACCGGATCGGGTACAGCGTGCGGATCGCCGGATTGTTGTGACTGCGAAACACGACCGCGACGAGGTGCGCGTGAATGATCGTGCCGATGAGGAATCCGGTCAGCGTGTCGGTCTGACCGGCGAGCAGCCATTCATCGCCGGTGAGCCACGTGTTCGCCACGACGATCCCGATCACCAGCGAGATCACGGGCGGCGCGAGGAAGAACGCCCAGTCGTACGCCTTGCCGACGATGTACGGAGAGCGAGTCATCGCCCGTCCTGGCGTGCGCCGTCGCCCCGCGCGAGCTCGCGGCGATAGCCCACGAGCGCGACGACCGCGAGACTGGCTCCGATCATCTCGAGGGTCTCTTCACACCAATCGATCAAGGCATAGCCAAGATTGTCGCTGCCAGCCCGATCCGTCCACCATCCCAGCGGCAACTCCATCACCAGTGCGCCCGCCAGGTAGATCGCCACTGCGAGGATCAGCTTGCGACGAACCGGCGCCGGTAACGCTCGCGCGAACGGCCAGTAAAGCGCGGTGAGTGCGATCACGATGAGCGTCGCCGGGACTACCCAATCGAAGTACAGCGCACCGCCGAGCTCCAGCCAACCGCCGAGATGCTCGTGAAGCTCGGCCGCCTCGTCGAGCGACGCATAGAACATCGCGATCGCGATGCCCCACCAGTGCCCGCGCCAGCGCGTACCGCGGTCGAGCGCGCCCGCGATCGAACACGCCGCGAGCCCCGAGCCGAGCAACAAAGCGGAGGACAACCACGTCGGAACGTTGGCCTCGTAGCTGAGCGACAGCGCAGCGACCACCGCGTCGGGCACCGCGTGATGCGCGAGCTCCACGGCTCCACCCACCGCGGCCACGACAGCGGTGGTGACCAGCAGGTAGCGCTGGAGGACGCGAGGTTCGATCAAGGCACGACCGCGATGCTCGTTGCGAGCGTCGCTATCGTACGCCAGCGGCCCGGTTCAGTCGTGGCACAGATCGAGCTTGATGTCGTCGAGCGTGGTCCAGGCGTGGCCAACGAGCCCCGCGTTCGTACGATCGAGACGGATCACCATGGTGAGCTGGTTCGGATCGCCGTCGATCGGAATCACGCCGTTCATGTTCACGCGCGCAGCTGCGAGGTTGGCCTGGGTCTGTTCGAACGGAAACAGCTCACCCGCAACCTCGTAGTACACGCCGAACTTCCAGCCGTAATCGATCTGGCGCGCGGCGCGAACGTACGAGAACTTGATCCCACGGATCGGCTTGGTCGAGGTGACGGTCTGGCGAACCTCCGTCCACGTCCCGGTCGGTGCCTGCGATCCGCCCCACACCGAAAGGCAGCCATCGCTATCGGCCAGCAGCCCGAGCTCGTCATCGCAACCGAATGGACCGGTGACGCCGCATGCGTCGTTGTCCGACTCCATCGGCCGACCCGCGTAGTGGTACCAGGCCGGGCCGAACGACACCGCCCAGTCAGCGACCGTCTCGGACTTGCACGTCGAGGCGAAGTCGGAGTTCCGCAACACGTTGATCGACTGCGTTTCGCACTTCGGCGCGCAGTTGCTGCCCTCGCAGGTCGGGATCTGAGCCCCTGCGTCGATGCCAGGATCATCGTCGTCACCTTCGCCCACCGGCCGGCCCGAAATAGCGTCGGCGATCGCGCAGCCTCCCAGTAACCCCAGCACCGGGGCCAACCGGGTCAAACGAGTGAGCCCGTCAACAAACCTCGAACTGGAGCCGACTCCCCGCTGATGGCGCATCGTAAGCAACCTCCCGACAAACGGCGAACGGACACCCATGGATGCAGGGGATGGGCCACGTCGCGAGATCAGAAGATCCGCGGGGTTCTACCGATCTCGTGTGAACGTAGGAGTCCCCATGGTGGGGAACGCCGTCCCCCCGACGGTGAGCTCAATCATCGAGCGCGGCTTCGAGCGCGCCGAGTACGCGTCGAACGGCCTGTGTGTCGCGCACCGGCGTCGTCTCGAGCAGGAGCTCGACCGCGCGCTCGACGGTACCGCCCAGCGAGCGGGCGAACGTTCGGCCTGCGGTCGTGAGCTCGATGACGACCCGCCGGCGATCTCCGGCCCCGCGCTTGCGCACCAGCAAACCCTGGCGTTCGAGCCGACCCAGCGTGGCCGAGATCGTCCCAGGATCGAGGTGAAGCAACGCCGCAAGTCGGCTCGGTGTGATCGCCCGGCACATCGCGATGCAGCGCAACATGAATCGCTGCTCGGCGGTGATGCCGTGGCGAGCGCTCATCCGCTTCGAGGCGCGGCCGAGTGCGTGATCGGTTCGCCACAGCACGCGCAAGAAATCGAGCGCCGGTCCGAGCCGCGCTTCATCCTCGCGCATCATCATGGCTTCGCGCCCATGGATGAACGCTGCCAGCGCACCGTCGATGTCGCGCTGGTCGGGCAAGTAGTATCTCGCGCACGATCGCGCCGAACGGCCGATCCGTACGCCGATCAGCTCGCCGTCGATCGCAGCCGCGAACGCGTCTTCGTCGGTGGTGTCATCGCCGATGTAGACCGCAAGGTTCGTGCGCGTCGACTGCACCGCCAGCCTCAACGCGTCGCCCTTGTTGGGTGAACCGGGCGAGACCAGCTCGATCACCATCTTGCCGCGCACCCGCTTGACCGCCGGATCGATGGTCTCGAGGGCGCGTTCGATCGCCACGCGTGCACGGCCGGGGTTGCGCGTGTTGCGGTAGTGGATCGCGATCGAGACCCCCTTGTCCTCGATCTCGATATCTGGATCTTCGGCGAGTCGGTCGCGCAGCTCGCGACCGGCTGCGGTCGATAGCGGCGACGAGCGCCGGCCGTTGATCTGGATGCCATGATGACCGATCACCTGGTGCAGCCCGATCCCGTCGACGATGCGACACACGTCGTCGCTCGCGCGGCCCGAGATCACCACGCACGGATACAGCTCGCACAGCTGTTCGAGCAACATCCGGGTCCGTGGTCGCATGATCGCCTTGCGGCGGTTCGCGACGATCGGCGCGAGCGTGCCGTCGTAATCGAGCGCGATCAGGGTCTCGCTCGAGGCGATTCGCCCGATCAGTTTCGAGTCAGGCGCGGCGATCAGCGGCTTCACGCGACGTCAGACCCTGAATTCGCACGCGCCGATGACAGTCGGCCCAGCAAGCGCTCGCGCCGCCGCAGCTCCGAGGCGTCGACCAGCATCCGGCCGGCCCACCGGTACACATTGAACTCGGACACCAGCCTGCGCATCGATCTCATCCGTTCACGTTGTTCCTCTTCGGGCATCTTCAATGCTACTGCCATCGCATCGCCGGCCTGCGCGATGTCGTACGGATTGACGATCAGCGACTCCGTGAGATCGCGCGACGCCCCGGTGAACTGACTGAGCACGAGCACGCCCCGCTCGTCATCGCGAGCGGCGACGAACTCCTTGGCAACGAGGTTCATGCCATCGTGCAAGCTGCTCACGTAGCAGAGGTCAGCGGCGCGGTAGTAGCGGAACACCGTCGGTGGTTCGTGATGAGCTCGCATCAGGACGATCGGCCGATAGCGGCCCGTGCCCCACTGCTCGTTGATCCGGTCGGCGGTGACCTCGATCTGATGGTTGAGCTCCCGATAGCGATCGATCTTGGTGCGGCTCGGCGCCGCGAGCTGAACGAAGGTGAATCTCCCCCGCATCTCGGGGTGACGCTCGAGCAGCTTGCCGACCGCTTGGAGCCGCTCATCGACGCCCTTGGTGTAATCGAGGCGGTCGATGCCGACGCCGAGAAGATGATCCGGTGGCAGGCCGAGCTCCTCTCGCACCAGGGAGCGACACTCGGATACCGACGGCAAGCCGGCCAGCCAGCGCACCGGCCACTCGATCGAGATCGGATAGGCCCGCACCAGCGTTCGGCGCGGGCCCTGGATGATCGCGTTGTGCTCGCGATCGATCCGGCTCTCGAGAAACGCATCCACCGCTTCCATGAAGTTGTTGCAATGCTGCTGGGTGTGAAACCCGATGATGCTCGAACCGAGCAAGCCTTCGACGATCTGCTCGCGCCAGGGGCAGATATCGATCCGCTCGGCGCTCGGCCATGGCACGTGCCAGAACGCCAGGATCGTCGCCCGCGGCAGTCGCTCGCGGATCATCCGGGGTGCGAGCGAGAAGTGATAATCCTGGACGAGCACGATCGGATCATCGGATTGGGTCTCGTCGCAAACCGCGTCGGCGAACCGCTGGTTCACCTTCACGTAGTGGTCCCAGTCTTCGCTGCGGAACGTCGGCCGGGTGTCGGCGACGTGGCAGAGCGGCCACAGGCCTTCGTTGGCGAAGCCGTAGTAGTAGCCGCGCTCTTCCTCGGGCGTCAGCCACACGCGACGCACCACGTACGACTCCTCGCCCGGTGGCACCCGGACCCGGTCATGGGCATCCACGGTCTCGCGATCGGCGGTGCCGGCGCCATGTGCGACCCACACGCCCTTGCACGCGCGCATCACTGGCTCGAGCGCGGTGACGAGCCCGCTCGCCGGGTGCACGACCCGGACGCCGTCGTCCGTTCGCTCGTGTATGTACGGCTCGCGGTTGGCAAGGATCACGACCTGTTCGCCGTGGAGGTGATGGGTCAGCGTCGATCGCAACCGCTCGGGCGTCCATGGGCCGACATGCGCCTCGCGATCGCGATCCTCCGCGAGTTGCTCGATCAAGTTCCGGACGTCCTTGACCAGCGGCTGGAACTCACGGCTCGGTGTTCCGACCAGCGAACGGCGCATGTCGAGCGTCCATCCGCGCCACGCGAACCGTCGCGCGATCAGGATCACTCCCGCGCCCAGGACGGCCAGCACGAAGAACGTCGCGAGCATGAACCTGAGGAGCACGCTGTTGCGCCGGCTCGCGAAGCTGAGGTCCTGAACGAGCACGATCGTGCCGAGCACCTTGTCACCCGAGTGGAGCGGCAGCGCGCTCAGGTGCACACTCCCGGTGACGTGGTCGACCGTCTGTTGCAGCTCCTGCTGTCCGGAACGCGCGACCATGCCGGACACCGTCGAGCACTGGAAATCCTGCGGGTAGGCATCGGTCGCGGCGCGGAGCTCGCCGCCGGCCGTGCATGCAGCGGCGCCCATGATCCGATCGTCGCGGGTGATCGCGGTCAGCACGTCGCTGAGCCGGCCGGGGCCATCTTCCCAGCCCTGGACCAAGCTGACCTCCGCGGACGCAACGGCGAGACGCGCTCGCATGCGCAGGTCCTTCTCGATCCACGCGCCCAACACACTGCCGAGGATCCAGTACGCAACGGCGGAGAGCCCCGCGAGGCCAACCACCGACGCAACGACGAATCGTGCGACCCGTTGCATCGCTGGTCCTCATAACACGAGATAGTTGGAGGTCCAAGGAGTTACGGTCGCGTCGAGGGCTGGCATATCGACTGCAAATGTGACGGCCATGGCGATCACGCGGTTCTTCCGACAACTTGCCCGCGAGCTCGTAGACGACAACGTGACCGACGTCGGCGCGATGATGGCGTACTACGCGATCCTCGCGCTGTTCCCGATGCTGGTGTTCGTGCTGTCGCTGTCGCTGCTGATCCTCGATCCGGCAACGATTCGCGAGGGTGCGAACCTCGCGCTGGGGGCCGTACCGCACGAGGTCCGCATGATGATCCTGCCGCGGATCGACGAGCTGATCGACGCGTCGGGCGCAGGGTTTGCCGTGGCCGGTGCCGCGTTCGCGCTATGGGGGGCGTCGCGTGGTGCCAGCGGTCTCATGACCGCGCTGAATGTTCTGTTCGACAAGCGCGAGACCCGGTCATGGATTCGCCGGCAGGCCATCGCGATCGTCGTGACCGTCGGGGTCGCCGTGCTGATCGTGATCGCGCTGTCGCTCCTGGTCGCGGGGCCCTACGTTGGCCATCTCGTCGCCGATCGGATGGGGCTCGGCCATGCGTTCGACGTCGGATGGAGCATCGTGCGCTGGATGCTCGCGGGCCTGCTGGTGATGGTGGTCTGGGCGATCGCGTTTCGCTACCTGACCAACACCGGTGCGCCGTTTCGGGTGTTCACGCCCGGGGCGGTCGTCGGGGTGCTGATCTGGTTGGGGATCAGCGCGCTGTTCGGCGTGTACCTGTCACATTTCAACAGCTACGAAGCGACCTACGGAACGCTCGGCGCGGCGATCGTGTTCCTGACCTGGCTATGGCTCAGCAACATCGCGCTGCTGGTCGGCGCCGAGATCGATGACGTGCTCGCCGATTTTCGCGCGAGTCGCGATCCGGCCGCCGCAGTCCTTGCAGATCCGGCCGAGCACGCGCATTCGCTGCTCGCGAGCAAGCGCCCGTGGCACGGCGGCACACGTTGACGTGCGGCGCGCGCGCCGCGTTACGGGGAGTTGCCGGAGCGATCATCGGACCGCGGTACGTCGATTGCTTTGCTCCCGGTAGAGCCTGCGACAGGGCTCGCCTGCATAGAAGGAGAATTACGATGGGCAAGAAAACCAGCGTCGAACAGTTGAACAGCCTGCTGCGCGGCGAGATGTCCGCCGTCGAGACCTACCAGATGGCGCTCGACAAGGTGGACGAGATCGGTCCGGCGCGCGACGAGCTGATGGTGTGCCTGCAGTCCCACGAGGATCGCGTTCAGATGCTCACCGATGCGATCATCGAGCTCGGTGGCGAGCCCGCAACGGGGTCCGGACCGTGGGGAGTGTTCGCGAAGACCGTCCAGGGTGGCGCCAAGATCTTCGGCGATAAGGCGACGATCGCTGCACTCGAAGAGGGCGAGGATCATGGCCTCCATGACTACGAGGACGAGGCCAAGGATGACGACCTCGACGTCGAATCGCGCGACCTCATCATGAACCAGCTGCTGCCGATGCAGCGCCAGACCCACGAGCGACTCAGCGCGCTCAAGGGGCGACTCTAGCCACCGGTCCGGCTTCGCTTCCCTGTCGCGCCCGCCGGCATCGTCACCGGTGACGCGACGGGGAATCGACGCTCGACACCGAGCTACTGGCGGTGCTTGACGATCGCGACGGTCGCGGCGGTCGCAACCGCCCCGGCACCGACGAGGACCGCCGCGGTCGCCAGTGGATACCGCTTGGCCGTCGCGACCATCCGGTGCGTGAACGAGACCACCCAGGTCTCCATGCGGTCCAACCTCACGCCGGCCTCGACGCGGACGCGCTCGACGGCACGCTTGGCGTGGGCCTTGACGTCTGTTCGCTCGCGAATGACATCCTTGAGCGTCGCCAATGTGCGCTCGAGATCGAAACGCACATCCTCGAGCTCGTGTTCGATCGCAGCTCTCTCTCGCACGGCTGACCTCCTCAGCTACGTAGGCCTTGCTTGATACTCTGCACGGTTTCCTTGGCTTGGATCTGGGCCGGCTTGGTATCCGGCACGGCCTCTCGACGAAGCCGCTTGGCGAACAGGATCGCGATCACGATTCCGAGCGCGAGATAGATCACGGCCATGATGAGCAGGCGTAACCACAGTTGTGGGATGACTGGTTCGAGCGCCGCGACGACGACCATGCACAACATGCCCAGGCCGACGAGCGCCACGACGCCGCCGAGCAGCGCGACCGCGGCATTGATGGCTGCTTCTTTCGAGGAGCGCTGGAGCTCGCCAACGACGAGCTCGATCTCGTCGCGCGCGATCGTCTTCACGTCGTCGGTGACACGGTGAAGTAGGTCGCCGACCTCGTGGCTCGCTTCGGTGATCGCTAATCGTGGGGTTGCCATGGTGCTTCCTTGCTGTGCTGCGATGATCCGTGCGTCGAAGCGGTGTGAGGCTCGTTAGGGACGCGCGCCGGAGCGCGGGCTGGCCGCATCCACGGCGCCAGCGTCCCCGACCGTGCTGCCCGCGTCGTTGACGCCGGCACCGGCTGCGAGCGCAACCGGTGCGATCGCGCAAACGCACGTGCTCGCGATCGCGATCCAGGCAGTGTTCCTCACGAACACCAAGGTGTGCGAGAACCGTGCCGTCGGTGGCTGCCGTGCCTTGGCCTGCAGGCTCGTGCTTTGGCGCGCGGACTTGCTAGCTGTTGGGTGTGCAAAGGCAGCTCGATCTGTTCAGCACGCGCACGTCGGGGTTCGACGCGGGCTTTTCGGCGCTGCGCCGTCAGGTCCTCGCGCATGGTGCGTGGGTCGACCATCAGCCCGGTTGGGTGAGCGGTCATGACGCGCTGTTCGAGCAGCTCGAACGCGAGCTCGGCTGGACGCACGAGCGCCGCAAGATGTACGACCGTACGGTCGACGTGCCCAGGTTGCTCGCGACCGTCCCGGTCGATCGTGCCGGGTTCGTGCTCATCGAGCAGATGCGGCGCGCACTCTCGGAGCGCTACGGTGAGCAGTTCATCCGCGTCACTGCGGCGCTCTATCGTGACGGCAACGATAGCGTGGCATGGCATGGTGACACGACCGCGCGCACGCTGATCGAGGCGACCGTCGCAACCGTGTCGCTGGGTGAACCTCGGCGATTCTTGCTAAGGCCCGTCGAGGGCGGCACGACACTCACGTTCTCTGCCGGGCGTGGTGATCTGATCGTGATGGGCGGGACGTGCCAGCGCACATGGCGGCACGCTGTTCCCAAGACCGCGCACCCTGCGGGTCCGCGCATCGCGCTGATGTTCCGGCCCGGGTGGGCTGCCAGCTACTGAGGGCTACTAAGGGCGCATCGGTGGGCATGCCCGGTGCACGACCGCAGCTCAGGAGGCACCATGGAGACGACGGAAGCAACCACACAACGCGGGAACGGCCATCCTCAGGTCGAAGGAAAGACCACCAAGGCCATCGAGCGAGCAACGATGCGGATCCCTTCGGGGACGTTCCTGATCCTGGCGGGTGGCGCGATCGCGGGCTCGCTCGTGCTCAAGCTGTTCAAGCGCCACTCCACGGCGAACTTCGTCGGCCAGTGGGTGCCCACGCTGCTGATGCTCGGGATCTACAACAAGATCGTCAAGGTGATCGGCAGCGATCGGATGGAGAGTAGCTCGATCGCCGGCGGACTCTGAGCGCACCGACAGCGCGACGCCAGCGCGACGCCAACGCGACGCCAACGCGCTGTCGAACGCGAGACCGGCGTCGAGCATGCGTGGCGCGCCCTCGGTATCGACCTACGCGCGCCCGACGAGGTACCGCCGATCGAACAGGTGCGCGCTAATCGCAGCGTTCGAGCGCGCTCGCGCGCCCGCCATACGATGGGTCGAAGTAGAGGTGCTGCTCGCGATCGAGGATGTAGAGCCCGGGCAGCGAGGGGACCACGAATGCGCCGAAATCGGTGACGGTGCCAAATGACGAGGGCATCTCTCCGCACCCCTCGAGCAGCTCGAACGGCCGACCCACGGGCGGTCGTCCGCGAACATTGCTGCACGTCCCCGATGGGGCCTCCTCGACGAGGCCACAACGCGCGCCGTCGATCCTCGATTCGAGCACCGGTCCGCGGTCCGGGCTCAACCGGATTCGCACACCAGGCCCGAGCACGGTTGCAAACGGCCACGCGACGTCGCCGGGGAGCTCGGCGCGCACGGGCACCAGGCCCCACAGCGGCACGCGCAGCTCGTAACGATCGTCGACCACGGTCCAGCCGGTGAGCAGCTTCCCTGCGACGAACAACCTCGGCGGTGGCTCGGCGGCAGATGCGATGAACGTCGAGGCCGTCGAGTCTGATGCGAGCTCCGGGCGACGAGCCAGCAACCCGAGCCGCTCGACCTCGCTCGCACGAAGCTTGCCGGCGTCATCGAGCCGGCGGAGCTGGACCCAGATGTCACCGGGAACGTGCTGAAACCCGAGATCCGCGAGCATCGTGACTGCGCTCTCGCGGTGACCGCCCGGAACGGCGAGCGTTCGGATCAACAGCTCGCGCCAGCGCGCAAGCAGCTTGCTGTCGCGCAGGGTTGCCATGGTCGCGAGCGCAGCTTGGTCCGAGCCCTCCCCCGGCAAGCCGAACGCGATCCGACCCGCGTCGTCCAGCACGACGCGTGCGGCACTGCCATGCCAGTCGAGGCTGATCTCGTCGGATGACAGCTCCCACCGCTCGGAAAATCCACCGAGCGACATCGTCACCATGATCGACATCGGCGCTTGGATCGTGAGCTTGCCGTCCTCCGGGCTATCGACCGCGACGCTCACCCCGATGCATCGTGCGATGTCG
The DNA here is from genome assembly GCA_050187075.1 of Kofleriaceae bacterium. Taxonomy (GTDB): domain Bacteria; phylum Myxococcota_A; class Polyangia; order Haliangiales; family Haliangiaceae; genus JABFXX01. The sequence continues at coordinate 48,037 of JBFWXW010000020.1, read as the reverse complement.
AGCTTGGGCTTGAGCTCCACGTCGATCTTCAGCGACGACGGCGCAGCAACCGCGAAGCTCACCACCGGCATCACATGCGTCCGATCGATCACGAAGCTCGAACGACCCGTCGGTGACACGGCCGCGGGGCGCAGGTGGTTCCACGGCAGCCGCTTGACCAGCGGTGCGATCGCCGGGCCGAGCATGGCGCGCGCGGTTTCCTCGAGCTGTTTGCCGTCGAGTGCGTCGCCGGTTGTCGCTGGATCCCTCGGCCCGCAATCGGGCGCATCTGCGTGGGCGGTCCTCGACAGCGCACCGGCGAGGATCAGCGCAGCGAGGATGGTGGGTCGGCCGAGCAGCACGAGATGAACAGGGGTTCAGCAACCTGTGTGCCCGGTGACGCCGGCGCAATCGCGCGATACGACTGGACCCGCACTGGCAACTGAAGCTTCCAGGCTGGGAGCTTGGGAACCCAGCGTGCTGCCCTCGGTGAGCTAGATCACCCAAGCGTGTCGACGGCGTGCCGAAGCGATCGCTCGCAACCGCGTCGCCACCCGGGCACGATCAGATGCACGATGCCCTTCTTGGTGCACACCGAGCAGTGGCCATCGCGTACGTCGCGCTCGTCGCTCGCGAGCTCGATCTGAAACCGGATCGCACCACAAGGACGGCCGCCGGTGCGAACGTTCATGGCCAATCGTACAGCGCTGCCGCAGCCAGGGCTCGCTTGTGCCCTGCGCCGCGCGGCGAGTAGGTTTGCCGCATGAAGCTCGGACTCGAAGGCAAGGTCGCCGCGGTCGCGGCTGGCTCGCGCGGCATTGGTCGCGCCACGGCTCGTTTGCTCGCCGCTGAAGGCGCACGCGTCGCGATCTGCGGTCGGGATGGTGGGCGGATCCAGGCCGCCGCGCGCGAGCTCGCAGCACAGACCCGCGCGGAGGTGATCGGGATCGTCGCCGACATCGGCAACGCGGACGATTGTCGAACCTTCATCGCGGAGACCGCGCGCGCATTTGGAGGCATCGACATCCTCGTCACCAACACCGGAGGTCCACCGCCAGGCCGGTTCGATGCGATCGGCTGGCACGACTGGGAGGTCGCATTTAGGGTCACGCTTGCCAATGTGGTTCATCTGGTGGCGGCTGCGGCGCCGGCGATGCGCAACAAGCGGTGGGGACGGATCGTGAACATCGCGTCGGTGTCGGCAAAGCAACCGATCGACGGGCTGGTGCTGTCGAACGCGTTCCGGCCGGCGATCGTCGGGCTTGCGAAGACGCTGTCATACGAGCTCGGCGGTGATGGGATCACGGTGAACACGGTGTGCCCGGGCTACACGCGAACCGAGCGCCTCGAGGAGCTCGCGGACTCCCGCGTCAAACCAGGAAAGACGCGCGACCAGGTGTTCGACGATCTCGCACGCAACACCGCACTCGGGCGGATCGCGGAGCCCGAAGAGATCGCCGCCGTGATCGCGTTCTTGTGCTCGGAGCCCGCGTCGTATCTCACGGGCGTCACGCTCGCGGTCGATGGGGGTGCGATCCGAGGGCTAGCTTGACGACGATGTAGCCAAACCCATCCCGCTCACGCGTTCAGGCAATGAGCTCGGTGCTCTAGCCACCGTCGACTCCGGCGGGTCGCCGCCGGTACCCCGGGGAATCCCTGACATGCGCCGGCGCGATCGGCGCCCCGCAGCTTGGAAACGCGTGAATGCGGGGTCGGTGGTGCCCCGCTTAAGCGCGATCGCGGTTGCTGGTGTACTGGCGCTCGGAAGTCGGAACGACACTTCAGAAAGGCTGGATCACCGTGGCGTACACCGCGAGCTCAACTACCGAGAACACAGATGCGGGCTCTGAACCTGTTGCTCTCCGCCAGATCGGTCAACTCCTCGCTCGGCACATGACGGTCACCGCGTCGTCCGCGAACGCGGGCGGCTTGCCACCCGATGTGGTGATGCGGTTGATGGTGCTGCCCGAGCTCCGGAAGCTGCGCGCACCGCTCGAACAACTCTCGCAGGACCAGTACGAGGCGTTCCTGCAGGCGCTGGCGCTCAGGATCGTCAGCTCCGACAACATCCGGCGCGCGGCGTTTCTCGCCGAGGCGAGGCAGGTCCGTTGGAACACGTACTGAGCGGCAACGCACGCGTGCTCGATCACGGCCAAGGCGGTAGAACGAACGTGTGTCGAGCGCACCACAGCTTCATCGCGACGTTGTTCGGTTGACCGCGGCACTCGATGCCGCGGTTGCTCATATCGGCGGCGACCACACGCGCCAGCTATGTCGGAGGATCGGTGACGCTGCACATGCGCTGCGCGCCGGCACGTTGCCGGGCGGCCGCGAGGAGTTCGCCGCCGCGGTCCGATCGCTCGAGGACGGCGAGCTGGAGGATCTCGCACGCACGTTCGCGCTGCAGTGCCACCTGATGAACGTGGCCGAGGAGCGCGCGCGACTCCGCGCGTTGCGCTCGCGCAACGACCAGCCGCGCGACGGCGTCGTGGTCGCGATCGATCGACTGATCGAAGGTGGTGCGACGGAGGTCGACCTGCAGGCGCTGTTCGAGCGAGCGCTGATCATGCCGGTGTTGACCGCGCATCCGAGCGAAGCGCGGCGCCGGTCGACGCTCGATCATCTGATGCGGATCGAGCGATTGCTCGAGCAGCACGACGACGGTCGTGACCCCGGCCCCGGCGCCGGATCGGTCACGCAGTCCGTGATCGAGCAGGCGCTCGACGCGGAGGTGCTCGCGTTCTTGGCAACCGATGACGCGCGCGCGCGCCCACCGACGCCGCTGGACGAGGTCGAGAGCGTGCTCGAGATGTTTCGCCGCTCGCTGCTCGACGTCACGCCGCGGATCTATCGCACGATCGAGGATCGGCTTGGTGCGCGGTTCGGCCATCGATGGCGGCTGCCATCGTTCGTGCGCTGGGGCTCATGGGTCGGCGGCGATCGCGATGGAAATCCCAACGTCACCGCCGCGCTCACGCGGACCGTGTTCTCCCGCCACCGCGCCGCTGCGCTCGGGCGCTACCTCGAGGATGTCGTGCTGCTCGGTCGCACGCTCTCGATGTCGACGGTGCGCGTCGCGAAGCCGCTCGAGGAGCTCGAGGCAAACCTCGAGCGCGATCGCGAGCGACTGCCGGAGGTCGCCGCGCGTGCGCGGCCGCGAACCATCCACGAGCCGTGGCGAGAGAAGCTGTGGTACGTGCAGGCGCGGTTGCGCGCGACGCTCGAGCAACGCGACGATAGCTATGCGACCGCGGCCGAGTATCGCGACGATCTGGCGGTGCTCGAACGCAGCCTGCTCGCGGCCGACCTCGCGCAGATCGCCGATCAGGAGCTTCGCGATGCGCTGCGCCGGGTCGACGTGTTCGGATTTCACCTCGCCTCGCTGGATATTCGCCAGCACTCCGCGGTCCACGACCGGGTGGTGGACGAGCTGTTCGCCCGCGGTGGACGCGCCGGTTATCTCGCTCTCGACGAACGTGGTCGGCGATCGTGGCTGTGCGAAGCGCTCGATCATCCACTCCCCCCGGAACGCGAACGCAATGGGCTGTCGGCCGATGCGGCCGAGGTGCTCGCGACGCTCGAGGTCATCGGCCGTGCGCGCCACGAGCTCGGGGCCTCGGCCTGCGAGCGCTACGTGGTCAGCTTCACGCGCGAGGTCTCCGATCTGCTCGAGGTCGTGTTCCTGGCGCGCGCGGCGGGGTTGGCGCCGGGCGATGTGCGGCCGGTGCCACTGCTCGAGCAGCTCGAAGATCTCGAGCGCGCCGGCACGATCGCGCGCGACATCCTGGGGCTTCCGGCGTTGCGTCGCGAGCTCGGACGCACCACGGAGCTCGAGGTGATGATCGGTTACTCCGATTCGGGAAAGCAGGTCGGATACCTCGCGTCGTCGATCTCGCTGCGTCATGCTCAGCTCGCGCTGGTCGACGCGACGCGTGATTCGGGAGCGACCCTCACGCTGTTTCACGGTCGTGGTGGCGCGCTCGGCCGCGGGGGCGGACCGGAGAGCGATGCCATCCGCTCGCAGCCAGCGGGTGCGATTCGCGGCCGGTTGCGCGTCACCGAGCAAGGCGAGACCGTGAATGCTCGCTATGCGCATCCCGAGATCGCCGAGCGCGATCTCGAGCTGACGATCGCCGCCGTGCTATCGGCCACGCTGTCCGAGCACGACATCGATCCGGTCGATCGCGAGCCGGCGATCCAGTCCGCGGCCGACGCGGCCCGCGCGAGATATCGCACGCTCACCGAGGACGAGCAGCGACTGGTCCGGTACGTGGTTGCGGCGACGCCGATCGAGGACGTCGCTCGGCTGCCGCTGGGCTCGCGGCCAGCCTCGCGTAAGGCGACGATCTCGCTCGACTCGCTGCGCGCGATCCCGTGGGTGTTCTCGTGGACCCAGAGTCGCCATGGCCTACCAGGCTGGTTCGGTGTCGGGACGGCGATCGACACCCTGGTCCAGCAGGTCGGCGCGGATCGCGTGCGCAGCCTGGTCGAACGCTCGAAGTTTCTGCGTGCGCTCGTGGCGAGCTGCGAGCTGTCGCTCGTTCGTTCCGACATCGACGTCGCGGGTGAATACGCCAAGCTGGCGGAGCCCGGCGGCCTCGCGATCTTTCAGATCGTGGCCGACGAGCATCGCCGAACCAAGCACGCGCTCGAGCAAACGCTTCAGCGCACGACGCTGCTGCCCGAGCGGCCGTATCTCGCAGCGTCGGTTGCGCGCCGCAATGCGTACCTCGATGTGCTCTCGCATGTGCAGATCGAAGCGGTCCGGCGCCGGCGAGCGAATCGGGGCGATGCCGGCAATGACGAGCAGTTGCGACGGATCGCGTTCACGACGATCGGCGGAATCGCCGCGGGCCTACAGACCGCGGGATAGCGCTCGCCAGACCATCGCACCCGCGCGATCAGCGGCAGACGGCGCCGGGTCCGTCGGCGATCGTCACGCAGCTCTGCCCTGACGGACAGCTCACCTTGCGATCCGGCGGGCACGGAATCTCACACGACGTGAACTTCGGTCCGCGGGGACCTGCGATGCCGTAATACTCGACGCAAGTCAGCGGCTTTTCGCAGCGCGGTGCGCTGGCCCGGCATGGCTCACCTTGCTTGCCGTCCGAGGTCGCCGGTGCACCTGCATCTCGGGCTGGCTTGGTCGGCGCGGCACCGTGGCCGCTCGATGGCGCGTGGGTCGATGCGCCCGCATCGCCGGTCGCGGCCGTGGGCTCGGCGCCGTCGGTGGGTGGTGCGATGGGCTCGGTGCCGGGCCCTGCAGGCTCGGGGGCGGCCGATCCGATGGTCGCGTCGTGCACGGGTGGACGGGTCTTGTCCGTGGTCTTGCTCGGGTTTCCACAGCCAGTCAGCACGGCGAGAGCAACGAGGATCGAGCGCATGGCCGGTCATCCTACTCGCTGCGTCCGGTGCCGACAAATCGAGCTCGAGCACAGACTCGGGGATCCGGTAGCGCGACACGGTGACGCGGCGTGGACGATCAATCGTCGCTGTGATGCGAGCGAGATTACCGTTTCAGGTCCCCGTTGATCCGTCGAGGCGACCTATCGCAAGGTGGTGCCCTTGAGGGTGAGGTACACGAGCGCGCTGCTCATCGCTTCGGCGTGGGTTGCGTCAGCGCACGCAGATGCCATCGATGTTGGAGCGAGCTCGCTCGAGCGGATGGCGAACCGGCTGGTGCAGCGCTGGGCACCAGTCTACGTCCAGCACGTCGCCGATGACGACGAGGGCGCCGATCGTCCGACGAGGATCGACTTCGATGGAGATTGGGACACGACCAACAACTGGGATCGCCAGGAAGCGTACGGCACGCAGCTGCCGCCGGCGGCCTACGCGGCCGGCGTGATGACCGCGACCCACGCGTACCTGACGTACACGCTGTACTACCCGCGCGACTGGGCGAGCCCGCTGTGTGTTCCGCTGATCTGCCACGACAACGATCTGGAGACCGTGCAGCTCGTGGTCGAGCGCGATGCCGGCGATGGCCACCTCGTCGAGGTTCGGGCCAAGGCCCACGCCAGCATGTCGACGACCGACGGGACCGCGATCGCACGAACCGAGGATGATCGGCCGAAGTTCAAGGTCGAGTCGCACGGGCACGGGATCTCGGTGTGTCGGCAAGCCGACCCTGACTGCGATGCCACCGATGGCCGGATCGTGTACGCACCGGGCGCAGGGCCGTCGGTGCCGCCGAAGGTCGCCGCTGGCCAAACCGTCCGCTACGAGCTGCTGTCGCTTCGTGACTCGCTGTGGGCGCGCCGGGGGCTCGCGCACGAACGACTGTGGACGTCCGGCGAGACCGGACCGCTGTATTACCGCGGCAAGCATCGCGGCCGGCTAGGGCAGCAGATGGGCGCGTCGATGGCCGGCTCGCGCTACCTCGGCGGCGTGCGGCCACCGTGGGCGCTCAAAGGACCCGGCGGTCAGCGCGGCGACTGGTTCCTCGACCCGGCCGCGACCCGCGAGCCCAACGCACGCTACGTCTACAACCCTTTTCTCGACGATCTCGACGCTGAATGTCGCGGCGCCGGCTGCGCGCCCGGTCCTGCGCGCGAGCCCACCCGGCTCGAGTATTTCGCCAAGCTGGCTGCACCGTACTTGGCACTGTCGCTAGGGCTCGTCGTGGCTGGCGGGCTGCTACGGCATCGCGAAGCAGAGCCGCGGTTCGCGCGGCGCACTCCCTCGCGGTGAGCTGGCAGGCGCGGCCGTAGCCCGACGCGCACAATTTGCGCCTGACCTCGGCGTCGTGGATCACCAGCGATAGCGCGCGGTGCAACGCGTCGACGTCACCGACGGGGTAGAGGATGCCGTCGGTGCCGTTGCTCACGATCTCGCGCGTTGCAGGCGCGTCGGCGGCGACGACCACGGTTCGCATCGCCATCGCCTCGAGTACGACATTCGGACAGCCTTCGGAGCGCGAAGGCAACACGAGCACGTCGCACGCGGCATAGAAGTCGCGCATGTCGTGGAGATACCCGGTGACGCGAAGCGTGCTCGCGCCACGCGTTCTCGCGAGCTCGGTGTAGTAACCGAGCCGGCTCCCATCGCCCGCGAACAGGAACGCAACGTCGCGATGACCGGCGAATCGCGCGGCAACCTCGATGAAATCCTCGGGTCGTTTCTGCGGGACCAATCGCGCGGCGAAACCGATCACGACCCGTGATCCGGCAGGCCGCAGCCGTGTCGGATCACCCGCCCCGGGGTGGAACTGCTGCGCATCGAGCCCGTTGCGGATCATTCGCGAAGGCGCGTGGACCAGGGGACCGTACATGTGCTGCACCGCCTCACCGTTGCAAACCAGCCATTCCGGATGATGCCAGCGCGTCCATGCGGACAACACCGTGCGCTGGGCGGCCGAGCACTCCGTGCCGCCGGCGCGCCACACGATCGGAACGCCGAGCCGATGCGCCACAGGCGTCGCCGCGATCCACGAGAACGCCATCGCCGCAAACACCACGTCGATGTCGCGGTCTCGAATCAGTTGCTCGAGCTCATCGCGGAATTTCCCCACACAGCGCGCGTATCGCCACGGCAAGGCCATCCGCGCGAGGCCATGCGGCTTGGGCCAACCACCCGGAAAGTTGCTGCTCAGCACGTAATTGTCGATCCCGTTGGCCTCGAGCCAGCTGGTGATCTCGTGGCCGGGACCGACGACCGGCGTTGCTTCGATCCCGAACTCTGCCAGCAGCGGCAAGATGGTTGCTGCTTGACGCTCCGCGCCGCCAAAGTGGGCAGCCGGTTGCAGATACAGCATCCGGATGTTGTCGCCGTGCATCGTCAGCTCGGGAGCTCACACGTGACGACCACGTGGCGCGTGGCCCGGGTCGGCGCGCTCGGTGTTGGACTCGTGCTCATGGCGATCCTGCTTGCACGACTCGGACCTCGGCAGATCGCCCAGCACCTGCGTGAGGCAGGAGCTGGATCGGTGTGGCTGCTGATCGCATACGCCGCGGGGACGACGATCAGCGCACTGCCGTGGCACATCGTGATGCCACGGCAGGCGAGACCTGGCGTGAGTGCGGCGATCACGAGTCGATTCGCCGCTGCGGGAGCGAACACGCTGCTGCCGTTGTTCGGTCTCGGTGGCGAGCTGGTGCGGCTGTTCTGGCTGCGCCCGGGCACCCGTGCCGCAGGGCTGGCCGCCGTGGTCGTCGATCGCCTGCTGTATGCGATCGCGAGTGCGGTGTTCTTGCTCGGAGGTGTGATCGTCGCGACCCGGCTGATCGCGCTGCCACATTCGTACACCGTCGCGGCGGCCGTTTGCGCGATCGTGTTGCTCGTGATCTCGTGTGGAGTGTTGTGGATCGCTGCGCGCCATCGCATGGCACAGCGGGTCCACGCCATCGTTCAACGGTTGCGCCGGTCGCGGACGGTCGCGGGCAATGGCTTCACGGCGAAGGACGTCGATGCGGCATTCGAGGACATCTCCGGTCATCGCGCCCGCATCGCCGGTGCCCTTGCGGTTCATGTCGTTGCCCGGGTCGTGCTTGCGCTCGAGATCTACGCGGGATTCGCGGCGATCGATGTCACCGTGTCGTGGGACGTGGCAGTTGCGTTTGCCGCGGTTCCAGTGGCGCTGGGCTTCATCGGCGGGGTCGTGCCCAGTCAGATCGGGATCCAGGAGGGCACGCAGGCACTGATCGCCAGCGCGCTCGGCATCCCGCCCGCGACGGCGGTCACCGTGGTGCTGTTGACCCGCATGCGCCAGTTGATCACTGCGGGGATCGCCTGGCTGCTGATCGCCGCGGTACGCAAACCCGGAGGCTCGGTCGCCGCGCCGACTACGCCATCTCCCACAGCCCGGGATAACGGCGGATGAATCCTTCGGGTGTCACCTCGAGCTGCGCGTGATACGGAACACTCGGCGCATCGTAGTCGTACAGCGTGGGCGCGATGCGCTGGTAGCGCTGCGGTAGGGCGACCAGCGAGCGGCTGGCGAGATCGAGCCACGCCGCCGGCGCATCGGCCGAGCTACCTTCGGCGAGTGCGAGCCGCCGCAATGCCAGGAGGTTGGTCGCCGGGGTGAACGCCAGGTCGAGGTCGACCAAGCCTTCGAGATCATCGACGGCTTCGTCATTCACGCTCCACAGGCCATGCGGGCCATGGCCGATCGTCAGCTCGATCCGCTGATCGCCGATCAGCCCCCTGACGCAACCGCGCCGGGACACCCACGCGCGATCGCAAACGACCTGATAAACAAGCTGCGCGTGGGCACCGGTCTCGGTTCGAAATACCGCGGTGCCCTCGAGTTGCCATCCGTGCCCGTTGTCGATCAGACAGCACGCATCGTGACCAGGGCTATCGAGTCGCCGCCACAGCATCGATTGCGTCATGGTGACCTCTCGTTCAAAGGTGCCTCGCAGCGCCCCGGATGCCAACCCAGCGGTGGGGTAGGTGCGAGCACGGCTCATGCCCTGAGTCCGCGAAGTCAATCGTTGCGCCCCGTTGGGCGAGTGATAGGTTCGCGCGCCGATGTCTCGACGATCCTCGCCTGAAACCTGGTTGCTCCGATTCGCCGCGTGCCTGATCCCCGTGGTCGCGCTGACCGCCACCGCCGCTGCGGATCCGACGGTGACGATCACCTCGCCTCTGAATCTGTTCACGCCCGACACCACTCCCACGTTCGAGTTCGAGGTCACCGAAACGCCGGACACGATCGAGTGCCGATTCGATTCCCAGGCGTTCGGTGCGTGCGCCTCACCGTTCACCGCGGGCTCACCACTCGCGGAGGGGTTTCACACGTTCGAGGTGAAGGTTGCCGCGCTCGGCCAGAGCCCTGCCAGCGATACGCTCAACTTCACGATCGATACGATGCCACCCACGACCTCGCTGTTCACGTTCATTCCGATGGTCACCACCGGTCTGACGGCCACGTTCGCGCTGACCTCGAACGAAGCGGCGACCTTCCAGTGTCGTGTGGACACCGGGACGTTCGCTCCATGTACGACGCCGTACACGACGCCGATGCTCGCGGAGGGCGATCACACGTTCGAGGCAATCGCCGTCGACCAGGCCGGCAACGTCGATGCCTCGCCCGCGTCCTACGGCTGGCGGATCGATCTCTCCGCGCCCGATACGATGATCGCGACGGCACCGCCGGATCCCTCCAACGATACGACCGGGGACTTCACGTTCACCGCCTCCGAGACCGCCGAGTTCGAGTGCAAGGTGGATACAGGCAGCTTCAATCCGTGCCCGGCGACGTTTGCGACCGGTGTGCTCGCGGATGGTTCGCACACGCTCCAGGTTCGCGCGGTCGATGAGGCGATCCTTCGCGATGAGACCCCGGCGATGCACATCTGGGTGATCGACACCGTGGCACCAGATACGACGATCGAGACCGGGCCGATGGTTCGTTCGAGCGATCCGACGGCAGACTTCGTGTTCGCGTCCAGCGAACCGGGGACGTTCGAGTGTCGCGTCGACGGTGGTGGGTTCGCCGCGTGTAGCTCGCCGTTTGCCACGGCCGCGCTCGCCGACGGCTCGCACACGTTGGAGGTGCGCGCGACCGATGCGGCAGGCAACGTGGACGCGACGCCCGCGATGTGGACCTGGGCGATCGAACGCGAAGCTGCCGATGATTTCGATGAGGACGGCGTGACCGACGACAGCGATAACTGTCCGGCGGTGATGAACGCCGCGCAGCAGGACGCCGACGGCGACGGTCTGGGCGACGCCTGCGACGACGGCTCGGAACCAGGGGGATGCTGCTCCGCCGGTCATCGCTCGAGCGGTGATCTCGGCGTGATCGCGCTGGTCGGTCTTCTGTTGGTCCGCCGGGTCCGCCGGCGATGTCGGTGAAACCGCGGACGGGCCCCGGTTTGTTCAGTGGCGATTCGAGTTGCCACAAACGCGGAAAGGATGTGGATCCATTACATCCAAGGCTCGTGAGAACGGTCCCATGGCTACTTGGCTAACTGTGCATGTCGCCTGACGCGCGACAGCGGTCTGCTTTGGCAGATGAGTTGCTGATGTTGCGGAGCCATGTCGTACCGAACATCTCGCCTAGCTTCTCGTCATCTCCTCCTGTCCACCTTGTTTGCCGCCAGCACTGCGCTGGTCGGTTGCTCCACCAGCAGTGATGAGCAACTCGACCCCGATGTGATCGGTAATGGCGGCACCCGGCTCGAGCTGGTGTTCGGCGAAGGTCGACTCGATCTGGCGCGCAGCCAACCGCTCGCGGAGCCACCCTCGGAGCTCGGGTTGCCCGCGAATCTCGGGACGGATGTCCGCTGGGAGCTGATCAGCCGCGCCGGCGTGAAGCTCGCCGAAGGCTCGGCGCCGGATTCGCGGATCCTCAGCTATGAACCGCAGCCTGGGGAGGTGATGGCGGGCCCTGCGAAGGCCGCAGCGGCAACGCTCAATATCGAGATCCCCGATGCCGCGGGAACGCTGAAGCTCTATGACCACACCGGCAAGCTGCTCGGTGAGCTGGCGGTCGAGCGCTCGGCGCAGCAGTACTCGGCCGACGGCTGGACCGGCAAGGCCGACATCGACTGGCAGACCGATCTGATCGGCAACCCGGTGCTGATCGGCGGCGACGGCGTGAAGGAAGGCAAGTTCAACGTGCTGTTCGTGCCCGAGGGCTACACCGAGGCCGAGCTACCGAAGTTCGAAGAACAAGTCGCGACGATCTGGGCGGGATTGCAGACCAAAGATCTCTACAAAGATCACCTCGATCAGCTCAACGCGTTTCGCCAGAACATCAAGTCGGCGGAGTCGGGGATCTCCGATCCGCTCGGCAATCCCAACAAGGACACCGCGTTCAACGTGTCGTTCGGCGACGACGTGAGCTCGCCGCGTCGCTGTATGTTTCCGTCGGCGAACTGGCGCTCGACGACCATCGCCAGCGTCAATCGCTTGCGCGAGACCACGGGGGCCGATGTGGTGATCGCGATCGCCAACACCAATGAGTGGGGCGGCTGCGCCAATTCGTACATCGGACTGATCGTTCAGGGCGTGTACTCGCTGGAACAGGCGCCGAACACACTCGCGCACGAGCTCGGTCACGCGCTGTTCGATCTCGAGGACGAATATGACTACGGCACGCCGGGACAGGCGTGCCGCTCGGGCGTGAACGTCACGACCCGATTGCAATACATCCCGTGGCAGGACTTGATCGCTCCGACCACACCGATCCCGACGCAGTACTCTGATGGTACTGGGCTCGTCGGTGCATGGCAGGGCGGCGGCTACTGCTCGAGCGGAGCTTGGCGCCCATTCGCGAGCTGCATGATGAAGGTGAGCGGCGACCCGTTCTGCCCTGTGTGCAAGCGCATCGGCGAGCTGAAGTTCGCGATGAAGCGCGATCCGAATCTCCAAGGGTTGTGCGAGCCGTCTGGATCGTCGGTCATCACTGCCAGTGGCGACGACGGCAACAAGCCCACCAACGTCAGAGACGGCAAGGTCAACACGCGGTGGTCGTCCAACGGTGTCGGTCAGTGGATCCAGTTCGACCAGGGCGTCGAGCGCAAGCTCGCCGGCATCGATATCGCCTGGTACAAGGGCAAGCAGCGCAAGAGCAACTACGTGGTCTCGGTGTCGCTGGACGGCACGAACTTCACGGACGTCGCCACCGGAACCAGCAGCGGGACCAGTGACTACAAGGAGCGCATCGCATTTCCGCCGATCCAGGGCCGCTACATCCGGGTCACGGTCAATGGCAACAGCGACAACAGCTGGGCCTCGATCAGCGAAGCCGCAGCCTGCGTGATCTACCCGCGCTGAATCGGAAGGGGTCAGACTCAATTTGCGCAACTTCGTGGCCGAATACCGGACAGCACGTTGCGCAACTCGGATCTGTCTCCGACAAGCGTTGATCGAGGAGTGACGCCTGGCGTGCGCCGGGCGCTCGGCAGTTTCGGGTGCTTCGTCGAACACGTGATGGATCGAGCACGTCCATCGCCGTGTGAGAAATCCCATGGCTACTCGACGAACCCTGCGTGTCGACTCGTGCGCGACGCCGGTTCGAGCTGGCTGGAGCTTGCTGCTGTCGGGCGTCCTGTGGCGCTCGCTCACGTGGCTCGCAACACGCTCCACTCGGCGCTGATAGCCAGCGCGATGCTCGCTGCATGCTCCGGCCACCACGATGCCCTCGATCCCGATGTGATCGGCAAGGGCGGTACGCGGCTCGAGCTCGTGTTCGGTGATGGCAGGCTCGACCTCGCACGCAGTCAGCCGATGGCACAGCCGCCGTCGGAGCTCGGTGTGCCGGCGAACCTCGGCGCCGACGTCCGGTGGGAGCTGGTCAGTCGCGCCGGCGTGAAGCTCGCCGAAGGCTCGGCGCCAGAACGCGTACCGCCGGGACATCAAGCCAGCGGAATCGGGGATCGATGACGAGGCACCCGATCCCGGGGTGATCGGCACCGGCGGCACGTGCGGCTGGAGCTGGTGCGGTGAAGGGAGGCTCGCGCTCGCGCGCATCCAGCCGGAGCTTGGTGTGCGTGACGATCCAGGCGGCGAGGTGCGGTGGGAGACGATCAACGCCCGAGTAGAACTGCCCGCGGGTTTACGATCAGTGCCCGCGACCAGTGCCCGCGACAAACGCACGATGGTGAGGTGGATCAACGAAGCAGCGCGTGCGTGATAGCGAATGACTCACCGCTCGCAGGCAGAGGCGCGTTGTGGCGGGCGAAGCGGGCCGCGATCAGCGCACGAGCGTCAACGGCTGGACGGCGATCGGGAAACCCTTGGTTGGTTGATCGAGCCAACGGGTTCACGCCCGACACCCGACAGGCGCACCTGGACCGGCAGGTCGAGTTGCCGCTCGTCTGATCCCTCACTGCGCGGAACAATCGCTTGGGACGGACCCCTGGCGAGCAAACTTGCCTGGATCCGACCAGAACCATGGTGTTTGTCCCGACTCCCATGGCTAGTCGGGTAACTCGTTGTGTCGTCTAAGGCGCGACAACCATTCGCCTTGGCCGGTGGGTTGCTGTTGCTCCGTCCACTATGCGCAGATCGAGCCTAGCTTCCAGCTCCTCCTCTGTCCTCAGCACGTTGTTCGCGGCCGGTCTCGCACTTGCGGCGTGCTCTGGCGGCGATGACCAGCTCGACCCAGACGTGGTCGGAAAGGGCGGGGCGAAGCTCGAATTGCTGTTTGGAGAAGGGCGCCTTGAGCTCGCACGCAGCCAGCCGATGGCGGAGGCCCCGACTGAGCTCGGCGTGCCGGCTAACCTCGGCACGAGTCTTCGCTGGGAGATGCTCAATCGCCAAGGTGTGAAGCTCGCTGAAGGCTCGGCCCCCGACACGCGGATTCTCAATTACGAGCCTCGGCCGGATGAGCCGATGCCCGGTCCATCGAAAGCGAAGTCCGGAACGCTCAACCTGGAAATTCCAGATGCCGCGGGAACGCTGCGGCTGTTCGACAACACCGGGAAGCTGCTCGGCGAGCTGTCGATCGAGCGCTCGGCACAGGCGTATTCGGCGGATGGGTGGACCGGCAAGGCTGACATCGACTGGGAGACCGATCTGGTTGGCGACCCGGTGCTTGTCAACGGTGACGGCGTTCGCGAGGGCAAGTTCACGCTGCTGTTCGTGCCGGAAGGCTACACCGAGGCGGAGCTGCCCAAGTTCGAGGCGGACGTCGCGTCGATGTGGTCACTGCTCAAGGACAAGCCGATCTACAAGGAGCACATGGATCAGCTCAACGCGTATCGCCAGAACATCAAGTCGGCGGAATCGGGAGTCTCTGATCCGCGTGGCAACGCGAACAAGGACACGGCGTTCAACGTCGCTTTTGGTGACGATGTCGAGTCGGTCCGCCGCTGTCTGTGGCCATCGTCGAACTGGCGCACGGTGAGCGTCGCGAACGTCAATCGGCTGAAGGAGACGGTGGGCGCGGACGTCGTCATCATCGTCGCGAACACCGACGAGTGGGGCGGATGCTCAAACCACACCTTGGGCCTGGTCGTCCAGCCGGTGTATTCGGCGCAGGGCGCGGCGGATGCGCTGGCGCACGAGCTCGGGCATGCGCTGTTTGGATTGGCCGACGAATACTCGCAGTCGGGTGGTGCGTTCCAGTGCGGACACACCGGTCCGAACCTGACGCGCAGTCTGTCGTACATCCCGTGGCAGGATCTGATCGAGGCGACCACGCCGATCCCCACGACCTATTCGCAGGAAACCCAGGCCAAGGTTGGCGCATGGGAAGGTGGCGGTTACTGCACCACCGGCACGTGGCGCCCCGCGCTGTCGTGCATGATGCTGCGCAATGATCTGAAGCCGTGCCCGGTGTGCACGCGGATCGCGGAGACGAAGTTCAAGATGAAGCGCGATCCGAACCTTATGGGCCAGTGCGCGCCAACACCGGCCGTGGCGTTCACCGCGAGCGCCGACGACGGCAACAAGCCGGTCAACGTCGCCGACGGCAAGATCACCACGCGGTGGTCGTCGAATGGTATTGGACAGTGGCTTCAGCTCGACCTCGGCGGCAATCGCACGATCTCGGCAATCGACCTCGCCTGGTACAAGGGCAAGCAGCGCAAGAGCAACTACGTGGTCTCGACATCCGTCGATGGCGTGACGTTCGCTGATGTTGCCGCAGGGCAGAGCAACGGTGTGACCGAGTACAAGGAGCGCGTCGGGTTCTCGCCGATCGAGGCGCGCTACGTGCGCGTGACCGTCAACGGCAATACCGCGAACAGCTGGGCATCGATCACCGAAGCTGCGGTGTGCGCGCTTCCGGTCTCGAACTGATCATCCGTCCTGTGGTTGGTGGTCACCGCGCCCAAGGTCGTTGGTTGAAACGTCGCCGGACGGGGGCGGCACGGCGCCATCAACGGTCGGAGTGCATGAACGCGCGCCCGAAATGATCCACTTCAACAATCGACGCAGCCACGCCGCGACGACGCGTTCGCGCTAGCGAACACGGACGCGAGCGGCTCAGGCGGCCGCAAATCATCAGGCGAGGTAGTTTGACGTTCGAGGCGGGGACCCGCGTACCGCGACGTTGGCGAACCGCACGAGCCAGTAGGTCCCCGGTGGGAACAGAGCTGGCTCGCCGGCGAGCCATCGGGCGCGTGCGCGCTGGTACTCGTCTAACCACGCGGCGTTGTGCTGGATCCGCTCGAGCCGACTCCATTTGTCACGAGAGGCGAAGCGCGGCCGTAGATTGCGACGTGGCTCGTGGCTCGTCGGTGTGTCTCGCCAGGATTGACGCAACACACGCCGCCGGCCCAGGACCGGGCGCTTCCGCTTACGCGCGCAGGCTTCTTCGATCTTCGCGATCCTCCGCCTTAGCTCTGCAATGATCTCGTCGGGATCGCCGAGCTCGGGAGGAATGGTGGGCGCGTACTCGACCACCGCCGGCATCGGGCCGTCCTCCGCGCGAAAAAAGCCGGGTCTGGTGGCACGCAGCGTTGTCTTGTTGAGCAGGGCTTGAACGAACTTGGGTCCCGGCCATTGGTGGACCTTCTCTACGAGGCCGGCTTTCACCGGGTTCGTAGCGATGTAGACAAGCTGGCCGATCCACGCTTTGCGGCTCAAGGGCTCTACCACGGAGGTCTGTTCGGTCGCCCACACGTTCTCCCACCGGCCGCGGAGCACGTTGATGCACTTGGCAAGATGGGCGTGAAAGCGTTGGTAGAACGCGACCAGGTCGCCGCTACGGTTGTACGTTCCCTGGTGATAATGATTCGACATCATCTGTGAAATGACGATCTCGATGTTGTGCTTCTGCGCCGCCTCAATGAGGCAGTACAGAAACGCGTTGTTGGTTTCGCGATCGGGGCGCAGCAGGAACTGTCGCTGGGTGCACCGGCGAGTCACCATTGCGGCCGTATCTGGCAGGACTTCGCGCGGCAGCGTCATGGAAGTGCTGCACAGCAAGTCCGTAGCCAGGATCAGATGATGGAGTTCTCAGGAGTTGCAGGGTTATTCGTCCGAAATCCGGACAAGACGTCCGAACTGCGGCCGGACACGGACAGGGGAGCGCGGAGAGCCCTCACGTCGGACAAATCTCGGACAACCGCAATTCGTGGCTCACGTCGGTTCCGTGGTCACAAAATCACCTTGGGGCGGGGTGGCGGGACGCGCGGAGAGCCCTCACGTCGGACAAATCTCGGACAACCGCAATCCGTGGCTCACGTCGGTTCCGTGGTCACAAAATCACCTTGGGGCGGGGTGGCGAGGGGGAGCATGTAGGCTAGATTGCCGCCGTGGCACAGGAGCGGTTTCTCGACGAGAAGAAGGTCGCAGACTTCTGGGACGATACTCGGCGTAACGCCGATCCCACGGATCAGACCGGCTACCTGGCGGACGAGTGGCCACGATCGCTGGGGCACGCGCGGTTTCGGGGCGAGCTGAAGCAGGTGCTTGGCTGGCTGGACGAGCTCGATGCACCGCGCGGCCGCTGCCTCGACGTGGGATGCGGCGTCGGAGTCTGGCTTGGCGAGCTCGCACGGCGCTACGAGTCGGCGCATGGCGTGGACCTATCGGCCGAGATGGTGACCTCGGCGCGCGCGGGGCTCGCGGCCGCCGGGCTGACCAATGTCACGGTCACCCAGCAGAGCATCCTCGAGCTGCCCGACGACGAGCGCTACGATCTCGTGTTTGTCGGCGGCGTGCTCATGTACGTCAACGACGAAGATCTCAGCACGATGGTCGCGCGACTGGGCCGGCTGCTCACGCCTCGCGGTGTGCTGATCCTGCGCGAGAGTACGTCGTCGCCAAACACCTGGTACCGCGACACGCCGCTGTCGCCGGGGCTATTCGCTCGCAAGGACGGGCCGCGCAGGCCGTACACGGCGATCTATCGACCGCCCACCGCCTACAAGCTACTCGCGGAGCAACATGGACTGGACATCGTACGCTGCGAGCCCAACCCGCACTACAAGCTCTCCGATCTGACCGAGACCTGGCTCAACACGATCAACAAGATCACGTTTGGAACGCTGGCCCGCCGTCACGCGCTCGCCGAGACGACGGCGCGTGCGATCCACGCACTGCGCTGGATCACGTTGGTGCCGCAGTACCACCTGATCCGGACGCTCGCGCCCGGGACCTGGAAGATCGGCAACTGGTGGACGGTGTGTCGGCCCAAACCGTCGCTACTCGCGCCAGGCCAGCCGTAGGGTCGCGCGCGCGAGTAGCTCGTTCGAGTTGTAGATCGGGACCCGCGCGACGCGCGCGAGCTCGTCGGCGATCAACCCAAACTCGGTGCATCCCAGGATGGCCGAATCGGCGCCGCGAGTCATGCCTGCCTCGATCAACGCGAGCGTTCGCTGCACCACCGCTGGCGACGTATCGAGCTTCTTCAGCGCCTCGATCAGCGCCGCCACTTCGTGCTGCTCGGTGTCGGTGGGGCGCACGGGCACCACACCGCGCGCCGCAAGCGCGTGGGCGTACAGCTCGGCACGATGAGTCACCATGCCACCCAGCACGAGCGGTCGCCGCGTCGTGCCCTCGCGCACGATGTGCTCGCTCGTCGATCCCACCGGATCGAGCACGGTCGCCTTCACCGCCGCACGCACGTCGGCGAGAAAATGACTCGCGCTATTGCACGGGACAACGATCACACCCGCGCCCATGCCCTCCAGCCGCCGCGCACCTTCGATCATGTAAGAAATCGGCGACGCCTCGTCGTACAAGTACGCGCGCGTCCGGCTCGGAATGCGCGGATTGTTGTCGACGATGATGTGCAGATGATTCCAGTCCTTGTCGGCAGGCGTCAGCCGCACCAGCAAGCCGAAGAAGTCCACCGTGGCGTGCGGCCCCATGCCACCCAGCACCCCCACGATTTGATCGTGCGGCCGGTCGGTGTAGTGACCTCGATGATCCGCGGGCATCGATGACTAGCCGCGCATGCCGCCGGCGACCAGCGGCAGATCCTCGAGCTCATCGACGAGCGCCGCCTCGCCGCGGTTGACGTCCGCGACGAACCTCGCGTCCCACGAGATCTTGCGCGCCGACAGCAGCGGGTCCATGAGGTGCATCGCGATCGCGACTGGCGCGTCGCCGGCAGCGGCTTCGGTCATCCGCCGATTTGCATCGGGCACCACGCCCGCGCCAGCGATCACCACCGGCACTGGGCGCGGATGATGCGAGCCGTCGCTCGAAAGCGTGTAGTGATCCGGCAGCACCATCATTCGCCAGTCATCGGCGTGATGTCGGTCGAGATATGCCACCAGCGGCTCGAGCAGATCCTTGTCGAGCCACTCGAGCATCCTGGTCTTGAGCTGCGGGTCGCGCATGTGGGCTGCCTCGTCGAGCGCGTTCACATGCACGTAGACGAAGTCGTAGTTGCGAAGGTAGTTGATCGTGAACCGCAGCTTGGCGCGCAGGTTGGTATCGATGTAGCCGGTCGCGCCGACGATGTTCTTGGTCTCGATCCCGGCGGCGATCGCGATGCCCTTGAGAAAATCGAGCCCGCACACCAGCGCGGCGCGCTTGCCAAACGTCGACTCGAACGGAGGGATCAACGGGCTCGACGACGCGCTCCACAGCCAGAACATCGTCGCCTGCGTTGGCGTCGTCTGGTTGAACGCCGCGATGTGCGGGCGTGAGTCGAGCATGAACTGGCGCAGCTTGCGCGCCAGCCGTTCAGCACGAGGGGTCTTGCCGCGCGGAAGCAGCGGTTCCATGTGCTCCTGTTGATGGCAATGCGGTGCCGCCAGCTCGAGCTCCTCGGGCGGTACGTGCGCATCGCGCAAGATCAGACAGTGCCGGTATTGCTGCCCGACGTAGAGCTCCATCGCGGCATCTCCGGTGTCATAGCTCCACACCAGATCGCCTGCGACATCGGTGTCGATCTGACCCGCGGTGAAGTCCGCGATCCGCCCGTCGGACGAGATCGTCACCAGGTTGCAGCGGAACGCGATGTCGCCGGGACGCAACCGCGTCCCCGCCGCGAGTGCCTCGAACGACGAGCGACCGTTCGGGTGGTACCGCCGCGGGTCGTAGCCAAGGATCGCCAGGTTCGCAACCGGACTGCCGCACGGTAGCTCCGGCCACGACGTCTGCGCGCGTCCGAGCGCGCCGCGGGCAACCAGCGCGTCGAGCGCCGGCGTCCGCGCAGCTTCCATGGCCGTCTTGCCGCGCAGCGCATCGTGCGGAAAGTCGGCCATGCCATCGATGCAGAGGATGACGGATTTCACGTTGCTGCTCCTGGTTCGTTGACCTTGGCTTCGCTCGCGGATCCACCGTTCGGCTGTTCGAACAATCGCCTCGCCTCGGCCATGTCCGTCAGATCATCGATCTCCACCCACGGGGCATCGGCGAGATCCAGCACGCGCAGATCGAAGTCGCCCATGCGCGCGCCGATCACGTCGTCGTAATACACGTTGGTTCGCCCCGCGGCCGCGTCGGCCGACAGCGCACGCGACAGCGCCGCCGCTCCATCGCCGGAGAGCTTGAGCATGCCCGCCGACTTCCACATGCCGGGCATCGGCCCCGCGGTGCGAGCGCGAAAGATCTCCTGCGCGGTGATGCGCCCGGTGGCGTTCGCGGTCAACCGACAGCCGGAGTGCGCGCTGGTCCACGCGTCCGCTGCCCAGTGCGAGAGCTTCGCGTCCGCGGCGATCAGGCGATCGATCACTTCGTCGGATGCGGCGATGTCACCCTCGACCAGATAACCGCCACCGGCCAGCGCGTCCATCGCGAGCAGTGTCGAGTACATCGTGTTGGTGGTCGCGTAGTCCTTGTTTTCCACGAACCTCACGCGCAAACCGGACAACTTCGACGCAGCATCCGACAACAGCTCGCGCGCGCGGTCCGCCATGTGCCCGACGACGACCGTCGCATCGTGGATGCCACGCGCGTGAAACTGACGAAGCATGCGCGCGGCGAGCGGCTCACCCCCAACTGCGACCACGCACTTGGGCCGGTCGTCGGTCAGCGGCCGCAGGCG
This sequence comes from Kofleriaceae bacterium, assembly GCA_050187075.1. Lineage (GTDB taxonomy): Bacteria > Myxococcota_A > Polyangia > Haliangiales > Haliangiaceae > JABFXX01. The sequence goes on along the minus strand of JBFWXW010000020.1, from coordinate 27,210 downwards.
AGAGCCCAGTCCCGCGCCGAGCACCACCACCGCGCCGCTCATCGCCCCCCCGCCTGCGCGCGCTTCCAGGCATCGATCTGCCCGGCTCGCACCAGCCATCGGATGCAGATCCCGACCGACCAGAACAACAGACCCAGGCCGTAGATCCAGGCGACCGGGCGCAACCATCCCGTGAGCACCGCGAGGCTGATCCAGAAGAACGCGTCCGCCTCGGCGAAGAACAAGATCCGGTAGGTCGAGCGCACGTAGTACGCGAGCCGCTCACGAAAGCTCAGCTCGCCCAGATCGCGCCGTTGCTCGCCAGCTGCTTCCGGTTTGGGCACCCCGGCTTCCTTCTCGAAGTACGCGATCACCCAGTAGGCGTAGATCCGCGTCAGCCACAACATGACCGCGGCGACGCACAGGATCGCACCGTAGGTATCACCGGTGTCGCGGTACACCCGCCAGCCGAACGCCGACATCAGAGCGACCAGGCCGATCGCGTCGGTCACCTTGTCGAGGTATGCGCCCACCACGGATGGCGTTCGCCGATACCGCGCGAGCGTCCCATCGAGGCAGTCGAGCACGACGTTGGCTTGCATCAGGATCACCGCGACGAGATCGGCGCGCGCGTCCTGGATGAGAATGAGCGGAACGACCGCCAGCTTGCACACGAACGCCAGCCACGTGACGCGGTTGGGTGTGACCCACGCGACATCGGCGAGCGCACCTCCCACGAGATTGGCGAGCGGACCACCACACACGATCGACCACCAGTCCTGGTTGCGCTTGGACCGCATGCGTCGCACTCGCGCTGCATACCCCGGAGGCGGAAGCTCCACCGGAGGCGAGATGGCGATGGTCGAGGAAGATTCCACGGCGCGGGCGAGATGCAATCAACGGGCCGCTACCCACCATCGATGAGTCGCAATTCCGTCGAAGAATTCGGGCAACTTCGCTGAGGTGGTGGAGACCTGTCAACCCCGATGCGGTGAAGGTGTTAGATCCTCGACACGCCAGCGTCATCCAGCCGACGAAACGCCATCTCGATCGAGCCCGAAGACTGCTCAGCGAACGATTTGCACGCCGGATGCCATCGTTTTCAGGACGATCAACGAACCGGTGGGCCCGCGTTGAAACACGCCGGATCCGTCGTCAGTTTCGTCGGCTTCTCGATGAACCGCTTGGGGAGCTGCACCACCCCGCGGAAGCTCAGCAGGTTGCGCAAGCGCGGTCGGCCGTTGTCAGCGACGAACCGCCGCTGATCTTCGTAGGCGCTCACATACGCGGTGAACATTCCGAACAACGCGCCGTAGTCGCGCTGGTCGCGGTCCGAGACATCGCCGGCGAGCTGTTCGACGTGCACCCTACCATATCGATTCGTCTCGATCGCATCGCGGAGCTCGATGACGCCGAGCGGTACCCCAGCTCGCGAGAACGTGTACCCCACCTGCGCATCGGCCACTGCCCAGCGCGATCGGTCCGCGAGCCACACCTCCGTGACCACATGGCCGTATCCCTGTCGAGCAATGACGTCCGGATCGTCGGCGTTGTCGCCGGCGAGATAGACCACGCGGCTCGGCATTCCCACGGCCTCGGCGACCCCCGCGAGCGCGATCGCAAACGCGAAACACGCGAACGACTTGCCTGCGTCTGCCTCACGTAAGATCGTCAACGGATCGCCGCGCGTCGGGATGCCGTTGCCGCTATGGTCCCATCGCGAGTGCACCCACGCGGTCAGCCGCTTCAGCCGGTCGTAATCCGAACGCGACGGCTCGATCACCGCGGCCAGCTTGTAGTGCTCGTTCAGCTCCATCAACCCAGGCTCGGTCACCCGGTCGCGCTGCCAGTTGAGCTCGCACGGCGGCGAGTCGTGATGCGTGATCGGGCGGGCGCCCGCACAGCCGAGCAGGCTCGCGAACATGCTGACGGCGATCGATCGACGGCGCGCGTGAATCATGGCCACAGGAGCCATGACCGACGATCACGGATGACAGGCGTCGCCAGAGCTTCGCTAACAGCCCGTTAGAACCCGCTCGATCTGGGTGCGGGGTCGTTGCTCTTGGTGATCATCGGCGCTCCGTCATGGGCCGGGTGCGTCAGGATGAACTGCTCGAACTGCTCCGACTCTTGCTGCAGCGTCGCGATCAACGCGACCGCCGCGTCGACGACGCGATCGGCCTCCGCACCCGTGATCCCATCGTTGCGGCGCTTGGTGTCGTAGATCTGCCGCAGCAGGTAGTGGAACACATCGTACTTGGCCTGATCGCCGACCGAGTTGCCGGGCACGCCGCGGATCGATGCCTTGAGCTCGGCGATCAGCTCCGGGTGGGTGGCAGACAGATAGTCCGATGCGTACTTCTTGAGCACACCCGTCGAGTACCCCTCCTGGAGATCGTTGCCATTGTTATCGACGTCCATGTACGAGCCATCGCCGGGGCGCAGCTGGCCGTCGAGAATGATCTGACCGATGATCGGATGGCCCGTGCTATCGACCTGACCCGGACGCGCGAGGGCCTGCGCGATCAGGCCATAGAACTGGGCGTTGCTGACGTTGTAGCCCCAGCCCTGGCCAGGTCCTCCGAACGCGATCCCCCGGTAGTCCTCGATCATCATCACGCCGAACCAATCGACGAGCGCGGTCCGGGCGAGCTCCGACAGCGACGCCGCGGTGCTCGGATCTGACTTGAGCAGCAGCTCGAGCATCGCGCGCGTGTATGTGGGAGCGTCGGTCGGGGGCATGTCTGCGAGATCGAGGAGCTGGCGGCCAAACGTGCTTGCCAGCGGGTCGCGGCCGGGCGCATCCATCACCACCAGCCCCATTCGTTCGGCACGACTCGGTCGATCGGTGATGAAGTACACGGTCGTGTCATCGGTGAGCGAGAACGCCAGCGATCGGCCCGCAGCTGCGCTGAGGTACAGATTCATGTTGGTCAGCATCAAGCCGATCGGAGCGTTGTCTGCGAGCTCCGCCTTGACCGCGCGCGTGAATGTCTCGTCGAGGATCATCGCCCGCGGTGACGTCTCGAATCCGTCGAGCGTTGCGAGCATGCGGTTCAGGCTTGCTCGCTGTTCATCGGTGGTAGCGCCGATGAAGTTGCGCGTCAGCGATCCTGACTTGTAGAGCGCGAGGTCGTCGAGCCACGCTGACATCTTCGCCGCGTCGAACGCAACGTACGATTCGCGATCGAGGTGAGCAGCCGGCACGATCGTGTCCCACATCAGCGCGCGATACGACCGATCTCGTGGCAGCTCCATGGTGATGGCTGGCTTGATCTCGGTGTCGCGCTCGAGCGACACGGCGACGCCGTCGAGCACGCCCTCGATCGAATCATCTCGTGGGCCCGGACCATTGGCATGAATCGTCAGCTCGACGCCTTCACCGATCAGCTGCGTCTGCTCGCGCCGGAGCTTGTAGCTGTGATCGCCGACCTTGAGGTGGATCCCCACCGGGAACCACGACTGGATCACGATGTCGTCAGCGGGCTGTCCGCCACGTCGGACGTTCCAGATCCCGTTGAGGTTGTCGTTCGTCACGTTGGGGGTTCCCGAATCGGCCTTGCCATCGCCGTCGAGGTCTTCGCCCGTGGTGTCGCCAGGTGTCTCGGTACATGCCGCGAGACCGCCGGACAGGGTCAACACCCCAAGGAGATGAGCGAATCGGCGCATGCATCCGGGGAGAGCAATTCGCAGACCGCCAGCGACGGTCGTACGATCCTCTAGTTACGACGCCGATCACCCGGCGTCTCGGCTGGTCGGCTACCGAACGGGTCGCGACGATGGCGCGACACGGTGCAAACCGTCGGTGGCGCCGCGCGAGCCAACGGCTCGCTTCACACCACCGGCATGCACCGCACGAGGGCACGGGGTGGAGCCTTGCGGTGATCGCTTGGGTCCACGCTTCGATACGTGATGTCGGCGATGGGTGACGATTGAACGCTGATCACTGCTGAACGCGTTTGCAGCGCTGCAGCAATCACCACGGCGGGCGATTTCGCTCGGTGAGAGCAGGCGAAAAATTCCGCGCGCACGTTGTCACGTTTCGGCAGTAGTGGCCCTCTATTGCCAAGACGCGAGCACTGCACGCGTCGCTTACTCCCAGCATTTTCGGAGAACACGATGAGAGCTCGATTGATGATCGCCTTTTTCGCCGCCGCCGCTCTGGCCAGTTCTGCATGCAAGAAGAAAGAGCAGGCAGCACCACCACCGCCCACCGCGCCCACCGAAGGGTCCGCCGGATCGGCAGATGTTGGCTCGGCGGGTTCGGCGGACTCGGGTTCCGCTGCTGGGTCGGCGGATTCTGCCGCGACACCACCTGCAGCACCCGCGTTCACCGACCCGCAGATCGCGGCGATCGTGGTCGCGGCGAACCAGGTCGACATCGACGCCGGCAAGCTCGCGGGCAAGAAGAGCAAGAACGCCGAGGTCAAGAAGTTCGCCGCGACGATGGTCAAGGACCACACCAAGGTCAACGAGGATGCTGGCAAGCTCGTCGCCAAGCTGAAGGTGACCCCCGAGGACACCGACACCAGCAAGTCGCTGATCAGCGGCGGTGCGGACACCCGCGCCAAGCTCGAGAAGCTCAGTGGCGCCGAGTTCGACAAGGCCTACGTCGACAACGAGGTCGCCTACCATGAGGCCGTGATCGACGTGCTCAAGACCAAGCTGATTCCGTCGGCAAGCAACCAGGAGCTCAAGGATGCGCTGGTTGCGGTGCAGCCCGCGTTCGACGCTCACCTCGCGCACGCCAAGCAGCTGCAGGCGACACTCGGGGGCGGCGCGAATTCCGACGCTCACGATCACAAGTGAGGGTGCGGTGATCGAGCGCGGCGGTACCATCGCTGTCATCGGTGTCGTGCTGGTCGCGCTCGTCGGCGGATGCAAGGACAAGCCAGCTCCAGCGCCGGCGAACCTACCTCCGCCGCCTCCGAACCCGCTCGCTGCGGACGCGCGCGTGCTCGCCCCGGACGCCGCGACCGCGCCCGTTGCGACCGCGCCGGCAGATGCAGCGCCAGGGCCACCTACCGCCAATTCGGCACCGCGCACGCTCAAGGTAGAGATTCGCGCGATGAAGTTTGTCCCGGCGACGCTCGATGTTGCCGTCGGGGATACGGTGGTGTGGACCAATCATGACGTGGTGGCCCACACCGTGACCTCGATCGTGTCATCGCCGCTCACGTTCGATTCACGTTCGATCGACAGCAACCAGACGTGGAGCTTGAAGGTGACCAAGCCGGGCGAGCTCGCGTACGAGTGCAGCTTTCATCCAACGATGACGGCGAAGCTCGTGGCGAAGTAGATGGCGCGCCGAGCAGGAGCTTGGGGCCGCGCATCGTGGCCGAGCGTTGTCGACGGTGGGCGGGCTCTTGGTAGAGTCGGTTCTCGAACCTGCGCAGTGGAGCGATCAACGTGAGCAAGACAGGCACGACGTACCCGATCGGTGTTCCCGGCCAGCCGTGGGGCCAAGCGGAGCGCGAGCAGTGGCGCTGGCGGCAGAGCCAGAAACGTAGCTACGTCGCCAACGTGCTCAGCGCGATCGATCGTCTGCGCTCTCGGTTCGATGTGGTCTCGTACGGCGAGCTCGATTACGCGCCCGACCGCTACACGTTGTTCGCGATCAAGAGCCGCGAGTGGAGTGAGCGGTTGCCGTTCGCGCTCATCACGGGTGGCGTGCACGGGTACGAAACCAGCGGCGTACACGGTGCGCTGCAGTTCGTCGAGCGCCATGCGAGCGACTACACCAGGCGGCTGAACCTGTTGATCGTTCCGTGCGTCAGCCCATGGGGCTACGAGCGGATCCATCGCTGGAATTTCGACGCGATCGATCCGAATCGTTCGTTCCGCGAGCCCAGCGCTGCGGAGGAAGCCGCCGCGTTGATGCGCCTCGTGGCGCCGTTACGCGATCGCGTGGTCGTGCATATCGATCTCCACGAGACTACCGACTCCGACGAGACCGAGTTCCGGCCGGCGCTGGCTGCCCGCGATGGCAAACCCTACGAGCCTGGCGAGATTCCCGACGGGTTCTACGTCGTCGGGGACAGCGAGAACCCACAGCCCGGGTTTCAACAGGCGATCATCGCTGCGGTCGCGAAGGTGACCCACATCGCGCCCGCCGATGCCAACAACAAGATCATCGGCTCGCCCGTGGTCGCGCCTGGCGTCATCAACTATCCGGTGAAGCAGCTCGGTCTATGCGCCGGGATCACCAATGCCCGATACACCACGACCACCGAGGTCTATCCCGACAGTCCGCGAGCGACGCCCGCGCAGTGCAATGACGCTCAGGTCGCCGCGGCGCGCGCAGCGCTCGACTACGCGCTGCACTAGTTAGCTTCATGCTCTAGCGGATTCCGGCGCCACCGGTTCCCGCGTCGCCTGTGCCGCCGTCGGACAGGCCGGCATCGGTGGCCATGGTTCCACCGGTGTCAGTTGTGGATGGCGTGCCGGTTCCCGTCGAATCGCCGGGCGTCGTGGTTCCGCCGGGCGTGGTCGTCCCGCCGGGCGTGGTCGTCCCGCCGGGCGTGGTCGTCCCTCCAGGCGTCGTATCGGTCGGTGCAGTGGTGCCACTCGGTGCAGTGGTGCCGCTCGGTGCGGTGGTGTCGCTCGGGCCGGTCGTGCCGCCGGGCTCGGTCGCTCCTGGCGGTGCCGTTTCACCCGGGGCGATGCCGCCGCTGGGCTCGAGTGGCGCTGCGCGATCTCCCGTGCCCTCGACGGGCCGGCTGAATGGTTCGTTCTGATCGCGGTCGTTGTCGCGGTCAGTGCTCCGACAGCCCACGATCGCCATCGTCGCTGCGAACAAGAATGCTGACGTCTTGAGCATGGCGCTTCTCCTACAGAGGCGAGCAGCAAGTTCTGTGCGAAGGTCACCGCGCGACCTGTTCGCCCATGGCGAGACGTTGCATCGATCTCGCGTCGGGCGCGAACCCTGCGCCGCGCGAACTCGCCCGGCGCCGCGCGCCGCACGGGAACGGCCGCACGGCATGCGTCGCACCCGAGAACGTTCGCGTGTTCGCGATCGTCCCCACGTTCAACGACCAGGACATCATCCGCCAGACCTCGACCTCGACGAGCGCCGGCGCAGTCCGTGGCTGGGTGTGACCTCGCGCGACGCACTGTAGCGGGTGGACCAGGCGGGCTTCTCCTGCATCGATCACGTGACGCGCGGACCGCAAGCTCGCCGAGCGTGGCGAGCAGTGGAATGCTCGGGAGCGCGCGTGGGGGTTCGCACCGTCACACCGTCAGTACGATCACGCGTGTGTCGAGCGCGTCGTTTCGCGATCCGCTGACCCGGTTCGATGCCGTTCATGGCCGCTACGTCGTCCCGCGACTGTCTGGACTCGCTGTGTTCGACGAGTCGCCGCGTTGGGCGATCCAACGCACGGGTAAGGCGCTCCGGATCGCCGGTCGTCAGGCGGTCGAGACGAGCCATGCAACCGGGAACGTGCGGAGCACTCCCGCCATCTCGAGCTCGCCGCGGTCATGATGTTCGCCGGTGAACGCGTTCACGACCGGCCGTCCGCCGACGTCGATGCGCGCATCGCCCCAGACGTCACCGACGGGCCAGGGTACGCTGCCGCGCGTCAACGTCAACGGCAGCCGCGGTACGATGCAGACCAGTCGCTTCGTCCCCAGCGCACGCTCGAACGCGACAACGTGACGTCCCGCATCGATCGGTCGATACGCACTCTCGAGGAACAGCGCGGGATCATCGCGTCGCAGCCGCAACCCTGTGCGCAGCACGTGGAGCTTGATCCGACCGTCACTGAACGAATGCATCAGCTCGGCCGCGAGCTCGGGTGATGGTGCGCCCCGTTCATCGAGATCGCGCAGCAGTGCGCGTCGCCGTTCGTAGTCGACGGGCCGCCGGTTATCAGGATCGACCAGGGATAGATCCCACAGCTCGCTGCCCTGGTAGACGTCAGGAGCTCCCGGCGCGGCGAGGCGAACCGCGAGCTGGGCGAGGCTATTCGACGCGCCGTAGGGAGCGATGCGCGCGGCAAACGCCGCAACCGCATCGACGAACGGTGCGCTCGACAGCACGCCGGACACGAAGTCGCCGATTGCCTGATCGTACTCGCGGTTCGGGTTGACCCAGGACGTCCGGACCTTGGCCTCGTGCGCGGCCTTGATCATGTAGCCACGCATCCGCTCAATGAATCGGCTGCGAGCATCGGGGTCGCCGATCCGCTCATACGGGAATGCACCGACGACCACTTGATAGAACAGATAGGCATCATTCGCCGACGGCGCGGGCTCCCCATCGACGTCACGAAGCTGGTCATTCGCGAGCTCGTGTAGCCGCAACACCATGGCTCGCCACTCGCCGGGGAGCTCGCTCAACACGGCGAGCCGCGCGCGGACATCTTCGGTGCGCTTGGTGTCGTGGGTCGTGGTCGTCGTCATCGACAGTGGCCACCGCGCGGCCATCGCGCCGTGATGCGCGTGCAGCCGCTCGATCGGCGCGCCGAATTCGCCTGCATCGCATCCGACCTCGTTCAGACCGACCAGCCGGTTGAACCGATACAGCGCGGTGTCCTCGACGCCTTTGGCCATGATCGGCCCGGTGAGCTGCTGAAATCGCATCGCGAACCACACCGTCTCCGGCGCCCGATCTTCGAGCAGCAGGATGCTCGCGAGGAAGTCGAATAGCGAAGGCTCGACGATCGGGTTGTTGCGTTTCGCGATCCGGATCGCGCGCCGGATCTGCGCCTCGTCCTGCTCCCGCCGCGTGCCGTCGGGACGGACGTACGTGCGATACACGGGGAGCGCGGCGATCGTCTCCTCGATCGCGCGCACCAGCGACGTCAACGTGAAGTCGCGTGCGTGGCGGCGCCGCTCGGCGATGCGTTTCAACGCGTGACCCAGCATGTGGATCTCGCTCGACAGGGTGCTCTCCATGATCGTTCGCTTCGCGTCGTACGTGATCCTCCGGTAATCCGGGTCGGCGCCGGTGAACTGCTGGTAGAGCTCGGTCAGCGCACGCTCGGAGTCCGGATCGATCCAGATGCCATTGGACGCGGCGAGATAGTCGTAGCCGCTGGTTCCGGCGATCGCCCACGCATGAGGCAGCTCCTCACCGCGCTCGAGGATCTTCTCGGCGACCACATAGATCGGTGTGTCGACGTTGGTCCCCGCGTCCGCGAGGGCCTGGTGCGCCCCTGCCTGGAGCGCGGCGAAGTAGGCCTCCGGATCGTAGAGTCCGTCGGTGTGGTCGAGCCGGAGCCCGGTGACGCGGCGCTCGGCGATCAGCCGGAACACCAGCGCGTGCGCGGCATCGAAGACTCGCGGGTCCTCCATCCGGATCGCCGCGAGCTCGTTGACATCGAAAAACCTACGGAAGTTGATCTCCTCGGTGGCGACGCGCCAGTAGCTCAGCCGGTAGTTCTGGTCGAGCAAGATCTGCTCGAGTGTCTCGACGCTGGCGTTGATGGCGTCCACCGCCTGGTCGACGGCGCGTGCGACCTCGGCGGAACCGTCGCACAGCACCGCGAGCCGGCGCTTGATCACCTCCTTCTCACGCGCCCGCTCGGCGCGCTCCTCCGGCGTCGTGGCGGATGCGGGAGGGAGGTAGCGAAGCGCGGTGACGATGCTGGCGAGCTCCTGCGCAGACACGTCGTCGGCGGGCAGCGCGAGGCGATCGACCGCGGCCTCGAGGATCGGCACGTAACTGCGAAGCGACGCCGGCAAGCGCCGCTCGTCGTACGCGATGAACAGGCTGCCGCGGTCGCGCGAGACCGCGAGCTTGCCAGCCTCGAGCTCCTCGCCGAACTGGGCGCCGAGCAACGGCAACAGTACCTTGCCGCGAAGGCCCGGAGTCGGAGGATCCCAGTCGATGTCGAAGAATTCAGAAAGCTCGGAGCTCGGCCCGTTCTCGAGCACGTCGAACCACCACGGGTTTTCGCCGCTGCCGATCCCGACGTGATTGGGCACGAAGTCCATCACGTGCTGAAGCCCGCGGTCGCGCATGGCGTCTGTCCATGCGCGGTGATCGGCTTCGGTGCCGAGCTCGGGGTTCAGCTCGCCGTGGTTCGCGACGTTGTAGCCATGGCTGCTACCGGCCTCGGCGTGCAGGTACGGCGAGGCGTAGATTCCACCAACGCCCAGCTCCGCCAGATAGTCGACGAGCGCGGCCGCATCGCGGAAGGTGAAGCTCTTGTGAAGCTGGAGCCGATACGTCGACGTAGGTGCCCCATAGGCCGCGGCTAACCCAGCGGGCCCGACCGCGCGTCGGCCGAATAGCTTTACGGACCGCGCCCGGACCAGCGTCGTGCCAGCCGGCGCGATCCGCTCGCGCGCGTCATCATCGTCGGTGTCGAGCAGCAGCTCCCAGTCCTGGTGCTGGCCGCGCTCACCAAACGCCGGTAGCACGAACGACAGGTCGGTCGGACTGGCGTTGAGCAGCAGGAGCAGGTCGTCGTCGACCACCTGCTGGCCCTGTTCGTCGAAGCTGTCGACGCCGGAGCCGGAGAGAAACACGCCCAGGCTGGAGGTGGCCGGATTGGTCCAGTCGTTGTCCGTCATCGTCCTGCCGTCGTGTCGAACCCACGCGATGTCGCTCACGCCGACGCCGCGTACGTCACGGCCCTGGACGAACTGCGCCCGGCGGAGCAGAGGATGATCGGCCCGCAGCTTGACCAGCTTCTTGGTGAAGGCGAGCAGAGCGCGCGCGCGATCGTCGAGGTTCCAGTCGATCCAGCTGATCGCGTTGTCCTGGCAGTACGCGTTGTTGTTGCCGCGCTGGGTGCGGCCCAGCTCGTCGCCGCTGCACAGCATCGGCGTGCCGTGCGAGAGGAACAACATGGCGAGGAAGTTGCGCATCTGGCGCCAGCGCAACCGATTCACCTCGGCGTCGTCGGTCTCGCCCTCGACGCCGCAGTTCCACGACGCGTTGTCGTCCGCGCCGTCGCGGTTGTGCTCCTGATTCGCCTCGTTGTGCTTGGTGTCGTACGACACCAGGTCGCGAAGCGTGAAGCCGTCGTGAGCGGTGATCAGGTTGATGCTCGCCGCAGGGGTTCGACCTCCGGCGGCATAGAGATCGGGGCTTCCGGTGATGCGATCGCCCAGCTCGCCGGCGCGACCAGGATCGCCGCGCCAGAACGCGCGCATGCAGTCGCGGAACTTGCCGTTCCACTCGGCCCACTTCACCGGGAACTGGCCCACCTGATACCCGCCTTCACCGACGTCCCACGGTTCGGCGATCAGCTTGACCTGCCCGATGATCGGATCTTGATTGATGATCGTGAAGAAGCTGGACAGCTTGTCCACCTCGTGGAGGCTTCGCGCGAGCGTCGATGCCAGATCGAACCTGAACCCATCCACGTGCATCTCTTCGACCCAGTAGCGCAGCGAATCCATGATCACGCGCAACGTCTGGGGATGGCGCACGTTCAGGCTGTTACCGGTCCCGGTGTAGTCGAAGTAGAACCGACGATCGTCGGAGGTGAGCCGATAGTAGGTGCGATTGTCGATGCCCTTGAAGCTCAACGTGGGGCCGAGGTGGTTGCCCTCCGCGGTGTGGTTATAGACGACGTCGAGGATCACCTCGATGCCGGCGGCGTGCAGCGCCTTGACCATGTCCTTGAACTGGCGCACCTCCGCGGCGCGCTGGCGGCCGGCGCGGTAGCGAATGTCGGGCGCGAAGAAGCCGATCGAGTTGTAGCCCCAGTAGTTGCGCAGTCCTTTTTCGAGCAGGAACAGATCGTCGACGAACTGGTGCACGGGGAGCAGCTCGAGTGCGGTGACGCCCAGCTCGCGCAGGTGACGGATCACGGGCTCGGTCGCGAGTGCCGCGTACGTGCCGCGAAGCTCGTCGGGAACATCGGGGTGCTGCATGGTGAGCCCCTTGACGTGGGCCTCGTAGATCACCGAATTGCGCAGCGGCGTGTTGGGCGCCGTGTCGCCGGCCCACTCGAACGAAGGATCGACGACGACTCCAAGCGGAGCCCCGCGGGCGTCCGCTCGACTGGCGGCGAGGTCTCGATCGGGATGATGGAGGTCATAGGAAAACGTGCCGCGCGACCAATCCTCGACGCTGCCGAACGCCTTCGCGTACGGATCGACCAGAACGTTGTTCGGGTTGAACCGCAGGCCCGCCTGCGGCTCCCACGGCCCGTCGACGCGGTAGCCGTAGAGCTGGCCGGGACCCACGCCCTCGACGTAGACATGCCACACGAGCTCGGTGCGCTGGCGGAGCGCCACGCGTCGCTCGTGATCGTCGTCATCGAACAGACACAGCTCGACCCCGGTGGCGCCCTCCGAGTACAGCGCGAAGTTGGTGCCGGTTCCGTCCCAGGTTGCGCCCAGCGGTGACGGGTTACCCGGCCGGAGGCGGAGCGTGGAAGCGAGGTCTGAGGGTGTTGCGGTCATGACGTGAGGTCCATCGGGCGTGCTCGCGATCGATCCCCTGCGCGCCGGTACGACACGAGCAGCGCGGAGCGAGCGGGCAACGACTCGCGCATGTCCACGCGTGCGCTCGACGCGAGTACCTGCGGATCGCACACCGCACCCTCGAGGCGCGGTGTGGGCGCAAGCTCGCCGCTCAGGTTGACCACCAGTCGCCGGACGTCGCCATCGATCCAGCGCTCGACGACGAGCGCGTTGGCGTCCGACCACGCGTGCAGGTGCTGGCGGTCGGCTCCTCGCAGGACGGGATCCGTGCGGCGCAGCTTCAACATCTGGTGATTCAGCGCGAGCACGCTCGCTCGGTCCGGCATCGTCCTCTCACTCCAATTCAAGCGTGATGCCACGAACGTCGAGATCGCCTGCGGATCGGGGATCGACGCCCGGCGTGCTTCGTCTTTGAAGGTGGCAAAGCTCGCAAACTCCGCACGCCGACCCTCGGTCACCTTGACGCCGAGGTCATGTGCGTGATCGGTGAAGTAGAGAAACGGCGTCGTCGCGGCCCACTCCTGTCCCATGAACAACAGCGGCGTCATCGGCAGGAACAGCAGGAGCATCGTGGCGGCCGCGACGGCCTCGCATGGAACCGCGTCGGTCAATCGATCGCCGAGCGCACGGTTGCCGACTTGGTCGTGGTTCTGAATGCAGTAGATGAACGCCTCGGCCGGCGCACGCGGTGCCGGTCGCCCGCGCGCGGCGCCGGTACGTGGAAACTTCGCGCCGTCGTAGAACCAGCCGTGCTCGATCGTGCGCGCGAGGTCGCTCGCGCGACCGGTGTAGCTCGCGTAGTAGCCGTCTCGCTCGCGGGTGAGCGCGACGCGCACCTGATGATGAAAGTCATCGGCCCACACGCCGTCGAAGCCGCACGCCTCGAGGATCTGGGGATCGTTGCGGTCGTCCTCCGCGATCAGCAGGCGGCGGGGCACGAGCGTACGGACGTCATCGGCGATCTCGGCCAGGATATGGCGCGGCGAACGATCGACGATCGCGTGAACCGCGTCGAACCGCAGTCCGTCGAACCGAAACTCGTCGAGCCAGTGCCGGACGTTGCGCACGACATAGCGGCGCATCGCGGGGTGCGAGAAGTTCGGCGCGTCGCCCCACGGCGTCCGCTCGCCGGCGTTGAAGTATTCGGGGCCGAACCTCGGCAGCACGTTGCCCGATGGTCCGAAGTGGTTGTAGACGACGTCGAGCAGCACCGCGAGCCCGAGCTCGTGCGCGGCGTCGATGAACGCACGCAGCTCATCGGGCGTACCGTACGGGGCAAACGGAGCGTAGTGCGCGACGACGTCGTATCCCCAGCCGCGGCTGCCCGCCCAGGCGCCGAGCGGCATCAGCTCGAGCGCGGTGACCCCAAGTTGCACGAGCTGCGGTAGCTTCTGGGCAGCGGCGACATACGTGCCTTCGGGAGTGAACGTCCCGATGTGAAGCTCGTAGATGACGTGCTCGCGCAGCGGTCGTGACACCGGAGGGTGTCTCCACCGATAGCTCGAGTGCCACACGCTCGCCGGAGCATCGGCGCCGTCAGGAAGGAACGCCGCGTACGGATCACGGGCTTCGATGCCATCGAGCACGAACACGTAACGCGCGCCATGACCGACCCCAGGGACCTCGACCTCGAACAAGCCGTTGCCAGACCCGGTCATCACATGGTCCGCCCGTCCGCCCCCCGGCAGGCCGAGTCGGACCGTGCATTCGCGAGCGCGGCTCGTCCACAGGGCAAAGCGCGTGCTCTCGCCTCGCGGCTGCGCACCAAGCCACGGACCGTACGAGTCGTCGCGCATCCGCGAGTCCATTAGCATTCGGCGTTCCGGACCCCGGCGAGCCCGCTGGCTTGCGCTCCGACGCCCCTGCGATCCTACGCGCCCGCGCGCACAGCCATGTGCCGCGCTGTGCGCCCGTGCCCGGACCCACGGTGGTTACCGGACGCGGTCGCGTTGCGCCTCCAAGCGGAGCGCGCGAGGCCTGTTCGAGCTGTTGTGAAATTTCCGACGGTCACACGCCCAACCACGCCGCGACGACGCGTTCGCATGCGCGAACACGTGGCGAGCGCGGCTCTGGCCGCTTCGACAAAGGGTGGTTAGACGTTTTCGTCTGGCGGTGGTCTTGGACGCCCGCGGACCTCGACATTGGCGAATCGCGCAAGCCAATACGTTCCTGTTGGAAACACCGCCGGTTCGGCGGCCAGCCATCGAGCCCGCGCGGCGCGGTACTCGGCCTCCCAGATGTAGTCTTCTTCGTGCCGGTCGATTCGCTTCTGCGAGTTACGCGACGCGATACGCGGACTCAGGTTTCGGCATCGCTCATACGTCGTCGGGCGGTCTTGCCACGCCTGCTGCCGGATCCGGCGCCGACCGACTACCGGCCGCTCTCGGGTCCGCGCGCACGCTTCTTCCACCAATGCGATTCGGCGCCGCACCTCCGCGATGATCTCGTCTGCATCACCGAGCTCCGGCGGAATCGTCGGCGAGTACTCCACGACCGCCGGCATCGGGCCGTTGGCTCTGAACAGCCGGGGTCGCGTGGCGCGCAGGGTCCGCTTGTTCAGCAACGCCTGTACGAACTTGGGGCCCGGCCAGTGATGGACCTTTTCCACGAGGTTGGCCTTCACCGGATTCGTCGCGATATAGACGATCTGATCGATCCACGCTTCCTTGTCGAGTGGCTCGACGACGGAGGTCTGCCTGTTGTTCCACATGTTCTCCCACCGCCCGCGCTGCATGTTGATGCACTTGGCGAAATGGGTGTGAAAGCGATGGTAGAACTCGACCCGGTTGCCGGAGCGATCGTACGTCTGCTCGTGCGTATGGTTTGACATCATCTCTGCGACGACCACCTGCACGTCGTGCTTGAGCGCCGCCTCAATGAGGCAGTACAGAAATGCATTGCAGGCTTCGTCGTCGGGACGCAGCAGGAATTGGCGTTGCGTGCAGCGACGCGTCACCATTGCGCTCGTGTTGGGCAGGACGCGCCGTGGCCGGGTCATGGCGCGCTGAGCAGCAAGTCCGCGGCCAGCACGGGCCGGGAAACTTTTCAAGTATTTGGAGATCTTCTCGACCGGAATTCGGACGTCTTGTCCGAATCACGGCCGGACACGGACAAGCGCATCGCTCCACCAACACGCGACGCGACGGGCGCGACGCGACGGGCGCGGCGCAATCACCTTGGGTGGGGCGGCGGCGGCGGTGGGGCGGCGGCGGCGGTGGGGCGGCGCGGCGACGCAATCACCTTGGGTGGGGCGGCTGGGGCGGCGGCGACCAACGCGCGACGCGACGGGCGCGACGCGACGGGCGCGACGCAATCACCTTGGGTGGGGCGGCGGCGCAATCACCTTGGGTGGGGCGGCGGCGGCGGCGGTGGGGCGGCGCCGCAATCACCTTGGGTGGGGCGGCGGCGGGCGGCGCGGCGACGCAATCACCTTGGGTGGGGCGGGGGGAGGCGCGCGCGCAATCACCTCGGCCGGGCCGCCCGGCTAGTTGGCCCGCGGTTTGGAAGCACAAGGTGAAGGCGGCCGAGAAGGCCATCGACAAATCGGAGCGTACCCATGCTTTTGCCTATCCTGCTCATCTTGCTCGTTATCGCCCTCGTCGGTGGTGGCCTGGGGCATTCCCGCGCTGGCTATGCGGGCTGGTCACCGGCAGCGATCATCGTGGTGATTCTTCTGGTGTTGCTGTTCGCCGGCCGGCTGTAGCGACCGGCCGCGGTGGTCGTGCGGATCTGCCACGCCGATCCCCGTGAATCGCTCGCACGGCAATTTCAGGTAGTTGAAGATTCCTGGCGGGCGCTGTCGAACGCGTGACCAGCGAAACGTCTTCCAAGCATGAAGACCAAGCAGCTGCTGCTCACCCTCCTGTTGACCGCGTGCACCTCGGCGGACCTCGCTGCTCCACGCACCACCATCCCTGCTCGCGTGGGCAACGCTGCTGCGCCGGCCAGCGCCGCCCACGTACCGGTGCTCGCGAAGCCGGTGCGTAGCGGACGAATCGCCGCCAATGGCATCGACTACTACTACGAGATCCATGGCACCGGGGAACCGCTGGTGGTGCTCCACGGCGGCCTCGGATCGATCGAGATGTTCGGTCCGACCCTCCCGGCGCTCGCCGCCTCGCACCAGGTGATCGCCGTCGACCTCCAGGGCCACGGACGCACTCCGCTTGGCGACCGCTCGATCAGCTTGAGCGACATGGGCGACGATGTGGCGGCGATCATCAGCGAGCTCGGCTACAAGCAGGTCGACGCCCTCGGCTATTCGCTCGGCGCGGGCGTAGCGTTCCGGTTCGCCGTGCAGCACCCGGCGCAGGTACGCCGGCTCGTCCTCGTGTCCGCCGGGTTCGCCACCGAGGGCTTCTATCCCGAGATGTTGCCCATGCAGGCGCAGGTCGGCGCCGCGATGGCTCCCATGATGAAGGACACGCCGCTGTACAAGACGTATGCGGCGATCGCACCGAACCCCGCGGAGTTTCCCCGGCTCCTCGACCGCGTGGGCGAGCTCATGCGCCAGCGCTACGACTGGGCCGAGGACGTCAAGAAGCTAACGATGCCGGTGATGCTCGTCGTCGGCGACAGCGACATGTTCCGGCTCGAGCACATCGTCGAGTTCTATCATCTGCTCGGCGGTGGACTGCGCGATGCTGGCTGGCAGCGCGAGCATCAAGCAACGAACCGGCTCGCCGTGCTACCCGATGTCACCCACTACGAGATGTGCGATTCGCCGCAACTCGCAGCGACTGTGTTGCCGTTCCTCGCGCGCCGGTAACGTAGACACCCGCGCAACCTGCGCATGGTTCCGTTGTCCCTTCGTCTCCATGCGAGCAGCTGCCGTCGTGTTGGTCGTCCTCGTCGCATGCGCCGGTTCCGTCGCCCCAACCGCGCGACAGGCTTCACCACGCGAAGTCCCCACACCCCCCATCGCCGTCACCACGGATCGCGGCGTGGTGATCGGAAGCATCAACGACGGCGTCCGCGAATTCCTCGGCATTCCGTTCGCTGCACCACCGGTCGGCTCGCTCAGGTGGCGACCGCCCGAACTCGCCACGGCCTGGACGGCCCCGCGCCAGGCGACGCACCGCGGTCCGGCCTGTCCTCAACCTGAGGAGGGATTTCCTCGCGACACCAGCGAGGATTGCTTGAGCCTCAACGTGTGGATCCCCGACGCTGCGGTCGGGTCGCTCCCGGTGCTGTTCTGGATCCACGGTGGCGGGTTCTACCAGGGCAGCGGCGGCGATGATCTCTACGACGGCGCGCGACTCGCGAAGCGGGCACAGGCCATCGTCGTCACCACGAATTACCGACTCGGTCCGCTGGGATTCGGCTCGCATCGCGCGCTGGCGGCGGAACAGCGCCGCTCGGTGCTACCTGCGTTGGGCCTGCTGGACCAGCGCGCCGCGATGCAGTGGGTACAGCGAAACATCGCCGCGTTCGGCGGCGATCCGGCCAAGGTCACGGTGATGGGAGAGTCCGCGGGCGCATGGAGCGTGTGCTCGCACCTCGCGATGCCCGAGAGCCGCGGACTGTTCGCACGCGCGATCATGCAGAGCGGCGCGTGCTCCGACGCGCTGTACTTCACGCCGGAGATGGCGAATGCCCAGGGTGATGAGCTTGCCACTGCCGTCGGTTGCACAGGTCCCGACGTGGCTGCATGTCTTCGCGGCAAGAGCGCCAGCGAGCTCGCGGCCGCGCTGCCGTTCAAGCGCGGTCTGCTGTTACCGCCAGGCGTGTGGTGGGGACCGATCGTCGATGGCGTCGAGTTGCCGACGTTGCCGCTCGCTGCATTGCGCGACGGCGACTTCGCGCGCGTGCCGTTGATGATCGGCACCGCCCGCGACGAGGGAACCATCCACACGATGAGGTATGACGCGGTGACCGGCGATGAGCTCGCGGGCTTTGTCCGCGGTGTGTTCGGGGAAGCGGCGGTGGCCCCGGTCCTCGCTCGCTACACGCGCCCCACGCGAAAGGCCGCGCTCACCGACATCGTTACCGACGGAATCTTCGCCTGCAATTCGCGCCGCGTCGCTCGTCTCCTCTCGGCGCGCGGGGTGCCGGTCTACCTCTACCAGTGGACACACGCGCTCGACGCCCCGCCACATGTGCATGCGCTCGGGCCCACCCACGGCGTGGACCTGTTCTTCGTGTTCGGCACGACCAGCCTGGAGGTCAGCGCCAGCGCGGCCGAGCAGCCGCTGGTGGAGCTCGTCCAGGGTCGCTGGGCAGAGTTCGCCAGGACGGGACAACCCGGAGACGGCTGGCCGCGATACACCACGGCTGGCGATGCGCACTTCGTCCTGGACCTTCCGCCCGCCATCGGCGCGCATCTCCACCAAGCGACGTGCGACTTCTGGGATGCGCTGGCGCGGCCGTGATCACGCCGCCGGCGATAGCTCGATCGCGTAGCATCGCTCCACCATCTTGCCTCCCGCCCGCCCCCCACGTTCCGGGGCCTCTTCGAGGAACGTGACGCGCGCGGTGCGGAACAGCGAGTGCACGGCGGCGTCATCGACCGAGAACGGTGGTCCCTCGGCACTGCCCTCGGGATAGCTGAGCGTCACGAGCAACTCGCGCGTTGCTTGCGGCGCGATCGCGCGCACATGATCGACGTAGCGCGTGCGCATCTGATCGGGCAGGGCGACCAGCGCAGCGCGGTCGTAGATGCCGTCCACGGCGCCCACGATCGCCTCCGAGGTCGCGAACACGTCGCCCGCGAGCAGGGTGATCGATCGCGCGCTGTACCTCGTGAACGCGCCGGCCCGGTCGATCGTCGGAGTCGTGGCATGCTCGTCGAAAAACTGGCGGACGGCGTCCTCGACGAGCTCCACCCCGATCACCTCGTGCCCTAGACTTGCGAGGTACGCGAGGTCCTCGGTCTTGCCGCACAGCGGGACCAAGACGCGCCGGCATCCGGCGAGCCAGTCAGCGTGGCGGGTCAGGAAGGTGTTCGGTCGACCCTCATGAAATGCGGTGCGACCTTCTTGCCACCGGCTACGCCAGAATGCGGGATCCATGGCGGCAGTATAGTCGGCCTCACCGCCACCGCCCGGTCACACCGGCGCAGGTTTCCAGCCGCGGTTCCTTCGCGCGAACAATCCGCGCTCGGCCACATCGAGCTGGAACAGATGCAGCCACTCGTTGTCGACGAGCTCGCTCACCTTGGCGTGTTTCTCGAGCACGCGATCGATCGCCGGACGGGGCGCTTCGATGACCACGGCGAGCCGCAGCGGCGTGTGCACCCACTGTTCTCCATCGTGCAGTGACTGGAGCGACAACCCGATCCGGAGATCGCCGCCGTTGCCTTCGAACACCCCGAGGTGGCCGCCGACGATGTTGTGGAGCACCTTGTTGCCACAGCCGTACCGCTCGTTGTCGACGGTGGATGCGTAGTACTGGAAGTTGATCCAGTGCGCGACGACCATCGGCCCCGTCATGATCGCCTCCAGGATCGCGTGATCCTGGTCGTGCTCGAATCGATAGTCATGAAGGAACACGCGTCCTTCGAGGTCGATCTGTCGGGTGCGCTCGCGCGGGGCGATGATGAACGCCGCGTTGCCAGACAACCCCCACTCGGGGCGGACCTCGGCCCAGTTGGTCGCGCGCTTCACGACCTCGGCGTAGAGCTTGGCGTCCGAGAGGTCCCCGATGCCGAGCCTGGGCGCACGCTCACGCCGGGTGACGATGCTGGCCCGATCGAACACGGCCTGCGCCGCGGCGAGATCGGCGAGGTGCGTCTTGGCCGCGTTTCCCTCGGCAAACAGCGTCACCTCGTCGGTCGTCGTGTTGTGAAGCCCACCGACGAACAGCGTCGTTGCGGGAATCTCGATGCCACGCGCGACGAGCCCAGCGCGGACGTCCTCGTCGTTGAGCAGCGCCGCCGCGGCTCGCGCATTGACGTCGCCTGGATGTCCGCCGCACGCTCCACAATCGGTCCCCGCTGCATGCGCGTTGTTGCGCGTCTCGCTGCCATGCCCCATCAGCACCACGAGGCGCGCGAACTCGCGTGTGAGTCCCATCGTCCGCAAGAACGTCGCGGCGATCTCGCAGCGCTCGTCGGCCTTGATCGGCTCGCCATCCAGGTGCCCCGTGAGTCGCGGCAGCCGCGTCTGAACCTCGCTCTCGGTCCGTCCGGGACGGTCGCGGTACTCCGCGCGATACCGCTCCGCGCGAAACGCGTCGCGGAACAGGGTGCGCGCGAAGAACAGGCCCACCGCATCGACGTAGGCGAAGCTCGACAGCGAGCTCGACTTGAACGCCTTCCACGCGTAGGCCGCGTCGAGCCGCGCTCGGCGCTTCGCCTCGAGACTTCGCGGCACGCCCGTGTCCGTGACCCGGTACTTCGGAGCCAACAGCCCCGGAAGCTGCGGCCGCGCATCGTCGGCGGCGAGCTGCGCGTATTCGATCGGTATACCGAAGAAGCCTGCGACGCCTAGCGTCTGAATGGCTTCGCCCTGCGCTTCGACGGCGCGCCGAAACACCTCGGAACGCACGTCGAGACAGAACGCCGCCTGCAGCGTTGGTTGCGCAGGTCGCGGCGCACCGATGGTTTGCAACAGTTTCGGGCGCAGCTTCGATAGCCAGGCGATCTCCAGGGCCCGTTGCAAGATCCAGTCATCGAACCGGACCAGTCGCGCAGCCCGATCGATCGCGGGCCAGCTCGTCATCGCGAGCCTCCACTCGGCGCGGATCGTCTCATCGCTCGAGCAGAACAGGATCCACTCCCAGCCCAGGCGGATCGCCAGCAGCTCGCGGAGGTGAGCATCGTGGCCTCCCGCGATTCTCGCCATCCACCGCAAGTACGCACACCACGACGCCCACCCATTGACGTCGAGCAGGAGCGCCGAGAAATAACGCTCGCGCTCGTGGTCGGGGACCCCGAGGTCCGCGCAGCCGCGGATGATCATCTCGTCCGCGGTGGTCGGCAGCTTGGCAACGGTCGTTCGGTACCCGCCGAGCTCCATGAACAACGACGGGCCATGATCGGACGGCGCCTGGGCTCGCCAGCTCGCGTAAAACCCGCCCTCGCGTACGCCTCCGATCTGCGCCTGACCATCGTCGAAGTACGACGCGCAGAATCGGCTGACTCTCTCCATCACGAACTCGGGCCAGGTGAGCTCGTGCTCGCGATGACGGAGCGCCTCCATCGTCGAAACGACCAGCGGGCGCTGGGCGGGCGCTGGCTCGCCGCTCCAGAACAGCGCGACGACGTCGTCCTCGGTCACGTCGGACCCGGTCTCGGCGATCGCTTCGCGCAGGTGCTCGGGGCGCAGCCGTCCGGCGCGCCACTCCTGTGCGTACCACTGGCGCGGCATGAGCAGGCGCGCGCCCGACAGCGCGGCGAGCTCTCCGGCGACTTCGGAGATCGGTTTGTGGGTGAGCGGCCAGAACGGATTGAGCGCGATGAACCGGTCCAGCGGCCACGTCGGTGCGATCCGCGCGCAGGCACGGTCGACCGCTTCGTTCAATCCAGCGTGGTCGGTCACTGAAACCCCGGCGGCCACAACCGGAAGGTTAGCCGGGTGAACCAGTCATCGATATACAGGCCGCTCAGCAGATGTGGCTGCAGCCAGTTGGCGAACCGGCCGTTCGGGCGGGTCTGCAAGATCGACTGGGCGAGGAACAGCAACACCAGCCCATAGACGACGATCGACCATTGAAGGTCCGACGCCACCGCGGCTCCATTGATCGAAGGCGCGAGCAGGTCGAACAGCACGTGCCATCCGAAGTACGAGGCCGACGCGCCGATGGTCAGCAACCCCGCCAGCAGGAACGCGCGTAGCCCTGCAGCGAGCGCCCGTCCGATCATCGGCGCGAAGCTGAGCCCGAGCACGAACGCGAGCGGCCCGATCGTGCTGGACAGATGCCCCATCGGAAGCGCCGTCGCCCAGTAGAACGGTGCCACCGCCACGGACACCACCACCGCACCGGCGATCAGATGCCATAGCCTTGCGTGGGGACTGTGCACGAGGTGAGCCGCGCGCCACTGCGTCACGATCGAGCCCGAGCTCAAGAACGTGTGCGCCTTGTAGAGAGAGTGCGCGAGCAGGTGCATCAGCGCGAGGTGCCAGGCGCCGAGCCCGCACTGCACGAGCATGAACCCCATCTGTCCGATCGTGGACCACGCAAGCACACCCTTGATGGCGGGGCGCGTGGTCATCACCAGCGATGCCACGATGGTGGTGAACAGTCCCACGCCGATCAGGATGCCTTGCGCGATCGACGCATGCGCCATGAGCGGCGACAGCCGGATCATGACGAAGCCACCGATGTTCACGACCCCAGCGTGGAGCAGCGCGGACACCGGCGTCGGAGCCTCCATCACCTGCAGCATCCACCCATGAAATGGCAGCTGCGCGGATTTGAGCAGGACGCCGAACACGAGCAGCACCGTCGCGAGGTGGAGGGTCGGCGACAGCTCTCCGTTGGTCTGGGCGACCGCGTTCACGACGTCGATCCGCATCGATCCCGTGGCGGGGCCGATCAGCACCAGCGATGCGACGAAGCATGCGTCGGCGACCCGCGACAACAAGAACTTCTTGTGTGCGACGATGATCGCTTCGCGCCGCGTCCGATAGAACGTCAGCAGCTGATGCAAGCCGATGTCCGTCGCGAACCACGCCACCATGAGCACCGCGAAGTGGTTCGACGTCACCAGCACGGTCACGGACGCGAGGGTCAGCAACAAATAGCGCGCATAGCGATCGAGCTCGCGTTGTCCGGCGAGGTACCTCCGCGAATATCGGACCACGACCAGCGCGAGCGTCGACACCAGCACGAACATCGCACTCGAAACGATGTCGAGCTGCACCACGTCATTCATCACCGAGCCGGGCCTCGTGACGCGAGCGTCGTAACCCACCCACGACAGCAACGCATGCAGCACGACCGCGAGGTAGGTGAGGCCGGCGGTCAGCGTGGTCGCGAACACGGCGACCGTGAGGAACCGAGAGCGCTGCCGTGAAATGAGAAACGCGGCGACGACCAGCGACGCTGGAACGAGCGAGGCGAGAAACAGTGGCAACAGAGACAGGACGTCACCGCTCGACATGCGCCGGACCCTTCTGCCATTCGACGGTGCACCTCGGAAAACACGAGGTACGTGGCGGCCGAGCCCTCACTGCTGGTCGTCGCACGGCGTCTATCTTAGAGGTTGCGCGACTCTCGCGCGCGCTCGGGCACGTCGATAAGTGCGCGCCGGGACAACTCGGCGACATCTGCCACATGTGCGACCGCGGGAGCTCGGTTCGTCGCACCAGGCGTTCGCGCCGCCACGCTGATCGCGGCAACATCGCGCAGCGATGCCGATGACGTTCGCTGATGTCGACGCGTTCGCGATGACCCTCCCACGCGTGACCGTGGGTACATCATGGGGGAATCGCACCTGGATGGTGGGGAACAAAGGGTTCGCGTGGCAGCGGCCGTTCACCAAGGCCGATCTCAAACGGTTCGGCGACGAGTCCCCTCCTGCCGGTGAGATCCTCGGCGTGCGCGTCGAGAGTCTCGACGCCAAGGACGCGTTGCTGGCGATCGCACCGCCCGGGTTCTTCACGATTCCTCACTTCGACGGGTTCGCGGGAGTGTTGATCGCATTACGGAAGGCGCGCGCAGCGGACGTTCGCGCTGCGATCGCTGATGCCCATCGCACGGTTTGCGCGACCCCGCCCAGGCCGCCGACGGCGGAAGCAAGGCCGCGCAAGCGATCGCGGACGGCTCGTCGTACGCGTACCGCACGGCGCTGACCGTCCGGACAGGCGCGACCATCTCCTACCGTCGCGCCGGGGCTCGATGTTCCCAGCGCGACAGTTGTCTCCAGCGGAGACCGGGGCGCGCGCGGCGCGAAAACGGCCACTTGTGCCCGGGCACAACCGATGCAGTCGCGGGCGGTCCGTGAGGCCCATCTCCATCGCATTCACGTTCCTGGTGGTGATCGCGTGCGGCGGCAAGCCGGGCGACACCGTCCTTGATCCAGACGGCGGCGAGGTCGACGGCTCGGTCGAGCTCGTGATCGCCCCGCAGGATCCGACCCTCGACGTCTCCGGTAGTCCAGACTCGCTCGCGTTCACGAGCAGCGTGGGCGGCGTCGCGGTGACGAGCTCGTGGCAGCTCGACGACGTGAAGATCGGCGTGATCGACGCCGGGGGTACGTTCCGGTCGCAGGGATTGGTCGCGGGGATCGCGAAGGTCACCGCGCGCTACGGCACACTGGAGGCGTCGACCACGGTTCGCGTTCGCGTACGGATCGTCGACAACACGGCCGGTTTGCCGATGGACCAGATCACCGCGCTCGATGCCGGCGGCAACGCCGATCCCGATTTCTCATGGTTGTACCCCTACGACGCGACGGTGTTCCCTCGAGGCATCCCGGCGCCCAACTTTCAGTACAAGGGAGGCGATGCCACCGCGATGCGGATCGCCGTCGACGTCGGCGACTTCTCGTATGTGGGCTATTTCGCCAGCTCGAGTCCAGCGGCGGTACGGCTCCCGGATGCGATCTGGAAAGCCGCCACCCGATCCGCCGGCGGCGCGGATCCGTTCGTCGTCGAGGCGACCAAGCTCGTGGGCACCAACCAGGTGACTGGACCGATCGGCGAGACCTATCGCATCGGCCAGGCCGACCTGAAGGGCGTCGTGTACTACAACACGTACAAGTCGGCCCTCACCAACACCGGCGCGATCATGCGCCTCAAGCCGGGACACGCTGCCGAGGTGATGATCGGAGGGTGCGCCGTTTGCCACTCGGTGAGCGCGAACGGCAACGTCGTGGCCGCGGGCGTGGGGTGGAGCTCCAGCAATCCGATCGACTCGAAGACCTTCACGCTCGATCCGACGGGTGCGGTGGTCGAGCGCGTCGCGGATACCGAAGGCCGCCGCTACAGCTTCGGCGCCCTCACCCCTGATGGCTCGCTGCTGCTGTCGAACGCCGTGCCGAGCTCGGGCTCGTCGATCCGCGGCCTGTCGGGCGCGACGCCGTCGAAGCTCTACAACACGTCGACCGGGGCCGAGATCGTGGCTCCGACGTTCTCCACTCAGGTCAGCTACGCGATGACCCCTGCGTTCGCGCCCGACGGCAAGCACATCGCCTTCAACTGGAGCGATGCGCCCAGCGGCACAGGTGGCGGCAAGACCCTTGCGATGATGGACGTCGACCTGACGATGACGCCCCCGATGTTTGGCACCGTCGATCCGCTCGTGACGTTGAGCTCCGGCGTCGCGGGATGGCCGAGCTTCCTTCCCGACGGTGCCGCAGTCGTCTATCACCAGGGCGAGCGATTTGACACCAATGGCGGCGAGGGCGTGCCCGGGTACGCGGAGGTCAAGCTGGTCGACACCGCGACCAAGACCGTCAATCCGCTGTATGCGCTCAACGGCCGCGACGCCAGCGGCATCAGTTACCTGCCGTATGGCGAGGACGAGGAGAATCGCCGCAACTACGAGCCCAGCGTCCTGCCCGTTGCCGTCGGTGGCTACTACTGGGTGATGTTCACGAGCCGGCGCGCCTATGGCCACACGCTCGCGCCCGGTGGCACCGTGGCCGGTACCGACGACGAATGGGGCACCCAGGGCAACCCGAGCAAGCGCAAGAAGATCTGGGTCGCCGCGATCGATCTGAACTACCAGGGCGCGGTCGATCCGAGCCACCCGGCGTTTTACCTCGATGGCCAGGAGCTCGACGCCGGCAACATGCGCGCGTACGCGGCGCTCGAGCCGTGCAGGGCCGACGGTGCAACGTGTGAGTCCGGATCCGATTGCTGCGGTGGGTTCTGCCGGCCGACCGGCACCGATCCCGATGGACAGCCGATCCTGCAGTGTGTGCCGCCACCCGGCGGCTGCTCGAATCCAGACGAGACGTGCACGACTCCCGCCGATTGCTGCGGCGTCGCGACCGGCGCGACCTGTGTCAACAACCGCTGCGCCGCCCCGCCGATCTTCTAGGCGCTCGCGAGAGCACCTGGTGCTCACGTCGTCCGATCCTGCTTCGCGCGCACGCAATCGGCTAAGATGATCGTCTCCGATGTCCACTGCGGCCAAGATCGATGGCTTCGCCGAGTGGCTACGCCGGCATGGGACGCCCGACGACAACGCGAGCTTCAGCCGGTCGATCGTCGAGGGCTTTCTGATCGCTGCCGGGCGGGGGCCGGTGCGTTCGAGCCACATCCAGAGCAGCGTATCGCTCGCGCGCGAGGTCGGGATGGCCGACGTGTCCAAGGTCGAGCGGCTCGGCGCGCTGTTTCTTCAGTTCGAGACTGCCCAGGCCTCGCAGAAGGGCATCGCCGACGCACTCGCCGAGGATGCCAACGCCGATCACTCGGGCGGCACGCCGATCGTGCTCGATGCACGTGTAGGGGACATCCCGCCGGAGCCACGCGAGGGTGACTCGCCCCCGCTCGAGCTGGCGGACGACCGGGCCGATCCCGCACCGGCGACGAGCGCGTCGCTACAGATCTCGTTTCGCGACGCTCCGGCGCGGACGCGCGGCTCGGCGGCAGCTCCCGCGTCGATCTCGGCGTCGTCTGCAGCGTCGATCTCGGCGTCGTCTGCAGCGTCGACCTCGGCGTCGTCTGCAGCGTCGACGTCGGCGTCGTCTGCAGCGTCGACGTCGGCGTCGTCTGCAGCGTCGACGTCGGCGTCGTCTGCAGCGTCGACCTCGGCGTCGTCTGCGGCGTCGACTCCGGCGTCGCTGTCGGCGTCGACTCCGGCGTCGCTGTCGGCGTCGACTCCGGCGTCGTCTGCGGCGTCGACTGCGGCGTCGTTTTCGGCGTCGACTGCGGCGTCGTCTGCATCGTCTTCTCTGGCCCCCGAGACCCGTGAGGGCGAGCACTCCGAGGCCGCGTCGATCCAGCGCTCGAG
>JBFWXW010000019.1:0-99034 GCA_050187075.1 Kofleriaceae bacterium | reverse complement strand
AGACCGCGACCTTGTACGTGCCCTCGGGAACGTTCGGGATCTCGAACCTGCCGGAGTCGTCAACGGTCGCAACGTAGGGTGTCGCCACGATCACGGCCTTGCCGCGCAGGTGCGACGCATTTGGATCGGTGATCGTGAACACCGCCGGAGCCTCGCTGCGAAACGACCGCGTGGCATTGGGATTGAGTGTGCCGGGAGGAAGCAGCTTCGGGTCTTCCTCGGCGATCAGCGTGCGCGGGGTCTTCGACTGGTTGGAGATCACGATGTGTGCGCCGACCGGGGCGATCACGACCGGGTGCTTGAACGATTCACCTGCGAGCACCCACGTGAGCTCGGGCGGAGCCGTCGGCTTGGTCGAGCCTTCCAGCGCCACCACCAGGAAGGGCGTCACGCTCACCGGCCGCACCGGCGCGAGCGGATTTTCCATCCGATCGAGAAACCCTTTCGCTCGGATCGGTGCGCGTTCAGGAGGTGGAGGCAGCTCCAGCTTGCCGGCCACGGTGCCTGCCTGTGCAGGACCGATCGCAAGCGCGGTGCCCACCAGGCAGAGGCCAAGCCGCAGGGACATGTGGCAGCGATCGTAGTGCTCCGATGCGCGGGACGGCAAGCCGTGAGCAGGCCAAACTCGAGCCTGAACGCTCGGTTGGCTGATCCGATGCGAAGTCCCATCGTACGCTGATCGAGCACGCGACACGCCATGGGCCCGGCACGCGTCGCCCACCGCAGCGCGCCGAACACGCAATGCTCGCGTCGCGTGCTCCCGACAAAACTCCAGTCGATCCCAGAGGTTTTTTGGGCTTAAAGAATGGCTGGCCGCGGTCGATTCGTTCACCAGAGGTAGACGATCATGCGAACCGCACTCGACATCAGCGATTCGGCACCGTGCCCGGGCTCGCCTTCGTCGCAGCGTGGCGATCTGGCGGACCGTATCGAGCGCATCCGCGTCCTCATCGGAAGCGATCAGTATCTCGTCGATCTCGATTGTCTCGCGTCACGCCTCGTCGACGACGAGCTATCGAGCTTCCTGCGTCGTCGCCTCCCCGACGAACCATGAGGCGATGACTCGGGGCTACCGATTCGCATCGGCGGCTGCAATCGATGAAGCGGCCCGAGCAATCCGCATACCACTCGCGAGCTCGAGGATCGCCCGCTTCGACGTTGGCGCACCGTATACAGACCCTCGCGACGTTGCATCGAGGGACGTTCGTCACGATGAACTGTGTGGCCACCCTCACAACGTGTACACCCGACCCTGTGACTCCGTGTCGTCGGTGATCACGATGTCTCGCGGTTTCGCGACGCAACCGCTCGGAGCTCCGGGCGATAGCCGACGCCAATGTGGTCGCTGCGCACGCCGCTGTCCGCCGCCATCGCGTTCTCGATCGGAATCGCGGCCGCGCGCGCGCTCGACGACGTAGGTATCGCGAGATGGGCGCTCTGGGCGCTCGGCGCGGCTGCGGTGGCCGGCGCAGCTCGATGGCGCCCTCTGCTCACCGTCGGTATCGTCCTGGCCGGAGCCGCTCACGCTGCGCCGGCCGAGCGCGCGGCTCCCGACAATGTCGGTGCGGACGACCGCATCACCGATCGCGTCGTGGGCGCGATCGGTAGGCCGGTCGTCACGACACCGCGGGGCGGAGGAGCGCTCCTCGAGACCAGGGCAACAACGCTGTGGGTGTGGGCGAACGAACCGCTGATCCCCGGACAACGGGTCGTGGTGACGGGGCTGATTCGCAGTGCGCGACCAGCCGGCAACCCCGGTGCTTCCGCGCGCCCCAATCCTGCGGGCGCTGCGTTCGAGATCAACGCGCAGCATCTCGACGTGATCGACGATGTCCCCTCGATCCGTGATCGCGCCTGGCGGGCTGCGGCCGCGATCCAGCACCGATGGGCGCACACGATCGATCGCGCCGGCGGAGATCGCGACGCACAGGGTGCGTTGCGCGGGATCGTCGTCGGCGACCGCAGCCAGGTCTCCGAGGTGCTCGATCAACGCTGGCGCGCCACGGGCATTTTCCACGTGCTGTCGGTCAGCGGCTTGCACCTGGCCGTCGTCGCGGGACTTGCGTTCGCGCTGTTGCGCACGCTGATCGCCGGCTCGCCGTGGGGTGGCCGGGTGCGGCCCGCGCGCTGGGCGGCGCTGCCGGCACTGGCGATCGCGATCGCGTACACCATGGTCACCGGCGCCCAGCTCGCGACCTTGCGGGCGCTGATCGTGGTCGCGCTGGTGTTCCTCGCCGCCGCGCTCGACCGGCCGGTGCGACTCCTCGATGCGCTCGGCATCGCCGCGCTGGTGCTGCTGGCCCTGCGTCCCGGCGATCTGTTCGATCCATCGTTCCAGCTGTCGTTCACCGCGGCGCTCACGCTCGCGTTGCGGCCGACCGCACCTGCACAGCCCGAACATCGTGTGCGGGAGTGGCTTGCACGCGGCTTTGTGACGTCGCTGTGGATCGCGATCACCACCGCGCCGATCACCGCGATCCATTTTCAGCAGGTCGCCGCCGGCGGCGTCATTGGCAATTTGTTGCTCACGCCGGTGGTCGAGCTGGTCGCGTTGCCGCTCGCGCTCGCCGGGCTGGTCCTCGACGCGACGTTGCTGATCCGGATCGCCACCGAGCTGGTGCACTGGGTCGACCAGGGTGCCGGACTCCTGGCCCATGCCACACCGATCGGCCAGGTCGCCGTCGCACAGCTCGCGTCGATGACCGTGCTCGTCATGCTCGCCCTGTGGCTGTCGGCGCGAACGCATCGCACGTGGCTCGATGCGTTCGTGTGGCTGGCGATGTGCACGGTCTGGGCGCTGGCTCGATCGCCGGCGCCGGCCGATGCGCTGCGGATCACGTTCCTCGACATCGGCCAGGGAGACGCGGCGATCATCGAGCTTCCCGATGGCGGGGTGTGGATCGTCGACGCGGGGGGCACACCAGGCGCTGCGACGGCGCAGGCCGCACGCGCGTCGGGGCGAACGATCGATCGAGTGCTCGCCGCGTACGGTCATCACCGGATCGACCTTGCGGTCGTGTCGCATCCACATCCCGACCACTATCTCGGGCTGGCCGCGCTCGAGACGCCGATCGCCGAGCTGTGGTCGGCCACCGAGCTCGAGGCGCCGTCGGAGTCCGGCACGTCGAGGGGCGCGTACGCCGCGGTGGTGGCCGCGCTCGCGCGCGACGGTACGCAGATCGGCACGCCGCCGCTCGGCATCGCCCGGTCCCGAGCAGGCGTCGAGCTCAGGATCTACGCCCCACGCTATCGAGCGTCCGACGACGCGCCGGCGATCCAGGCCGCCGACCCGGTGCGTTCGGTCAACGACAACTCGCTCGTCGTTGGTATTCGATACCGCGATCGCAGCGTGCTGTTCACCGGCGATCTCGAGCACGAGGGCGAAACCGAGCTGATCGCGTCGGGCCTGCCGCGGTTCGACGTGGTCAAAGTTCCGCACCACGGCAGCCCGACGTCGTCGTCGCAGCCGCTCGTCGACGCGACGCGGCCACGGCTCGCGGTGATCTCGTGCGGGAGGGCGAATAGCTTCGGGTTCCCCTCGCCTGCGGTCGTCGAGCGCTGGCGCGCCGCCGGCGCCGCCGTCGCCCGCACCGATCGCGATGGCGCGGTCACGGTCACGATCGAGGACGACGGCAGCAT
Organism: Kofleriaceae bacterium; assembly: GCA_050187075.1. Lineage (GTDB taxonomy): Bacteria > Myxococcota_A > Polyangia > Haliangiales > Haliangiaceae > JABFXX01. The sequence continues at coordinate 95,395 of JBFWXW010000019.1, read as the reverse complement.
GACGATCGACCGGATGATCGATTCGCGCTGACGCCGGGCGGCCGCTGCGTCACTGGTACTGAGCGTCGCATTGCTGCTTGCACGTCAGCGCCCCGTTCGCGCACGTCGAGAAGCAATCTTGATCCTCGCACGTGTTGTTGCACGTGCTCTGCCAGCTGTTGCAGTCGGACTTGCATCGGGTCGAGTCCGTGGCCGGGAACTGCGCTTCGCAGGTCTTCAAGCACACGAGCTCACTGCTCTTGCAATCGAGCCAGCACGCCTCGATATCCGGATCGTTCGAGCAGGCGACGTGGCACGACGATTCCGCGCCGTTGCAATCACTGCGGCATGGGATGGCATCGTCATTGGGGTCTTCGCCGGAGTCGTCGCCGTCGCCGCCGCCGCCGCAACCGAAGCAAACGAGAGCGACAGCAAGCGCGATCGTGATGAGAGAGCTGCGAGTGATCGTGGTCGTCATGGTCGTGACTCCTGGTGCGAGGGGATCGACCGCTACAGCGGGACCGCGGTGAAGGTCGCGGTCCTCGTGCACGGCGAGGTGTTATCGAGATCGCAGTCGGCTCCCCGACAGCCGATCGTGATGACCTCGGTTCCGGTGAGCTTGGTGGTCGATGTGACCTTCCCGAACAGCTCGAGATCGAACGTCATCACCGCGTCGAGCGCCGGTCGTTTGTCGATCGCTTGCTGGGGCGTGGTGCAGGTGAATGCGTGCGCCGGATTCACCATGCAGATGGAGGTTGGACGCCGGCTCGTCTCGGTCCCCGAGATCCGGAACCCGGCCGCGGTGACCATGTCGACGGTGAACGCCCCTCCCTGATCGAGGCGACCGCCACAGCTATCCGCGGTCGCGGCGTAGGTGTCGAAGTACCACCGAGTCGCCAGCAACGCGCCCGGCCCCGACGGATCTGGCAGCGCATCGACGTCCCCACCATCGACCGCGGGCGAGGAGCCGTCGCCACTGCAGCCCGCAACGCAAGCGACGATGACCACGATGAGCAACTTCGACATGAACCGGACCTCCGTACCGAAGTGCGGCGGGCACAGCCGGCGTCGCAAAACTTCGTACTAACCGACCGGAATCACATGCGCGAAACCGCCAGCCCGGTTTAGCCCGCGAGCAGCCGCTCGACCGAGAGCTCGAGGCCCGATTGCACCGTGCCCAGGATGCTCGAGATCTCGGACGGCGAGACCGCCAGGTCGAGCGCGAGCTCGGTATGCAGCTCGCGATCGAGGGCGGCACGCGCCCGCGCAATCCAGCGTGCGGCAGTCGCTCGATGTACTCCGTGCGATCTGGCGATCACGTCGACGCTCCGACCGCGAACGATCAGCTCGGCGAGCAGATCGCGTTCAAAATACGACAGCCGGCCCACGGCGGCACCAAACGCGCGGCGCACCGCCCCTCGAAGCTCGGCGCGGTACAGGTCGCTGGTCAGATCCACCGACGAGATCTGATCGAGCAACATCGAATCGTGATCGCCGATCCCGGGCTCGCGACGGCATGCCTTCACCAGCCGGATCGCGGTGCGCGCGGCAAGCGTACGCAGCCATGCTGCCAGGGACGACTGGCCGCGATAGCTCAGCAGCGGTGATCGTCGGTTCGGTTCATGTGCAAGCGACACCGTGAGCTCGCCGATCGTGTCGTCGACCACGTGCTCGGGATATCCTGCGGGCGGCAGCGTGGCACGAGCCGCCTGGACCACGCGATGATGGAGCTCGGTCTGTGCGACCGGATCCGCCGATGCGGCGGCGAACGCCAGGACGACATCACCGAGGTGGACGGGAACGTCGTCGAGTGCGAGCCCGACGAGGTGCGCCGTCAAGCTCGCGACATCGACATCACCGAGCGCTCGCACTCGCTTGGCGTCAGCCGCCGCTCGCGTCGCGATCGCACGCCAATGGATCGAAGGAGCGTTCGTGGTGGTCATCGCCTGGTGACCTCGCTCGTCGCTGCGTGGCGGCGCTCGAGTGCATCCGCGTCGCGAAGCATGCGCGCCCGCGCGCGCGGATCCGCGAGCAGCGGTGCGAGCTCGCGCATCGTGTCGATCATGAAGTCAGGCGGTGTCGTCGACATGCCCTGCGCGATCGCGACCGCACGGCTCCAGCTACGCCGCGCGCCGTCGCGTTGACCTGCGTCCGCATGCGCGACGCCGATCGCCACCAGCGGCTGGAGCAGTTGTGCGCTGTCGGAGCCGAACTGCTGCTCCCGGATCGCCAGCACGCGCTCGAGCATCGCGAGACCGTCTCGCGTCCTGCCGACCTCGAGATAAGCCGATGCGAGGTTACTGATGTGGCCTGCGAGGTTCTTGGTTCCGCCGTGGCGGTGGTACATCGCCAGCGCCTGTTCACCGAGCTCCACCGCGTGCTGGTGGTCGCCCTGAAGGGTCAGGACCGCGGCGAGATTTCCGAGCGCGTCCGCGACCAGCACGCTGTCGTCGCCATAGGTCACCCGCGTGAGCGCTAGCACGCGCTCCAGCTCACGACGCGCGCCCGGTAGATCGCCCGTCTCGGATGCGATCCGCCCGAGGTGCGACAGGTAAACGATCGATGCTGGGTGATCAGCACCGAGATTGGCGGTCACCTCGGCGAGCCCGGTGCGCGCGAGCTCACGAGACTCGTCGACCTCGCCTGCGCCGCGCAGCGCACGCGCCAGTTGATACATTCGACGGTGGTACTCGGCGCTGGCGAGCCCGTGGCGGGCACGTGCGCGATCGACGATCCGGCGCAGCACCGGCACCATGTCACCCGCCTGGCCGCGCTGGACCGCGAGCTCGGCCCTGGCGCTCTCGAGATCATCCCGAACGGCGGGATCGTCGACGCGCTCGACGATCACCGCCGCGGCGCCCACCAGCGCGCCGGCGCGTGACAGATCGGCGGCGAGGGCGGCGATGTCAGCGGCGCGAGTCAACCGCAGCGCCATCGCACGATCATCGTGCGCGATCGCGGCGTGCCGGGCAGCAGTCAGGTTGCCGTCGATCGCGGCGGTGAGATCGCCCGCATTGGCGACCAGATCCGCGAGCAAGCTGGTCGCCGCGAACGCGGTCGTCGCTGCCCCGAGACGCTCGGCGCGCGCGACCAGGCCGCGCGCGAGGGGCACCAGCTCGGCGCGATCACCGAGCAGCATCCGGGACTGGAGCGCGGCCACCTCGCCCGCGATGAGGTCCGCCTCGGCGCGGCTCGCGGGATCGACGGGGACGATCGTGGCGAGCCGCGCCGGCTCGTCACACAGCCCCGGATCGGACAGCTTGCTGAACGCGAACGGCGCTTGCTCGAGCCCAGCTCGGTCGGTGGTGCGGATCGCGGCAACCAGCGCCGATAGCTCGCGGCTGCGATCGACGAGACACACACGCTGGAGCGCCGCCGCTCGCGGATCCACCGGTTCCAACCGGCACGCTGCGAGCGCACTTGCCGACAGCCGCGTGGTGTAGCTCGTCACCGCGCGGTCGAACGCGGCACGCCGCTGCTCGGCCGCGCCACCGAATCGGTCGAACTGCCGCACGAACGCTGGATCGCGCAGTGGCTCGACCGCGGTCGTGCTGGTGCGGGCCTCGGAAATGCAATGCGCATCCGGATCGATCGCGCGGCCCGGTTGCAGCAAGAGCCAGGCTGCCACCCCGAACGCCACGACCGCGACGCCGCCGAGGACGAACCGCGATCGCGTGCGCTGTTCGAGAGCGCTCGCCAGCTCGTCAATGCTCGCAAACCGATTGGCCGGATCCGGATCGAGTCCAAGGCGCAACGCGCGGGCGATCGGCGGTGGCAGACGGCGCAGCCGCCTCGTCGCGGGAACGCCACCCGATGCCGGTGGGAGCTCGCCGGCAAGCATCTCGCACAACGCTGCGCACAAGCTCCATTGATCGCTCCGAGCATCGGCGCGAGCGCCGGCGATCACCTCCGGCGCCCGATAGCCGTCGGTGCCCGCGGCGGTCGAACGCACTCCGTCGCTGCTGGAGCCGACCGGAGCGCGATCGGTGATCCCGGCGGTGTCGGTGACCAGGCCGAAGTCGGCGATCCGGCCGATGCCATCCTCTCCGACCAGGATGTTGTCTGGCTTGACGTCGCGGTGGACCACACCCAGCGCGTGCGCCGCCCCGAGCCCGCGCGCAGCACCGGCGAAGACGCGGACGATCGCGTGAACCGACCGGCTCGCAGCTCGGCACCACTGGCGCGCCGATTCACCTTGCAGGTACTCCATCGCGACATAGCCGCTGCCACGCCATGTTCCAGCATCGAACACGCGAACGACGTTGGGATGCGCCAGCTTTGCCAGCACGCGGGCCTCGCGATCGAGCCTCGCCCCGAAGGTCGGAGATCCGTTGTGATCGGCACGCACGAGCTTGAGCGCGACGTTGCGATCGAGGGCGGGATCGTAGCCGAGGTAGACCTCACCCATCCCGCCCTGCGCCACCGCGCGAAGCACCACGTAGCGGCCGATCGTGTCACCGGGCGCCGGCCCGATCTCGTCGCGCGTGCCCTCGGCGACAGGCCACGCCGCGTCACCCGCATCCCGCAACACGCGCACGACCTCGGTGCACGCCTCGCACGCCGCGAGATGCGCAACCGTTGCCGCGTCGTTCGTGCCCTCGACCAGACCGGCGAGCTGTTCGGCGCTGGGGCAACTCACGGCCGGCATGATGCCCGCCGACCGGGTGAATTCAAGCGCGATCGGCGAACCGCCGGTGGCGAGCTGCGGTCGATCACACCGCGTCGCGTCGACGGCGTGTCCGCAACCATGTCCACCGGTCGCGATCGCCTCGTTCGCCGCCCCAGCTTTCGCCTCCGGTACCGTGACTTACGAGCCCCTTTGCGGTTCAATTCACATCGTGACGAGTGCGCTCGACCGTGAGGCTATCGAGGAGGCGGTCGGCCGCGGGGCCGACCTGTTGAAGCAGGGGCGGCTCGAGCAGGCGCAAAAGGCGTTTCGCATCGCCCACGAGCTCGACCCGGGTAACGCGCGCGTGCTCGCGCTACTCGGGCTGTCGTACTTCCGGGGCAACCAGTACGCCGAGGCGCGTCCGATCTACGAGGACCTCGTCGAGAAGGCCGGCACCGATGCCTCCCACCGGCTCAACCTGGGGCTGGTGTACTTGAAGCTCGGCGAAGCGGACAAGGCGATCTCGTCGCTCGAGGCCAGCCGGGCGCTCGACCCGAGCCAGGGCCGCGCCGTGAGCTACCTCGGGCTGGCCTACGCGCGTGCCGGCCGCTACGCCGAAGCGTATCGCTCGTTCTTGCTCGCGGGTCAGAACGAGCTCGCTTCCGAGATCGAGGGCAACCTCACCCCCGCCGAGCGCGACGGGATCCATCACCAGCTCGGGCGCACGCCACACGGGACCATCGGCGAGGACGGCGTCGTCATCCCACGCACGATGTCGCAACCGATCGCGGTTGCGCGCACGACGACGCCTACCGCGGGGATCGCAACGCCGCGCACCACGACGCCACCGAGAGGCGTCGACGACCGGCCGCCGATCAGCTCGCAGCTATCGCATCCCGAGATCGTGATCGAGAAGCTCGCCTCCGACGCACCGTCGGTTCCGATGGTGCCCGCGCGCTCGGGGGCGAGCGTGATCGATTCGCCGTTCGGCCCGATTCCCGCGCACGGGCCGATGACCGCGCCGGCTGGGGCGAGCCCACCGGGCGTCGCCACGCTGTCCAATGATCCGGCGGTGCGGATGACCGACTCTATGCAGTTCATCTTGCCGCGCGCCCCGGCACCCGAGCCGATGCCCGGGCAATCGATGATCACCTCGGCGGTCGCCGCGGCCGAGCCATCAGCGGTGGTCACGCGCGCCAGTCCTCGTACCCAGGCCGGTGGCATGCCACCACGCCCGCTGTCCGAGCTCGCAACCGACCAGCTGATCCGCCCCGAAGATGGCGAGGAGGTGTTCGAGATCAGTCCGAGCGGCTCGCTGACGATCCGGATCACCGACCGCATGCTGACCCGCCTCGACGGTGTTCATCTGCTCGGCGGTGATCTGTCGTTCGAGCTCGCGATGCGCCGAGCGCGCGGCCACCAGACCGAGCAGAAGTTCGACTACAACGGCGACCCACTGCACACCGTCTCCGGCAAGGGCTACATGGTGGCGGTGCCCGCCGGAAACCGGACGTTCACGTCCGTCGAGCTCGACGACGATATCCTGTACCTGCGCGAGGATCTGGTGTTCGCGTTCGAGCCGTCGCTGCGCTGGGAGAACGGCAACGTGCCAGGGCTACGCGGTCACTTTCCGGTGGTCCAGTTCCGCGGTAACGGCGCGCTGACGATGCGGCTCGTGCGGCCGCTGGTGCGGGTGAAGCTGCCCTCGCAAGGCGTGCTGCTGATCGATCCCAACCGGCTCGCAGGCTGGATCGGCCGGGTGATTCCTCGCGCGGTGGTGCCGCCCAGCGGTGCCCCGCTCGGCACCAAGTGCATCGAGTGCACCGGCGAAGGTGTCGTGCTGATCGAGCCGGCCCCCGATCCGAGCGAAGCGACCGCTGCCGCGGTGAGCATGCCCGCGCGCGCCACGCCGCCTCCTCCACCGCAACCCTCGACGCCTGCCGCCTCGGAGCCGGCGCCCGAGGTCAGCTCGGATCCATCGCTGATCGACGAGCTCAAGGGCTTCGAAGACCTCTGAGCCGAAGACCTCTGAGCCGAAGACCTCTGACCCGATGACCCCTGAGCCGATGACCGCGGGCGCGATCGTGCCGATCGACTATGCGCGCCGGCTCGCGGGACGGCGTGGCCGCGTGCTGCTGCACTCCGGCCGCAACGATGATGGGCTCGGGCGGTGGTCGTTCGTCGCCGCAGAACCGCATGCAACGCTGATCGCCCGCGGCCATTCGATCCTCGAGCTCGATCGCGAGGGCCGCGCGGTGCGCCGGTTCACGGGCGATCCGTTCGACGCGGCCGAGGCGTTTCTCGCGCGCGAGGGCTGCACGCTGGGCGGACCGATCGCCGAGGCGCCGGAGCCACGCGTGATCGGATATCTCGGGTACGACCTCGCGCGCATGGTCGAGCGGTTGCCTGGAGGCCCGCGGGTCGGACGAGACTGCCCCGATCTGTGGCTGGCGGCATATCGCGCGGTCGCACGCATCGGCCCGGACGGGGAGCTCGAGATCGTGGGGTCCGAGGCCGGCGCACGACGTGAGCTGGCAGGCTGGTTGGCGCGCATGCCGACCGCGGTGCTGCCGCCGCGGCTCGCGCGGTTTCAACCCGACGACGATGGCGCGCACCACATGGCCCGTATCGATCGGATCCGCGATTACCTCTCCGCCGGAGATGTCTACCAGGTCAACCTCGCGCGCCGGTTGGTGGCACGCCTGACCTCGCCGGGGGATCCGCTCGCGATCTATGCCGCCCTCGCCGAGGTCGCGCCCGCACCCTACGGGGCGTTGATCGAGGCCGACGGCGTTGCGGTGATCTCCGGATCGCCCGAGCGCTTCCTCGCGGCGGTTGGTGAGCGCGTCGAGACGCGGCCGATCAAAGGCACGCGACCTCGCGCCCCGGGCGGCGCTGCCGAGCTGTCAGCTTCGGCCAAGGACGCGGCCGAGCACCTGATGATCGTCGATCTCGAGCGCAACGACCTCGGACGGATCGCCGATACCGGCTCGGTCTCGGTCGACGAGCTCGGCTACATCGTCGAGCTGCCCGCGCTGTATCACAAGGTCTCACGGGTCAGCGCGCACCCGCGCAACGGCACGGGCTACGCTGCGCTGTTGCGTGCCACGTTTCCCGGCGGCTCGATCACCGGGGCCCCCAAGGTCCGCGCGATGCAGCTGATCGACGAGCTCGAGCCAGCGGTACGCGGGCCCTATTGTGGCGCACTCGGCTACTTCGGCGCCGGCGGTGGGTTCGACCTCGCGATGGGGATCCGGATCGGCGTGCTGGTTCGCGACGAGCTTCGCGTTCACGTGGGCGGCGGAATCGTCGCCGACTCCGAGCCTTGGGCCGAGCTCGCCGAGACCGAGACCAAGGCCGCAGGCTGGATCGCGGCGCTCGATGCGCTGCGGGCGCTGGCGTGAATGTCACATCGGCAGCGCGAGCGTGCCAAACGTGATCCCGCCGGTCTCGACCGGCAGCTCGATCATGCCGGCGGTGCCGAGCTCCGGCGTGACCGTGATCGTGGTCGTTCCAGGTTCGGCACCGACCACCCAGGTCACACCGTAGGTGCCGGTCTCGTCCTGGTCCCATGAGGTCGCGACATTGCTGTCGTAATGCGGTGCGTATGCCGCGACTGGATCGACCGTCGCGATCGCGCCCGCCACCGCGGCGTTGTCCATCGTCGTGCGAACCATGATCGAGCCCTGGTCGCCATTGAGGATCAGCCCATTCGCCAGCAGCAGATCAGCATAGACGTCGGCATCGATCGCCGGGATCGTGGTGGCGGCACTGAACGGCATCACGGACGGCGTCAGGTTATCGCCGGTGATGCGCCACACCAGGTTGCTACCCGAAGGCGTCGCGATCGTGAACGAGCCGTCGTCTGCGGTGAGCGTGGTCTTGGTCCCGACCTGCACGGTCAAGCCGCCGACGCCGGTCATCGCGCACGGGCTCAGGGTCCGCAGGTCGGTGACCAGGCACACTCGCCCGGTGATCCCCTCCACCATCGAATCGATTCCGCCATCGTTCGCGTCATCGTTGCTGCCGACGTGCCCCCCGCCGCCGCCGTGATCGATGATGTAGTCATCGCCCGCGTTCGAGCAGGCAGCGAGCGCGAGCAGCAGCCACGGACGCATGGCAGGAGTCTACCCAATGCGACGCTAGCGGCGAGGTTTTTGCGCGAAGGCGGTGCCGCCCTACTCGGACCCCGTGAGATCTTTCACAAGGCCCGCAGACTTGGCCCGCTGGCGGCGCAACGCCTTCTCCTGCTTGCCCTCGCGATAGATCTCGATGGCCCACAGGCCAACGCCGACCACCAGCACCACGTCGGCGATGTTGAACACCGGCCACTGCTTGTCGTGGTAGCGCCACAGCACGAAGTCGGTGACCACGCCGAAGTAGATGCGATCGATCAGGTTGCCAACCGCACCGCCGACCAGCAGCGCGAGCGCCCAGTTGAGTAGCTTCTGATCGGGGCGCGCCTTGGCAACCGTCCGGATCATCAGGATCACGATCGCGATGCCCACGATCGACAAGAAGATCCGCGCCATTGACTGGCTCGAGAACAGCCCGAACGCGGAGCCCGGGTTCATCGACAGCTTCCAGTCCCAGAAGTTGGCGATCACCGGCACCGCCTTGCCGCTACATCGCCCGCTGTTGATCGCCACCACGACGTCGGTCACCGTGCCGCACCCGGCACCCTCGACCGGCAACGTGTGGCGCGCCCAGATCTTGGTCACCTGATCGGCGATCAGCGAGACCACCGAGATGATCAGGAACAGCCGCCACTTCGCAGATCTCCACCAGGGGCCCGGCTCGAGGTTCGTCACCTCGGGTGAGGTACTAGTCGCCGACTCGGTCATTTCCTCACCTCGAGCGCACGCGCGCAACGTTCGCAAACATCATCCGGCTTGGCCGCGAGCATGTCGTAGCGCTTCCAGCATCGCTCGCAACGTTTGCCTGGATGGAGCTCGACCTTCACGTCCTCGGCGTCGTCGCTCGGACCGCCGTTGCGCGACGCTTCCTTCAGCACAACCTCCGACACGATGAACAGATCGGCGAGCTCGTCGCGATAGGTCTTGAGGTCCTGATCCTTCGGCGAGTGATAGAGCGTGACGCGTGCGTCCACCGACTTGTTCTTCTCCGCGCGAAACGGCTCGAGCGCCTTGGTGACGCGCTCGCGCCAGGTCAACAGGCGCGAGAACGCGAGCACGAGATCGACAGCGTTGGCCTCATCGGGTGCCTCGGGGAACTGCGCGAGGTGGACGCTGTCTGGATCGCCGGCGCGCTTGGGCATGTAGCGCCAGATGTCCTCGGCGGTGAACGCCAGGATCGGCGCCGAGAGCGTCGCGATCGTGCGCAGGCATTCGTACAGCACGAGCTGGATCGCGCGGCGCGCCTGGCCATCAACCGGATCCGAATACAGCCGGTCCTTGGTCACGTCGGAGTACAGCGCCGAGACGTCGACGGTGACGAACTCGACGAGCAAGCGATGCACGACGTGAAGCTCGTAGGCTTCGTACGCCTTGCGCGCCCGCGCGATCACGGTGTCCATCCGCGCCAGGAGGTAGCGATCGATTCCCGATAGCGCGTTGCGCTGCTCGAAGTCGCTGCGGTGATGGCGGTCCGGATCAAAGCCCTTCAAGTTACCGAGGAGGAACCGCGCGGTATTCCGCAGCTTGCGGTACCACTCGGACAATCCATCGAGGATCGTCTGAGAAAACGCAATGTCGGTGCGGTATTCGGTCGATCCGACCCACAGCCGGAATAGCTCGGCGCCGCTCTTGGCGATCACCGATTCGGGGGCGATGTAGCTGGTCTTCTTGCCCTCGGCCTTGGCTTTCTCGATCGTGCTCTTGGAGTACGGAATGCCGTGCTCGTCGAGGACGAACCCATGCGTGATCACCTGGCGATACGGTGCGCGCCCCATCAGGCCGACGCCGGCGAGCAGCGAGCTATGAAACCACCCGCGGTGTTGATCGCTCCCCTCCAGGTACAGATCGATATCGCGGTGGTCGGCGTCACGACTCGACATCGCGAGCCACGACACGCCGGACTCGAACCACACGTCCACGATGTCCTTCTCGCGCTCGAGCTTGTCAGCGCCCGCGCCGCAGGTACTGCACGTGGTACCGGGCGGTACCAGCTCGGTGACCGATTTGGTCCACCACGCGTCTGCGCCCTCCGCCTCGAAGATCTTGGCGACGTGATCCATGGTGTCGCCGCTGGCGTGCTCGGTGTGGCACGCGCTGCAATAGAACACCGGGATCGGTGTGCCCCACAACCGCTGGCGCGATAGCACCCAGTCCGGCCGGTTCTCGATCATCGCGTAGATCCGATCGTGGCCCCACGGAGGAACCCACGTCGTGCGATCGATCTCGGCGAGCGCCTTGGCGCGGAGCTCGTTGTGGTCCATCGCGATGAACCACTGCGGCGTTGCCCGGAACACGATCGGACCCTTGCAGCGCCAGCAGTGCGGGTAGCTGTGCTGCACACGGTCCGTGGTCGGATTGAGGAGATAGCCGGTGGACGCGAGGTGCTCGACGATGAGCGGGTTGGCTTCATCGCTGGTCTTGCCGGTGAGCGAGACCCGCGACGGACCACCCTCGAGCTCGACGCCTTCGATGTAGCGCGCGCTATCATCGAGCGGCGCATACGGCGGCAATCCGTGCGCGATCCCTGTCTTGTAGTCGTCAGCGCCGTGGCCGGGGGCGGTATGCACCAGCCCGGTGCCGGCGTCCGCGGTGACGTAATCGGCGAACCACAGCCGGAACGCGGCGTCCGATGATGGCGTCTTGATGAATGGATGCTGGTAGCGCTTGCCTTCGAGCGTCGCCATCTCCGTCGGTGAGATCTCGATGGCGCCCGCGGTGCTGCCGCCGATCGCCTTGGCGAATGCCTCCGAGAGCTCCCGCGCGACGATCAGATACTCGCCGCCGTCCCTGGGGTTGGGCAACGCGAGGTACGTGAATGCGGGGTGCGCGACGATCGCGAGGTTCGCGGGCAGTGTCCACGGCGTGGTCGTCCAGATCACGTACGCGAGCCGCTTGCCTTCGAGCCGGGCGTCGAGCCGGCCGCGCTCGATCAGCGGCATTCGGACGTACACCGACGGTGACGTCTTGTCCTTGTATTCGATCTCGGCTTCGGCGAGCGCCGTCTTGTCGCGCGGGCACCACGACACCGGCTTCTTACCTCGATAGAGGTAGCCGCCGCGCGCGAACGCCGCGAGCGCCTTGGCGATCGCGCCCTCGTAGCTCTTGTCCAGCGTGAGGTAGGGGTGATCCCAGTCGCCGAGGATGCCGAGCCGCTTGAACTCGTCGCGCTGGATCGCCACGAACTTCAGCGCGTAGTCCCGGCACGCCCGGCGCACCTCCGCCGCGGTCATCTGATGCGGCTTCGGCGCGCCATCCTTTCCACCGGCGGTGCGCTGCAGCTCGCGCTCGACCGCGAGCTCGATCGGCAGACCGTGGGTGTCCCAGCCCGGGATGTACGGGGTACGGAACCCGGCCATCGTGCGCGACTTCACGACGATGTCCTTGAGCAGCTTGTTGAGCGTGTGGCCGTAGTGAATGTTGCCGTTCGAGTACGGCGGGCCATCGTGGAGCACGAACGCCGGAGCGTTGGCGCGCGCTTGCTGGATCCGGTCGTAGAGCTTGGTCCGCTCCCATTCCGCGATCAGCTCCGGCTCGCGCTTTGGCAGGTCCCCACGCATCGGGAACGGTGTGTCTGGAAGGTTGACGGTGTCCTTGTATTTGGACTGTCCCGACGACATGGGGGGCGACCATAGCACTCCGCCGAGGGCCAGGTCGGGGGTCGGCACGCGAAGCGATCGGACCGGTCGCGTTGGCGGTTCCGGTCCGGACGGCGCGGTTGGCCACGACAGCTGAGCGATCCCGCGCAGCGCAGCTGGCGGCGGTCGCATGCAGCCGCCATCGATCCGGTACGATGGCGACATGCCCGACGAGATCCGGCCGCGTGCGGAATGGGATGACTACTTCATGAGCATTGCCCAGGTCGTGGCCACGCGCTCGACCTGCCCGCGCAAGTACGTCGGCGCGGTGATCGTCCGAAACCGCACGATCCTGTCGACCGGTTACAACGGATCGATCCGCGGCATGCCGCATTGCTCGGACGTCGGCCACATGATGGAGGACAATCACTGCGTCGCCACGATCCATGCCGAGGCGAACGCGATCATCCAGGCAGCGAAGAACGGTGTGACCATCGATGGTGGAACGATCTACGTCACCGCGAGCCCGTGCTGGAGCTGTTTCAAGCAGATCGCCAACGCCGGCATCGTGCGCATCTGCTACGGGGAGTTCTACCGGGACAACCGGATCTTCGAGGTCGCTCAGAAGATCGGCATGGAGCTCGTGCACTGTGGCTTGCCGGGAGTGAACCTTCCTGCGCTGCCGCCGACGCCGCAGTGAGCTGCCCGCGAAGCGTCGGCTCTCGCGACCAAGTCAGCGGTGCCGAACACTGAACTTTACCGCGTGAACACTGAACGCATGCATCGTCACACCTGAACACGCGTCGAGGGATCGGTCACGGATCGAGGGCAAATGTTGTGTCCACGTTACGAATCCGCAGACGGTTTTGTTGAGTTCAGGCCCAACATCCACTTAGCCTAAGCTCCCATGCGCGCATTGCTCCCGCTCGTGCTCGCTTTCGCCATGGTGGCTCCAGCCACCCCGGCGTTCGCGGGTCCCAAGGCGGCGTCGACGGAGAGCGCGCGGAAGAAGTCGTCCAACAAGGGCACGATGAGGCAGTGCACTGGGTCTGGAAAGTCCCGCAAGTGCCGTCGCGTCGCGGTGTTTCAAGGACACAGCGCCGCGAAGTCTTCGCTGCGGCAAGATCCGCTCGATCGCCCTTCGGGAAACGTCTGGCTCCGCGCCGAGAACCTCAACGAGGAGGTTCGCGTGAACATCTACAAGCCGGACGGCAGCTTCGACGACGCGGCGCTGGCCAAGCTCGATGAGCTGTTCCGCTGTGTTCGGACCGGCGAAGTCCGGGCTGTTCGTCCAGAGCTGTACGAACAGCTCGCGAGGATCAGCGATCACTTCGGCGGCAAGCGCGTCGATCTGGTGTCTGGGTTCCGGTTCGCCGAGCGCAATTCGAGCCGGCACTACCATGCGTCCGCGATGGACATCCGGATCTCGGGCGTGACGATCCGCGAGATGTACAGCTACGCCGAGACGCTGGATCCCGGCAACATGGGCATCGGCCTGTACCCGAACAGCGGGTTCATTCACGTTGATTTCCGCGGTCCGGGCGAGCGCAGCTATCGCTGGACCGACTGGTCAGGGCACCCCGGCAAGAAGAAGAAGAAGAAGAAGTCCACGGGCCGCACGCACCCGGCCCGCAAGCCGGTCAGCTAGCCGGGCTAGCCCTGTGGATCTTCCCGAGCTGACCGTCGCGGAGGTGGCGGCCAGTCTGGCCACGTCGAGCTTCTTCGTGTTCGACAACAATGGCCCCGGACGCTGGCGGCGCGGTCATGTACCGGGGGCGAAGAACCTCGACGCGCACACCTACGACGCGAGCGAGCTGCCCGCGGACCCGGCTGCCACGCTCGTGTTTTATTGCTCGGGTCGGGGATGTCGGAGCTGCTCGATCGCGGCGCGGCGAGCGCGCGAGCTCGGCTACTCCAACGTGTTCGTGATGCCCGAAGGGATCGCGGGCTGGGAAGCCGCGGGCTTTCCGACCGAGGCCGGCTGATCTACTGCCGCCTGCATGCGGTTTTTGGACACCTGAAGTCACGTCAAGCATTCTCCGGCACGAGGGGAGAATCATCATGACCACGTCTCGAGCTTGCGCGGCCGTTGTGGCCGCAGCATTGACGATCACCGGCTCCGCCGCGATCGCGCAACCTGTCCCACCTGCACCAACCGTTCCGCCAGGTTCACCAGAACCACCGGTCGCTCCGGAACCGCCGGAGCAACCCATCGAGCCCGCTCCCATCGATCCGCCTGTGGCTTCGAGCCCGACGGTACGCACCGCCGACGAGGACGAGGAGGTGCTGAGCAAGCGGCAGGGATGGAACTCGCCATGGGCTGTGTTGTTCAGCCTCAACAACGTGCTGCAGGTTCAGCAAGTGCTGAGTCAGTTCCAGGGCTTGGGGATTTCGGCCCGCTATCACCTGGGGCCGACGCGCGCGATCCGCTTTGGCGCCAACCTGAACCGCGTGTTCAACCCGCAGGAACAGACCAAGACCACGACGACGATCGCGGGCATGGCGACGACGACCTATTCGGTGTCGGCCGGCAGCAGCTCGTACACGGTCGCGGGAGTCGCCGATTTCCTGATGCGACTCAGCAAGCGCTCGCTCTCGCCGTACGCGGGAATCGGTGTGTTCGCCGGTTGGACGCGAGATGCTGGATTTCTCGATGACGACGTCAGCGTCATGGACCAGGCCCACGTGTTCAGCTCTCGCGACGTGAATTTCTTGATCGGTGCCCGCGGCGTGTTCGGGATCGACTGGCGACTGCATCCAAACTTTTCCCTGTTCGCCGAGTACTCGCTGTCAGTGCCGTTCGTGCAGTGGCACTCGTTCAGCCAGACCGATACGCGCACCGATACGCTCTCGGGGATGTCGGTGCGGACCAAGGTCGAGGAAAAGGAGACCACCTGGCTCGAATGGGGTCTGGGACTCGCGCAGGGCGCATCGCTCGGCCTCGCGGTGTTGTTCTAGCGCCCCGACACCATCACCGTCACGTCGCACGCGCCACGGCTGCTCGTCGTGGCCGCGCTGCCTCTGCCAGCAGCTCCGCCGCATGCGCCTTCGCCTTGGCGGTCGCCTGCCCTCCCAGCATCCGGGCGAGCTCGTCCTTGCGCGCGGCGGGTGACAGCTTGCGGACGTGCGTCTCCGTGCGGCCGCTGACCTCGGACTTCGAGACATGAAAATGGTGATCGGCAAACGCGGCGATCTGCGGCAAGTGCGTCACGCATAACACCTGGCGTCCGGTCTCCGCCGAGGCCACGGCCCGGATCTGAGCTCCCACGACCTGCGCGGTCGCACCGCCGATTCCGGTGTCCACCTCGTCGAACACGTAGGTCGCAACTTCGTAGGCGCGGCCCTGGGCCTGAAGCCCAAGCTTGAGCGCCAGCATGATCCGGGAGAGCTCGCCACCGGAGGCGACCTTGGCAAGCGGCCGCGTATCCTCACCCTTGTTCGACGCGAGCATCAGCTCGATTCGATCGCAACCCGATGGCCCGAGCGACCCGATCGTCGGCTCGATCAGGACGCTCAGCTTCGCCGACCCCATACCGAGATCGCCGAGCGCGCCACACACTTCTTTCTCGAGCTTGCGGGCCGCACGTTTGCGGCTCTGGGTCAGCCGCTCGGCCGCCGCCCGCGCAGCAGCCTCGGCGCGGGTGCGTGCCCCGATCAGCTCCGCCAATCGAGCATCGCGGCCGGTGAGCGCGTCGAGCTCGGCGCGAAGCGTTGCGGCCTTCGCGATCACGTCGTCGAGGCTGCCGTCGTGTTTGCGCGTGAGCCGGCGAATCAACGCGAGTCGATCGTCAAGCCACGCCAGTCGCTCAGGATCACCTTCGAGCTTGTCGGCGTAGCTGCGCAGTTGATCGGCCACGTCATCGATCAGCGTCTCGATCTCTGCCACCTGCCGCGCGATCGGCTCGAGCGTCGAATCGGCGCGGATCCCGCGCTCGATCTCTCGCACCGCGGCGGCGACGCGATCGCGTGCGCTGTCGTCGGCGCTGTAGAGCACATCCTCGGCTGCACGGGCGGCACTCTGCAGAAGGTCCACCGATGCCAGGCGGCCACGCTCGACGTCGATCTCGGTGTCCTCACCAGGCTTGAGCGCGGCCGCATCGAGCTCATCGAGCTGGTAACGCAGATAGTCGACGCGGGCCTCGCGCTCGCGCTCGTCTCCACCGAGCACCTTGAGCTCCGCCTCACAGCGAGCCAGCTCGCCGGCGGCAGCCTCCATCACCGCGAGCAAGTCAGCATGCGCGGCAAATGCATCGAGGATGTCGCGATGCCGGGACGGATCGACGAGGCCCTGATGCTGATGCTGGCCCGAGAGATCGATCAACAAGCCACCGAGCTCGGCGAGCCGTTGCGCGGTGGTCAACGCACCATTGACGTACGTCCGACTCCGCCCCCCGCGCTGGATGACGCGCCGAATGAACAGCTCCGTCGATTCGCCACCGGCAATGCTCGCGGGCAGCCCAGCTGCCTCGAGGATCCCCGCGATCCGCGACTGCAGATCGTCGGGAACCTCGACGATCGCTTCGACGACCGCTTCGTCGGCGCCGGCGCGCGGAATGTCCGCGGACGCACGACCGCCGCGCAGCAGGTTGACCGCCTCGACGATCAGCGACTTTCCTGCGCCGGTCTCGCCGGTCAGCACGTTCATGCCCGGCCCGAGCTCAAGCTCGACGTCGGACAAGATCGCGAAGTTCGTGACTCGTAGATGGCGCAGCATTATTTGCCTCCGCGGCGATCCGATCTGGCGCCCCAGTGCAGCTTGTCCCGCATGACATCGAAGAAGCTCTGATCGTTGGCGAACATGATCAGCGGTGCCTCCGCTTCGGTGACCTCGACGACGTCGCCGTAGAGAAACGAGTGGCCCCATTGCGAATCGACCGTGATCAACACGCCGCGAACGTCGGCTCCGAGCTTGAGCCGGATCTTGGCGCTGGCGTCGAGCACCAGCGGACGGTTGGTCAGCGCGTGCGCGCAGATCGGGGTGAGCACCATCGCCGCCAGACCGTGCTGGCCCGACACCACGATCGGACCACCCGCCGCCATGTTGTACGCCGTCGATCCCGTCGGCGTGGCCACGATCAATCCATCGGCTCGGTACGCCGCGACGAACGCATCGTCCACCGATGCTTCGATGTCGACGAGCCGGGCCATCGCGCCCTGATGAAGCACGGCGTCGTTGAGCGCGTACTGGACGATCGGCGGCTGTCCATTGCGAATGAACGACACGGCGAGGCGCATCCTGCTGACCTTGCGGAGCGTGCCATCGAGCGCCGCGGACAGCGCACGCTGCGCGTCGCGCGGAACGAACCCCGCAAGGAAGCCCAGGCCACCGAAGTTGATGCCGAGCACCGGTCTGCCCTGATCGGCCACGATGCGCGCGGCACGCAGCATCGTGCCATCGCCACCGAGCGCCACGGCGAGATCGACCGCATCGCCCAGCTCGGCTTCCGGCACGACTTCGATGCCGGCTGTCGTGATCTGATCCTCGGTGGTCACGACCGGCACGTGTCCGTGTTCGCCAAGCCACGGCACGAGCTGCTCGAACAGCACGCCGGCTTCGGACTTGTCAGGCTTTAGGATGAATCCGACCCTCGCCACGCCCCGTTGGTAACACAACCGGCTGACACTGAACGCACGGACAGCGGCTTCAACGCTGGGGCTAACCCCCCGCGCCTCGCTGTTCCGCGGACGCCGCCGGCTCGTGATCGCGCTCGAGGGTTCGCAGCTGGGCTTCAGCGGCTTCGCGCTCCGCGATCGCCGCGTCCCGCTCGCGTTGAACGGCGTCACGTTCCGCCCGCGCCGCCTCGCGTTCGCGCCGGAACCGCTCGCGCTCCTTGGTCGCCTTCTCGGCTTCCTGGCGCGCCTCCGCGACGGCCAGATCGAGCGCCGCGCGCGCTTGTTCGGCGGCCTGTCGCTCGCGGCGTGCCGCCTCGAGCTGCTCGACGACCTGGCGCGTGTTGGAGGTGGCGTCGCGCAGCGCGCGCTCCTTGGCCTGGAGGACGCTCTGATAGGAAGTGCGTTCCTCGGCCAGCTCGGTCTCGAGCTGGATCAGACTCTCGCGGTGGGTCGCGAGCTTGTGGCGAGTGGCCTCGAGCTCGCCGCGCGCTTGCTCCACCCGTTGCTTGAGGCGAGCTCGCTCGGCCTTCTGCTCGTCCACCTTGTCGGTCAGCGCCTCGCGCTCGACGCGCAGCCTTGTGACCGTGGTGTGGGTCGCCGCGATGACCGCACTCAGTCCGATCGTGACCGCGACCGCCATCGCGAGCGGCGGATTGCGCCGACACCACAGCGACAGTCGCAGCGCGCGCGAGCGATCGAGCGTGGTCGGGCGACGCTGGAGGACCGCGCGCATCTCGTTGGCCACCGCGCCAGCGGTCGCGTAGCGCGCCGCTGGGTCGCTCGCCATCGCCTTCTCGATCACCCGGCACAGCCGCCTCGGAATGCGCTCGCCGTCGCGGGTCCGGTCGAGCGGCGGCGGTCGAGCGCCGGCGGCGGCGACTTCCCACGCGCTGTAGTCGTCGCCCGGTGTGGCCAACCACGGCGGGCGACCCGCCAGGAGTTGATACGCGATCGCTCCGAGCCCCCAGACATCGATCGCGACCAGGATCGCGCGATCCGCTGCCACCCGTGGATCGAGCGAGAGCGGCAACCCACGCGCTTGCTCGGGGGCCATGTACTCGGGTGTACCTCGGACGCTGACCGGACCACTGGGCCCGCGCCGGAGCAGCGCGATCGCCGGATTCGCGAGGTCGCTGCTCGCTCCACTCACCGCGAGGCCGAAGTCCGCGACGCGTGCGCGCCGCGAGATCGGCGTGATCAGCACATTGTTCGGCTTGAGATCGCGATGAAACACGTTGCGTAGATGCGCCTCGTGGACCCCACGCGCGGCGTGCATCACCCAGCGGGCGACCTCGTCGATGCTGCGCGCGTTCGACGCCGCCGCACCCGTGCCCAGCACGATATCGCCCTTGTCCGGATCGTACTCGCCGACCAGCTCCATCACGATGTACGGGCGGCCTTCGCCGTGGTGCACGTCGAGGACCCGCACCACGTGGTCGGAGATCACATCGCTCGCCGCGCGCGCTTCCGCCAGCACCTGATCGAGCGCCTCCGAATCGCTCGGCTCGTGGAACACCTTGATCGCGACCTGCCGGCCGAGCTTGCGATCGAACGCCTGCCACACCGACGCGGTGGCACCGGTATCGAGCCGGAGCGACAGCTCGTAGCGCTCGTCGGCGGCTGCGCCGAGCGAGGGCGTGGCTCCCTCGAGCATCGGCCGCGCGCGATCGGCGTGGAGCCACAGCAGCGCCTGCGTGCGCATCGCCGGATCGGTTGGAAACTCGTGCGCGACCCGCGCGCCCCACTCGTGCGTTGGCCGCGCTGCGATCCGCGCGAGCGCCTCGCGAACGGCGGCGTCGTTCACTCGCCGACCCCGAGCCCTGACTCGATGCCCTGGAGCAGGATCAGGTAGTTCGTGCCCTCGACGATCCGCTTGTTGATGGCGCCCAGCGAGATCCCGAGCTCGCTCGCGATCTGGCGCTGGGTGTCTCCCCCGACGTGCCGGCGCAGCGCCTGGCCGACCTGGCGTGGATTGGCGATCGGGATCCGAACTCTCGCATCGACGACGCCGTGCTCGAGATCGTTGATCCGCGCCTCGATCCACGCCCGCAGCTCGGCGGCCTCGATCATCTCGGTCAGCGTGGCCTCATCGGGGAGCACGATGCCATCCTCGGTCACTTCCTGCTGTTCGCCGCGACGCCTGAGCTGATCGATCCGATCGAGCAGGAACCGGCGAACGCTCGAACCGATGTGGCGCTCGTGCGGGGGCAGCAGCTTGAGCCGCTCCCATTCGCCGCTGCACAGCCAGCGCGCGACCAGCGAGCCAAGGATGTCCCGCGTGCTGTACGAGCCTCGGTAGTTCATCGAGCTCTTGACCCGGCGAATAATCCGCTCGAACTGGGCGGCCATCTGATCGTCTGCGACGTGCTCCGACATCTCGTGAAGCGACCGTCACGATGATGAGGACGGCCGCCCGGCTCCTGTGTTCACGACCATATCACCGTGAACAGCGGGGCGGTCCGACCGTCTTCACGGGCATGAAACGATCCAAACTCGTCATGATTTCGTGCCTGTTGGTCATGGGGGCGTGCGGCAGTAAGCCCAACAAGACCCAGGCCCTGCCGGGCTCCCCCGGGGCGGCGGCATCCGCGACCGCAGCCAAGCAGCCGGTTGCGGCGAGCCCCAACGTCGGCGTCTCCCAGGACCTGGCCGCGCAATGCAAGCTTCGGTTTGGAGCTCCCGAGCAAGCGCCGAAGTTCGACTACAACGAGGAGACGCTGTTGCCCCAGGATCGCGACGTCCTCACCCAGGTGGCCGAGTGCCTGGCCCGCGGGCCGCTCAAGGGACGCTCGGTACAGCTGGTGGGACACACCGATCCGCGCGGCACCGACGAATACAATCTCGGCCTGGGAAGCCGGCGCGCCGAGAGCGTGAGCGCCTACCTCAAGCGGCTCGGGGTCGCGCCGACCCAGCTGTCCGCGACGACACGCGGTGAGGTCGACGCGTCCGGCGTCGACGAGTCGGGATGGCATCGCGATCGCCGCGTCGATCTGAAGCTCGTCAACTGAGGGCACGCTGCCTGGATCGTCAGCCGATCCAGAACGGGCTCAGCCACGCGGCTTCGCCGTCCGCTTGCTCGATGCGGACGTACACATAATTGGCGACGTCGTGCTCGGGGAGCGGCGCGCGGGCGCGAGCTGTCGTACCGCTGTGCTCCACCGTGAGCTCGCGCTCGCGGTTGCGGTCGATCATCACGATGTTCGCGATCGGCGCGGTCCCTGAGACCTCGACCGTGAGCTCGCCGCGGGTGTTCGCTGGCAACTCGCTGCCGATCGGCGCTCCTTCCACCTCGGCGTGCACCACGATCTTCGCACCGGTGGTGGCGTAGCAGCGGCGAGCGCCAAGCGCGGCGATCACCCCGGCACGCGTTGGCTCCGCGGCCACCACGCACGCGAGCCCAGCGCGATACGGATTGCGCCAGCGCGCGATGCCGTGATGCCAGTCGAGTCCGTGACTGTCGGTCGATGCGATGAAGCCGAACCGCAATCCCGCATCGAGCGCATCTCGCACGAACTGGCCGGGGATCACGTGATCGGCGCGAGGCGGATGTGCCGCGCACGCACCGTCGGCCTCGTAGCAGCCGTGGACCGAACAGATCTCCCAGATCGGCTGGACATGCGGATCATGATGAGCGAAGTCACCGCCGGTCCAGCCGACGTGGTGCGGCACGGCGATCCCGCCGAGCTCGCGCAGCAGCGCGAACAACGCGTCGACGTCGCGATCGGGAACACGATCGGGGACGCGATCGGCGAAGTACACGCACTTGTGCCCCGGCCCGGGATAGCGCGGCAGCGTGAGCTCGTAGCCAGCCAGCGCCACGAACCGACCTGGCTCGTCGAAGCTCGCCGCGACCTGGGTCGTGAGCTGCCAGGTAGCAGGGCCGAGCGCCCGCCGGCAAAACTGATCGTGGTCGGTGATCGCCGCGAAATCCAGGCCGCGATGATCGCGCGCGGCGATCCACAGCTCCTCGACGCTGCCGCAGCCATCGGAGTGCGCGGTGTGCTGATGAAGATCGCCGAACAACACACCCGACCGGCTCGGCTCGCGCGATGGTGCCGACCTCAGCCTCGGTCCGCGCACCAGCGCGACGCCCGCCGCCGGCACCGGACACTCGCCGACCTCGATCCCCTCGGGCGCACGCCGGCCCAACCACGCTCGTCCACGATGGGTCACGAGTGCATGCCGGCGTCCGCGTCCACCCCAGCCTCCGGCGTCGAGAGGCATCGCCGCGGTCCAGATCCCGTCGCGGCTGCGGGTCGCGACATGGTGACCATGCGTCGAGCGGCCCACCAGCCACAGCTCCCCTTGATCGCACGCGGCGAGCGCCGCGAGCTCCCAGCCTTGATCTTCGCCACGTGGCTCAGCGCCGCCGGCACCGAGCGGCGGGCTCGCAGCGATCGCGGCGCGCTCGCGCGAGCTCACGATCGCGACCTCGAGCGTGCGCATCACACTCGCGTCGCGATGATCGCCCGCGTCGTAGATGCCACCGCGGTGCCAGGCCACGGCAACGCATTCACCCGCCAAGACCGCGAGCGCGGGCGCTTCACCCGGCTCGCCCGAGACGTCCCAGGGCTCCAGCGGTCCGCCGGTCCATCGGGCGAGCTTGACCATGCCGGGTGTCCGCGGCGGACCTTCACACCATGCGAGCCACAGCCGCCCTCCATCGATCGCGAGCGCTGGCCATCGGCACCATGTCGCGCCGCCGCCGATCTGATGGCGCTCGAGGATCGCGCCGGTGGTGGGCTCGAACCGGGACAGCTGGATCATTCGCTCCGGTCCATGCGCGATCTCGATGGCAAGCCACGCCGCGTCCCCGGCCGCGATGACCGCAGCGTGCACCGGATCGCCATCGATCGCGGTGCGCCATCGCATCGGCGTCGGATCGTGGGAGCGATACGCCGCGACCAGCTCACCCGGCGAACATGCGATCGCGACCGCGCCGGTTTTCAGCGCGGCGATCGCGGGCCGGCAGCACACGCCATGCGCTGCGACCTGGACGGCGTCGGCGATGCCCCGCGAGGTGACCCTGCCGAACCAGACGCCCTCGTACGTCAGGGTCGCGGTGCTCGCCGCAATCCACAACCGCCCGTTGCCGGCGGCGAGCGCGACGTCGTCGGGGTAGCCCGGCAGCGCCCAGGTGATCGCGGGTTTGGTCACAGCGCCACTCCAAATCGGCGCCGCAGCGCCATCGCCAATGCCGTCGAAAGCCCGAGCCAGTACAGCCACCACGGCACACCGACGGGCGAGGCTCGCTCGGGATACGGGATCGTGATCGCGCGGATCCCGGACGCGGTGATCGGTGGCTCGATCCCCAGCGCCCACAGCTGTGAGATCCCACGCCGGTGCTCGGCAGACACGACGTCGGCGTCGGCGTCTGCGTCGAGCTCGACGGTCGTGGCGGAGCTACCCGCCCGTACCTGGAGTGGGAACCGGCCGTTCCTCTCGATCGCGATCCGCGCGTAAACCGCATGCTCATCCTCGGCATGGACGCGCGCGGTCACCCGGGCCCCGGGGCTGCCGGACAGCTCGACATCCCGCGGTGACACGCCTTGCTCCGCCTCGATCTTCACCACCACGATCGAGGGCGCGGACAGCGGACCGAGGCCGTGGCGGAGCTCGAGGTGGAGATAGAGCAGGCCCAGCGGAGCTGCGAGCACGAGGGCGGACGGCACGAGGCACAACACGTAGACCAGGGTCCACCCCACGAGCCGTGCCTGGGCGGCCAGGAGCTGGCGGGGCTGATCGAGGAACAGCCGCATCTCGAACATCGCTCCGGCCATCTGCGCGCGCGCGTTCCGGATCGTCCGCTGCGGTGATGTCCTGCGAACCACCACGAGCATCACGACGGCAGTCAGCGCGGCCAGCAGCGCGAGCGACGCCCATGGTGCGAGACCGTCGAACGGCCCGACCAGGAGCTCGATCGCGCGGCGCACGTAGCTCACTCGATGTAGCCCAACCCCCGCAGTCGAGCAGCGAGCTGATCGGGTGAGCTGGCAGGTTCCTCGTATGCACGGAGCCCCCGCTGCAGCAGATGCTCGATCAGCTCCTCGACCGACGAGTAGCCCTGGGAGTCCACCGCATGGGCGAGTCGCTCGCTCAGCGCGCCGGCCGGCGTCCCATAGCGATCCAGGCCACGCACCACGAAGTGGTTCGCGGCGTCCTGCGCCGAGCCCAGGCCGTGCGCCGTGGCAACGTCCCGCATGCGGTCCCGCAGGTCGCGCGGGATCTTGATGGTGTCCTTGCTCATGATTCCTCCACGATCAACACGGCATGGCCCTCCAGCTCCGGGGGCGGAGCGATGCCGAAGAACCCAAGGATCGTCGGTGCCAGATCGCGCAGCGATGGCCGCGATGTGCCAGCGATCGGCGTGCTGGAGACGAACACGCCCGGGACCGCGTCCGGATCCATGCAATGGTCACCGTTCCAGCGATCGCGATTGAGCTCGAACACCTGGTTGCCCACGGCCCCCAGCGCTGACTCGTCCGAGCTACGATAGCCGCGCCGGTACCCGACGATGAGGTCAGGCGCGCGATCGCCGAACCTGCCAGCTGGCGCGCGATCCACGCGAGTGATCGCGGTGCTGCCCGAGCTCGGATCGCGCAGCGCGAGCAGATCGCGCTCGAGTCGCTCGAGCACGAGGTCACGCTCCTCGGGAGCCACCGCGCCCTGGGCTTCGCGACCGCGCACGTTCACGAACACCTGATTGAGCCCGAGCGCATAGGCCTGTGTGCGCGCCCAGTCGATGTGGCCAAGCGGTCCCGGACCGCGCTTGCCTTCGGGCAACACCGCGAGGTAGCCGCGCCGCGCGAGAAACGCGTTGAGGTGGACCTTGGTCCGATACGGCGCGAACCCATGATCGGACATCACGACCAGCTCGGTATCGGGACCCAGCCGCGGCAACAGCTCACCGACCCAGCGATCGACCCGGCGGTACAGCGAGGGCAGCACGTCCGCGTACGCGCGCTCCGCCGCCGGTGCCTCGGGATCGAGGCTGGAGAAGAACACGTGGCTCGCCTGATCGATCGACGACAGGTAGACGAACAGCAGGCCGCCGTGAAATCGCGCGAGCTCGCGGTCGATCATCGCCTCGGTCTCCGTCATCACGCGATCGACGATCTGGAGGAACTCTGGCGGTGAGAGCACGTTGCTCGACAGCGCCTTGGTGTCCTCGGGCATGCCCTGCGTGTAGTACCGGCCGATGTCACGGGCGAGCGCGGGCGCGTAGTCCGCCGGCGATGACAGCGGCATCTGCGACGCGAGCGGATCGAGGTTGATCGGACTGATGTAGAGATGGAGTGATGGACGGACCTGGCGCAGGTACATCCGCACCATGCCGGAGACTCGACCCGCCAGCACCCCCGGATCGAGCTCGATCGGCACCCACGCGCTCCACTCGCCGGCCGCGAGGATCACGTCGCGATCGCCGATCCGGATCAGCACGCTCTCGCTCACCGGATCGCGCACCAGCTCGACATCGAGCATCATCGGGTCGCCGTGCGAGGACAGTGGATCGGCCGGTCCGGTCAGCGCCGTGCTCGCTCGCTGGGTGGCTCCAAACTCGACGGCGTGAACGATGCCGCCCTTGACCGGGCGTGCCGAGACCTCGGGATCATCGGTGATCAGCTGGAACGTGCCGTACGTGCCGAGCAGGTCCGGCGTCCCCATTCCGGACATCGACTCGGCGCGCGTCGACGCCGGTGGAGGGAAGTTCGCAGGGACCTTGACCACCGTGGCGGGAACGCCGTGCTGCTCGAGCAGCTGCCAGAACGCCGTCCCCGTCCGCAGGAGCTTCACGTCCGGGGCACCCAGGGGCAGCGCGAACGACCCGATCTCGATCGACTGGGCGGCGCTCACCTGCGAGGTCGAGAGATACGGCGTGAGATGAAGCGCATCGCGGTGCACGAAGTCGAAGATCCCGTGGTCCTCGGGATCCGCTCCGGTAATGAACGTCGACCACGCCACGGGGCTCTGCGGCGGAGTGGTGGTCTGGAGCTCGCGCATCGCGCCGCGCTCGATCAACGCGGCCAGGTTGGGTAACTCGCCTCGCGCCAGCAGCGTCCGGACGATCTGCGGATCCATGCCGTCGATACCGAGGACGATCAGGCTGCGTGGATGCGCTGGCTTGCGCTGAGCGAACGGCGCCGGCTCGCTGCACGCGAGCACACCGGCAGCACCGATCGCGACCAGCCGACCCAGCCCGCGCAGGATCACGAGGCCACCAGGCTCGAGCCGTCCATGTGGCGCGGCGGGATGACGCCGAACAGCTCGAGCAGCGTCGGCGCGAGGTCGATGATGTGCGGACCTTCCTCCGCCCGCACATGGTCATGCGGCAGCGCGAGGCTGCGGTTGGCGATCAACACCCCGGGCACGAGGTCCGGATCGATACAGTGATCGCCGCTCCACGCCTTCGTGTTGTCCAGGAACACCGGACCATCGGCGATCCCGCGCGCGCCCTCCCACGAGATCCGCCAGCCCGCACGATAGCCGACGATCACATCGGGTGACTGATCCGCGTAGGGCCCACGGACCTGGTGCGCCGGATAACACTTGCGGATCGCCGACTCGCCGGACCCTGGATCCACGATCGTGGACAGCTTCGCCGCGATCTCGTCGGCAAGCGCCGGCGCATCATCCGCGGACACGATGCCCTTGGCTTCGCGCCCGGCGATGTTGAGGTAGATGCCGCCGAGGCCGAGCGCGTACGCCCGCGTCCGGGTCCAGTCGATCCCGTCGAACCATTCTCCGGCATGCTCACGGCCCGGCTCGAGGTGAAGGTAGCCGTGCTCGCGCAACCAGGCGTTGAGGTTGACGCCGCGCCGGAACGTCTGGAACCCGTGGTCCGAGATCACGGCGACGAAGTTTTCGCGATCGCTCGGGTCGACCTGGGCGAGCACGCGGCCGACCAGCTCGTCGAGCTTGCGATAGGTGTCCTCGATCACCGTCGAGAACTTGTCGCCCGAATCGCCGGCGCTCGCGTTGGCCGGATGATCGCGGTCGATGTGGCGCGTGAACATGTGCTGGATCCGGTCGCTGCTGTCGAACACGCACGCGACCAGGCCGCGCCGGGTCCGCCGCAGCATCGCGAACAGCTGCGCCTCGCGCTCGGCGTGGTTGGCCCACGCCTGCTCGAGGAACGCATGCTCGTCGAGCACGCCCTCGTTGAGCGCCCACGTGTCCTCGGCCAACCCGAGCGTCGCGTAGCGGCCGCACAGCTTGGCCAGGAACGTCGCGAAGAACGGTGGATGCGAGATCGGCAGGATCGGACTCTCCGGATCGATCTGGATCGGGGTCTGATAGATCCGGACGTCATCGCCGAGCTCGACGAGCCGAAACCGGCAGATCCCGCGCATCCGCAGCCCGAGGCCCAGCGGGAACCGCAGCGCGATCCAGTCGGTGTACTCGCCGAGTCGGAGCTCGACCTGTTCGCCATCGATCGATGCGCGCGCACAGCGTCGTTCGCGGTCGAGCTCGAGCCGCAGCGGCAACCGCGTGCGCCGGCCATCGCGGCGGATCGGATTGGCCGGGCCTTCGATCCACGCCTCGGCGCGAGCGTCGCGGACCTCGAGCGCGATCCGGCGTCCGCCTTCGAGATGACGATCGATCTCCGAGCTCGAGTAGACGGTGAACGTCCCCTGGGTGCCCTCGAGATCGGGCACGCACATGGCCGACAGCATGCTGCCCTCGAATCGATCCGGTGGGAACGTGATCGGCACGCGCAGGATCGACGACGGCACGCCATGGCGCCCGAGGTCGGTCCAGAACGGCCGGCTCCGCCGCATCATCCGCACGGTGGGGCGGCCCAGCGGAATTCGGTATGGACCGAGCTCGAGGTGACGGCGCGCCGGTCGAACCTCCGCCGACGACAGATCCGGCAGGTACGTCCGCGGATCGCGGGTCAAGAAGTCGAAGATGCCGTGCTTGCCGGGGAGCACTCCGGTCGCGAACGACGACCACGCGACCGGCGACATCGGCGGATTGGTCGTGCGGAGCTGATGAAAGCACCCGACGCGACCGAGTCGTTCGAGGTTCGGCAGCAGGCCGCGATCCATGAACCGCCGCGTCAGCACCGGATCGAGCCCATCGAGCCCGATCACCACCGCGCGGCGTACGCGCGGTGTGCGTGGTGGGCGGCGCCGCCGGATCCATCGCCACGTCCATCGCACCGGATAGAGAAGCAGACCGAACGTCACGACCACGATGCTCGCGAGCAGCGCAAAGGCCGCGGTCGCGAACGCCATGCCGGCGCCCGGTCCGACGTATGCGAGGGCGTCGCGCGGAACCAGTACGATGACCATCGCGACCGCCACCGCCAGGATGGCTGTCCGTGCACCGCTCGCGCTCGCGTGACGATGATCCTCGAGTTGACTGCTAGCGAGGATCCTTGGCATCGCCGTCCTTTGTGTCCCCGGATTTGGGCGCGCTACCGAAGTAGCCGAGCGCCTCGAGCTGACGTCGCATGCGCGGACTGATGTCCGCCTCGCCCGCGCGGAACGCGCGGCGCGTTGCGATCCCGGTCATCCGCCGCGCCTTGCGTGGTACCGCGAGCGCCTCTCCGAGATGCACTTCGCATAGCTGCCGGGTGATCACCGCGTCATCGCCGAGCGGCTTGGTCTCGTCACGGTCGTGCGCGAGGTCGTACAGCGTCGCGCTGTCTGGCTTGGCCATCAGCTTCCACGTCCCGACGCGGACCACGCGCTGGCCGTGGAGGAACTCCGACACCGCGTAATGTGGCTGCGAGGTGGGCTGCCCCCGAACGAGCGGAAGCAGCGAGATCCCGTCGGCGTCCTCGAGCGGTTGCTTGCCGAGCGCATCGAGGATCGTCGGCGCGAGGTCGACATGCTCGACGATGTCGCGGATCACCTTGCCCGGCGCGAACAGCGGCGGGTAATGCATGATCAGCGGCGCGCGCAGCATCTCCTCGAACACCTGGTGGCCGTGGCCGTAGCGGCCGCGCTCGCCGAGCTCCTCGCCATGATCGTTGGTGACCACGATCATCGTATCGGCGAGCACGCCCCGGGCCTCGAGCTCGGCGATGAACTTCGCGAGCTGAGCATCGTGGTACGCGATCTCTCCCCAGTACAGCGCGCGCAACCAGCTGAGGTCGCGCTCGGTGGCAGCGAGCTTCTTGGTGCTGAGCGCGACCTGATCCTCGGCCTCGATCGAGCGTCCGAGCGGACCATCGTAGTCGCCGGAGAAGTACGGGCTCCAGAACTCGCGATCGACCCGATAGGTGACGTGCGGATCGATGGTCTGGAGGTAGAGGAAGAATGGCTGGTCGGGGTGCGCCTTCGCGTGCTCCGCCTGCCATGCGAGCGCGTCGCTGAACACGTGCTCGGCCTCGGATGGCTTGTTGGCGCGGATGTAGTTCTTGAATGTGTCCCAACCCTGTTCGAACCCGAACACGCCGCTGACGTAGCCGTTGGCGACGAATCCTGCCGTGGCGAGGCCCTCACGCTTGAGACGCTCGGTGATCATCTCGACTTGTCCGGGCAGCTTGCTCGCGTCCTCCTTCGTGTTGTGGGTCGACGGATAGAGGCCGGTGAGCGTCGTGGCCACGGAAGGCTTGGTCCAGTTCTCGTTGTCGTAGGCGGCGACGAACGTGGTGCTCTCGGCGGCGAGCTTGTCGAAGCCTGGGGTCTTCACGACGCGCGACGGACCGGCGAACGGACCGAACGCGTCGGCGCGCGCCGTGTCCATGACGAGCAGGATGACGTTTCGCGGCGGCGTGCCCGCGGGCGCCGTGTCCCGACTGGTCGGGCGCGGCAGCATGATCTCTGGCTCGCCCCAGCCGGCCGTGCCTCGCTGGGCCGTGGTCTGCAGCTCGAGCCGGATCGCACGACCCGCCAGCGGATCGAGCGAAACCACGCGCTCCTTCCATGACCTGGTCACGGTGTCGCGCAGCAGCTCGCGCCGCGTCCCGTCGTCGGTCACCGCGGTGACCACGAACTCTGCCTGATCGGCCGCGCCCAGATCGACGACAAGCTCCGAGTGGCTCGCGGGCTGAAGATAGAACGCGTAGCTGCGTGGCGTGCGCGCCACGAGAGCTCGCCGCGTCTGCCCGGCGATCTCGATCGGCGCCATCCGCGGCTCCATCGCGGGCTCGCCGGCACCGGCCGCGAGCCATACCCAGTCGATCTCGGCGCGCACACCGTGGACCGCAGGTGACGATGCGCGCAGCTCCAGCCTGATCCGGCCGTGCTGTGGGATCGCTCCGGCGGGCACCTCGACGCGCAGGGTCTGCCACCCGGTGCCGACCTTCACCGTGCCGAGCTCGCGTCCGTTGGCAAACACGGTGAGCTGTTGATCGCCTCGGCTACGAGCCCGCATGACGACCGCGTTCGGCGCCGTGCGTGGCGCGACCAGCTCGACGAACGCGCGCCGCGAGGTGATCGTGCCCCAGGCCGTATGCTCGTCCGCGCCACTGTCTCCCCAGCCGGTCTTCCAACCGCCGCGGGTGTACTTGTGCTGATCCGGGACGCCGAAGTCGATCAGCAGACCGTTTGCATCGAGCTCCGCACGCCCGACCTCGTCGAGCAACGGCCGATGTGGGATCAGCGTTCGGCGCTGCGAGCTCACCGTCGCCACGGCCGCTTGTGCCGTGCGCGCCGGTGCGGCCTCATCACTGGTGTTCTTGCAAGCAACCAAGCAGCTCGCGACGGCTGCGACGGTAGTGATTCGGTTCAAGTCGACTCCCCATGGATTTTCTGACGTTGAAGCGCCGGCTCGACCGCCCGCTGCATGGCAGCGGCGTCGAGATCGAGCTCGAGGAATCGGCAGATCCGATCGATCTCCCGCACCGGCGTTGCCAGCACGCGCTCGTAGCTGATGCCGAGCAAGTGGATGTGGCGCGCCGTCTCGAGCCACGACTCGAGGTCCACGAGATGGAGCGCCAGTGCTTGGCGGGCCGCGACCTCGTCTTCGCTCGCCGGCGTGGTTTCGAGTCGGTCGAGCATCGCGCGCTGCGAGCGGACGACTTGATCGATGCTCCGACGCATGAACAGCACCCGGTAGGTCCACTCGGTCGGCAGGTGCGGCAACAGCGACGAGATGACCTTGACGACTCGTCCAGGGGCATCAGCGACCCACGATGCATCGCGGGCCGTCCGCTTCACCGCCTCCAGCTCGTAGTAGCCGCGTGGGTTGTCCGCGTCAGGGCGACGTGTTGCGTCCGCCAGGATCGGCGCACCACCCTCCGCGAGCATTCGCATCATCATCGAGGTGCCCGAACGCGGCAATCCCGAGACGACGAACACGATCGGCTGCCGGCCAGCAGAGCCCCCCATGCCCGAACAAGACGGACCAAACCCCGCCGCGTTCACGGTACGGGGCTGAACAGCCGCCCAGCGGAGATCTGCACCGCTCAACGCGTGATCGGTGGCTGGTTGGCCGACCGAGTCTCGGGACGCGATTACTGCGCAGCTCGTGCGGCACCGGATGCCGGCAGCGCGCACCGGCTGCGCTGCGGCGTAACCGCGTGTTCTTGGCCAGTTCCCGCGCCGATCCGCGAACGCTGGCGGCAATGACGGACTGAATCCTTGGCTTTCAACGAGTTGGCACGATAGAGCACCTTGACAGCGAAAGCTGGCTCTTGTAGACCAACCGCCTTCGTTCCGAGGACGTTGGCAGATGATGAACACCCACCAGAAGAGCACCTGGCTGACCAAAGAGGCCGGTGAAGCACAGCGCGAGTGGTTCGTGATCGACGCGACTGATCATACGCTCGGTCGCCTGGCATCGCGCATCGCGCTGGTGCTCCGTGGCAAGCACAAGCCCACGTTCACGCCGAACGTCGACATGGGCGACTTCGTGATCGTGCTCAACGTCGGCAAGGTCAAGCTGACCGGCACCAAGCCCGACAAGAAGCTGTACCAGCACCACACGTTGTTTCCCGGCGGTATCCGCACCCGGCTCGCGAAGGACGTGCTGGCGACCGACCCCGAGCGCGCGATTCGCGAAGCGGTGTGGGGCATGATGCCGAAGGGCCCACTCGGCCGCCGCATCATGAAGAAGCTCAAGCTCTATCGCGGAACCGAGCACGAGCACAAAGCGCAGAACCCGCGCGTGCTCGAAATCAAGAGTGGCCGTAACTGAGACGAACCGAGGACGTGATGCAGAAAACCTACGCAACTGGCCGCCGCAAGACCGCCGTCGCCCGCGTGTGGCTCACCGCCGGTGATGGCCAGATCGTGATCAACGACCGTCCCGATGAGGACTACTTCTCGCGCCCGACCGCCCGGATGGTCATCCGGCAGGGGCTCGAAGAGGTCAACCTGCTGACCCAGTACAACGTCCATGCCACGGTTCGCGGCGGCGGCATCTCCTCGCAGGCCGGCGCGATCCGTCACGGCATCACGCGCGCGCTGATGAAGATCGACAGCGACCTGCGTCCCAAGCTCAAGGCGGCTGGCTACGTCACCCGCGACCCGCGCAAGAAGGAGCGCAAGAAGTACGGACAGAAGTCCGCCCGCGCTCGGTTCCAGTTCAGCAAGCGCTAGTCGCTCGCTGTTCTGTCGTACGTATCAAGCCACCGTGCTCACGGTGGCTTCTCCATTTTCGGAGACGCCATGCCGACCTACCAAGACGCTCTCCGGGACATCCTCCGCATCCCGGCGCTCGAAACCGAATCCGCGGGCGCCACGCGCGTCGTACGCTGCTTGTTCACGCCGCCGTTTCATCCCGAATGCTCGCTGAGCATCGTCGAGACCGTGACCGCGATCGACGTGACCGTCCGAGCCGCGACGCGTTCGGTGTCCCAGCACAGCTGCGCCCAGCACGGCTGGAGCAGCGGCGGAGACCCCGTCCGCTCGTGGGTGGAGCCTGCGGTGTCGATCGAGGTCATCCGAGGAGTCGAGGCGCCCCCGCGATACCAGCACGCTGCGCTCGCAGCACTCGACCACGTCGAGGTGCCACATGACGGCTCGATTCAGCTCGACGGGATCATCCTCGAGGTCGAGCTGTGGAGCGCTGGACGCACTCGAACGTTCACGATTCGCGGAACCGAAACAGCGCACGCGGGGTATCGCGTGGCGCGGACGGCCCTCGACATCGCGCTCGATGTCGCGCAGTGGGATGCTTCGCGCGCCGCGATTCGGAATGTGCTCACCTACGTTCGATGAGGCGCCGTAGCGCCACCGCGTAGTACGCTCACCTCGTTGCGGCCGCGCGCGACGATCCTCGTAAAGTTGGTGATCGCGTTCGTCTTGCCGGCGGTCGCGCTGTTCACGCTGTTCGCGTTCGTCGCGTACGACCTGAGCCGGCGCGACCTCGATGCCGAGCTCGGCCTGCGGCTCGAGGCGATCGCGACCTCGGCAGCGACCCACGTGCGCGGCAAGTACCTGGTCGAGCTGGCA
The DNA here is from genome assembly GCA_050187075.1 of Kofleriaceae bacterium. Classification (GTDB taxonomy): domain Bacteria; phylum Myxococcota_A; class Polyangia; order Haliangiales; family Haliangiaceae; genus JABFXX01. The sequence goes on along the minus strand of JBFWXW010000019.1, from coordinate 62,133 downwards.
CCGGGCGACGAGCAAGCCCGCGCCTATCAGTACGTGGTGTCCAAGCTGGAGCCGATCGCCCGGCGCAATGGCGTCGAGCTGTCGATGTTCGACCGCAAGCTCGACTCGCGGTTCGACACCGCGGGCGGCGTCGCGATCGGCACCCACTACTTCCGCGCCGAGCTCGACCGCACCGAGATCGATCGCGTGTTCGATCGCGGCGAGACCGCGTCGTCGGTGACGTTTCAAGCCAACGACGGCAAGACCTACAAGACCGGCTACGCGCCGGTGACCGCCTCGGAGACCGAGCCGGAGATCGTGCTCGCGCTCGCCGCCCGCGCACCGGCGTCGTACTTCACGCGCCTCGATGCGCTGCGCGATCGCCTGTTATGGTGGGGCGCCGGGCTCGCGCTGATCAGCATCGCCGCCGCGCTGTTCGCGACGCTGCTGATCACCCGCAACGTTCGCCGGCTCGCCACGGCGGCCGAGCGGATCGGCAGCGGCGATCTGCGCGCGCCGGTGAAGGTGTCGTCCAACGATGAGCTCGGCCTGCTCGCGCAGACCATGGATCGAATGCGGCACCAGCTCGCGGAACGCGACGCGCGCATGCAGCAGATGCTCGCGGGGATCGCCCACGAGGTTCGCAACCCGCTCGCCGGGATGACGCTGTTCGCAGGAATTCTCCAGGACGAGCTCCCCGAGGGTGATGAACGGCGCGGCCACGTCGCGCGGATCCGCAAGGAGCTCGACTATCTCGAGCGCGTGGTCAACGAGTTCCTCGAATTCGCGCGCCGACCCAAGCCGCAGATCGCCGATGTCCCGGTTGGCGAGCTGCTCGCCGAGGTCGCGCAGCTGGCGTCGGCCGATGATGTGACGATCGCCACGCATGCCACCGACGGGCTGATCGCCCGTGCGGATCGTGCGCAGCTCCGCCGCGCGCTACTCAACCTCGCGCGCAATGCGGTGCAAGCGGCGTCGGCCGCTGGCCACCGAGGCGGCGACGCGGTGCGGATCACCGCTCGTCTCGAGGGAGATGAGCTGGTGTTCTCGGTATGGAACCGCGGCAAGGAGATCCCGCCCGAGACCTCGGGCAAGCTGTTCGAGCCGTTCTACACGACCCGTGAAAAGGGCACCGGCTTGGGCCTGGCGTTCGTGCGCGAGATCGCGAGCGACCACGGCGGACGGGTCGAGCTGACCAGCGCCGATGGCGAGACCACGTTCAGCCTGGCGATGCCGCGCGAGGCGAGCTGACAAAAACCGGGGACGGGCCCCGGCTTCGGCGTGGCCATGATACGACCGGCCGATGGCGATGATCCTCATCATCGACGACAACGAGACCATCCGCGAAGGCCTCGGGCACACCGTCAAGAAGCTTGGCCACGACGCCGTGCTCGCCGCCAGCGGGGATGCGGGTGTCGAGGCATTCAAGGGACTCAAGGCCCGGGGCGCTGACTTCGTGATCACCGATCTCAAGATGGAAGGCGCGACGGGCGTCGACGTGTTGAAGACGATCTCGGCGCTCGATCCCGATGTGCCGATCATGCTGATCACCGGGTTTGGCACCGTCGAAACCGCGGTCGAGGCGATGAAGCTTGGCGCCTTCGACTTTCTGACCAAGCCGATCCAGCCAGAGGTCGTCCGGCTCAAGGTCGAGCGCGCCCTCGAGCTGTGCGCGGCACGCCGCGCCAGGCGCAAGTCGGAGGCGATGACCGAATACCTGCGCGCCGAGGCAGAGGGGCGGTTCCCGGAGCTGATCGGCCAGGGCGAGAAGATGGCCGCGGTGCGGCGCACGGTCGAGAAGGTCGCGGCCAGCGATACGACGGTGTTCATCGCCGGCGAGAGCGGCACCGGCAAGGAGCTGGTGGCGCGCGCGATCCACCGGCTCAGCAAGCGCGCCAACGGACCGTTCATCAAGGTCAACTGCGGCGCGCTCACCGAGACCTTGCTCGAGAGCGAGCTGTTCGGGCACGAAAAGGGTGCGTTCACCGGCGCGATCAAGCAGAAGCTCGGGCGGTTCGAGCTCGCCGATGGCGGCACGCTGTTCCTCGATGAGGTCGGCGACGTGCCACCGTCGATGCAGGTCAAGCTGCTGCGCGCGCTCCAGGAGCACGAGTTCGAACGGGTCGGCGGCGAGCGCCCGATCAAGGTCGACGTCCGCGTGCTGTCGGCGACCAACAAGGATCTCGATGTCGAGGTGAGCGCTGGCCGATTCCGGCAAGATCTGTTCTTCCGGCTTCACGTGCTCCCGGTGAAGCTGCCGGCGCTGCGCGAGCGCCGGGAGGACATCCCGTTGTTGTGTGCGCACTTCGTCGCCAAGCTCGGCCCCAAGACCAACCCCCGGATCCGCGCGGTCAGCGACGCCTCCCTCGGCAGGATCATGGCCTATCACTGGCCCGGCAATGTCCGCGAGCTCGAGAATGCGATCGAGCAATCGCTGGTGTTCGCTGAGGGCGAGGAGATTGCGCCGGCCGCGCTCCCGCAATTCCTTCAGGGCGGCGCCGAAGATGACCGGCTCCAGGTGCCGCGCGAGATGTCGTTGCCCGAGATCCTCGACGACCTCGAGCGCCAGCTGATCCTCAAGGCCTACGCCAAGGCCAACCAGGTCAAGACCGAGACCGCGCGGCTGCTTGGCATCAAGACCTCGGCCTTGTATTACAAGCTCGAGAAGTACGGGATCGAGTGACGTTGCCGCGAGCCATCGAGCACATCACCGCACGCGTCGAGCCACACGCGTGGGCCGCGCTGCGCGTGATCGCCGGCGTGATGTTCGCGTTTCACGGCGCGCAGAAGATGTTCGGGCTGTTCGGCAAGGCCGCGGTGACGTTCGGTTCGCAGAAGTGGTTCGGCGGCATCATCGAGCTGGTGTGCGGCCTGCTCATTGCCGTTGGCCTGTTCACGCGGAGCGCGGCGTTTCTGGCATCCGGCACGATGGCGGTGGCGTACTTCCAGTTTCATTGGAAGCTGCAGGCCGGCGATCGGTTCTGGCCGATCGTCAACGGCGGGGAGCTCGCAGTGGTCTACTGCTTCCTGTTTCTGTTCATCGCCGCGCGCGGCGCGGGGCGCTATTCGCTCGACGAGTATCTCGTCACTCGCCGGACGTAGGCGCCGAGCCACTACCGGCAGGAACGATCTTGCGCCGGCATTCGCGCAGCGCAGCTTCGAGCTCGCGACCGCGGCGCTCCTGATCCGCCGTCGGCTTCGCCTTCCCCACCTTCGTGTTCAGAGACATCCGATACTCCGTCCATTCCGCCATGACGGTGTCAGCGCACGCCTTGTCGGGACAGCCGCACATCTTCGCCTTCAGGGCGGCCCAGTCAAGGAGCACGTCGTCGTGCGGGTTGGACGATTCACACGCGCTGGCAAGCAAGGTGGCGATGGCAACCGAGGCAACCACGACGGCGCGCACGGACAGATCGTGAGAGATCACGCGACGCACCGCAAGCATCTACGAAGCCGATGGCACTGGCGGCGGCCGCACGCCCTGGCCGTAGCGCTCGTTGGCCCACAGCAGGAACTGCTCCGACGGCAAATCGAGCGCCGCGCGGCAGATCTCGCGGACATGCACCGGAAAGTCGCGCTCGAGCACCCAGCGCAGAAACGACCGATCCGGCCCGGCCGCGAGCTCGTGGAGCGGAGCCCCCTCGTACTTGCCAAAGCCGACCACGATGGTCTCGCCGTCGCGGCGGAGGTGACGTGATGGCCCGACCCAGCTCGCACGCGCGGCCTGCTGGGCAAGCGGATCGCTGATCGAGGCGATGTGCTCCCAGCCGTGATCGGCCAGGTTGAACGCGCGCAGCATGCCGGACAACACGCGGCCGGTGGCCGCGACGTCCGCGCTCGCGGTGTGCGCCGCCGCAAACTCGTTACCGACAAACCGCTGGTGCGCGTGCTGCAAGCTCCGAGGCTCGCACTGCTGCCACAGCCGGAACGCGTCGACGATCTTCTTGCCGGTGAAGTCGAGCAGCGGTCGGTTGATGCGCGTGTACTCGGCCTGCAACATGTCGATATCGAACGCGAGGTTGTAGCCGACGATCACATCCGCAGCGGCGAACACGTCGGCGATCTCGTCGGCGACCGCTCCGAACGCGGGGCACGCTTCGAGATCCTCGGCGCTGATGCCATGCACCGCCTGGGCGCCGGGATGGATCGGCACGTCAGGCTTGATCCGCCAGATCCGATGGGTCGACAGGTCATCGCCATCGAGCCCATGCTGCACGCACAGCTCGATGATCTGATCGCGGATCCGGTCCGTGCCGGTGGTCTCGCAGTCGAACACGACGACGCGTAACTCGCCGTCCGCCGCCCTGGCCGGGGCCCTGGCCGCCGTCCTGACCGGGGCCGTGGCCGGTGCCCTGGCCGGTGCCCTGGGCGTGGAAACGCTGCCGGAGCCGAGCGCGGTGGCCACCGCGGTGATCGGGACCGCCGGCTCGAGAGGCTCGGCACACTCGGCACGCTCGACAGGCGCGCCCGGGCCCGGATCCGGCGGTGCCGGACGCCAGTCGAACAGCGAGAGAGTGCCTGCCACGAACCGACGATACGCGGGGTCTATGACAGCGAGCTGTCGCCGGGATCGCACCTAGGCTGCGGAGATCGCAAGCGATCAAATCCATTGGGCTCGCCGCCTGCCGATCCGACGCCCGCCCGACGCCCGATGCCCGACGCCTGGCCCATGTTAGAACGGCTCCGATGCGCGGCCTGCTGATCCCCTCGCTGCTGCTGGTCGCCTGCAAGGTGGCCGAACCGCCCCCGGTCTCGGCGTCCTGGTACGACGGGTTCGAGCGCGCGGACCTGGGGATGAACTACAAGGCGACCGGCAGCGGGTACAAGCTCGTGAACGGCGAGCTCTCGGCACGCGGCGCCCACAATCATCCGCTGTGGCTGCGCAAGAAGCTGCCGCGGGACGTTCGCGTCGAATTCGATTGCTGGTCGACGGAAGCGCGGGGTGACATCAAGGTGGAGCTGTTCGGCGACGGCGTCTCCTACGATGCCGACGGTGGCCGCTACATGGCGACCGGCTACGAGCTGATCTTCGGCGGATGGTCGAACTCGAAGTCGATCATCGCGAGGCTCGACGAGCACGGCAAGGACCTCGCGCAGCGCGCGGAGCCCAAGGTGGTCCCCAACAAGCGCTATCACTGGCGGATCGAGCGCAAGGGAAGCGTGGTCACGTGGTTCATTGATGATATGGCCACGCCGTTTCTGACACTCGACGATCCCCAGCCGCTCGAGGGCAAAGGCCACGAGTACTTCGCGTTCAACAACTGGGAGACCGACACCTGGTTCGACAATGTCGTGATCTCGCCGCTGTGATCGAGGCGCAGCGGATCACCGCGCGCCGGCATGCTCGTGCCGCTCGGCATGACGATCCGGGCTTCTCAAGCCCTCCCCCACCGCCCAACGCCGAGCGCACCGACCTCGCCGGTCAATCGCGCGTGATCGCGGCGGACAGCTCGCCATCACGCGACGCCACCGGGCGACGCCCACCGGGTGGATTTGGCGGTTCGCGGCTCGGGGGCGGTGCCCGGACGGTGCCGGACCCAGGTGCCCGCCCCGCACGATTCATTCGTACCGCCTAGCCTACTGATTTCGCTTGCCTACGCTACAATGAGCGACCGACGAGAGGCCTCGCGCCCCGCGTCGTCGCTCGGGGATGGAGCAGTTCGGAAAATATGTCCTGATCCGCAAGATCGGGACCGGCGGTATGGCCGAGGTGTTCCTCGCCCGTACCACCGTTGCGCAGGGTCTCAACAAGACCCTCGTCATCAAAAAGATCCATTCGGCGTACGCGCGCAGCCGCCAGTTCGTCACGATGTTCGTCGACGAGGCGAAGATCGCGCTGTCGCTCAACCACCCCAACATCATCCATGTGTTCGACTTCGGCGCGGTTGGCGACACGTACTTCCTTGCGATGGAGTACGTCGAAGGCGTCGATCTGTTGCGCTTGCTCCAGGAGGCCGCGAAGGCCCGATTGCGGATGCCCTATGGCATCAGCGCCTACATCGTCCAGCAGATCTCGAAGGGCCTCGACTACGCCCATCGCAAGCCCGATGAGTTCGGCCAGCCGCTGGGAATCGTTCACCGGGACATCTCGCCGCAGAACATCCTGCTGTCGTGGGACGGCAGCGTGAAGATCGTCGACTTCGGGATCGCGCGCGCCCGCGACGTTCACGAGGAGCAAGGCGTCATCAAGGGCAAGTTCGCGTACATGTCGCCGGAACAAGCGCGCGGTGAACCGGTGGATTGCCGCAGCGATGTGTTCGCCGCCGGCATCGTCCTGTTCGAGCTGGTGTGTGCGCGCCCGCTGTTTCACGGCAAGGGCAAGGAAGCGCTCGAGATGGTCAAGTCGGGCGCGATCCCACGCCCGCGCGACTTCGCCCCCGAGCTACCCGAGTCGCTCGAGCGCATCATCCTCAAGGCGCTGTCGTTCCATCGCAGCGATCGCTTCCAGACCGCGCGCGATCTCCAGCACGAGCTCGGCCGGTTTCAGCTCGAATGGGGCCAGCGCGAATCGTCGTGGCTCGACTCGAGTGCGCTTGCGCAGCAGCTCGCACAGATGTTTCCACCGGAGCAACGCTCGATATCGCCGCGCCCGTCGGTGGAGGGAGATTCGCGCGCGCTCAACACCCCAGATCCCGCCGGTGACGGGGGAACGCCGCCGGTCAGCGCAGCGATCTCGATTCCGATCGGGACCCCGAGCCCGACCAACGCCACGCGCGATTCTCGGCCGGGCAAGAAGATCCGCCACCCGACACCCAAGCCCACCGGGACCACGGTGTCGCGCGAGCGCAAGTACATCTACGTGCTGCAGGGAATCCTGCGCGGGATGACCTCGCTCGAGCGCAAGCTGGGCACTACCGGTGCCGCGCGGCTGGTCACCGAGTTCTACAAGGTCGCGCGCGACATCGCGTTCAAGCACGAGGCGCTGCTCGATGTTCCTCGGTTCACCGTCGACGGCAAGGAAGTCGCCCCCGGTGAGCCCGGCGCACACCTGTATTCGCCGATGGCCGGCGGCACCGAGACGATGATCCGCGTGGTCGTCGGGCTCCCGGTTGCGGGAGAGGACGATGCCGGTCGTGCGATCCGGCTCGCGCTCGCGCTCGTCGACGCGCTCGACGGCATCGGCTCCGACGTCGAGCCCGAGCTGCGGCTGGCCCTCGCGGTTCAGCGCGGCGTCGCACTGGTGAAGAAGCCGGCGGCGCCCCCGCGCCGGGGCGCCGTGAGCGAGCCATCATTCGAGATCGAAGAGGCTACCGCGGCATTCGCCCACAAGCTCGCACGACAGGCACGTGGAGCCGAGATCCTCGTCGGTGGTCGCGTGTATCGCGCAGCTCGCTCCGAGTGGAACTTCGAGGCACTGCCGGCGATCGATCTCCCCGAGGATCCCCCGGGGGGGACGCAGAGCCGATATCCGGTCGACGAAGATACCGATCCGGGCGTCAAGCGCACCCGGGTCTATCGGTTGCGAGGGCCGAAGGAGCGAGCGCAGCGCCTGCGCGAGCGCCGATCCCGCGATGCCGGCGCCCGGCTGTTCGGCCGCGATCTCGAGCTCAAGGCGTTGCGCGATGCGTGGCGCGACGTGCTGGTCTCCAAGCGCAAGCGCCAGATCACGATCTTCGGGGATGCCGGCGTCGGCAAGCGCACGCTGGTTCGCCAGTTCCTCCAGGGCATCGGGCCCGACGAAGCGCTGGTGATCCGGACCACTGCTCGCGTCGGCACCGCGATGACGCCGTACGGCGTGATCGCGGACCTCGCGCGTGACGTGCTCGGGCTCGCCGAGGACGCGGAGCCCGCCGAGGTCGAGCGCCGGCTACTGCGATCGGTCCCGCTGGTGTTTCCGGGCGAGGAGACCTCGCACGAGGCGCGGACCGCGCTGCAGATCTTCGGCATGTTGCTGGGCGCGCGCGGCGCCTCCTCGCCATCGGGCCCACCGCGCCGGCTCGATGACGATGGCCGCGGCGGAGGTCCCGAGCTCGACGCCACGACCCGACGACAGGTGCTGATCCGGCTGCTCAATCGAATCGAGCAGCGGCTGGTCGGCGAGCGGCCGATCGTACTGGTCGGCGAGGACGTGCACTGGGCCGATCAAGACAGCCAGGAGCTATTCGCGGCGCTGCTCAAGGTCGAAACGCCCCGCGCGATCTTCGGCCTGATGACCAGCCGTCCTGATCCCCGCGTGCTGTCGCTGGCCAAGGACCTCGGCACCGAGGTGCTCCACCTCGATGAGCTGACCGAGACCGCGCGGCGCGAGCTGCTGATCGAGCGGTTCGTACCGGGGGAAGACATCGACGAGCTCGCCGAGCAGATCCTCGCGCGCTGCGGCGGCAACGGGTTCTTCATCCAGGAGATGATCGACACCCTGATCGAGCGTGGGATCCTCGTCGCCGATCCGGATGGCAAGGCGTCCGACCCTGGGCTGCTGCGCTGGGTCAAGCGGGATGCTCCGATCCACGTTCCGTCCACCGTCGAGGATCTCCTGCTGATCCGGATCGACGCGCTGCCCCCGGCGGAGAAGGATACGTTGATTCACGCGGCCGTGCTCGGTCGTCATGTCTCGGCGGTTGCGCTGAGCCAGCTGCTCGACCGTCCGGTTCGGCTCGACCTCGACGAGCTGGTGCGGCGCGGCCTGTTGTCGCCTCAGGATGGCGAGTACCGGTTCAAGAACGACATGACGATGACGGTGGCGTACGGGCTGATCCCATCGGACGCGCGGATCCAGATGCACCGCGCCGTCGCAGCCCGGATCGCGAGCTCGCCGAGCTATCGGGTCGGGCAGGACGATGCGCTGATCGCGCGTCACCTCGAGCTCGCGGGTGACGACGCGCCCGCGGGCGACCGCTATCTGCGCGCGGCCAGTCACGCGGTGGAGCTCGGCGGTAACGCGGACGCGTTCCGCCAGCTCGCGCGCGCGATCAAGCTGTTGCCCCAGGACGATCACGAGCGGCGGTTCACCGCGCACCGGCTGCGTGAGGAGATCCTGCGCCGGATCGCCAAGCGCCCGCAGCAGCTGCGCGAGCTCCACGCCATGCGCAAGCAGGCCGATGCGCTGGGCGATCCGAGCAAGCTGTCGATCGCGCACAGCGCGTTGGCGCAGTTCTACATCGACGTCGGCAAGGCACCCGCAGCGCTTCGCGCGGTCGCCCCGGCGGTGCAATACGCTCGCGATGCACGCGACCGCCTGCTCGAGGCCGAGGCGCTGCGGCTGCGCGCGGCGATCGCTCGGCTGGTCGGCAACGCCGAGGAGTCGCTGCGGCTGGTCGATCAGGCGCTCGAGCTCTGCGACAGCGCCGGCACCACATCGGACGGCCGCACGCCGACGCCGGTGTTGATCGCCCGCGCGACGATCCTCAATCAGCGCGGCACCACGCTGTGGAACATCGGCCGGCTCGAAGCGTCGATCGAGAGCTACGCCGAAGCGCTCGTGATCTACCGCGCGATCGGCATGGCGCGGCACGAAGCGCGCGCGCTCAACAACATGGGCATCGTGTTCGCGGCCCTCGGCGAATACGAGGAGGCGCTCGCGCACTACAAGAGCGCGCTCAAGATCGATCAGGCGCTCGGCGACCGCAGCTCGATCGCGCTCAAGCTCGGTAACATCGGTCAGTGCTACTCCGATCTCGGCGACCTCGATCGCGGCGAGAGCTACCTGGGCAAGGCTCTCAAGGTGGCGGAGCAGACCGGCGATCTGACCGCTGCTGCCGATGCTGCGGTGTCGTGGGGTCAGGCCAAGTTGCAGCGCGGCGAGACCAAGGCGGCGCTGACGTTGTTCGAGCGCGGCCTCGCGGCGGCCACCGAGAGCCGGGAGCGCTATCAGGAGATCCGGGCGCTCGAGTACATCGCGCTCGCCCATCTCTCGGCGGGGGATCCGCCCGAGGCCGCCCTCGAGATCGCGCGGTCCGCCACCGAATGGGCGCGCAAGATGCCGATGCTCGTCGGGATCGTGTACGGACTGACATTTCAGGCGCTCGCGCTCTCCAAGCTGGGCCGTCACGACGACGCGATCGCCGCGGTCGACGAGGCGGTCCGACACCTCGAGGGCGCGCGGCCCGACGGGGCGGAGCACGTGCACCGCTGGCGCGCCGAGATCCTGGCCGCCGCGGGACGCGCCGACGCTGCGCGTGCGGCGGCTTCGCGTGCTGCAGCCGAGATCGAGGTCAAGGCCGCGAAGCTGCGCGATCCGGAGCTGCGCAGACACTTCCTGGCGAGTCGCCAACGCGGCGTTTGAGCCGGCGCCGCGGCTCTCGCTCGGGACAGCGCTAGTCCACCGCGAGCCGCATCGGGATCAGCTGCTCGGACGTGGTCTCGTCGTCGAAGTTGTCGTCGAAGTACTTGTGCAGGTCGATCGGCTGGGTCCCGTGCGCGAAGCGCTTGCGCGCCTCGGCGCTGGCGAACATCAGCTGAGTCATCCGGATCTCGTGCGCACGTTCGCCTACCTGGGCGATGGCGTCGCGAAGATCCTGCAGGACCTCGACGCGATGCTCCTGCTCCTCCGAGGTGGTCGGCCTCGACAGTTCGAAGCTAAGGAGCCGCCCGAGCAGCAAACGGGCGGCGGACAGAGCATCCTCGAGTGCCTGGCCGCAATCGTGACGAGTTGTCATGGGTCCCTCCCGAACCAGCAGTGCATCCGCCGGTCGATGAACGTAATGCAGTCACTACGCCAATGTCGTGCAGCGAATTCACAGGTCAGCGTGGACGAAATCCAGCCTACGGTTGTTTCGACATTGCGTGGGCCTTCCGATGCCTAGCCAGGTCGCGACAGCGTCGTGCGGGGGGTTTCCAGTGACCGATCGTCTCACGCAGGGGTTGACGTCTGGGCTCATCGAGCCGCCATGACCCGGCCATTTCGGTCAATCGTCGTCGGCGCACGAGGTGCTCCAATGCATGGTTTGCCGTGTTCGCTGCGCCGCAGCGGTGCCTCCCCTCCCGGCGGCACCCGGCGGCAGCACCGCGGTGCGCTGCGGCGATCGAGGACGCGCGCGCACGCGGTGGTGCAATCGGGCTAGTCCTGCGACCTGACGGATGGCTGTATCAATTTTGAACAAGCCAGGCCTACTCGCCCCAACGTGGAGGTTCCGCTGGCCGCCCACCCGTTCAGTACTCACCATTCGTTCGGCAGGCCCCGGATGCTGATCGAATAGGGAACCGAGGAACCGAGAACCGAGAACCTGAATTTCAGGTCCGTTCTCAGGCAGTACCAGCTGTTTCCGGCATCGCCATGGCCGTCGCAATCGCTGTCCTGGGCGCGTCTCTGATTGATCGCCGCGATCGTGCGACGGCTGGCAACCGAGCGCAGGCGCGGCGCGGCGTACTCCCGATCCGAAATCTCGGCGGCGGTTGAGACCCAAGCGGAACCTGAATTTCAGGCTCCGTTCCGAGCGGCAAACCAGCAATGCCCGCGGCCGTTCGGCGCGCGGGCATTGGCGATCGACCGTCGCGTTCCGCGCCCTCAGGGTCGCGTCATCGCGCGTGGCAACACCACGTGCTCGCGCCGTTCGTAGCGCACGGCCAGGATGGACCCCAGGATCGCGGCGCCAAGTCCCACCAGCATCGTGATCGACAGCGTGAGCAGGAGCTTACCAGTGACGTCGGCCGCCTTGAGCGCCGAGTGCTTGGCCTGCTCTGCGACGTCACCGCCGCGCGCCCGCACCTGATCCCATTTCTGGGAGATCACATCGGCAACCCGTTCGGCATCGGCACGCGAGAGCGACGTCTGCTGGGCGTACACCGTGACCAGGCGCTCGCGATCGAGGTCGCCCTGGCGGATCGCATCGCGCAGCGCGACGCGGGTCGCCGCCATGATCTCGTCTGCCTTCACCGTCGGCCTGCCCTCGGCCTGCAACCGCTCGTTGATCGGGGCGATCAGATCGTCGGGGCTGACGCCGAGCGCCGAGAGGTCGTCGATGTGGCGACTCCCTTCGATCATCGCCGACCCAGCGGCCCCTCCCACCGCTGCGGACGTGGCCACGGCCCCCCGCGCCATCGCGGCGACGACCATCGCGACGCAGACCAGCGCGGCGAGCGCCGATAGCGCCCACACGACACCGCCGTGGATCACGGCGTTCAGCGTATTGATCGTCGGCGCGACCCGACCGGCGACCAGCCCGCCGATGAACAGGCCGATGATCGGCGCCAGCAGACTCCACACCCCGACCCCGATGCCCGCGCCGCGGAGCGAGCTGCCGTCTTCGGGGTCGATCGCCGTCATCCCGACGCCCACGCCAAACACGTGGAGCACGAACCACACCCCCACTGCCACCGCGGTGCCTGCAAAGATCGATGACCACCCGATCGGTGACGCGATGGGCGAGCGTTCTGCATCGGTGATCACCCCGGTGGAGGTGATCACCTCGGTCGTCGTGAAGGTAGGTGGTTCGGTTGGAGTCGCCATGACAGCTGGCTGTGCATCGCGCGTACCCTCGAACAACGTCGCGTTCCCGCGAGACCTGCCGACGAGACTGCGGGCGCATGCTGCTCACCTGAGCGGCGATGCTCCAGCCATTCCGGCTCAGGCGATGAACTTTGCTCGCCTTTGGTGCCCTGCGACGACACGGCTCACCCCGCGGTGCGTGCAAGTCGTGCAGGGATCTGCCAAGTTGGCCCGGTGTCGTCGCGCGGAATTCGTGGTCGCCGCCTGTTGCTCGGGCTGCTGGTGATCCTGCTCGTTGCAATCATCCCCTCGGTGGTCGTCCCGACGCTCGCGTGCCGCCAGCCACCGCCCGACTTGCCCGAGCTCGGAACCGTTCCGGCGTTCACCCTCACCGATGAGCGCGGTCAGACGTTCACCCAGGCAGCGCTCGACGGCAACGTCACGATCGTCAACTTCATCTTCACGCGATGCGATTCGATCTGTCCGCTGACCTCCGGCCGGATGGAAAAGATCCAGGACAAGACCGCCGTCGCCGGCTCGGAGATCAAGATGGTGTCGTTCACCGTCGATCCGGCCTACGACACGCCGGCGCGGATGGCGGAGTTCGCGAAGCGCTACCACGCTGACCCGACACGCTGGCGGTTCGTGACCGGCAGCGCCGGCGATCTCAAGCCGCTGGTCGAAGGCGCGTTCTGGAACTCGATGGATCATGACGGGACGACCGCGTCGGGCGCGCCTTCGATCGCGCACAACGGACACTTCCTCCTCGTCGACGCCAACCGTCGGATTCGCGGAACCTACGACTCGGCGGACGTCCGTCGACTCGACGAGCTCCTGCGCGACGCGCGGTATCTGCTGCGCACCAAGGCGATCTAGGGACAGCCCCTGGGGCGCCGCCGCTCGGTCATACGATCCAACGCGTCAGGTTGTTTGCCCGTCGAGATCACGGTCGCGCGCGGCACGTGCACGAACGAGCGAGCTGAGCGGCGACACAGGCCAAGGCGCCGGCGCATCTGCTGGCGCCGGATTCGGCCTGCGCGCGTGGCGTCGCGCGATCGGCGCCGTTGCCGGACAATGCGTCCACGTGTAGCAGTCGGATTCGTCCACCACCGTCCACCCGTGTAGTTGCGCGCGAGCACTGCCAAGGAGATGCTCCGGGCCTTGGGTTCCGCTCTCGACGTCGTCCAGGTGATCGTCGGCATCGCCATCCTCTACTGGGGTGCCGAATGGTTGATCCGCGGTTCTGCCAGCGTCGCCCGCGGGTTCGGCGTCAAGCCCCTGGTGGTCGGCCTGACGGTCATGGCCTATGGCGCATCGGCTCCCGAGCTCGCGGTCGCGACCCAGACCGCGCTGAGCCATCACCAGCCGATCGCGCTCGGTACCGTCGTCGGCTCGTGTGCCGCCAATATCTCGTTGATCCTCGGGCTCACCGCACTGATCTCACCGCCGACGGTCGATGGTCGAATCATTCGCCGTGACGTGCCCGTGCTGCTCGGCTCGGCCGTCGCGGTACCGCTGCTACTGCGCAACGGCGTGCTGTCTCGCGTCGAGGGCGCGCTGCTGATCGGATGCGCGGTGGTGTTCACGATCGTGACGCTGACGGTGGCCGCCAAGCTCGATCCGGACGATCAGCTGATCGCGGACCAAGCGCGGCGCGCCGAACAGAACGCCGAAAAGCTGGGCGGCCGGGCCCGCCCCCGCTCGTCTCGAATCGCCGCGCTGGCGATGTCGCTGGTGGGAGTCGCGCTGTTGATCATCGGCGCGAACCTGTTCGTGATCGGAGGGCGAGGCCTTGCGGGCGAGCTCGGGATGTCGGAGCGCATGCTCGGGCTCACGGTGATCGCCCTGGGTACCTCGCTCCCCGAGCTCATGAGCTCCGTGATCGCCGCGCGGCGCGGGCACGCTGGACTCGCGATCGGATCGGTGATCGGATCGAACCTACTGAACGTCTTTCTGGTGCTCGGCATCACCGCGTATCTGCAACCGATCCACGTTGGCGAGCGCATGCATGTTGTAGAACTTGTAGGGCTCGTCGCAATCACGTTGCTCGGCGTGCTCACGCTCCGAGGCTCGCGCCAGATCACGCGGGTGGAGGGAGCGATGCTGGTGATCGCGTATGTCGCGTTCCTAGTCGCAGCCGCGATCTTTTGAGGTTCCGCGGGTTCCGGCGATGCATCGAGGCTTCGCACACCTGCGGACCTGCGTCATCACGTATTGCAGCCGGTGACAGGCGTTTCCGCTAGGGAGCGATCACCCCCCTCCGATACAACGCCGCCCATGAAGCGCACTTTCGCGATGATGGCGGCGTTGATCGGGTCCACGATCGGGGTCGCCAATGCAGATGTGCCACAGCGCGGGCGACCGCTCCCTACCTACAAGATCATCGACCCCGGACTGCCCACCATCGACGGTGATGGCGTCTCGGCCGCTGCGATCTCGAACATCATCTATCTGAACAACTGCAAGCCCAACGGCTGTGCGGTGTTCCCCGGTCCCGAGAACTCGGCGACCGGCTCGTCGGGGATCCCCGAGCAACAGTCGATCGTCACGCCATTCGCGTATGACGACACGGTCTGGAACCTGGTCGTCGAGTGCGTGCGCGAGACCTACTCGCCGTTCGGGGTGAACGTCGTCACCGAACGCCCCGCATCCGGCTCGTACCACATGGCGATCGTCGCGGGACGTCCGGGGGACGTGCAGATGCAGAACGGCGTCGGCGGGGTGGCGCCATTCTCGTGCGGCTACATCAACAACTCGATCTCGTACAGCTTCGCCAACATCTATGGCGGGGATGTCGACGAGATCTGCTGGACCGTGGCCCAGGAGACCGCGCACTCGTGGGGCCTCGACCACAAGTACGACAACCGCGATCCGATGACGTACTTGCAGAGCGGTCCGTCGCGCAAGACGTTCCAGAACAGCGATGGCCCGTGCGGAACGTTCTCCGCTACTGGCTGCCAGTGCGGCGGCAACACGATGAACTCCTACCAGGAGATCCTCGCGACGTTCGGCAGCAGCACGCCGACACCGCCGACGGTGAAGATCACCGCGCCCAAGGATGGCGACAAGGTGAACCAGGGGTTCACCGTCCAGGCAGACATCAAAGATGATCTCAGCCCCTCGAAGGCCGAGCTGCGGATCGACGGTGTCCTGATCGGAACGCTCAACTACATCCAGCCAAACCAGTCGTGGCTGTGGGCCGCACCGCCGAGTCTGAGCCAGGGCGTTCACACGCTGAAGGTCACCGGGTACGACGTTGGCCAGTCGCCGACCGACGCGACGATCAAGGTCACGATCGGCGAGGCATGTGGAAGCCCCTCCGATTGCCCGCTCGACACCGATACCTGTGTCGATGGTCGCTGCGCGCCCGGCTCGGGCGCCCAAGGCGGGCTCGGCAGCACGTGCGCAAACAACACCGAGTGCGCATCGAGCCAGTGTGCCGGCGACTCGTCAGGCAACAACTACTGTGTCGAGGCGTGTGACGTCGATGAGGATGGCTGCCCGTCCGGGTTCAGCTGCATCGAGGCGGGCAGCCAGGGCGTGTGCTGGCCCGGCGGCGATGACGGCGGCGGCTGCACCACCCAAGGCGACCCGCGCGGCATCCTGCTGTTCGGCATCGGCTTCGCCGTGATCCTCGTCGCTCGCCGTCGAAAGCGATGAAGGCATGGCGCGGAAACTGGGGACGGGCCCGGGTATAAAAAAACCCGGGACGGGCCCCGGTTAAGCCGAGACATGCGCGACCCGGCGCGCGAGCGGGCACGTTTTCGCTAGGTTTCCGGCCTCTTGGCGGGATAAGAACACCGAGATGCGCCCGCAGATCTGGTTGTTCGCTGCACTGGTAGGTGCCGCAGTCCTGACGCACACCGCTGTCGCAGACGATGACGTGATCCGTCCGCGTGAGGGCGGCTCGATCAATGAGGACGTCTCGCCCGTGCCGCAGGCACCGCTGCGGCGCACCGATCGCGTGTGGGTCGACGTCGATCCGTCCGCGTTGGGTCCCGCCGTCAACAGCAACAAGATCTATCTGAACAACTGCAAGCCGAACGGCTGCGTCATCCGCGGCGGTCAAAGCGCGAGCTCCATCGATAGCTCGGGGTTTCACGGCTCGTGGCCGATCAACGGGAACCGTACGCTGACTGCGTTCGCGGCGAGCGATCAGACCTGGAACGAGATCGTCGCGTGCATGAAGGACGTGTTCGCTCCATTCGGCGTCGAGATCACGACCACCAATCCGTCGCCGTCTCCCCACTTCGAGATCATGATCGCCGGCCGCCCGACCGACATCGGGTTGGGCTCCGGGACGCTTGGCGTGTCGCCATTCAGCTGCTCGACGTACATCCCCAACTCGCTCGTGTTCGCGTTTCAGAAGGCGCTCAGCGAGCAGTTCTCCAATGAGGTCGAAGAGATCTGCGCAACTGCGGCGCAGGAGGTCGCGCACTCGTTTGCGCTCGACCACGTTGTCGACGCGAGCGATCCCTTGACCTACTTCCCGTACAGCGGTCGCCGCTACTTCAAGGACGCAGAGGTCAAGTGCGGCAGCGATTGCTACAACGGCACGTCGCCCACCGGCCAAGAGTGCACCGGCATCAACCAGCAGGTCCATCCCTGTGCGTGCACCGGCTCGCCAACGCAGAACTCGGTGCAAACGATCACGAACCTATTTGGCGCCGGCACCCCGACCCCACCCACGGTGAAGATCCTCAGCCCCAAGCTCGGGGATAACGTCACCCCGGGATTCCCGGTGCAGGTCGAGGCGACCGACAACACCGCGATCGGCCGCGTCGAGCTGTTCGTCGACAACATGATGGTCGCCACGCTCCAGAGCGGCCCGTTCGCGTTCAACGCACCCTCGACGCTCGGCGATGGCACCCACGTCGTGAAGGTGATTGCCTATGACACGTTCGCGGCGTCCGCCACCGCTCAGGTTCAGGTCGTGATCGGCGAACCGTGCACCAAGCCCGCCGATTGCCCGTCTGATACCGAGACCTGCGTGGGCGGCCGCTGTGTTCCGGGCCCTGGTGTGCAGGGTGGCCTCGGTGCGACCTGCAACGGTCCCGTCGACTGTGCGTCGGGCCAGTGCGCTTCGAACGCTGACGGCGAGCGGCAGTGCGTGGAGAGTTGCCTGGTGGGCGAGGATCAGTGCCCCGACGGATTCGGCTGCCTCAACGCAGGCGAGCTTGGCGTGTGCTGGAAGGGCTTCGATGATGGATCCGGCGGTGGCGGCTGCGCAACCGGCGGTCCGGCGGGGCTCATCACGATCGGGATCGGCTCGGCCCTCGCGCTGTTCCGGCGGCGGCGTCGCTGACACCTCCCCAACCGGCGTGAACGCTCACGACTACGCGCGAGAGATCGTCACGTGCCAGAGCTTGGCCGGCAAGCTGGCATCGCCGCCCGACGACCTGGAGCTCGCGGCTCCGTTCGACGCGGTGCGGATCGCAGCGCCGGGACGCCCGCCGGAGCTCGCGATCGTCGCGGGCCGCCACGCAAAGGTCCCGCCGCTCGCCGGCATGCGCGACCCATCGCAGCGCGCGCGGATTCTCCATGCGCTCGCCAATCATGAGCTCCAGGCGATCGAGCTGTTCGCGTGGGCCGTGCTGGCATTCCCCGATACCCCCATCGCATTTCGCCGCGGCCTGCTCGCGGTGCTCGCCGACGAGCAGCGCCACCTTCAGCTCTATCAGGAACGGCTCGTGGCGCTCGGCTCGACGTTCGGGGCCGAGCCCGTCACCGGTCACTTCTGGAACAAGCTGGATCACCTCTCCGGTCCGATCGAGTTCGTGTGCACGATGGCGCTGACGTTCGAGAACGCCAACCTCGACTTCGCCAGCGACTACGCCGCTGCCGCCCGCGCATGCGGTGATGACGCGACGGCCGCGGCGCTCGAGCGCGTCCACGCCGACGAGATCCGCCATGTCCATTTCGGTTGGGTGTGGCTCAAGCGGTTCGCGCAGACCAGCGACCACCAGCCGTTCGATCCATGGCGGGCGTACCTCGCCCACGTGAGGTATCCGCTCGGTCCCAAGCGCGCGCGGGGAGCCCGGTTCGATCGCGAAGCTCGCCGGCGCGCAGGTCTCGACGAAGCGTTCATCGAGGAGCTCGCCGCGATCGAGCCAACGCGCCCCAGCGGAGCACCTCGCGGGTGACGTTCATCATCCACGCCAACCTCGATTGCGAAGCGACCTGGGCCGGCGTTCCTCTGCCTGCACAGGTGCGTGATCGGATCAGCGCGTTCGGTTGGCTGCTGGCGGCACTCGCGCCAGCCCGCGACGACATCGAGCTCTGGACGCCCGCGGCGATCGAGCCGCGGCGGCTACACGTGCCGGCCGGCTGGGCGGCGCCGCGACTTTGCGCCGGCACGCCGGCACGAGCAGATCTGCGCTGGGCCAGCCCCGGCGCGCGTGCGGCCAACGACCGACGACTCGCGCTCGCGGTGGCACGCGACGCGGGTTGCGTTGTTCCCGGCGCGCGCGTGATCCATGACGTCCGCGAGCTCGAGACCTCCCAGGGGCCGTGGGTGTGCAAGGTGCCATGGACCTCGGCGGGTCGCGACCGCTGTCATGGCAACGGCGCGCCCGATGCCGAGCAAGCAACCTATCTGACGCGGCTGCTCGCGAAGCACGGCGCGCTGGTCTTCGAACCATGGCTGGAGCGCACGTTCGATCTCGGCGTGTGCGCGATGGTTCACGGCGACGGCTCGACGAGCGCCGAGCAACCTCATCGCCTCCTTACCGATCGGCGCGGCCGATTTCGAGGCATCGATCTGACGCCGCCCGAGCTACTCGACCGCGAGCGCGCGCAGCTCGATCGCGCCATCGCCGCGACCGGAGACGCCCTGGCAAAGCTCGCCTACCAAGGACCGTTCACGATCGATGCGTTCGGGTACCGGGTCGACGGCGAGCGACGGTTTCATCCGCTGTGCGAGATCAACGCGCGCCACAGCTTCGGCTTGATCGCCCGCGCGCTCGGTCGACGGCTGGGCATACGCGAGCTCGGGTTCGGCCCTGCGCCCGACGACGCGACGACGCTGATCGCGCCGGGGCGGGACGGCGCTACGGCGTGGGTCCGCGCGTGATCTCGAGCCGCGCCACGGGGCCCACGCGCGGCAACGAGTCACCGGCGCGATGCAGCCGGCCGCCTTGGCCGTGATAGCGAGGAAACGGATCTTGGGGATCGATCGCCGAGACGATCACTTCGCCGCGGCGGGTCAGAAACAGCACCGGTTCGAGCCCCTCGGGGGTCGGCCGCGCGAACTTCACGCTCACACCTGCGGGAGCGACCGCTTCGACCACCGTGCCCGGAGTGCTCGCCTCAGGAATCAGCGTCTGGATCAACCACGCGGTCCGATCGGCATCGGCGAAGTCTGGCCTGGCCGCGAGCAAGCGCGCCGCCGTGATCGGCTCGTGGCCGCCGCCGTTCACCTTCACCTCGATCCGGAGATCCGGGGGTGGCGGCGTGTCCTTGCCGGGCGGCACGGTCTGCCATTGCTTGACCTCCGCCTCGTCACTCGCACGACCGCACGCGAACAGGCTCCAGACTGTCAAGACCGCTGCGATCGAGGTCTCCCGGAGCATTCGAAAATTGTAGCATCGTGACGATGGACCCCGTCGTAGCGAAATGTCGACAGGCGATGTCGCGCACCGGGCATATCCTGGCACTCACAGGCGCTGGCGTGTCGGCCGAGAGCGGTGTTCCGACGTTCCGCGGCAAGGAGGGCTACTGGACCATCGGATCCCGCGAGTACCACCCGCAGGAGCTCGCCACCCGCGCGGCGTTCGCCCAGATGCCCTGGTCGGTGTGGGCCTGGTATCTGTACCGCCGAGGTGTGTGCAGGCGTGCGCAACCCAATCGCGGCCACGACGCGCTGGCCCGGCTGGCGGCTGCTCTGCCGTCGCGGTTCGCGCTGATCACCCAGAACGTCGACGGACTTCACCGCCGCGCCGGCAGCCCCGACGAATCCACGTTCCCGATCCATGGCGACATCTCCCTGATGCGATGTGGCCGAGACTGCACCGCCGAGCGGTGGCCGATCCCCACAATCGTCGGTGACCTCGGCAAAGGCGAAGACGTCTCGGCAATCGCCCGCAGCGAGCTGCGCTGTCCACGTTGTGGCGCGATGTCTCGCCCGCACGTGTTGTGGTTCGACGAGTATTACGACGAACAGCGGTACCACCTGGACACGGTGCGCTCGCTCGCGGCGCGCGCTGTGCTCGTGGTGATCGTGGGCACGTCGGCGCAGACCAATCTGCCGTGGCAGGTCGTCACCGTCGCGGCGAACGCGGGCGCCACGATCGTCGACATCAATCTCGAGGACAATCCGTTCGGTGACATCGCAGCGCGCTCGGGAGGGATCATTCGGGCTCCCGCCGCCGACGCACTACCCGCGATCGTCGAAGCGATGATCGCGTAGTCAGGCACTTTACGAACCGGCCCCGATTGGGCAGGGTGTGCTCGATGGCGTCTCCCGACGACGGCGTACCCGAGGCAACCCCGGAGCGGGCGGATACCCCGACCGGGGAGATCTCGATGTTGCCGCCCGAGGAGGCGAACAAGATCGCCGCGGAGATTCGTGCGGTGGCCGAGAGCCGCGGGGATGACTCCGAGGTCGTTGACCTTGTCGAGCTCGAGAAGCTCGGGTCACAGCCGAGCTCGAGTCGCGCGCGCCGGACGTCGGTGCTGCCACCGATGCCGACGCTCCCCGAGCTGGCGGCACCGTCGGCGGTGCCCGAGTCCGAAGAGCTGATCGCCGATGAGCTGCGGGACGCATGGCCGCTGCTCGATCTCGACGAGCGCGGCGATGGTCTGCGCGTGCTGCCCCGCGAGGACGCGGAGGAGTTCTTCGTCGCCTTGTCCGCGGCCGATCAATCGTCGTTGCTCTTGCACTTCCGGGCCGGCCAGCGCCGCCAGTGGATGCGGCTGCTCGAGCCTGACGACGTCGCCGACGTCATTCAGGAGACGCCCGAGGAGCACCGCTCGACGCTGATGGGCCTGCTCGATGCCCCGACGCGCAAAGAAGTCACCGCCCTGCTCGCGTATGAGGAGGATCAGGCCGGCGGTCTGATGTCGACGCGCTATGCGCGGCTGCGCCCGCAGATGACCGCCGACGAAGCGATCAGCTATCTGCGGCGCCAAGCACGCGATCGGGTCGAGACCATCTACTACGCGTACGTGCTCGATGGCCAGCAGCGGCTGGTCGGCGTGGTGTCGTTTCGCGACCTGTTCGCGGCGGATCCAAAACAGATCGTCGCCGAGATCATGGAGACCGACGTCGTCCGCGTCACCGACGAGATGGATCAGGAGACCGTGTCGCGGCTGTTCGCCGAGCACGACCTCACGGTCGTCCCCGTCGTCGATCGAGATGGCAAGATGAAGGGTATCGTGACCGTCGACGACATCGTCGATGTTGTCCAGGAGGAGGCGACCGAGGACGCGCAAAAGTTCGGTGGTATGGCCGCCCTCGAGCTGCCGTACTTGCAATCGACCCAGCGCGACATGATCAAGAAGCGGGTCGGCTGGCTCGTGCTGCTGCTCGCCGGATCGATGCTCACCGCGACCGCGATGGAGTCGTTTCAGGGACAGATCGATCGGCTGCCTCTGCTGGCCGCGTTCCTTCCGATGATCGTCTCGACCGGCGGGAACTCGGGCTCGCAAGCCTCGACCCTGGTGATCCGCGCGATGGCACTGGGTGAGATCCGCGGCGCGGACTGGTGGCGCATCCTCCGGCGCGAGCTGGTGACCGGCCTCGTGCTCGGCGGCGTGCTCGGGACCGTCGCGCTGGCGCGCGTGGCGCTGTGGGGCAGCTTCGGCGCCTACGGCACCCACTTCGTGTTGATCAGCCTGGTCGCCGGGTTCTCGGTGGTGGGCTGCGTGCTGTGTGGAACGCTCGCCGGTGCGATGTTGCCGTTCGTGCTGCGCAAGCTCGGAGCCGACCCCGCGAGTGCATCCGCACCGTTCGTCGCCACGCTCGTCGACGTCAGCGGGATCTTGATCTACTTCGCGATCGCCAACATCGTGCTCGCTGGAATCCTGCTGTGACCTGAGCCTGGTGTGCTAGGGTGCGCGCGATGTTTGCGACGCGCGTCTACCACTACCGAGATCCTGCTGCGGTGGTGCTCGGGCTGAAGGAGCTCCGCAGAAAGGGGCTGACGCCGCGCGGCTTGTTGTTCGTGGCACTCGATCCGCGTGGTGAGACCTGGATCGCCGTCCCCGAAGACTTCGACGCGGTCGCGAGCATTCGCGTGGGCGACAAGCTCAGCCTCGTTCCGCCGTGGCAGGGGCGGTATTTTCATTTCGACGCCGTGCACCGTCTGCCCGGCGATACCGTGCTGTGGAACGGCGATCGCCGGCTCGGCGACACGGGTAGCGCGCCCGAGGTCGCGTGCGCACTCTCGGCATGGCTCAAGGGCAGCTCGGCCAAGAACGTGTTCCTCGGCTGCGCCCCGCACACGCCTGGATCGTGGTGGACACCCGATCATCTGTCGGCGGTCACCAATCTGCATCAACTTGGTTTGCTCGACTGCGTCGTGACGTCGAGCGGCATCCTCGCGCGCAAGATCGACGACCGCCGGCTGTTTCATCTCGAGTTCCAGTCGCTCGCGAAGCGCGGCAGTCCCGATGAAGGCTGGCAAGAAGTGTTCACCTCCGAGATGGGCAACATCCTGCTGATCGAGCGCCGCGTGCTTCAATACCGGCTCGTGATCACATGCGAGGGCGGCCTGATCGAGATCGATGTCAGCCACTTGCCCGATCTCGTGATCGAGACGTCGCGCGTCCCGATGCGCTCTGGCTTTGGCGTGGTCGGCCGGATCGACAACGGCGCGTTCGCCGTCACGGCCGGAACGATCGAACCATGGGGCCTGACCAACATGTCGCCGGCGATGCTCGTCGGCTCACCGACCGAGAGCCTGCTCGAGCTGCCCAGGACGCTTCGCGCCATGCCGCTGGAATAGCTGCGACGTTCTCGTTCACGGCGATGCTTCGAACGTCGCTGAGATCGAACAGGCAATAGGGAAGCAAAACCTACGTTGGGCGTCCGAGGTCGCAGCTTCAGCGCGGCCCTTGCTGCATGACCGCCATGTACATCAGCGCGAGCCCGGCGAGCATGACGCCGGTCAGCGGCCACAACCCGAGCGCGTAGGCGGCAATGGTGCGGAGGTGCTCGCGCAACTGCGGCGAACTGCTCCGCGGAGCGGGCGGCGGAGTCACGAGGCGTCCACTGTGTCGGACCACTCGCGCCTGCGGTAACGAATCGAACGTCAGCATGTTCCCTCAGTATGGCTTGATCAGGAGACGCGGCCAGCGCCGTGATTGTTTCATCCGATCCGTCTGGCACGTGCTGGCAGCATCGATGCACGAGCCGGCGCTCGACGATGTCTCGCCTGGATTCCATCACACCTACATCAGCCACGAACAGCTCACACGCAGCTGAGCGTCGCGTGACCTCGCGCCGCGCGTACGCCGAAGGCCGCGCGATCTGGTTGGCGACGATCGCGCCCCGGCGGTTAGTGGGTCGAGGACAGCCCGCATGCCGCGGAGGCTCGCCGGGTCACGCCTGGCGGATCCATGCCGATCCAGCTCGGTGACGCTGCCGCCTGCTGGTCATGCGGACGATCGAGGCTCGACCGCTCTACAAGCGTTCCGAGGGGGGTGCGCCAGGACCGCGCGGCAAGACCAGCGCGAAGTTTGCGAATGATCTCGTGCGCGGCAGCGGGGTGGTCGTGCTAACCGCCAGAGCGCGATCGCGCGTGGTACCTACAAAGCGTGGCGCGCTACGCGATCGGCGATGTTCAGGGCTGCATGGCCAGCCTGAAGCGCTTGCTCGCGCTGATCGACTTCCAGCCGGCTCGCGATCAGCTGTGGTTGGCGGGCGACCTGGTCAATCGAGGACCGCGCTCGGTCGATGTCCTGCGCTGGGCGATCGAGCACGAAGCCGCGGTCACGTGCGTGCTCGGCAATCACGACCTGCACCTGCTCGCGCGCGCCGCAGGTGCCGCGAGCGAGAAGCCGCGCGACACGATCGATGACGTGCTGACCGCCAAGGACTGCGACCGGTTGATCGAGTGGCTGCGCCAGCGTCCGCTCGTGCACGTCGATGGTTCGCTCGTGATGGTGCATGCGGGCTTGCATCCGGCATGGACGGTTACCGACGCGCACGCTCGTGGCGCCGAGATCGAGCACGAGCTGCGCGGCCCCGCATGGCGAGCGTTCCTGGCACAACTGATCGGCCCATCACCGCGGTGGCATGCCCGGCTCGGTGGAGGCGATCGCTGGCGATCGATCCTGTCGTATCTGGTGCGCGCACGCGTGCTGCGGGCCGATTACAGGGTCGAACCCAACTTCGACGGCGCGCCGAGCGATGCTCCGCCCAACACGGTGCCGTGGTTCGCGGTGCCCGAACCGGCGTGGGCCACTCACACCGTGGTGTTCGGTCACTGGGCCGCGCTGGGACTCAGCATCGGACGCCATCACATCGGCCTCGATACTGGATGTGTGTGGGGCAAGTCGCTGACCGGGATCCGTCTCGATGATCGGACGGTGTTCCAGGTGAAGGCAGTCGAGACGGCGAGCTAGCGTCGCGCAACGAGCACGTGACATCAGGCCCCCCGGGGAGGACGCCCGCCGCTCGGCGGCACGTGCCCTCGCGGTTGCGCGAGCCCACCTGCACTTGGCACTTCGCCAGTCCGGCGCCCGGGATCCGTCAAGTCGATGTCGATGCTGTTGTCAGCGCGGCTTCTTCGGCGTCAGCTCGATCGGCTCGCTGACGTTCGCGCCGGCATCGATCGACGAGAATTCGATCTCGAGCGAGCGCGCGTTGTGCTCGGTGGTCGACAGATCATCGGTAACCGACCCGCGCAGTCGTGCCTTGACCTCGGCGACCGCCGTGCCCAGCCCGGTTGCGACGTCGATCCCCGCCGCGTGGCGCATCACCTGTCCGAGCGCCTGGGCGAACTCTTCGGCGGTGCGATAGCGCTTCGCCGGATCCGCCGCGAGCGCGACGTCGAACACCTGCGCGAGCTGCGGCGGGATATCACGGCGGCGCTCGGCCACCGGTGGGACGATGCAGGTCCGGATCTTCTTGAAGATCTCGATGTCGGTCTTGCCCTCGAACAGACGCTCACCGGTGAGCGTCTCCCACAGCACGCTGCCGACCCCGAACAGGTCCGACTGCGCCGTGTTGGGCTTGCCGAACGCGACCTCGGGCGCGAGATACGACAGCTTGCCCTTCACCGTTCCCGGTGCGGTCAGGCTACCGGCGCGATCGCGCGCGCGTGCGAGCCCGAAATCGGACAGCTTCACGACGCCGTTGACGCCGCACAGGATGTTGTGCGGCGACACATCGCGGTGGATCACCGGCGCGGGCACGCCGTTGGCCACGCGGCTGTGAGCGGCACCCAGACCGCGCAGGCTCCCGATCCCGATGCCGATCGCGAGCGGCCACGGCACGTGCTGGCCCGCGTCTCGATACGCCTTGATCATCGCGCCGAGGTCGATGCCTTCGACCCACTCCATGATCAAGTAGTAGGAGCCGGCCTCGCTGACGAAGTCGTAGACCTGAACGATGTTGGGGTGCGCGAGCTCGGAGCCAACGCGCGCCTCCTCGATGAACATGTCGATGTAGTTCTTGATCGCCCGGAACTCGGGACGGATGTGCTTGACCGCGACCGGACGCTGAAACCCCGCGGCACCACGGACGAAGCCCTTGTAGACCGTGGCCATCCCACCTTCGCCGGCGAGCTGAACGAGCTGATAGCGCCCGTCGATGACTTGGCCGGTGAGGTCCATGTGCGACCCAGCTTACAACGACTGGTCGGATCGATGGGAGCGAGGATGGCGCTAGTCGGGCGATCGCTCCGCGAGCTGAGACCTGGCGGCCTCGAGCTCGGCCATCGCCCGTTCCCAGCGCCCGTTGAGCTCTTCGAGCTTGTCTGCGGCGGACTGATAGTCGGACAGCAGCTTGTTCCGGCGCGCAGCCTCCTCGTAAACCGCCGGATCTGCGAGCTCGGCCGACCGGACCTTCTGCTCGGCCTCGAGCGCGGCGATGCGCTCCTCGAGCTGGGTGACCTGCTTCTCCAGCGGCGACAGCTTGGCGTTACGGGCGTTGCGCGCCTCGGCTTCTCGGCGCTTGCGGGCCTTGTCGTCGTCGCGGGAGCGGGCGCCGTCCACGGCGGGAGCATTCGCGGCGGACCTCGAGGTCAGCGCGCCACGCGGATCGCGTTTGTCGGCGGCGCTGCCCTCCACCGCCACGGCGAGCCGGCGTTGGCTCATCGAATACAGATATTCGTCGAGCGTACCGGGGTAGGTCTCGACGCGACCATCCTCGACGTTCCAGATCCGCGTCGCCAGGCTACGGATCAAGCTGCGGTTGTGACTGACGAATACCAGGGTGCCGTCGTAGGTGCCGAGCGCCGCCGCGAGGCTCTCCGACGACTCGAGATCCAGGTGGTTGGTCGGCTCGTCCATCAGCAGTAGGTTGCCCGGCTTCACCAGCAGGCGAGCGAGTGCAACGCGCGCCTTCTCCCCACCGGACAGCACCTTCACCGGCTTGTCGGTGTCGTCCCCTGAAAACATGAACGCGCCGAGGATCGAACGCACTCGTGCAGGCGGCGTATCTGGCGACGCGCGCTGCACGACCTCGTAGATCGTCGACGAAAGATCGAGGGTATCGGCGTGATGCTGGGCGTAGTACCCGAGCTTGATCCCGTTACCGACCTTGATCGCGCCACTGTCGTGCGGAATCTCGCCGGCGAGCATGCGAAGCAAGGTGGTCTTGCCGGCCCCGTTGACGCCGATGATGCCGATCTTCTCACCGCGGCGCACGGTCAGGTCGACGCCGGGGAACACGACGTGCGAGCCATACGCCTTGCGCAGCTGCTCGACACGCACGACCTCGCCCACCGTGCGCTCGGTCGGCGGAAACGAGAACCGCATGACCTGCCGCTTCTGATAGGTCTCGACGGATTCCATCTTCTCGAGGAACTTCACGCGCGACTGGACCGCCTTGGCCTTGTTGGCCTGGGCGCGAAACCGGGTGATGAACTGGGTCAGGCGCTCGCGCTCGCGCGCCAGGTTCCTGGCCTTCCCGGCGAGGATCGTCTCTTCTTCGCTGCGCTGCTCGACGTACTTCTCGTAGTTGCCGGGATAGCTGCGAACACCCTCGAGCTCCAGACTGACCACGCGATTGATCTGCTCGTTCAGAAACTCGCGGTCGTGGCTGATCAGGACGAAGCAGCCGGTCCACTTCTTGAGGAAGTCGCTGAACCACGCCACCGACGGCATGTCGAGGTGGTTGGTCGGCTCGTCGAGCAGCAGCACATCGGGGCGTTGAAACAGCAGCCCCGCGAGCACACCGCGCATCCGCCATCCACCGGACAGCTCGCCGATATCGCGGCGCTCGTCCCCCGACGCGAACCCGAGGCCCGCGAGGATCGCCAGCGCTTCGTGCTCGCCGAACCAGCGCTCGAAGTGATCGATCCGCTCGTGAAGCTCGCCGATATCGGCGGCGAGCTCGAGCATCGTTGCCTCATCGCTACCGTCGGAGGTCGCCGCTTCGAGCGCGGCTTCCGCGTCCGCGAGCCGGCGATCGAGCTCGGTCTTGCCGGGGACGCTCGACAGGATCATGTCGATCAGCGTGCGCCCGCCGGCCACCGTCAGGTCCTGTGGCAACCACGCGATCCGGACGCCGTTGGCGCGGGTGACCTTGCCATCATCGATCTCCTGCGCGCCGGCGATCACCTTGAGCAGCGTGGTCTTGCCCGAGCCGTTGGGCCCGATCAAGCCAACGCGATCCCCGTGGCCAAGCCGCAGCGAGGCGGCATCGAAGATCATGCGGTCCGCAAAGAACAGCGACACTTCGTCGAGAACGACCAGGCTCATCGCGAGCGGTAGATAGCACGATAGAATGGGCAGCACCTACGATGACCTACCGAGACGACCGCGATGCGGATCGGGCGCGGATCGAGGCGCTCGAAGCGGAGCTGACGCGCGCTCGGGGGCGGATCGCCGAGCTCGAGGGCCGCGAGAGTCGCGCGCTGGTGGTCGCAGAGACCGGCGCGTTGGCGCCCGCTAGCGGAACCTCAGCGCGCTGGTGGGGCGCCCCGCTCCGGCTCGAGCTCACGCGCCAGTTCGACGGCGCCGTGCCGGCCGACGAGTTCGAGAACCTGATCGGGCGGATCCGCAGCATGTCGCGCGACCACGGCAGCGCCGAGCTGCTCAAGGCGTCGATGACGTGGACCGCGACCGCCGGACAGCAGTCGGCCGGGCCATTCACGGTCATCACGGTGATGGTGCGCGACGGCAAGACGACCTTGACCGCGACCGACCGACTCGGCCCGCTCGCGGGCGCGTACTACGGTGGCGTCGGAGGCGGCGTCGGCGCTGGTGGCATCATCTTGCCGATCCTGGCGACGACGGCCGTGCCGGTGCTCGCGCCGGTGTTCTTGGTCAGCTGGTTCGGCGCCGCGTTCTGGGCGTCCCGCGCGCTGTTTCGCCGCACCGCGCGACGCCGCGCCGGCGAGCTGCAGAAGCTGTTCGATGCACTCGTGATCGATGTCGAGCAGGTGCTGTCGAAGCGGCCGCTGACCACCGACGCCGTTGGCTGATCAGCGCTTGCGGCGCTCACTACGCGCAACCAGCGCGCTCGGCAGCGCACCGTCGGCCTCGAGCTTGCGGATCTCGTCGCCGATGCTGCGAAGCATCGCGAGGCGGCTCGGGTCGTCGCGATAGCGGTCGACCAGCTCGCCGTAGAGCTCCCGCACCGCATCACCGTCGGGCGGCGCGGTCATCACACTGCGCACGACGGCGATCCGCCAGCGCAGCGCGAGGTCCCCGCCGACCTCGAACGCGAGTGCATCGCCGTCGGCGCGCACCGGCGCGATCGTCACCGGATCGGCTTCGGCACGTTCGACCAACGCGGCCAGTCTGGACGCAGCGTCTGCCCGCACGGGCCCAGCGTAGCACAGGCCCGATCGACGCCCGCGCGGACCGCCAGGGAGATCGGCGTGGCAAGGCCCTCGGGCGCTCGATCCGCCGGCCTGCGGGACGCACAACCGGTGCTAGTGTCGCGCTTCCATGAGTGCTCGATCGCCTCGCCGCTCGTTCGCGGCTCCGTTCGTGGTCACGTTGGTGCCGTCCTTGGCCACGGCGTGTTACGTCGAGACCACGCCCGCCCCCGCTGGCCCGTCACCGGCTCCCGTGATGCCTGCGGGTGCGACCAGCCCCGAGCCGGCCCCGCCAGCCGCATCGACGGCGCCAGCGCCGCTGGCCCCTCCGCCGGTGATCGTCGCGAATCCGCCGCGTCCGGCGCCGCAGCAACCTCCGCCCGTGGTCGTCGCGAATCCGCCGCGTCCCGCGCCTCCACCGGCACCGCAGCCCACCACCTCGAAACACGATGTTCACTGGACGATCAAGAAGTCCAACGGCGCCTGTACCGCATGGCTCAGCCCGAATTGCCCGGGTGCCAAACCCGGCGAGCCGCAGCTCGCATGCAATCCGCCGCCACCGAAGAAGGTGGCGTGCCCGGACCTCGTGCAGGAGGGCGGATCGATCCAGATCGTGCGCTACGCGGGGCGAACCGACTGTCTCGTCGATTGGGGTCCGATCACCTGTCCGAAGAACGCGACGTGTAACCCGCCACCACCGCGCAAGGTCGCCTGCCCATAGCAGCGACCGCCACCAACCGTGACACCTCGCGTTCAAGCCGAGTGGCGCGCACGCATCGCAGCCGAGTACACCTCGGCAGCGATCACTCAGCACCTCGTGCTGTGGTTGATCCAGGCCGGCGCGCCACCCGATCTGATCGATGCTGGGCTCGTCATCGTCAGCGATGAGCTCGTGCATTCGCGAATGAGTCACGAGGTGTACGTCGCCGCCGGGGGCAGCGAGCCACCGGCGCTCGATCGCGAGGCGCTCGGGCTCGTCCGGTCGACCAGCCCGCTCGAGCTCGACATCCTTCGCGTCGCGGTGCGCGTGTTTTGCCTCGGCGAGACCGTGGCAGTGCCGCTGTTCAAGCATCTGCGCGAGCACTGCACGGAGCCGATCGCGCGTGAGGCGCTCGATCGGATCCTGCGCGATGAAGTCCGCCATCGCGACTTCGGCTGGGACCTACTGGACTGGCTGTCGGCCGCCCTGGGCGATCAGGTGGCCGCATGGGTGACGGCCGCGTTGCCGCAGATGCTCGGCGAGCTCGAGACCAGCTACGGCATCGGCAACGAAACCGTGGCCTCCGACGACGGTGAGATCACCGGCGCCGATCGCGCATGGGGCCTGGCGCCGCCTCGCGACTACGCGGCGATCCTCGCGCGAACGATCGACAAGGACTATCAGCCTCGATTCGAGGCCCGAGCGATCCAGCTCCCCGGCGGCGTCACGAGGTGACGCGACCGCAGCGCTCGGTGCGCGGACCGAGGGCTTCCTCGCCGCAACGCGCGCTGGCATAGTGCGCGCGCATGAAGATCTTGCTCACAGGCGCGGGTGGTCAGATCGGCCACGATCTGATCGGCAGCTTGGTCGACGGGGGCCACGACGTCGTCGCGACCGATCTCGCGCCCCGACCACCGAGCCACGCACACGCGACCGCCAGCGCGTGGGAGCACCTCGACGTCACGGACGCGAGCGCGACCGAGCAGCTGTTCACGGCGGTCCGTCCGGATCTGGTGTTTCATCTCGCCGCGATCCTGTCGGCCCGCGGCGAGGTCGATCCGCGACTCGCGTACGCCGTGAACCAGACCGGAACGTGGAATGTGCTCGAGGCGTGTCGCAAGGCCAAGGTGAGCCGGCTGGTGTTCACCTCGAGCATCGCGGTGTTCGGCCCGCTGCCGGACGGGCCGCTCCCCGATCCCACGCCCGATGATGTCGGCCTCCACCCGACGACGATGTACGGCGTCACCAAGGTCGCTGGCGAGCTGCTCTGCGCGTACTACACGAAGCGATTCGGCGTCGATTGCCGCGGCGTCCGGTTCCCCGGCTTGATCAGCGCCGCGATGCCCGGCGGTGGCTCGTCGGACTACGCGCTGTTCATGTACGTCGATGGCGTCCGCAAGGGCGGCTACGAGGCGTTCGCGCGACCCGACACGCGGATCCCGCTGATGTACATGCCGGACGGGGTGCGTGCCCTGCTCGAGGTCGGGATGGCCGATCGCGATCGACTCTCGCGCTGCATCTACAACATCGCCGCGATCTCACCGCGGGCCGACGAGATCGCCGCATCGGTGTCGCGCGCACTCGGCGGCGGCTCGTTCACCTACGCACCCGATCCGGTGCGCCAGGGCATTCTCGATTCGTGGCCCAAGCAGCTCGATGACTCCGCCGCTCGCCGCGATTGGGGCTGGAAGCCGCGCTATGATCTCGACGGCATGACCGCGGATCTGATTCCGCGGATCCGCCGGATGCTCGAGCTCGGCGCGATCTTGTCATCCCACTGAGACGCTCGCACCGAGACCGACGCCGCCGGTCTCGTCGACGAATACCGGCGTGCAAGCCGGATCGATCACACGCGCCGGCGGCGCTGAGGAGCGACGCCGCGGTCTCGACGACTCGAGAACGCAGCAAACCTCACGGACGGGGAGCAAGCTCGCGAACCCCCGCCTCCGGAGTAACGGCATGGCTAGTGCACTAGCCATCCTCGTCAGTCAACCGCTAACCAAGGAGAATCTCATGTCAAAATTCACGAGTCTCGATACAACTGCGCTCGCTTCCGTCGTCGGTGGCGACGGTCCTGCCAACAACAAGGCGTCGGCCTCCGTTGGTATCCAGTACAACGGGGCGAATGCGACCAAGGTCAACGTTGGTGGCTCGCTCGAGGAGCAGAAGAACGACTATCGCTCGTGCCTCGACGCGATCGGCAAGTACGGCGGGAAGGTCTCGGAGTGCGCGAGCATCCACGACAAGTCGAAAGGCTAGGCGGAAGGCTCGTCGACCGGCTCATCACGAACGTCCGCGTTCGAGTGGCCGCGACCGCTGCGTCGCGCCTGACTCGGACGCGGGCGCCCCTCGCGCACGATCGCTGGCGTCTTGACGTCGAGCGGCTCGTGCGCCCACCGAAGGAGTACGTCATGACTACACGATTTGCGGGCGTCGACCGTTCGACGCTGAACGACGTCATCGGCGGCGCCACGAGCTCGACGCTGAAGCTCGGCGTCCAAGTTGGGGACCGCAACCTTGGTTGGGAATCCCGGATCCAGACCACTGACTACGAAGACTGTCTGGACTACGTGAAGAAGAACAACCAGAACAAGCGCGACTGCGCCGACGTCTACAGCATCAAGGATCTGAATTCGGAGCCCACGATCTACCGCCTGGGCGGCGGTGGGACCAAGACGCGCTAAGGGCCCGCGAAAGGATAACTCGCTCGCCCTCGCGGCCGATCCATCCCCGGGGGCTTCGTTGCTCCTCGGTCACGTACCGACGGGTATGCTCCCTCGTCGCGCCTCGCCCGCGGGGCGCCTCGGCCGCGATCATCGATCGATTTATCCATTCGCGGGCGCTAACGAATCCGTTTCGACGTCGAGGCGGCGACCGCGCGAAACTCTCGCGCGGTGGTCTCGTGGCGGTGCACCGACCCGTGCGATCGAGTGCCGAGAACAAGCACCAAGACCGTGGTACATCCGCGGCCATGTACACGCAGGCCAAGTCGGTGTTTGCCGCCACCCTCGCCGAGATCGAAGCTGCGGGGCTGTGGAAGCACGAGCGCACGATCACGTCTCCGCAAGCCGCGCACATCTCGACCAACGGCAAGGAGGTCGTGAACTTCTGCGCGAACAACTACCTCGGGCTATCGAGCCACCCGCGGGTCATCGCTGCAGCGCGCAAGGCGCTCGAGGATCGCGGCTATGGTCTGTCGAGCGTGCGATTCATCTGCGGCACGCAGGATCGCCACAAGGAGCTCGAGGCCGCGATCTCCACGTTCTTGCGCACGGAGGACACGATCCTGTACGGCTCGTGCTTCGATGCCAACGGCGGTCTGTTCGAGACCGTGCTCGGCGAATCCGACGCGATCATCTCGGATGCGCTCAACCACGCGTCGATCATCGACGGCATCCGGCTGTGCAAGGCGGAGCGCCATCGCTACGAGCACGACGATCTCGACGACCTCGAGGCCAAGCTCAAGCAAACCCAGCACAAGCGGCTGCGAATGATCGCGACCGACGGCGTGTTCTCGATGGACGGCGACATCGCGCGCGTCGATGCGATCTGCGATCTGGCCGAGCGCTACGGCGCGATGGTGATGGTGGATGACAGCCACGCCACCGGGTTCGTCGGCAAGACGGGACGCGGCAGCGCCGAGCTGCGGGGCTGCCTGGACCGCGTCGACGTCTACACCTCGACGCTCGGCAAAGCGCTGGGCGGCGCGTCAGGTGGGTTCACCTCGGGCAAGAAAGAGATCATCGATCTGCTGCGCAATCGGTCGCGACCGTATCTGTTCTCCAACACACTCGCTCCGCCGATCGTCGCGGGCTCGATCGAAGCGATCGCGCTGATCAGCGAATCGACGGCGCTGCGCGATCGCCTCGAAGCGAACACCCAGCGATTCCGCGACGGCGTGACCAAGGCGGGGCTAGCGATCCGCCCGGGCACGCACCCGATCACGCCCGTGATGCTCGGCGACGCCAAGCTCGCGGTCGAGATGGCGCAGCGCCTGCTCGATCATGGGATCTACGTGATCGGCTTCGCCTACCCCGTCGTGCCCAAGGGCCAGGCGCGGATCCGCGTCCAGCTGTCGGCCGCCCATTCCGCCGAGGACGTCGACCGCGCGATCACCGCGTTCGCGGCGGTCGCCAGCGAGCTGGGGGTCGCGTGAAGCCCGAGGACATCGTCGCCAAGATCCGGGTCGCGATGCCAGACGCTGTGGTGGATCTCAAGGATCTCACGGGCACCCAGGACCACTGGCAGGCGACCATTGTCTCGACCATGTTCGCCGGCAAGTCGCTCATCCAGCGCCACCGCTTGGTGATGGCGGCGCTCGCCGAGGAGCTGAAAGGGCCGATCCACGCATTTACGTTCGACGCGAAGGCGCCCGACGAATGAAGCGAGCGTAATCCCGGTTACCTCGGTGTTCTGGCAGCATGTCCGGGCGGCGGACGGTTCCGGAAATCCGCGGTGAGGGTCTGTGAGGACCCAGCCGAATCCCGGAATGAAGGTGCGTATGAGCGAGATGCATGCGACGCTTCAGCCTCGACGGAAACCCGATGGCTGCCGAGCTCGATGCAGAACAGCCCTTTGGGCCCTACCTCGTCTATGAACGCCTCGGCGTTGGTGGCATGGCGACGGTGCATCGCGCGCTCGAGCGCGGGATCGAGGGGTTCGAGCGGTTCGTCGCGCTCAAGCGCTTGCTGCCGCACCTCGCGGAGGACGCGAGCTTCATCAAGGCGTTCGTGCGCGAAGCCAAGCTCGCGTCACTGCTGAACCACGTCAACATCGTCCAGATCTTCGAGCTCGGCCGCGTCGGCACCGAATACTTCATCTCGATGGAGTTCATCGACGGACGTGACATCCGTCGAATTCTTCGCCACGCGCGCAAGCACACCGGCCCACCACCGATCAACGTCACCGTCGGCCTGTTGCTCCAGCTGTGCGACGCGCTCGATTACGCACACTCCAAGACCGACGAGAGCGGCCAGCCGATGGGGCTCGTGCATCGCGACGTCTCGCCGTCGAACGTCCTGGTCACCCACGCGGGCACGCTGAAGATGATCGACTTCGGGATCGCGAAGGCGCAATCCGCCCAGCTGCGCACTCACACCGGTAGGGTCAAGGGCAAGCTGGCGTACATGGCACCCGAGGCGATCGCCGGCCGGGAGCTCGACGCGCGAAGCGACCTGTTCGCGGTCGGCGTGATCGCACACGAGCTACTCACGGCCCGCCCGCTGTTCGCGAGCAAGAACGAATACCAGACGCTGTTGAAGGTCGAGCGAGGCGAGGTCGTGCCGCCGTCGACGATGAACCCCGAATGCACGCCCGAGCTCGACGAGATCGTGCTGCGCGCGCTCGCCCGTGATCCCGACGAGCGCTACGCCAACGCCGGCGCGCTGCGCGAGGCGCTCGCGGTGGTGCGGCAGAACTACTCGTTGCCCACCGGTTACCGGGACATCGCCAGCTGGCTGGAATGGGCGTTTTCGAACGAGAACCCGGCCGAGAGCGTGGTCACGCCGGCACCGTACGAGCCGAGCCGGATGTCGCGCAGCTCGTTATCGAGGATCTCACCGCCGAAGACGCCAAGGCCGTTGCCCGAGGACGATGAAGCCGTTGCCGTCGCATGGGGCGGCGCGGAAGCCGACTCCGATGGACCGGTCGTGCTCGAGGATGTTCCGGACGTCTCGGACAAGCACCTCGTCCCGATCATTCCGGCCGCGGTGTCTGGCGGCGATGCGCCCGGCGATCGCCTCGGACCGGAGCACGGCGAATACGGCGAAGATCTGCCCACGCCGCTGCCGCGAGCTCGCGACGCGCGGGTGCGCGCATCGCGCGAGTTGCCCGTGGTCATCCCCGAGCCCGTGGTCATCCCCGAGCCCGTGGTCATCCCCGAGCCCGTGGTCATCCCCGAGCCCGCGCCCGACGCCGATCAAGACGAACCGATCTTGCTTGACCGCCGGAGTCGCCCGGCGATCGCGCTCGCGGTCGAGACCGATCTGAGCGCGCCGACGATGGCTGGTCTTGACGAGGGATCAGCGGACGCGGCGTCCGCCTCGTCGTCGGCCGCGCTCACCACGTCGGCGTCATCTGCAGCCGAGTCCGATTCGCTCGCCGAGGACCCCGCGGGCGAGATCGCGGGCTCGTGGTCGGCAAGCCGCGCGCACTCGGAACCGACCATTCCGGCGCCGCCGATCGTACCGCCCGACGATGCCGATACGTTGACCGATGGTCGCAAGGCGCCACCGCCCCGCGCTGCGGCGCCTCGCGAATTCCGGCTTCCAAGCCAACCACAGCGCGCACGGCCGTGGGGGCTGATCCTCGCGTTCGCAGGGGTCGGGATTGCCGCCGTGATCGTGACGCTATTGCTGACCAGCAGGCCGACACCGCCGTCGAACAAGCCGCCCGCGCCATCGGGTGATCCGATCGCGACCGTGAAGTTCGTGACCCAGCCCGAGGATGCGGAGATCGCGATCGCCGGTCAGCCGCTCCATCGCGGCTCACCGTGGACGACCTCGCTGGAGCCGGGGATCCACCAGATCAAGATCCAGCGCACCGGCTACAAGTCGTGGTTGACCTCGGTGAGTGTCGCGGCGTCGGAGCAGAAGACGATCAGTGCGATCCTCGAGCCCATCGATCCTGCCATGCAGGCATCCACGGATGCGCGCTTGATCCTGTCCTCGTCGCCATCGGGCCTCGAGATCGTCCTCGACGGCGAGCCCCTCGAAGCGCTGACGCCTATCAAGATCGGGATCAAGCCGGGGCCACACACCATCACGTTGCGCCGGCGTGGCATCGACGTGTGGACCCAGGACATCGTCGCGCAGGCGAGCGCGGACTACGAGCTGAACCCCGTCGTCACCGATCGCCGCGCGCACGAGTCGCGCGATGCACGCGTGGCCGACCGCCCGGCGCGCAAGCCGCCGATCGAGATCGCCAAGGATCACCGGCACGATCCGAAGGCGCCGCCTGCGATCACCACGCCCGCACCACCGCCCGCGGAAAAACCCGCAGCCGCCAAGCCTGCGATCACCACGCCCGCCGTGACGCTGCCGATTCCTCCGATCGCATCGCCGCCGCCACCACCCGTCCAACCGACCAAGCCGATCTCGGTGCCTCCCAACGCGGTCACGAAGGTATCGGGCGAGCTGCCGCGGATCGTCAAGTATCGTCACGACGATCTCCCCACCAATCTCAGCACGCTGGTCTGCATCGACACCGCGGGCAACGTCACCTCGGTCAAGCTCGTCACCAAGATCTCCGGGCGAGCGGCGGCCGATGTCCCGAGCGCGCTGCGCGGCTGGAAGTACACGCCGTACAGGCGCGGGGGTGTCGCGGTTCCCGCGTGCTTCGTCGTCAGCTTCCGGATCCAGTGACCGGGCGAATCAGGTCTTGTCGTCGACGACGACCGTGCCCTTGAACATGTCCATACCGCACGCAAACGTGACGGCGCCGGTCTGCGGCAACGTCACGGCAACGTCGACCGGCGTGCCCTTGGGCAGATCGACGAGCTTGCCGTCGGGTGCCTTGACCTTGGCCAGGCACTCGCCATCGACGGTGCGCTTGAACACCAGCACGAGCTTCTCCCCTGGTTTGCCGATGATCCGATCGGGCACGTAACCCTTCTCGCCCGCCTCGATCGGAATATGTCGGAGCCCATCAGCACCGATCGTGCTGGTGACCGGCGGCGGTGACTTCTTGGAGGCCTCGGACGAGCTATTCGAGCACGCCGCGAACAGGAACATGATGGCAGCGAACCGGAGCATGACGGCACGATAGCCTGCAGGTTGTAGTGCGGCCAGCGACACCCGATCCTCGTCGGAGAATGTTCGGCGCTCGGCCAGAGCGCGTGCAAAACTGAACACCCTTTCATTTTGGATTGTGGTCGCGCGCGGTCGAGGGCATTCTCCGCGCCATGACGACCAGGGCCCGTACCACGCCGCCCGAATCGCCCGAATCGCGGGGGCGCTCGACGACATTCGACGAGCTGATCACGCGGACGAGCGAGCCGGACTTCCACCAGGAACGGTCGCGGCGCAGCTATATGTCCCTGATCGATTCCGCGACCGAGCTGTTTGCGGCGCGCGGCTATGACGCGGTCGGCACCCCCGAGATCGCCTCGCATGCCGGCGTCTCGGTCGGCACCTTCTATCGCTACTTCGACGACAAGCACGCCGTGTATCTCGAGATCGCGCGGCGCCGGATGATCACCGCGTGGCGCGAGACGATGCAGGACATGAGCCCACAGCGATTCTTGGGGCTCGCGCGGCACGAGACGATCGCCGCGACCGTCGAGATGCTGTTCAAGCACGTGCTCGCGCGTCCCGAGCTGACGCGAAGCATCCGCCAGATGTCGTTGCGCGATCCGGAGGTTGCGGACCTGACGCGCGCGTTCGAGAAGTTCGTGATCGATCGGATCGCGATGCTGATCAAGGCGATCATTCCTCGCGACACCGTCCCGGATCCCGAGGCGACGGCGTACGTGATCTACAGCTGCGCGATGGAGTGCGCGTGGGGGCTCACCGGCCTCGGCCAGCCGATCGTCGATCCCGAGCGGGCCAAGCGAGCGCTCGCCGACTTCGTCGAGCGCGCGCTGTTCCCGAGTGCGGCGCCCAAGCCTACCCCGTAACGCTGCGGATCGCGCCGAGCACGGCCTCGCACGCCTGCTGCTCGGGATGCCCCGACGCGAGCAACGAGCGCAGCACGCAGGTCACCGAGCGTGCGACACAGGTCGTGAAGTCCAGCGGCACGATGTACGACGAGCGCCCGCCGGACCACACCGCCAGGCACGCGTGATCGACCGCCTCGAGGGTCCAGAATGCGGGGCTGTTCTGATGTCCTTGCCAGGCGTGGAGCTGGCGCGACGTATCGAGCGACGACCGCACGGTCTCCTTGTTGGTGTGCGACGGGTTCTCGGTCCACCGCGTGATCCCGGCGAGCAT
The DNA here is from genome assembly GCA_050187075.1 of Kofleriaceae bacterium. Lineage (GTDB taxonomy): Bacteria > Myxococcota_A > Polyangia > Haliangiales > Haliangiaceae > JABFXX01. The sequence goes on along the minus strand of JBFWXW010000019.1, from coordinate 23,229 downwards.
CTCGTCGATGTAGCGGCGAGGTGCTTGCGCGCCACCGCCGGTGGTCGGATAGCTGGGCACGACCAGCGCGCACGCGGCGAGCGCCGCACGCACCGCGACGACCTGATCGTCGCCGATGATCCGGCTCGTCCAGATCATCATGCCGCGCGTCAGATAGTTATCGGCACCCGCCCACGCATTGCTCGCATTGGTGGACGTCTCACCGAGCTCTCTCAACAGATCGATGTCTACGCGTTCGCTCATACCTCGATGTAGCTCCCTTCCGCCGCGGCAAATACGGGGACCGCAGTGTACGACGACACGTGCTGGACGATCTCGTCGATCATGTCGTCGGTCGCGTCGGGGCTGTGATGAAACAGCGCGAGTCGCTTCGCTCCCGCGCGCTCGGCGACGACGACACCCGCACGCGCAGGCGAGTGGCCCCATCCGCGGCGCAGGTCGTAATCCTGATCCGCGTACATCGCGTCGTGGATCAGCAGGTCTGCGTCCTGGGCGAGCTCGAGCGCGATCGGCAACGGCGCTTCGACCGACGGATACTCGACGTCCGACAGATAGGTGACCACCTTGCCGTCGGCGACGATCCGGTACGCGGTCGTCCACATGCTGCCGTGCGGCACCGGCGCGGTCGCGACCTCGAAGCCGGGGAACGACAGCACGCTGCCCGGCTGGATCGCTTCGATCGTCACGCCGGCCGCGAGGTTCTCCAGCCCGTTCAGCGGGCTGTAATGCGGAGTCAGCTGGTTCTGCAGCGTCGCCTCGAGCGACGAGCCCGAGATCGGATCCGCGCCGAGGATCCGGATCTGGTTGCCCTTGATGAAGAACGGCGTGAAGAACGGCAGACCCTGGATATGATCGAGATGGGTGTGCGACAGCAGGATCGACAACACACCCTTGCCTTTGCCGAGCTCGCCGGCCATCAGCTGCTTGGCGAGCTCGGTCGCCCCGGTGCCGAGATCGATCAGTAGCCGCTGATTCGCGGCGGTCACGAGCTCGACCGAGGTGGTGTTGCCGCCGTAGCGCAAGAACTCGCGCCCCGGCGTCGCAAACGAACCGCGCACCCCCCAGAATCTGATTTTCACGCCGCCTCCCGGCCGATCGGCAGCGTCATCCCCTCGAACGACGTGAGCACCTCGATGCCCATGGCCGCGCCCTTCGCGAGGTATTGCGCGGCGATCTGATCCATCTGCTCGTCACCGTGCGACGGCGCATGGTGATACAGCACGAGCCGGCGCACCTGCGCCGCGGCGCAGATCTCGAGCGCCTGATCGGGAGTGGAGTGGCCGTAGTGCGGAAACCGTGCGTACTCCTCGGGCAAGAAGTGCGTGTCGTACACGACGGTGTCGACGCCCGAGAGCCGGACCACGAGGGTGTCGCGCATCGCCTTGAGCGCGGATCGATCGTCGGCGCTGAGCGGCTCGAGCCCCGAGAGAAAGTGCTGCTTGTGAAGCACTTCGGTAAACGGGGCCGTGTCCGAGACGTATGCCCACGACGAGCCGTCGCCGTCGATGCGATAGCCCACCGACCCGAACGGATGATTGAGCGCGATCGGCGTGACATGAAACGCGCCGAGATCGAACGGCGCGCCGGGCTCGACCTGATGGAACTCGAACTGCGCAGGGACGGCCTCGAGCGGCATCGGGAAGAACTCGTGCCGCGTGATCCCGCCGATCACCTGCTGCAGCTCGTCCGCGGCGGTCATCAGCGCATGCACCGCGATCTTGGTGCCGGGGACGTACGCAGGCGAGAAGAACGGCAGGCCCTGGATGTGGTCCCAGTGAACGTGCGACAGCAACACGTTATAGCGCTGCGGACCAGCCGCTTCGCGGACCAGCTTGTTGCCGAGCGCGCGCATGCCCGTCCCGGCGTCGACGATCAAGCAGTCACCCGCCGCCGACCGCGCCTCGACGCATGACGTCTGCCCGCCATAGCGCACGGTCGCGGCCCCGGGCACGGGATAACTCCCCCGAACCCCCCAGAAGATGATCTGCATGCGTTCGGGAATTGTATCGTTGCCGGTTCGAAATCCCCAAAGCCAAGCCCGAACTATTCACGACATACAGGCTCGCGCGCGTGCCTGGCCCGTGCGCGGCTCCGCCCGCGAACCGAGGCCCCAGGCTCTCCCTACCCACAGGCGCCTGGGTTATGGAAGTGGTCATGAATCCCCAGCCCAGAATCCTCGTCATGGGTGCCGGCGGGATCGGCGGGATCGTGGCGGCTACGCTCACCGAGGTGGGCGCAGCGGTCACCGCGGTGTCGACAAATCCCGCGATTCGCGCCGCGGTCGATGCCAAGGGATATCACCTCGTCGACGATGGCGAGGCGCGGGTGGTGCGCGGCTGGATCGCGTCCGAGCCGGAGGGCAGATACGACCTGTGCATCCTGGCGACCCAGCCGCCCAACGTCGAGGACGCAGCGCGGACAGCGGTCGGGCACTTGGATCCCCGTGCCGAGGTCGTCGTGCTCCAGAACGGCCTATGCGAGGAGCGCATCGCCGCGATCGTGGGTGCCGAGCGCGTGATCGGGGGCATCGTGGCGTGGGGCGCGTCGATGCCGCAGCCCGGTCACTACGAACGGACGGCCTCCGGTGGGTTTTCGCTCGGCCGGTTGTCGGGACGCATCGACGATGCGGTTCGCCGAGTCGGCGAGCTCCTCGAGGCCGTCGGACCGGTCACGCTGACCACGAACCTGCGGGGCGCTCGCTGGAGCAAGCTCGCACTCAATTGCGCGGTGTCGGCGCTCGGGACGATCGCGGGCGAACAGCTGGGGCCACTGGTGCGGGTACGGCGCTATCGCCGGCTCGCGCTCGAGATCATGACCGAGGCGGTCGAGGTGGCGCGCGCCGAGGACATCAGGCTCGAGAAGATCGCGGGGACGATCGATCTGGACTGGATCGCGCTCACCGCCGCCGAGCAGCGCGCGACGATGTCGATGAGCCTGACCACCAAGCACGCGTTGCTGCTCGCGGTCGGGCTCCGGTATCGCCGGATGCGGTCATCGATGCTCGCCGCGATCGAGCGCGGCCGGACGCCCGCGATCGATTTTCTCAACGGCGAGGTCGTCTCGCGCGGCCGGTTGCGAGACATCGCGACGCCGGTCAACGCGGCGATCGTGGAGCTCGTGCACGACATCGCGCGAGGGAACCGCACGTCGTCGCGCGCCCTGCTGGACACCTTGTGCGGGCCTGAGGAACGCGATTCGCAGCCGTAGCCGCCTGGCGCACGCTGCCGCGCCTGCTCAAGCGACGCCGTCACGGCGACGGCCCAGCACGGCAAGCGCGCCGAGCGCGACCACGCCAAACGCGGTGATGGCGAGCCCGAGCACGAGCCCGGGTGCACGATAGCGCCATTGGATGCGATGGCTTCCAGCGGGCACGGCGACGGCTCGGCGGAGCGCGTCGGCCGTGAACCAGGACGCGGGCTGCCCGTCGACCGTCGCCGACCAGCCAGCACCCGGCGTCGAGGAGATCGCCGCGTAGCCCTCGAGCTCGCTGGTGCAGGTCGCGTCGATCGCTCCCGGATCCCAGCGCTCGATCGCACACGCGATCGGCGCGCCGCGATCGGTGCGCGGCTTCCCGGTGCCTTCGAGCACCACGGTTCCGCGCAGCACGTTGGTGCCTCCGCCGGCCGCGAACAACCAGCCCGTGGTGTCGCGCAGATCGGTCGCCCATTGCGCGCCGCGCAACACGCCCACCGGCGGCGCGACCGGTAGCGAGGTCAGCACCCAGCGGCCGCGGCGCCCGAGGTCTTTCATCCGCTGGCCCTCGACGACCGAGTCCGGAAGGATCGCGAACGGGATCCCGAACCGATCGAGCAACGCGCCCGGTTCCATGTATGCGGCCAGCCAGAATGCATCGTGAACACCAGGCCGCGCCGGATCCTCGCTGCGCGCCGCCGCGATTCCCCACCGCCAACCGGCGGCCCCAGCGAGCGTCGCCATCGCATCGCGCAGGTCGGGCGAGGACTCGAACATCGTGCTCGGCCGGAACACCCGGGGAGGCGCAGGACCGTGCGCCGCGTTCGCGATCGCGGTGGCCCACGCGGGCGGCTGCTCGACGATCGAGCGCGGCGCCGTCGGTGCTACCGACGGCAATGCGCCCATGCTGGGGAGCACCAGCAGCGCCAGCGCCAGCGCGAGGGCGAGTCGCCGGGTCGGGCTGCGCCACACCACGACCGCCGCGCCGAGCATGCACACCCAGCCCAGACCGCCATCAAGTAACGCCCGGCGGATCGCTGCGCCAGCATCGTCGCGACTGGCAGCCAGCGCCGCGACTGCCGCGAGGCAGATCGCGAGCAAACCGACAGCGGCGATCAACACCCGCAACACACGGCGGTCACCGGCGAGCACCGCGTCGATGCCACCGCCGGCATGAGCACCGAGCACGATCACCAGCGCGGCAACATGCAGCTCGGGCCCGCCAAGCCATGCCGGCCAGCCGCCGCGTCCCCAGCCGAGCGCGATCGCGGCCAGCGCGATCACCAGGGCGAGGATCCGTCGCGACGGCGTGCGCACGCCAGCCAATGCGAGCAGTGGTGCACCAGCGAACAAGCTCGGCAGCCACGGCGAGGTTCCGGCGAGTGCGGCGACGGCGCGATCCGGATCGCTCGATCCGAAGCTCCCCGGGATCACCAGCTCGAGCACGCGCGCGAGCGGCATGCCGTAGACCGTCGCACCAGCGCCGCGTCCCAGCTCTGCGACCGCAGGGATCCACTGCGCAGCTCCGACGGCGGCGCTGCACGCGACCGCAACCGACGCCCACCCGAGCGCCCGCCGGCGCGCACTCGCGAGCACGAGCACGATCACGAGCCCGTCGACGAATACCGCCGGCGATCCAGCCAGCGCGATCAACCCCAGCAGCCCGCCGATTCCAGCTGCGTGACGCGCGTGCGCGCGGGCCGTGTCGGCGCTCGCCAGACCGGCGGCGCACAGCCCGAGCCACGGCAACTGGGCGAGCGCCGGTAGTGCTCCACGCAGCGCGCTGGAAACCAGCACCCCCGACGCGGCGACCAGCACACCAGCGACCAGCGCCGCGATCTCCGAGGTGCCGGTGCTCAGCGCCGGCGGCCGACGCCGCGCCCACATCCCCACGCCGAGCGCGGCCCAGGCCAGGTGCAGGACCATCGAGAGATCCAGCATGCGAGGGCTCGCCGCCCACCACTGCAGCGGATACATCGCGCCGTGCGCCGGCTCTGCGAGCAGCGGGACCCCGAGCCCCGTGCCGTCCCACCACGCCGGCGGTTCACCGGCTTGCACCGCGGAGGCCGCTGCGAGTCGCGGTGGCGTCACCTCGGTGTGGTAAGCGACATCGTCCCAGGTGTTCCCGCCGAGCAGGATCGGGGCGTACGCCACCGTCATCGCGAGCAACAGCGCGATCGCCAGCAGCGGCAGCGAGCGCGGTTGGGTCACGGCGCGGACTATACCCGGGGCATCGCCGCCGCGACCGCCTTGACAGTTGTGCGGGCTCGACCGAAAACGTCAGCCGATGGCATTCGCGCACACGCTGATCACCGCGATTGCCGTGGCCTCCACGGTCACCCTCGCCGGGTGCGGCAACAAGCGCTCGGATGTCCCATCCTGCGGGGACGTGGGAAAACGCTTTCTCACCCTCGCCCATGCTGGGATCGAGCGCGCGAAGCCGGATTCCCAGACCGAGCGCGCCGTCACCGACCAGCTGCCTGCGATGCGCGATTCGCTGGTCCGCGCATGTACCGACACGGCCTGGAGCGCCGAGGTGCGCAAATGTCTGGTCAGCGCAAGTGATGATGTCCGGTTTGCGGCCTGCGAGTCCCAGCTGACGGACGACCAGCGCCGAGCCCTCGATCGGCGCTCTTCGTCGTCGGGATCACGCTAGCGCGCTCGCTTTTGTGGTAAACGATCAGAGTCGCGAATGGAGATCGACTTTCCGTACGTCCTCTCCGACCAGGATGCCCGCTCGCGTCTGGAGCTACTCGCCCAGTATCTGCGCGCGAAGCACGACATCCAGGTCACCTGGCTCGAGACCGCTCGCGCCCGGTTCAGCGGCAAGTACATGCTCGTGAAGATCGAGGGGGAGCTGACGCTCAGCAACGGCCACGCTCAGTTCAAGGGCGAGGATCCGGGGTTTCTGCTCCGTTCGCGCGCCAAGGACTACATCCAGGGCAAGCTGGCGAAGTACCTCGATCCGAAGACGCAGACGTCCGAGCTACCGACCAGCTGAGACCAGCTGTCGAACGGCGACCGCGACTGCCCGATCAGCGGCGGCCGCGCTCATACCTTGGCGCTCGAGCCGGCGCTGCAGCCGCTCGATGATGCTCCACAGAGACAGGTCGTTGCTTGCCTTCATGGTGTTCCTCACGCATAGCGACGGACGTGGATCTAACTCGCGCCCTCCCCGCCGCATTCCTCGAGACAGCGCGACCGTGTGCGAGTTGCGGTCCCAAAATCGGGTGGTCCGATGTAGGTTCACGCCCGAATGAAGCTGGCCACCTGGAACGTCAACTCGATCCGCATGCGGACCCAGCGCGTGATCGCATGGCTCGATCGCGAGCGACCGGACCTGCTGTGCATGCAAGAGACGAAGGTCGAAGACGCCGGGTTTCCGTTCGACGCGCTGACCTCGGCTGGCTACCAGGTCGCGACGTTTGGCCAGCGCAGCTACAACGGAGTCGCGATCGCGTCGACCGCCCCACTCGCGGACGTCACCCGCGGGTTCGGCGATGGCGAGTCGCCCGAAGATGCGCGGCTGATCGCCGCGACCAGTCACGGGGTTCGCGTCCTCTGTGTCTATGTCCCCAACGGCCAGGATCTGCAGTCAGACAAATACCCCTACAAGCTTGCCTGGTTGAAGCGCCTGCGCGCGTACCTCGAACGAACGGTGCCGCGTGACAGTGCCGCCGTGGTGTGCGGCGACATGAACGTCACTGCCGACGACCGCGACGTCTGGTCACCTGATCAGTGGCGCGGTCAGATCCACTGCAGCGAGCCCGAGCGAGCGGCGCTCGCCGACGTTCGTGCGTTCGGTCTGACCGATGTGTTCCGCGCGCATCGCCCGGACGGTGGCGTGTACTCGTGGTGGGACTACCGCGGCGTGGCGTTCTTCAAGGACCAGGGCCTTCGGATCGATCACATCCTCGCCACCGCCAGCATGGCGGCGCGCTGTACTGCCTGCACGATCGATCGCATCGCGCGCAAAGGTCAGGACGCGAGCGACCATGCACCGGTGATCGCGACGTTCAGCTGACGGACGCCTCAGAACGGATCCTGAAATTCAGGTTCTCGGTCCCCGGTTCCGCGGTTCCCTACGCTCCGGCGCCCGGGTTCCTTCGCGCGAATCGTGCCTACTGAACCGAGAACCGCGAAGGAGAACGGCCCGTTGCGATTTTCCGGATCGGTTCCCGGATCGGTTCCCGGATCTGTTTTCGGAGCTGTTCCCGGATCTGTTCAGTGATGCGGGTGCAGCGTCACGACCTTGCGGACGCGCGGATACTGAGGCGTCGCGGCGGGCAGTTCGACCGCCGGCTGCGCGAGCTCCTGTGGCTCGACCGCGACGTTCTGCGGCCGAGCGACCAGCGTGCGGTACGCAACGACCCAGCGGTTGATCGCCGTGGCCGCCGAGGCAACACCCAGCACCACCATCGTGCCACCGATGATCGGGACCGCGATGCTCGCGGTTTCGGGCTCGGCGCCGTACCACGCGGCCACCAGCGTGCCGACGGTCACCAGCACGATGCGCTCGGCTCGCTGCATCATCCCGCCCGACAGCTCGATCCCGAGGCCCTCGGCGCGCGCACGCGTGTAGCTCACCATCATCGACGCGCCGATCGCCAGCATCACGGCGAGCAGCCAGTGCGTGTGATGGAGGTACCAGCCAAAGCCGGCGAACACGAACAGCTCGCCCCAGCGATCCGACACCGAGTCGAACAGCGCGCCCGACGCCGTTTGATGGTTGCTGAGCCGGGCGATTCGGCCGTCGAGCACGTCGAGGATCCCGGCGAACACGTACAGCCAGATCCCGACGGCGAGATGCCCCAGGCCGAGCGCGAGACCGCTGGCGGCGCACATCGCGAGCGACAGCGCGGTGATCGCGTTGGGCGACACCCGCCCGACGAGCACGCGCTCGAACGGGCCGAGTAACCAGACCAGGAATCCACTCAGGAACGGACCGATCAGCTGGTTGTGCTTGACCGACTGAAGCTCAGGAGCGCGACCGACCGCGCAGCGCGCGCAGTACACGACGAAGCCCAGGCTGAAGATCGCCAAGAGGACCAACGCCGGCGCTAAGAGATAAATCCTGTCCACGGTAGTTAAGGGCGAGCAAACTGCCCGCAACGTTGAGTTATCACGACCCGATCAATCCGGCCAAGGTGAAAGGGTGGCATGGATCGTTTCGAACTTTTGCGTGAGGTGTCGAGAATTCGACACTGTGCCAGTATGGTCGGGCCGGTGAACGCAGTTGCCAAAGCTGTCGCGACTGCGCTCGGTGCTGGGTACTCACCGATCGCTCCGGGCACGTGCGGAACCGTCGTAGCGATCCCGCTCGTGTGGGCGACTTCGTCGCTGTCGGTGCTGCAGTACATCGGAGTGGTCATGGTGCTCACCGTGGTCGCGATCTGGGCCTCGGATCGTGCAGATCGCGCATGGGGCACCAAGGACAACCAGCGCATCGTGATCGACGAGGTCGCGGGATACGCCGTCACCATGGTCCCGGTCGCGCGCGATGCGTGGCCCGAGCTGCTCGTGGGGTTCGTGGTGTTCCGGCTGTTCGACATCGTCAAACCGCCGCCCGTGCGATGGCTCGAGCGCACGTTGCCCGGCGGCTTCGGCGTGGTGCTCGATGACATCGGCGCGGGCGTGCTCGGCGCGCTCGTGATGGCAGTGCTCGATCAGCTCGGCGTGTTTGCCACGCTCGCGGGCCAGTAACCCCGGCGATGCGGTGGCTCGTTGCGCTCCTGCTGCTCCCAGGCATCGCGCTCGCACAGGGGCGATCGCCGCTCACCAACGGGATCTATCTCCGGCCCGGTGACGATCACTCGCTCTACGTGCGGGCGACGTTCGGCCTGCTGATCAGCCACGATGACGGCTGCTCGTTTCGCTGGGTGTGCGAGCGCGCGATCGGCTACAGCGGCGCGTTCGATCCCAAGTACGCAGTGGCGAGCGACGGAACGATCTTCGCGAGCACGTTCACCGGCCTGCGAATCAGCCGAGACGGCGGGTGCAACTGGACGACCGCTACCGCCGGCGCGGCCAGCGGCGCACCCGGCAACATCGCCACGATGTGGATCGATGCGATCGATCTGTCGCCGAGCGGTGACGTCTGGGTCGCGACCGCGGATAGCGGCAAGCCGAACAACGTCTATCGCTCGACCGACAACGGCGCAACGTTCGAGCCGCGTGGATTATCGTCGCCGGTGATCTGGTGGAAGAGCGTCAAGGTCGCGCGCTCGAACGCGCAGCGGATCTACGCGGCAGGGTACCAGGTCGCGACCCAAGCAAAGGCTCATCTGATGCGCAGCGACAACGCGGGGCGGGCGTGGACCGAGCTCCCGTTGGCCGGCCTGCGCTATGGCGCGACGCCGATCATCTATGTCAGCGGGGTTGACCCGGAAGACCCCGACCTCGTGTTCGTGAGCTCGCTCGGAGCCCAGCCGCCCAACGGCGATCGACTGTACCGATCGAGCGACGGCGGTGGCTCGTTCGTCGAGGTGCTGGCCACCACGGATCCGATCCGCGACGTGGTGTTCGGCGCGGGCAAGGTGATCGCCGCGACGCTCGCGGGGGGCAGCTTCCAATCCAGCGACCGCGGGGAGACGTTCACGCGCATCGGCTCGGGGGACCCGAGCGCGCCCGACGCGACGCCACCGCAACTCGGCTGCCTGGCACGCCGACGCGACGGTGTGTTGATCGGCTGTGGCGCCAACTGGCAGCCGGACTTCATGGCGGTCGCGAGATCGTCCGATGCCGCGACATGGACCAAGGTGTTTCGGTTCGCCGATCTCGCCGGGCCGGTCGATTGCCCTGCAGGTAGCGCCGTGCACGATCAATGCGGTGCGCTGTGGCCGACGCTGCAACGCCAGCTCGGCGCCAGCGGGACCACGCGCTGTGCACCACCTCCCGCCGCGCCCTCGTCGCAGCCGACGCTCAAGCACTCGGGTGGGTGCTGTGATGCCTCCGGTGGGCCATCGGACGGACCGCTCGCGCTGAGCGCTGCGGCGGTGCTGCTGATCAGCCGGCGCCGGCGGGTTCACCGCGCGAGCGCCGATCGCCAGCTCGGATAGCGCAACCGAAGTCCCAGCGCTTGCTTCATGCGCTGATTGGCGATCTTGCGGTCCGCCGTGAGCATCCCCGCGATCTCGGGAGCCACGGTATCGGGCGCAACGCGCGGAGGCGGTGGGCGCCCGAGCGAGGTCGCGATCGCATCGGCCACCTCGCCGATCGGTGCCGGATCGTCGTCGGCAATGTTGATCGCGCCGGTGACCGAGGCGGTGGCGGCGCGGATCATCGCCTCGACGAGATCATCGACGTGGATCCGGCTGACATGCGAGCGTCCGTCGCCGACGATCCGGTAGCTGCCCGCGGCGATCCGCTCGGCGAGCCCCCGCCCTGGCCCGTAGATCCCGGCAGCACGCAAGATCACCGTCGACAATGCTGCTTCCGCCACCACGGTCTCGCATGCCACGCGAGCGCGTCCCGATGGGGTGGCGGGGGCGATCTGCCATTGCTCGTCGACCCACTGCCCTCCCCCCGGCGCATAGACCCCGGTCGACGACACATAGATGAAGCGCGACGCTCGCTCGGCGGCGGCGATCAGGGAGCGCATGCCGGCGGCTGGATCGCGCCCGGGCGGGGCCAGACATGCCACCACGGCACCATCCCGAACCAGGCCGCGCCAGCTCGGTGGATCATCGAAATCCGCACGTGCTCCACGTGCTCCCAGCTCGGCGGCCTTGGCGTCGGCGGCGGCACCATCGCGCCGGGTCACCGTGACGTCCGCCCCGGTCCCGACCACCACCCGAGCGAGCCGGGTACCCGTGTACCCACAGCCGATGATGACCCAGGGCGGGACCATGCGACGAGTTTGCGCTCGCCACCGCGCGCTGGCTACGATCATTTCGTGCGGTTGTTGCTGCTCGTGGCCGTGGCGTCGTGTGGATCCGGCGCCTCGCAGGCACCGCCACACTCCGAGCCGCCGCCCGGCGATCAGCAACGCCACTACACGATCTGGCTCGGCGGCGCCCGCGTGGGCACGGCGGTCGAAACGGAGTCGTGGACGGCCCGCGGCGTGGTGCTGCGGCGCCGCGAGACGATGCGGTTCCTGCGGGGCGACGCGCCGATCGCGCTGTCGACGATGATCGAGATCGCCGCCGACCGCCAGCTCCGACCGCTCCGCGTCGAGTGGACCGAGCACGCGGCCGTGACGCGGCATGCCGAGGCCGTGCACGATGCGACGGGGTGGAACGTGACCGCAGACAGCGGGCATGTTCAGCTACCCGGCGGGGCGATCCCGGGGGAGCTGGTGCCGTTACTGATCCGGCGCGACGGCAAGTTCGAAGGCACGATCTTTCTGCCGGCGCGTGGGTTCGTCGTCGGCGAAGGCCGGATCGATCCGGTCGCGCCATCGCGGCTGGTCGCGCGGCTCGCGCTCGAGGCGGGGCCGGTCGCCGAGGCGACGATCGATCTCGATCGCGATGGGATGCCGAGTCGAGTCGTCGATGGAGAAGGCGTGATCGCGATGCGCACGAGTGCGATCGAGGCGGAGACCAGCTATCCGCCGGTCGACGTGATCGCCGCGACCTCGGTGCCGGTGCTCGGCAAGCGCAGCACGCGGATCGCCCTGCAAGGCGACGTCACGCCACCGCCGGTTCCCGGGCAGGCCGCTCGGACATCGCGCGGCCTTGTCGAGCTGGATCTGTCACCCCGGCTGCCAGGTGCCCTGCCAGCGGGTCCGACCGGGCCGGACCGGAGCTCCGAGATCGCGGCGCTGGTGGCCGCGGTGCGCTCGCGGATCGCACCCGATCTGGGCGCCGGCCCCAGCTCGCGCCGCGACGCCGCGGCTGCCACCGCGGGCGATTGTACGACCTACGCGCTCGCCTACGCCGCGCTCGCGGAGAGCCACGCGATCCCCACGCGGGTGATCACCGGCCTTCGCGTCGATGGCGATCGGCTGATCCGGCACCGCTGGGCGGCGAGCTGGACCGGTCGGGCCTGGATCGCCGTCGACGCCGCCTTCGGTGCAGCGCCGGCCGGCGGCAACCTGATCGGCCTCGCGATTCACGATGCCGACGACGCCGGCCTGGTCGCCGGCGAGGCCGCGCTCACGTCCGTGCGGGCAGCTACCTGGCTTCGCTAACAGAAGCAACAGATCAGTCCGCGGGAAGCGCGCGAAGCTGCCGCCAACGCTGAGTGGATTCACAGCGCGGTCCTAGTGGGACCGTGGTTCGTCGTCGGGCGAAAGTAACAGATGATATTGTACGGTCGTAACTCCGGCCTCCAAGGGCGGATCTATCTCGAGCGCATACATCGTCTCCTGCATGCACTCGCTGACTCCAGGGTCGCTCATCGTGCCGAAGTCTGCATCGATCTTGCTCTCGCTAACGAGTCCTACGACATCTGGATCCCCTTCGAGCGTTACTTCGATAGCGATGTCTCCACCGAGCCACGGAATGCGCTCCAGCCCTTCGCGATAGCACTCCTCCAGAAGCGGCATGATCCTGTCCAGCGCCGCCAGCGCGTACTTATCATCGAGCTCGGCAGGCTCAGCTCCCGAGGAAGTGGAGTTCGTTGAACTCGACGCACCGGTGTGCCACATCGGATCTTGCCGTTGCTCGCGTGCTGCGCGTATTCGCTCTAGCAGCGCAGCGCGAACAGACGGGTCGGTCATACGACGCACGCGGGGACCGCTGGAAGTGGCACCGGGATCAGCCGTTGCAGGGTGATCGACAATCCCCATGCTCGGCACACCGATCGGTGGCGCGCTGTCGGCATCATTCGTTCCAACCGCGACCGCAGTTGCAGCCACCACGACAGTCAGGATCCCGATAGTCATGATCTTGGTCTTCGCAGTCATCGTGGTGATCACCGTTCCGGTAGTGGCGGCCAGCGCATCGCTCTTGCCAAACGCGAGCGCCGCGGCCACCACGGTTGCGCAAAAACCGCTGCTCGGACGCATTCTGCTGAGCGTGCGTTCGACGCGAGCGGCAACGCCCTCACGCAACGCGCTGCGACCACGCATCAGCCTTTGCTTGACGAGGTCCTCACTGATCCCCAACAGCTCGGCAATCCGGCCGACCGATTCGCCCTCGAGATAGAACAGGACGAGCGCCTCGCGATGCGCGGCCGGGACATCCATCAGCGCGCTTTGGACGAGCTCGCGCTCCTCGCGCTCGACTGCCTCGTCTTCTGGTGTCGCCACCGGCGCCGGCACTGGATACGCCGTGGCGCGGCTTGCGCGGCGCGCATTGGTGCGCTTGCGATCGAACGCGAGATTGCGAGCGATGCCAGCGATCCAAGATCCCACGCGGTTTACATCACGCAGTCGGTCGAGATCACGCCATGCGACTACGAACGCATCTTGCGCGAGGTCCTCGGCCATCGCCGCGTCGCCGCAGCGCGCAAGCGCCACGCCGAAAACCAGTGCCTGGTGGCGTTCGATCAGTAACCCGAAGGCCGCAGCATCGCGCCGACGGCAACGCTCGACCAACTCGGCATCGCTCTGCAGGACTTCGGCCATAGTCACGACACCCCATAGTGGAACGATCGGGCGAAAGGTGACAGCCCTTGGTTCGAATGGATAAACCGTCGTGATCTCAACGAGGTTGCTGACGAGGATCAGCTGATCACAGGTGCTACTCGGACATGCCCGCGAACGTCTCAGGGGCCAATCCAGTCGGTGTCACCTTTCTTTGGCTCGTTCCACTATGCGGCGTGTTGCCCCATCATGGCGTCGTCCCTCGAAATCGCGATTGGTACACGCGCAAAATGACGCGCTTCATTTTGTCCGTTGGATTGCTCTGGTTCGGAGCTGCGTGTAGCGAGGCCGGCGATGCCGAGCTTCTCGTCACTGGGCTTCACTATCCCAACGATCTCGCAATCGATGGCGAGTTTCTCTATTGGAACCAATATGACGGCGCGATCCGGAGGATTCCTGTCGCTGGTGGAGAGTTCGAGGAGTTAGTCCCGACGCCTCGCCCCGGCGGGGCTACCATTCCGATCCGGCTGGACGCATACAACCTGAGCGTGGTTGACGGACGCGTTTATTGGAGCCTCCGTGCCGAGCTGTCGACGACAGGGCTGGCTGGCGGTCAGTTGTGGACCACCACCGTCGCGGATGCATTGGCCGGTGGGGCTCCGCAACTGTTGGCAGAAGGCCTAGAGCTGATCAGTGATATCGCAGCCGATCCGTCTCGGGTGTGCTGGACAACTTCGACGCAGGTGGTCTGCGCGCCGTCGGACTTGACCACACCAAGCACCGTCGTCGGGGTTGGCGTTAACATCCGCGCGCTCGCGCTACGTGGTACCGAGATCTACTGGGCCGATGCTGGCTTGGTACCGGGCCAGTTCGGCGGCGGCGCACTTCGTCGCGGTTCGGTGACGGGCGGTGCCCCCTCGGTGATCGCAACCGGACTGCACCGTCCCACCGATCTTGCGATCGGGGACGGCGACGTCCTGTGGTCAGATGATGGCACGTGCACGCTGAATGAGGGCTGGTGTTACGGCAACAGCGACGGAGCGGTTCGACTCGTTAGGCAAGGGACCGTGGTCACCCTGGTCACAGGGTTGACCGACGTGACCAGCTTGGCCAGCGATGGTGAGGTGACGGTGTTCACGAGCGAAAACGTCACGGCAGTCACAAATCAGCTGCACGAGATTACCAACATCGCTGACAGTGACCTCACGCGATTCCCCAGTTCAACGGCAACGCACGGTGACGCGGTGTTTTGGGTAAACAGCGGCACGAACAGCGGCGACGATGGTTCGATCGGCCGGGCATCATGGCCCCCCTGAGTAGCGCCGATCACCTCGCTGTCATCAATCCAACCGTCGCACCCGACGTCATCGCCCCGCGCGGCACGCCCACAGCGCGCGGTGCACGGCGCCTTCGTCGAGGCCATCGCCGATCAGCACGAGCTCGGTACGCCGCCGAGCGTCGCCCCATGGCTCGAGGTAGCGTAGCTCGGTGCGCACGCCGGCTCGCTCGACGAAGCCGCGGCGATCGTCGTCCGCGAGATGAATGAAGCCCTTCGCGCGCACGAGCCGTTCCCCGAGCTGTTCGATCGCGGCGAGCACGCGGTCGCCGAGCAGCGGCACGTCGTCGCTGAACGACACCGCCGTGAGCTGACCACCATGGTGATGGTGCGCACCATCGTGACCATGACCGCGCTGGGTCCACGCTCGGAGCTTGCGCGGCTCGATCACCCACTCGGTCATCGCGCGGGCGCCAGCACCATCGCTCGGAAAGCTCGCGCGCTCGGCGGATGGTGCGACCTCATCGAGGATCGCATGGCAGCTGCGCACCGCCGCGGCGGGCGCGACATCGAGCTTGGACAGCAATACCCGATCGGCGCTCGCCGCTTGTTCGCGGGCCTCTTCGCGCGTCGAGATCGCGTCGCCACCGGTCTCGGCATCGACGACGCAGATCACCCCCGCCGGCAGGATCCGATCGCGAACCGCGTCGGGGACGCGCACCAGTCCATCGAGGATCGCCGCGGGCTCGGCGATGCCCGTGGTCTCGAGCACGACACAGTCGGGCGACGACCGCGCGACGATGTCGCCGATGCCGTCCCACAGGTCGTTCTTGATGTCGACCTTGCAGCACACGCATCCGCCGGCGAGCTCGAGCACGTCACCACCGCCTCCGATGATCAGCTGGGTATCGATCGAGATCCGACCGAGCTCGTTGACCAGCACGGCGATCCGGCGGCCGTGTGGTGCCGCGAGCATGCGGTTGAGCGCGGTGGTCTTACCGGCGCCGAGCCAGCCGGTCAGAATCGTGAACGGAACCCGGTCGCTCGTTGACCTCATCTCCCGAACAGCGCCCGCTCGACCACGTTCGCCAGCACCTCGCGCACGAACGGCCGCACCACGTACGCGTCGGGTCCACCGTCGACGCCGACTTCATAGATGTCGACGTACGACGACGTCATCATCACAACCGGAATCGCTCCGGTCGCCGCGTCGACCTTGATCCGCCGGCAGACTTCCGCGCCGTCGATCTTGGGCAGATCGCTGTCGAGGAGGATCACGTCGGGCGGCTCGTGGTTGACCCGCGCGAGCGCGCTCGCACCATCGCGCGCGACCTGCACGACATGGCCGCGCCCCGACAGCACCTTGACGATCAACCGAACCACGTCGGGCTCGTCATCGATGACCAGAACGCGGGCCATCGCTATTCGTCCAGCACCGACCGGATGCAGGTCTGTGCGACCGATGACGTCCAGTCGCGCTTGTTCACGAAGTACGCGCGGATGTTGCCCTTACGATCGATCAGCGCGGTCTCGGGGACCGCCTTGATCCCCCACGATGCGGCGATCGCGCCGATGTTGTCATCCCCGTTGGGCGGATCGAGGAACACGCGGAACGGCACGCCGCTGGGCAACGCTCGGTTGTACGTATCGAGCGCCAGCTTGGTGGGCGCCATCTCGTCGCTGGTCGCGTCGTCGGGAACGTTCACGCCTTTGGCCAGGCTCGCCACCAGCGCGAGCAGCACATCGCTCCAGCTGCGATCCGACGCCAGCGCGACCACCACCAGATCATCGCCGCCGAGCTCGTTGGCGATCGTCTGGATCGATGGCTTCTCGGTCTTGCAGACGTTGCACCACGACGCCCAGAAGTTCAGCAGCACGACCTTGCCGCGAAAGCTCGACAGCTTGACCGGGTTGCCCTGGTGGTCGATCGCCGTGAAATCCGGCGCGACCACGGGCAGCGGACACGGCTGGCCGTTCGGACACAGGGCCGGATTCAGGGGTTGGTCGCCGAGCAGGCCGCGGCAGGCTGCGGTGGCCTCGCGTGCCGCCGCGTTCGGAACCATCCACACGAACATGCCAAGCAGGATCACGCCGATCAGCGCCACCGCCCCACCCGCCACTAGAACCCGCGGTTGAACGACAACGCCACCGCTCGTTCGCTTTGGCCCGTCGGTCATCGGCAACACGATAGCCGATTCTCCGCTATGCTCAAAGGCATGTCGGTACGGGGCGCCCTCGGTACCATGCCCGCCGAAGACGTCCTCGACTGGGTCACGCGGCGGCGTTTGGTCGCACCCGTGAGCTTCGAGCGGCGCGGCGTGGTGCGAAGCGTGGTGATCGACAACGGCAATGTGCTGTGGGCGAGCTCCAATCGGCGCGAGGAGCAGCTCGGCGTCGTGCTGGTACGGAGCGGCCTGGTGGCCGAACGCGCGCTGGCCGAGGCACTCGAGGCACGCGCCGAGACCGGGGTTCCGCTGGGCAAGATGCTCCTGATGTCTGGTCTGGTCTCCGAGATCGACCTGGTGGCGATCCTCGCCACCAAGATCCGCGAGACCGTGACCGATGTGGTGTCTTGGACCGAAGGCACGTTCGAAGTTATTCCCCGCGCGCAACCGGCGATCACCGGCGTCAGCGCTCAGCTCTCGGTGGAGGTCTGTCTCACCGTGGCGCGCCGGCGAGCGATGCGCATGGCCGAGATCATGGGCGTGCTCGCGAATGATGATGCCCGGTTCTACATTCCGCCGAACGCCGCGGCACCCCCGCCCGAGGACGGCACGGTGGTGGACGCCGCCCGGCTGTGGGCGCTCGCAGGCGACGGCCTGAGCGCCGCGGAGATCGCCGCGACGGTATCGGCGGAGCGGTTCGCGAGCTACGACGGCCTGGCGCGCATGGTGGTCAGCGGCCGGCTGATCCTCGACCGCCGTCATCGCGAACGCACCAACTCCGCCGTCGAGCTCGCGGCGGGTGCGCGCGGACGGTTGCGCCAGGGCGACCGTGCGGGCGCGCTCGCGATGGCGACGCAGGCGCTGCATCAGGATCCGAGCGACGGCGAGGTGCGCAAGACGTTCGCCGCGATCGAGCGAGCTCGCGTCGCCGAGGTTGCCAAGCAACTGCTCGCCCGTCATCGTGTCCCGCGTCGCGTGCGAGAGATCACCGCTCCAGTCGCCAACGAGCTCGGCCTGTCGGCCGCCGAGGTCGAGCTCGCCGCGCGGATCGACGGGCGCTGGGATCTGCTGTCGCTCGTACGATCCGCCAACATTCGCGAAGCCGAAGCGCTGCTCGCCTTCGCTCACCTCGCCGAGGTGGGCGTGGTCGAGCTCGGATGAATGCATGGATCCCGCAGCTTCTTCATCAACGTTGGATCGAACACGGCTGTTGCCGCGCAGCGGGATCGGTGTCGACGGAGGCTGGCTGGTCATCGCGCCGCCGGGCAACCCGATCATCCGGCTCGACGCGCGGCTGCTCGATCGCGTCGAGCTGATCGGTCGGTCTCCGGCGGGCCCGCTCATGTGGTCGGGGCTCGCGACGGCGGGAGTCGCGGCCGCAGCGGTCACGCTCGGACTGCCGGGCGGGGCGTTCGCATGCGCTGGCCTCGCCTACCTCGCGCACGAGCGGTTCAGCGAAGCCCGCCGCCGCAAGCGGAGCCGTGACTTGCTGCTCGCGCTCGGAGATCTCGAGGTCGCGTTGCACGTCGCCGACGGCCCGGAGGCCGCGAAGGGCATCTCGGAGCAACTCGCGCCCTACACGCGCGACGCGCCGATCACGCGACCTGAAGTCTACGAGGACGCCAAGCGGCGAATGCGCGCGCAGGCGGAGGGCAAGGGCGAGGCCGCGGCCCGCCGCGAGCTCGAGAACGCGCTGCTCGTCGGCGCGGACGTCGTGTATCTGCGCGGCGAATATCTGCAGGTCGGTCAGGTCGCGTTCCGGATCTCCGAGGTTCGCGAGTACGCGTTGCGCGGTGCGAACCTGCCGCTGACCGGGGGCCGGCTCCTGCAGGCAGCGATGGGCCTCCTCGTGGTCGCTGCCGAAGGCCGCGCAGCCGCGGGCGAGGACGTCGCGCTGCTGTCGAAGCGGATCGCCGACTACGAAGCGTGGTCGGGCCACACGGCCGGGCGATAGGTACATGGGTGACGGAGGTGCAGGTCCAATGAAGGGCGGGTCGTGCAACCAGGAACATCGGGCAAAGCAGGGATGGCTCACGGATACGTGAGCGGCGGTGAGATCATCGCTCCGCCGATCATCGGCGAGGTGTCGTAGCTGCGGATCACGCCGACGCTGCCGCCACCACCTCCTCCACCGCCGATCGTCATCATGTTTGCGCTCCCGTTGGAGCCGGTACCGCCGACTCCGGTGACACCACCTGCACCGCCGTCGCCACCGAACTGCGATTCGCCAGCGCCGCCGGCCGCTGCGGTGCCGGGGTTCGTCGCCTCGGAGCCGCGATCGCCGGTCGAGCCGGTTCCAGCGCCTTCGCCGCCACCGCCACCCTGCGCCAGCAACCGCGCGCTGGCCGCGAACGTCAGGTCCTCGGTGTCGAACACGATCACGCCGCCCGAGCCGCCGCCACCACCACCGCTGCCGCCGGTCGCTCCGCCGCGACCGCCTGCGCCCGAGGCGTTGATGCGTCCTCCCACGACGATCGACGGTGCGATCACCGAGATCGCACCGCCCGGAGCGCCGCCCGCACCACCGCTGCCCGTCGGGCCTGCCGCGCCCGCCGAACCAGGGCACCCACCCCGGAGCGTCATCAAGGTCACGGACGAAGGTGGCGTGCCGCCACCACCGCCGGAGCCGGCGGCGCCTCCCGATCCACCCAGCGCCGCGAAGCTGCCCCCATAGCCGCCCGCTCTGGTCGCGGGCGGTGATCCTGGCTGACACGTCGCCGATGACGCACCGGCCGCTGGTGTACCGGTGGCTGTGCTCGAGACATCGATCACCGCCGTCGCGGCGATCGTCACGGGGCCGGTCGATACGATGACGAGCGGACGCGAGCCCGTCGCGCGCACGGTGCCCTGGATCGAAAACGAGGTCGCCGCAACCACGCACCATGGCGCCTCGTTGCCGTCGGACGTGGTCGCGTCGGTGCAGGCGAGCGAAGCATCGGTGTCGATGTTGACGATCCAATCGTCAGGAATCGCGATCGCGAGCGTAGGCGGTTCCTCGAGACAAGCACGCGCCAGGTGACCGAAGCACAAGTCGTTCACCGGCGTGGTCGGCGCATCGATCGCGCCATCCTCGTTCGCATCCTCCAGATGGGAGCCCTCCGCATCGGCGCCGCCGTCTCCGGGGACACCCCGCGAGGAGAACCCGCAGCCGATGGAGCCGAGCGCGAGCACCGCCAGCAGTCGCATCGAACCCCATTGTAGATGCAGTCATCCGCCAACGGCTGGATCGTTTTCGGTTGGCCGGCCCACGAGTGACCCGGAACAAGCCAGCTACATCACGTCGCAACGAAGCGCGCCTACATGTCAGTTGTGCGTCACTCCACTGTCGTGGTGAGCCGCAGCTCGAACGTGCACCCCTGCCCGGCTTCCGATGCGGTGTCCACGGTCGCGCCCCACGGCGTCAGCAGCTCGCGCGCGAGCTGGCCGAGCTCCGCAGCCCGATCGCTACCGGCACCGTTATCAGCGATCAACACCACCGCCCACGGCAGATCGGCCGTGACGCGTACGCTGAGCGTGCTGCCGGGGAGCTCGCGCGCCGAGCGTGCGGACGTTGCAACCAGCTGCGCCACCACCAGTGCGAGCACGCCGGGCCGTCCGCGCGTCGGCGGCGTGTGACCCAGATCGATCAGCAGCTCGATGCCCGCCGCAAGGTGATGTCCCGCGAGCCGAAGCCCCAGATCCACGGCCGCCGACAGATCGAACATCTCGGGCGGCCCCTCCACAAGCGCGCGATCGAGCTCGTCGAGCCGGCGCGCGAGGGTGGTCGCTTCGAGGTATGCGGCCGCGAGGTCTTGCCGCAGCGTACGCAGCGAACGCCACGGATAGGGCGTCGGGCCGGTCGACGTCGCGACGTGACGCTCGAGATGATCGACGACCAGCCCGAGCCGATCGCGCAGCGCCCGCACCGGCTCGGCGAGCTGACGAGCGATCTCGATCGCGACCTCGCCGGCGACCGAACCATTCGAGTCCGACTTGGTCACAAGCTCCCCGTGAGCAAGAACCAGCTCTCGCCAATACCACCGGTGGTCACCCCCCGGGAGTACCCGATCTCGAACGTGCCTGGAACGAAGTAGCCAAAGAACGCGTCCAGCCGCAGCGCCCCGCCGACCGAGGCGCGCAGGTGATCGCTGGTGCGAAACGTCGTATCGAAGGCAGTTCCAACATCGGACAGCGCCGCGAAGTGAAGGCGGCGTAGGTACACGGGCAGCGTCGCGAGCCCGCGCTCGATCCGCCACAGCTCCTGGCGATACTCGAGGTTCAGCAGATGGTATTGATTCCCGACCACCGTACGGATCGGAAACCCGCGGAGATATCCGGTCGCCCCCGCCCGCGTGCTCTCGATGATCGACCGCACGACGTCCTGGGGCGGCACCCCACCGAGCGCGTATGCCCCGGTGCGCACGAGGTCGCCCGCGCGCAACGCCCCGGCCAGGCGAGCTGACAGCACGGGAGTCTCGCCCCACAGCCGCTGAAACACGTTGAGCGAATAGCTGACGGTGACGTTGTGGTAGGTCGCGCCAAGCGCGGGGTGGTCGAACCGAAGCGCGACGGCGGCATCGAACCCGCTCTGCGGCCCGAGCCCGAACGTCACGCCGCGTGTTCGCGAGTAGCCGACCCGGGTTCCAATGCCGGCCTGCACGTAGTCGACCGGCGGCGCGAACGGCACCCGCTCGGTCGGATCCAGCACGGCCATCGGTTGATCGACGGATCGAAACCAATCGATGTCGTAATTGAACGAAAGCGTCCAGCTCGATCCTGGACGAGACTCGAATGGGATACTCGACGCTAGCGTCGCGCTCCAGTCCTCCTCGCGAAACGCGTAGTTGTTGCCCGCGATCCGATAGCCGCCCCGATCGACCAGCGTGCGCGCCATCGCGACCCGGATCGCCGGCCGAAATCCACCGTAGCCATAGGAGGCGGCGATGTTCAGGTCCCCGCGTTCGAACGGCGTGCTGAGCGCGAGCGCATAGGAGTGCAGTCCGACGGCATCGTTGCCCTGGGTCTGGAGGGTTGCGCTCGGCTCCGGCGCAAGCTGCAACGTGCCCGTCCATACCCGCGGGGCCAAGGTCTCGATCGGGCGATACGGCCGGGGCTCGCTGACCTTCGCCTCATCGTCGCGCACGTCGACGGAGGGCGGCCGATCATCGACGTAGTCATTGGCTGCCAGCCACGTGGTGTGATCGAGCTCGAGCTCGAACAGATCGTAGCCACCCGCCGGGACCGCCGCCTCGAACACCATCCGGCGATCGCCCGGTGCCAGCCGGGGTCGAAACGCGCCGCCGAGCACGTTGGTGACCTGCCAGGTCGTCTGCTCGACGGTGTCGTACGCGTAGATGTTCTGGATCCCGCTACGATCGCTATCGAAGTAGATCCACCGGCCATCGTGCGACCACTCGGGAGACATGTCGAGCGCCCGATCCGCCGTGATCTCCTGGACCTGCTTGGTCGCGACATCGACGACGAGGATGTCGCGGTAACCGCCGCGCCGCCACGCCGAGAATGCGACCCGCGTCCCGTCGGGGCTCCACGCCGGCTGGTACGCCTGGTCGTACCGCTGACCGCGCCAGATGACCGCCGCCGGCGCGCCAGGCGCTGCATCCATCACCGCGAGCACGCTCTCCGAGTGCTCGTTCATCGAGAACGCGATCCGCCGCCCGTCCTGCGATACCGACGGATCGCGAGCGCGACGGCCGGTGGTCAGCCGGATCGTCTCGCCGGTGGCGGCATCCCACCGAAACAGATCCTGAAACGCGTACTCGCGACGAAACAACCTGCCCTGCTCGTAGATCAGCGAGCCATCGTCGAGCAGGTCGAACGGACCGATCGCATCGATCTGCACCACGTCGCGCGCGGCGGCTGCGTCCTTGCCTACCGGCATCGACCGCACCACCGGTTGGCGATAGCCGTCGTACTGCACCCACACGATGTGGTTTCCATCGGCGGAGTACTGCGCCGACGAGTTGCTCTCGGCGGTATGCGTGAGCTGGCGCCCGGGAACCAGCCCTCGGCGCTCCGCGGCCATCTCCTGCATGCCGTAGCGTTCGCGCAGATACCCGTTCCAGTCGTCATACAGCTCGGGGAATGGCTTGCCGACGACCTTGGCGATCTGGCGAGTGACCGCGAACGGG
>JBFWXW010000018.1:0-102181 GCA_050187075.1 Kofleriaceae bacterium | reverse complement strand
ACCCACGCCCGATATTCTTTGGGCACCGTGGACTACTGCAGCGACAGCACTAAGGCGACATCGAGAGTCTGTTGTCGCGCAGTAGTCACCGGCGCCTTGGTGATCGGACGCGGTCCAGCGCACGAAGTCGAGCGGTCGGGTTTCCTTGGAAGGCTGGGTTGAGAGACCGTGGGATTCTGGGACAAGGTCAAGAAGGTGTTCGGTGGCGGCGGCGCTACGCCACCGGTCGATCCACCGACGGAATCGGCGCCGCCGGGGCCGGCCGCATCGTCGCGGCGTGGTCGGCGGCCATCGAATCGGACGTGGCGCCTCAACAAGCGCGGCGACACGCTGCTGCTGATCGCACCGCACGGTACGTTCCGCGTGAGGGGCCTGACCGATCAGGCCAAGCAGAAGCTGGCGCAGGCGG
Source organism: Kofleriaceae bacterium (assembly GCA_050187075.1). Lineage (GTDB taxonomy): Bacteria > Myxococcota_A > Polyangia > Haliangiales > Haliangiaceae > JABFXX01. Next base: position 101,772 of record JBFWXW010000018.1, on the reverse strand, counting down.
CCGAAGGTGCGGAGCTCGTCTGTCAGGGCGACCTCGAGGGTGGCGGGACGATCGAGCACCTGATCGTCACCGAGATCGATCTCAACACCGTTCCCGTCGCGGAGGCTCGGGCCGCCGCCGCGGCGCGTCCGGTGATGTTTACGGGCGACGACGATGACGATGACGATGACGACGCTCCGCCACGCACCGCGACACCGACCAACGCTCGCGATCGCTACCGCAACGACGAAGTGCTCGGTCTATCGGGTGCCGAGCTGCGCAAGCGGATGCTGCGAGTCTCGCCCTGGCGCACGGCGTGGATCGGGCGCGTCGACGTCATTCCACCGCAGAGCGATGAGCGCACCGCGCTGATCGATCGCGGGTTGATCCTCCGTGGTCTGTTGACCGAGGCGCAGATCGACGAGATCCACCGCATCGGCGATGAGTGGCTCAAGCACGTCGACGCGGTGCGGTTTGCCGAGGTGGCCGCGCACAAGAACGCCGCGGCCGCCGTGCAGGCCGAGCGCGAGCGCCGCCAGCAAGCGAAGATCGAGAAGCAGCGGGAGGCAGCGGAGAAGCGGGCCGCGCACCAGAAGGCCGTCGCGGAGCGCCGCGCCAACGACATCATCTTCGCCGGCCGCGGCGTCTCGGCGCGGCTCGGTGATCGCCGCGCTCAGGTCGAGCAGCTGGCGAAGCTCGGCCTACCGGTGCTCGCGACGCCGGGGGATGTCGCGAAGGCGCTGGACCTGACGATCCCGCAGCTGCGCTGGCTATGCTTTCACGCCGAGGCGGCGTCAAAGACGCACTACGTCTACTTCGAGGTGCCCAAGCGATCCGGCGGCACGCGGCTGCTCGCGGCCCCGCATGCACGGCTGGGCAAGGCGCAGCGCTGGATCCTCGACAACATCCTCGCCAAGCTCGAGGTCACCCAGCACGCGCACGGGTTCGTCGCCGATCGCTCGACGGTGACCAACGCGCGTCTGCATCTGCAGAAGAACATCGTCGTCAACCTCGATCTCGAGAGCTTCTTCCCGACGATCACCTATCCACGCGTGCGCGGGCTGTTCGAATCGCTGGGCTATTCGCCAGCAGCGGCGACGTTGCTCGCGCTGCTGGTCACCGAAGCGCCGCGCATGAAGGTGCTGCACGACGGCACGCCGTACTGGGTCGCCGCCGGTGATCGCGCGTTGCCGCAAGGCGCATGTACCAGCCCGGTGATCTCGAATCTCGTCGCGCGCAAGCTCGATCGCCGGCTCGCGGGCGCCGCAACGAAGCTCGGCTGGACGTACTCGCGCTACGCCGATGACCTCACGTTCAGCGCGAGTGGCGAGCCGAAGGCGAAGATGTCGCTCATGATGTCGCGCGTGCGCGCGATCGTTCGCGACGAGGGGTTCGCGATCAACGAGGCCAAGGGTCGCGTGCAACGCCACGCGCGCCGCCAGCAGGTCACCGGGATCGTCGTCAACGACAAGCTCGGCGCCCCCCGCGAGGAGATCCGCCGGCTGCGCGCGATCCTGCATCGCGCCAAGCAGACCGGCCTCGCCGCGCAGAACCGCGACAAGCGTCCTGACTTCGAGGCCTACCTGCGCGGCAAGATCGCGTACATCACGATGATCGATCCCGCGAAGGGCGCCGCGCTCCGCGCGCAGCTCGAAGCTGGGGTCAGACTCAAGTAACGCAACTTGCACCGCCAGGGTCACAAGTTGCGCAAATTGAGTCTGACCCCTTCTAGCGTTGCGGGCCCTTGAACATCGTGTACTCGCCGGTGCCTTCGAGGGACGTCCCGTCGAGCGAGGGGCGGAAGCTCCAGACCTGCTTGTGCGTGGCATCGTCGACATCGAAGATGCCCTCGCATCCGGTCGGGCCGTCGCCGGTGATCTTCAGCGTGATCACGTTGGCGGGGTCGGCGCCACCGACCATGGTGAAGCTGTCCTTCCAGCCGAGCTGTGCATCGTCGCTGGGATCATCGGGCGTCTGCGCGTCGTCGATGTCGGGTTCGCGATCGATGCGGACGCTGTAGCTCGAAGCCACGGTCGGTGGCATCGTGCCGGCGACGTTGCCGCAGCGATCGCCGGTCCCGTCACCGTCGATGTCGAGCACCTCGGCGGCGTTGTCGATCGTCGCCGTGAACGTCCAGGTTCCGGCGGGCCAGCACTCCTCGTACCACTCGTCGTCCACGTCCGGCTGGAGTGGCGCAGCGGGCGTGAACGTGCCGGTCACCTTGAACGCGGCCGCACACAGCGGGTCGTCGTTCGACAGGTCCGGCGGATCCTGGTCCGGCGGATTGTTACCGTCGTCGTTGGTGTCGTCATCCCCGGGAGAGTCCGGAATTTCTCCGGCGCATGCACTCACCGTGGTTGCCAGCAAGATCGAGAGCCAAGCGGGGCGGATCATGGCAACGGTCATTGCAAGCAGGGCGCCATCGTAACCAGTTGAGATCAGCACGAGCCTCTTGCGATTCGAGTAGCTCCGCCCCAGCATCGCCCCCACCCACATCGCGCCGATGCAAATGGCGCCTTCGACGGACATCTGGTTGTAACGTCTCGGCCGGTCCGGCTGGCACCGCACCGTCGGTGACTGGCGGCGATCCGGCGTCGATCAACGCTACTTCTTGCCGAACATCGTCGCGAACACATCCGGCGGTGCGGCATCGCCGAGCGCGTCGAACGATCCGGACTCGGCGATCCTGCGTGCGCTGCGCATGAACGCACCCCACGCGACGCGCGCAAACGCGGAGCCGACGGAAACCCGCCGTACGCCGACATCGGCGAGCTGCGCCACGGTGAGTCCGGGACGCGTGACCACCACATTGACCGGTGTGGGCGCCACGGCCTTGACGATCGCCGCGATCACCGTGAGGTCGCGTAGCGCGGGAGCAAACACACAATCTGCGCCGGCCTCGACGTAGGCGACGAGGCGATCGATCGATGTCTTCTGCGGATCTGCATCGCCGACCAGAAATGCCTCGCAGCGTGCGGTGAGCACGACAGGTCCCAACGAGCTCGCGTCGATCGCCCGGCGCGCCACCCGAATCCGCTCGATCGCGACGCTGCGGTCATACAGCGGCGCGATCGTGCGATCACCGGTGGCATCCTCGATCGACAATCCGGCAACACCGGTCGCGACGCACGCTGTGACGTTGCTCGCCAGCTGTTCCAGATCGTGGCTGTACCCGGACTGAAAGTCCGCCGTGACCGGTAGCGAAGTGGCCCCAACGACGTCCGCGACGTAGCGCAACATCAGCTCGCACGGGATGGCGTGAACCTCGTCGGGCAGACCGCGCGAAAACGCGAAGCCCGCCGAAGTCGTCGCGAGCGCGCGGAATCCAGCCTGGGCCAGAAACACGGCGCTGCCGATGTCCCATGGGTTCGCGACGACAAAACATCCCGAAGCGTGCAGCGCGCGGAAAGCAGTGATGGCCGGGTTCATGGGCCGACGCTACCTCGGGCGAACGCGCGATGCGAGCGCGGCCGGCCTTGTCGACTCCGCGCGCGCCACCCGCCGGTCCGGCCGAGTTATCAGGCACTCGTCCACGACGCGGCGATGACTCGCTCACCGAGCGTCGTATTCACAGTCGCGTAGCACGTACACGGCGCCGTCAGTGCCTTGGCTGATCGCCCCGTCGGGACCTGTGCTCGCGACGAAGTCACGGCTGTGATCGAGCGTACCGTGAGCGGTGATCTGGGCGCCCGAGACGGCGTCGGGCCAGTGATCGAGATCGAGGCAATAAACGACCTCGCTGCCGATCATCACGGCGGCGCTCAATTTCGCGTCGCGCGCAGTACCACGGACGGTGATCTGCTTGCCGACGGCGGATGCGATCTCGGCGCCATCGGTGATGACCGCGTTGGCCGGTGGAGTGGCAGTCGATTCGATGCTCGTGCGCGAGCGGGAGCTACACGCGATGGCGGCGACGGCAATCACGATCGCGATTCGAAAGGTCATCGAGCGCAGCTTATCGAAAACCAGCCCGCACCGGCTCAGCGATTCGCCGCGGCTGCGAAGATCTGCCCGACGTTGGCCTCCGAGAAGAACTCGGCGGCCGGCGTGATCCCCGCATTGACGCGGCAGAACCCATCCATCGCGGCCTGATTGCCGTGCACCGCACCGAGCAGTGCCTGCATCTCGGGCGGTGGTGGCTGCATCGCGGCGATCTGGCAGGTGAGCTCGTACATGCCGAGCGAGCGCGCGTCGCGGGTCGTCTGATACGAGGCCATCGCAACGTCGAAGCTCTGCGTACCAGCGAACGTCGACGCGAGTGCGTCGGCGAGCAGCTCGGCATCGCGAAACGCGTCGCTGATGCCCTGCGCGGTGATCGGATCCTTCGTGTAGCCGGCGTCACCGACGAGTGCCCAGCCCGGCCCGAACGGCTTGCGGAAGAAGTTCGGGCTGATCGCGCCGACGATCTTGGACTCGCGCCGCGCCTGGCGGATGCGTGCCGCAAACGCAGGCGTCAGGTCGAACAGGCTCAGGTAGCTCGCCTCGAGATCGCGCTTCTTGTCCTCGAACTGGGCGCGCGGCCAGCCACCGACGACGAGCGTCAGTCCGTCGTGGGTCGGCGCCGCGGCGAATCCATGACCCGGGCGAACGTAGGTCTCGAATCGGCCGTGCATCGGCAAGCCGCTCCAGTACGCGTAATAGGCGCAGATCAGCTCTGGTCGTTCGTTGTACCGACCTGGTTCGACCGCGCGCGCGACCACCGAGTTGCGACCGTCGGCGCCGATCACCACGCGCGCGTTCTCGGTGGACACGCGACCATCCCGATCGCGGCCTCGGATACCGACGATCACGCCGCCATCACGGACGATCTCGTCGACCACGAAGCCTTCGCGCACCTCGGCGCCGGCCTCGACCGCCATGTCGACGAGGAGCTTGTCGAGGACCGTCCGCCGAGGGCAGTACGCGACCGGCGCTTGGGAGGTGCCGGGCGAACCGGTGATCGCGATCGGGCCGAAATCGAACACGTAGGTGGAGATCGACGGACAGCCGGTGGCAGTGAGCCGCTCGAGCGCTCCCCAGCGCGCGAGTGCCGCGACGCCTTGCGGATGGAGCACGTGCGTCGAGATCGTGTCGCTGGGGAACGTCGACCGATCGACGACGAGGACTCGGTAGCCGGCGCGCGCCAGCAGCATGGCCGTGGGCGCACCGGCGCAGCGAGCACCGATGACGATGGCGTCGTAGCTCATGGCACCCTCGCGACGACCACGTTGGCGACCGACCGGTTCGTGATCTCACCGCTCGTTGCGGTGAACCGCTCGAGGATGAGGCGCGACTCGGCCTCGATCGCCGACATCGCAACCGGATCGACGTTGCTGTAGCCGGCTCCGGCGGTGCTCGCCTGGATCGGAAACGATGGGTAGCGTTCCTCGAGACTGATGGTCTCGAGGTGAACGTCGACAAACCCGGCGGTCCGGAGCATGCTGGCCAGCTCATCGCCATCGAGCGACCAGCGCTTGTCGTTGCCGGGCCCGAGGTGGTGCTCCACGACCTGGCCGAGCGCCTCGAACAGCGGCTGGTATGGGCGGGGCCGCCAGGTGCTCGCGATCAGTCGCCCACCCGGCGCGAGAATGCGCTGCAGCTCGCGGGCGGCCGCGGCGCGATCGGGCACGAACTGCAGGACCTGCTGAGCGAGCACGATCTCGAACGACCGATCGGCGAACGGCAAGGCGACGGCGTTGCCCTCGATCCATTCGATGTCCGGCGCGATGCTGCGCGCCTTCGCGAGCATGCCGGCGTGGACATCCACGCCTGTGATCCGCGCAGCGCCGCCCAGGCGCCCGCGAACGAGGCGCGCGACGATGCCGGTACCACAACCGAGATCGAGGATGCGGTCGGAGGGCCCGAACGGGCGCGCTCGATCGATCAGATCTCGTGCGTACCGCTCGAAGATGGCTGGGACGAGCAGCCGTTCGAAGATCTCTGCGAATTCTGGGATGCGCTGTGCTTGCTCCATATCTTCACTGCAGGACGATCCATGGAACGAACGTTCCACTCACAGGCTCCCCTGAAAACAGCAATAATTACCAGTTCGTACGACCTTGCGGAGCCAGGCGCCGAGGCCGGGATCCTGGGCTTCGATGCGGTCGATCGCATCCTTGATCCGGCGCTGCACCGCGCTGCGTGCGCGATCGACGGCAGACTCCGCGCGCCGTGATTTGCCCCCGGGGCGCGCGCCTCGCGATAGCTCGGTGGCGACCGCATCGAGCTCGTTCCGCGCATGCTCGGCTGCGTCCACGTCGCCGCGCGCCTCGGCATCCTCGAGGACATCCCGCAGGGCGTCCACACGCTCGCGATACGCATGCATCGCGCGTCGATCGACGAGCTCGCCGGCATCACCGCGATCGGCATCGAGCGAACCGACGAGCTCCAGCACGTGAACGTCGGCGCCCGCCCGCTCGATCAGGCTCGCCAGGTACTGGAACCCGCGCGTTGCCTTGAACCGCAGGGTGGAGCGCGCGGTCGTGATCACGTAGAGCTCGCCCTCGCGAACGATCGTGAACGCGGGACGCGCGCTGGCATGTGCGATCGGTCGGGGTGCGTGTCGACGATCGATCAAGGCAACGAGCTCGTCGAGCCCGAGCTCCGCGGCACCCGCACGAGCTTGTTCGAGCAAGCGTCGCCCGCGATCTTCGTCGCCTCCGCACCGCACCAGCAGATCGCCAAGCTCGAACTTCATGCGCGCGACGCTGGAACGTCGGCCGAGTCGTTCGACGCCCGCCAACGCCGTCTCGAAGTCGCGGTCGCAGCCGGCCCAGTCGCCTGCAATGGCTGCCATGTAGGCAATCGAGCGCTCGATCGGAAACTCGACGATCTCGACGTCCAGCCAGTACGCGGTCCAGCGATTCCTGTACCGGCGAAGATGCGGCAACACCCGCTCCGCCTGGCCGCGATCGGCCGTGCACCAGATCGCCTCCGCCAGCGATGCGATGTTGATCTCTTCCTCGAACACCTCGTTCGGCAGCGTTGCGACCAGCCTACGCACCTCGTCGTCGTCACCGATCCGCATCAGCGATGACGCCACGCGCGCGTCGGCGAGCACCCCGCCGTACGGCAAGGCACTCCACAAGCTGCGAAGCTCCGCGATGCTCGCGCGCAGCTCGCCGTGGCGTTCGGCGGCACGAAGGAAGCAGATGCGATGTAACGCGCGTGCCCGCTGTGCGCGTGCGTTGCCCGGATCGATCGTCCCTGCCTGGGCCTGGTGGCGCTCCGAGCTGGCGAAATCATCCTTGCTCAGGGCCACCATCGAGTACATCAGTGGAATCCGCCACGCTCCAGCGGCAGCACCGAACCGTTCCGCGACCCGCGCGTAGGCCTTCGCGAGCTGCTCGTAGCCCGCGAGATCGGCGAGCTCGAGATGATCCATCGCGAGTCGAACGTAGGCGGCGATCAGTCGCGGCGCATCGCCCAGCTCTTCGGCGAGCTGGAGCTGCTGCCGCGCGATTGGCATTCGAACGCGTGGATCGGCCGCGCCGTAGAGCGCACCGGACGCCGACTGGAGGATCTCGAGCAGCTCCCGCCGGCTCCCGACCCGGCGGCCCATCTCGACCGCCGCCAGCGCAAGATCGAGATCGCGCGCGCGGAGCGCCGGCGGTGATGGCTGGCGCGCTGCGGCCAGGCGCGCCATGGTGCGGGCGCGAACACCCGAATCACCGGATGGCAGGCTCGCGAGCGCGTCCTCGAGCATGCTCACCATGGTCGGATCGACTCCGCCCACGAGAAACACCGACCCGTACGCGAGCCCGGCGAGCGCGAGCAGCGTCGAGTCGCCAAGCTCACGTGCCAGACGCGCGCCCTCGAGACATAGCTCGCGACCCCGGGGGTCACCGCCGCGAATGCGAACCTCGCCGAGCGCGATCAAGATGGTGGCACGCAGCGCGTTGTGGTGTGCGCCATCGGGGAGCGCATCCCGAGCCCGCTCGAGCAGGGCGATCGCATCCTCGAACGCAAACGTAGCGAGCAACTGGTGCGCAGCCACGACCGCTTGGCGGATCGCATCGGCGGTCATGGCCGGGCCGCTCTCGATCAAGTGATGAGCGATCTCCGCCGCGGGTGCGTCTTTGACCGCGAGCGCTCGCGCGGCATCTCGGTGCAGCGTCTGTCGAGTCGCACGATCCATGTCGTGATAGAGCGCCTCGCGGTACAGGCTGTGAACGAATCGAATGCGGTCGCCACGGCGGCTCACCAGCCCGATCGCGATCGCGGCCTCGAGCTCGGCGTCTGCTTGCGGCAGCATCCGGATCACGTCGCTCGCGGCGAGCTCGACGCCGAGCACGGCAGCGGCATCGAGGACGCGGCGCGCCGTGACCGAGACCAGATCCAGCCGCCGGCGAATGATCTCGCGAACCCCGAGCGGGATCACGGTCGATGAAGTCCCGGCGCGTACCTGCTGGAGGAGCTCGCTGATGAATAGCGGGTTACCGTGCGTCGTGTCGAACACGTGGGCGATGAGCTGTGGATCGGCACTCTCGACCGCGTCGACGACGACGGCCGCCACCTCCGCCGCCGACAGGCGAGCGAGCGCGAGCACGGTGCTTGCCCGGCCGACGCGCGCGAGCCCAGCCGCGATCTCCGGCCGGAGACTCGCTTCGAGATCGCGATAGGTGCCCGCGATCAGGATCGGCGAGGTCCGCAGCTGTGTGGCGAGGAACTCGAGTAACAGCAGGCTGGACTGATCCGCCGCGTGCAGATCCTCGAGCACGATGAGCACGGGTCCGGTTTCGGTCGCGCGCGCGAGCGTCCTGGCGATCTCGCGAAACAGCGTGAACCGCGCCTCGACGGGGTCACTCGCGGCAATGCCCGCGGTGTCCGGGAACTGCAGGGACAGCCCCTCCAGCGCTTCATGCCACGGCCAGAACGCAGGCGCGCCCCCGGCCTCCCAGCAACGCCCCCATGCAACACGAATCGCTCGGGCCGTGGCACGGTCCGCGAGCTCACTCGCGAGCCGGGTCTTTCCGATCCCGGGTTCTCCGCTGAACAGGAATACGTTCCCTCGGCTGGATCCGAGCTGTGCGATCGCACCATCGAGCAGCGCGAGCTCGCGACCACGTCCTGGCAGCATCCCCATGATCGTTGTTCCCCCCATCTCATATCCCGAGCGATGACCTCTGGGCCAGGAGCCTCACGTGATGCGCGCGACTCTGGAGCTTCGTTCGATCCTCTCCACCGTTCGCGTGGCCGCGACGGTAACGCGATCGACGTTGCGGGTCACGCGCAACGCATCACGGCGCTCGCACGGGAACGATGCGCCGAGGCCCTCGAGCGACCCAGATCGGCGGCGAGCGGCCTGGGTCCAGCAAGCGATCGTGCGTGCGCTTGCCGTGCGTGCTCGGCGGTTGGACTTGAGATGGCATTGTGTTAGTCCGACGGGATGACGATCCCGTCGATGTTCTACGAGCTTGGGCCCGGTGGGCTCATGTGGTGGCAATGGATCGGCCTCGGCGCGCTGAGCTTGGGTGCGATCCTCGCCGGTTCCATCGCGGCCTACCTGATCCGATCCGTGCTGCGGCGGATCGTCGCGCGGAGCGCGGTGACCTGGGACGATCAGTTGCTGGAGCGAACTCGTCATCCACTCAGGATGGTTTCGGCGATCGCGATCGCGCGGCTCGCGTTGCCTGTGCTGGATCTGCCAGGTGGGGCGAGAACCATCGCGATCGACGTGCTCATCCTTGCAATCTCGTTCGGGCTCACCTGGACCGTGCTCGTCACGATCGACATCGCGGTCGCACAGACGGCCAGAGCAGCCTGGGCGCTCGAGCGCCCTTCTTCAAGGTCGCTGCTGCTGTTGGGCGGGCGGATCATCAAGGTGGTGGTCATCGCGGTCGCGCTCATCGCATTCCTCGGCAGCCTCGGCGTCCCGATCGCGAGTCTTGTCGCAGGCCTGGGCATCGGCGGCATCGCGCTCGCGTTCGGCGCACAGAAGACGGTCGAGAACCTGTTCGGAGCGTTTTCGCTCGGCGTCGATCAGCCGCTGCGTGAGGGTGACTTCGTGCGTGTCGAGGATCAGGTGCTTGGAACGGTCGAGCATGTCGGCCTTCGCTCGACGCGGTTTCGGACCCTCGATCGTACGGTGGTGACGCTGCCCAATGGCAAGCTCGCGGACCTGAGGATCGAGACGTACGCGTTGCGCGATCGCTGCCGGCTCTCGACGACGATCGGGCTGGTGTACTCGACGACCCGCGCGCAGCTGGAGCGCGTGATGTCGGCGTTCGAAGATGCGCTGCGCAACCATCCCGCGATCTGGCCGGATGACTTCGTCGTGCGGTTCTCCGCGTTCGGTGTTTCGTCGCTCGACATCGAGATCATGGCGTGGTTCAAGACGGCTGACTGGGGCCAGTTCCGGATCTGGCGACAGGAGATCTTGTTCGAGTTCATGCAGGCCGTCGAGGCCGCCGGCACCCGGTTCGCCCTTCCGACCCGGACGATCCACGTCGAGTCGCTGCCGAGCCCGCGTCCATGACGATCAGGGGTCAGACTCAAGTTGCGCAACTTGTGTCCGAACACCGACCATCGGACGCCAAGTTGACTACCTGGCGTCTGACCCCAGGTCTCGGCGGACGCGGGCGACGGACGGCCGCTGGAGCGCGCGCTCGAGGTACGCGGTCACGTGCTTCCATCTGTCGATCTGATAGGCGGTCCGAAAATTCGCGAGCGCCGGAATCAGCGCACAATCGGCGAGCGTGAACGCATCGCCCATCACCCATCGTCGCTCGGCGAGCCGCGCATCGAACCCGACGAGCATCGCCTCGAGCCGTTCCGTGGCTGCGGCGACGCGCGCGGCCGCATCGGGCTCGCGGACGAGGGTGCCGATCGACTCGGTCACATAGAGGTCGGTGATCCGATCGTAGAACCGGGTCTGGCGTGCAAGGTCGAGATCCTCGGGGATCAAGCGCGGTCCAGCGCCACGCGGATCGATGTACTCGATGATGATCGTGGACTCGGGAATCCTCCAGCCGTCGTCGAGCTCGAGGATCGGCACCTTGCCGATCGGCGTGAGCTTGCACAGCTCGGCGCGATCTGCGGGGGCGCCGGGGAACAGCACGATCGGCGTGAACGACATCTGCTTCTCGTAGAGCGCGATCAGCGCCTTCTGCGAGTACCTCGAACGGGGATGATAGTAGAGCTTCATGACGTGGCCTCCTGAGATGGAGACGACGGCACGGCTAAAAACTCATCGCGGCAACAGCACCGGCGTGCCAAATCGGGGGAGCAGCGTGTCATCGATGAACGCATGCGCCTCGGAGATCTTGCCGGCGGAGATCTGAAGGACGTGGAGCCCATAGCCGGCGAGGGGCCACTCGGCGCCCCGGTAGAACGCGAACACGAGCGGGTCGGCGGCGTCGATCCGGATCACGCGGCGAGTGACGGAGCTCGCCAGGCGCGACACGAAGAACTGCCTCACATCTGCGATGCCGCGGTACCAGCTGGGCAATGGTGGCATCGTGATCGTCACGTCCTGATGGAGCAGTGCGACGAGCGCGTCGAGATCTCCAGCTTCCCACGCGGCGATGTAGCGTTGCGCGATCGCGTCGACGACCGCCGGGGCCGTGGGCGCCGCTCGCCGCTGTTCGACGGTCGCGCGTGCGCGCTGCAACGAGCTGTTCACTGCGGCGACGGTCGTATCGAGCAGGCTCGCAACCTCCGCCGCAGACCAGCCAAGCACATCGCGCAGGATCAGCGCGGCGCGCTGGGTCGCCGCCAGGTGCTGAAGCGCGACAATGAACGCGAGCTGCACGCTCTCGCGGAGCGAATAGCTGGCCTCGGCACTCGCGACGCCTTCCCACATCCCCGCCGGACACGGCTCGACCCACAGCAGCTCGCCTGGTGGGACCAGCGGTGCGCTCGGGTCGGACCATGGGGCCCCATGGTCCGATGGCAGACCCTGGCGCGGGCGCCGGCGGATCTCGTCGAGGCAGCGATGGGTGGCGATCTTGTACAGCCACCCGCGCAGCGACGAGCGACCCTCGAACCCCTCGATGCCGCGCCATGCGGAGAGCAGGGTCTCTTGCAGCTGATCCTCGGCGTCCTGGAGCGAGCCGAGCATGCGATAGCAATGCGCCGCCAGCTCACGTCGAAACGGCCGGACCGGGTCTTCGAACGCTTCAGGGGTCATGGCTGTGGAGACGTAGCCCGCGGGCCAAACTCATCGCGAGCACCGCCATTGTGCCGCGTCCAACGGCGATGGCCAGGCGCTTTCTCCAGTTGTCGCGCAGCCGGCGGTCCGCGCGTTTGCGTGACGATGATGGGTCGGTGGGCGATCGGTTGCGTCGCGCATTCGACCATCGACATGAGCATGGCGGGCACGCCGGATCGCTGCGAGGTCGTGTATGCAGTAGCGATGGTTCTCGAGTCCATTCGCAGCTCAGGGACGGCGGCGAGCGGTGTGTTGATCGCGCTCGTGATGGCATGCTCGTCGACCGGTCGTGCGGTTCCGCCAGCACCCGCGCCGCCGCCGGCGGTGCCACCGCGCGACCGTCCGGCACCGACGCCGTCACCGGACCGTGTCGACTCCGCGCCGGTTGAGCGGGCCGAGCCTGCGTCGAAGTCGGTGGAGGCGCTGCCGTGGGTGAACCCGGCGCGCTGCTTGCGGCCGTGCACGTATGGACCGGAACCAAGCCTGGTGCAGGTCGACGATCATGGTGCTCCGGATCCAGTTGGTAGGCATCGCGTCGCCGCAGCGATCCAGCGCGAGATCGCGGGGCTGGTGGCCGCTGCACACGCCGCGGGGCACCACGTCCGGATCGAATCGGCGTTTCGCCCGTACAACGAGCAGGCGCTGCTGTTCCGTCGTACGAAGCAGATCGGGCGTGCGGCGCGGCCGGGCCACAGCGAGCACCAGCTCGGCACCGCCGTCGATCTTCGAATGCCAACGAAGGCTGCGATGACGTGGCTGGCCGAGCACGCCCACGAGCATGGATTCGCGCTCAGCTATCCGGACGGCAAGCAACGGATCACCGGATATCGCCCGGAGCCATGGCATGTACGGTTCGTCGGCCCGATGCTGGCTGCGGAGCTGCACGATCGTGGCTGGACGCTCGAGGAGTTGTTTCGGTCCCAGCCGGACCTCGGCGTCTCCGGTGACTGTCAGGACTGCCCATTGCCCGCGTCTCGAACCGCTTGTGGCACGGTGACCGTTGCGGGTCGATGCAAGCGTACGGTGCTCGAGTGGTGCTACGACGGCGCGCTCGCCGCGGTCGACTGCGCCGCGTTTCAGCACAGCTGCGGCCGAGATCGCGCTGGCGACCACTACGACTGCCTCCCGCCACCGGATCACGCGAAGCCGAGCCGAGCCGACCCATGAGTCCGACCTCGCGGACCGGGAATCTGACCGGCGTGCGGTAGACTCGTCGCGTGACAGTCAATACAACGGTGCTGGTTCCGGTCGCTGCGGTGGTGTCGTCCGCGCTGCTGCTGATCGCGGGCAAGAAGCGCGTGCTCGAGATCATCGCCGTCGTGGCGAGCGGACTCTGGCTCGCGATTCAGCTCGGCGTGCTCAACTGGCCGCTGCGAGGCGTGCCGCAGGGTCTCGTGATCGGAGGCTCGCTGCTGGTAGCCGGCATCGGCGTGTACCTGAGCACGAGCAACAAGCGCGAGGTCACGGCATCTACGGTGATCGCAATTCTGGGTGGCGTGCTCGTCGTGAATCACCTGGGGTGACGCGGACGCTCGAACCTTTGGCGCGAGTTTCCCGTAGCGCGCCGGAACGCGGGACGTATAGTCGCGGCGATGGAGCCAAGCGCCGCCACTCGGGAGCAGCAGCTCGAGGTCCTCGGCGAATTCGTCTCGCGCGGCGGGGCTGCCTCGCTGCTCGCACCGCCGGTCGAGCCCGGCCAGGCAACGTTCCCCGAGCCATGGGCGCCGACGCGTTCAGGCGTCGAGCTGCTGGTCCGCAGGCTCGCATGGCACGCCGGGTTGGATCGTGACATCGAGATCGACGATCGCCGCACCGGCGCGGCGCCCACCGAACGCAAACCTGCGACCCGGCTCGCGTTCGTCGAGGCTCGACGCGATGTAGCGGTGTTCGCGCTCGAGTTCCTCGGCGACGACGACGTCGTAGGTACGTTTGCGCACGAGATCGGCGTCGCGTATGCGGTGCTCCATCGCGCGAACGACGACGACCCGTATCGTACGATCGAGCCCTCCACGGTCACGGTGGATCCAGAACGCGATCTCGTGCGCGGGTCGATCGCCGCGACCTACCGCGGCCTCGGCGTGCTCGCCGCGAATGCCGCGTACCAGCAGCACTCGGTTCTCGAGCGTGCGGGATTTCATCCGCTGCTGGTGGCTCCGGTGGCTGCGACCGTCGAGGCCGGCCACTTGCCGCTGGCGTCTGCTTGCTACCTGGTTGCGGTACAAGCAGCGGTGCGCGGCGAGACGCGCCCGCCGCCCGGGCTCGTGGGAGTGCAACACCGCCAGGTCGCGTCGATGCTCGAGGAGCTACGTGGTGATCAATTGCGCGAACGCCTCGGGATCGCTAGCGATGCGATCGGCGAGGTGCGACCCGTGGTCGAGCCGTTCGTGGACGCGCAGCTCGCACCCGACGAGGAGGTCCGTAAGACCGCATTTCGGTGGAACACCAACCGCAAGGGGGTCGGAATGATCGCTGGTGCGGTGGTGGGAGTGGTTGTAGCGATGCTCGCCGCCGAGGCGATGATGCCGATCCTCGCGATCGGTAGCAGCTTCGCAGGTCTGGTGATCGGGCGATTCGTGCGCACGCCTCGGTGTTCGGCATGCGCGAGCGTCAATGCCGCCGACGCGAACCAATGCAACAAGTGTCGCGCGGTGTTCCGAGGCGAGATCGCGAGCCTTTCGGATCGGCTCGAGGCCGAGGAACGGCTGGAGGACGCGACCTGACGTCAGGTCGGTTCAGCAACAAACGTCGAACCACTCCGTTCTCGGGGGAGGACGATCGCGGCTCGCCTCAATCGTTTGGCGCACCGGCATTGATCCAGTCAGCGATCAGATCCAGCTCCTGCTGCGTGAGCGGCGCGCTCGTCGGCGACGGCGGCATCGGCGATCCGCACGGCGGCAGCGCTCCCAGCAGCTTGCTATGCGCCTTGCTGAACAGCAGGCTGTTCGGCGCATCACCGGGGACGATGCGGATGAGCGACGTCGATGCGCAGGTGACGCCAGAGGTACCGGTGCCGGTGCCTTGCGCGACCACACCGACGAGGTTGCTGAACGCGGTGGCCTGGGTGCTCATATCGAGCAAGCCGACGTTGACGCCGCTCCCGGTCGGCCGGTGACAGCCGGTGCAGCGCACGCCGATGATCGTCGAATACACGTTGGTGAACGTCGGCGCGAGCGTGCTGCACTCGACGGTCACGCTGCGCGACATCACCGTGGGGCACGACGGCGCGCTCGGCGACACGTCCACGGTGATCGTCACGGGTCCGGGGGTCGCAGGGCAGGTGAACACCGGCGTCGCGATCGTCGGGTCATTGAAGGATCCGTCGGTCGCGAACCACGAAAAGCTCGTCGGGATCGGGCCCGCCGATGCCGTCGCCGATAGCGAGATCGGCTTGTTGACCGCGGTCTCCAGCGGTGCGGCGCTGATCGAATCGAGGTTCGCGCAGATCTGGGTCGTGCCGCTCACCACGATGGAGCCCTCGGCCGGTGGTGTGGTCGAGCAGTTGAAGACCAGGCTGATCGGCGTGATCGAGCCGGCGAGGACCGAGAAGTCGGCGGAGCCCGTGCAGGAAAACGCGCCATCGACCGACGCGGCAGCGAGCGCGATCGAGTAGCCGTCGCCGGCTGGGAGCGCGCCGGTCATGAACTGGACGGTGTTGCTGAATCGAACGTCGACGCTCCCCGAACGCGTGAAGCCGGTTGACGAATTGCTGATCGTCCAGTCGACGGTGTTCACCGTGATACCTGGTCCGAGCTGAAGGCTCATGTCGATCGTGGCGGTGTTCTCCGCCGGTTCACCGACCATGCACCCAAGCGAGACGCTCGCGATCATCAGGGCCATTGCACTCAGGCTCACTGCGGCTTTCGTTTTCATGCGGACCTCCCACGCTCACACTACGTGGTTGCGTGCGCGCCCGATCGAGAATTCTCGACGGCGATCAAACAATCGCGAGTAGCATCCATGCGCACTCGCGCGCGAGTGTCACGATGCGATGCCGATCGATCACCCGGGTAGCGTCGTTCACCGCATCGCGTGGTGCTGGGTGGCGCTTACACGATCGGGGTCGGCCGCGGTTTCTCCCGCCCGGCTCGCTTACACGATCGATGTTGATCGCGGCTGGACCGCCGAGCTTGCTTACAAGATCGATGTCGATCGCAGTCCGATTCGTGGGTTCGGTTACCGGTCTCGATCGAATCCGACCGCGACCGACCAGTACGCACGACGCGCGCTGACGTCATGCGACCCTCGGGATCCACGGTAGCGCTCCGAGATCGAGACGCCGGCGTCCACCATCCGGGCTTGCCGCGTCACACACCGGTGGCGGGCGGGAGATCGGTTGGTGATACCGGAAACGTGACCAGGCGTAACACGCTGTCGACGGTCTCCGCCGACGCGCCCATCCGATCGCGGAGCCGAGCGCGAACACCGTCGAGCAACACGGCGCGACTGGCAGCGAGCTTGCGCGCGGCGCTCACGCGATGGATGGCGTAGAGCTTCGCGATGTTCTCGATCGACATGCGGCCGTGGAGCTCGAGCGAGAGCACGAACCTGTCATGCGCAGGCAGCGCGTGCCACGCGTCGAGCACGACCTCGCGCACGAGTGCCCCGTACGTGGTCTTCAGCGCGGCGAGCTCCGGCGCTGGCGTCGCGGCGTGATCGAGCTGATCGAGGATCGCTTGATCGCCATGACTGGGCATCGCCTTGAGCGCGAATCGCACGGCGACGACGCGGACGAACGCGGCGAGCGGGCCGGTTCCAGCGTAGCGACCGATGCCGGGCGTACGCCCGTGGTCGGAGACCAGCAACGCGATCCGCGTCTGCTGGATCGCCTCATCCGCGATCCAATCGGCGAACCCGCGGCCGCGCAGGTGGATCCGCGCGCGCGCCAACGCGCCGGCTTCGAGCTGCGTGCACGCCTCGCGGTCGCCCGCAGCCGCGGCCCATGCGAGGGCCCAATCGTCGCGATGAACGCAGCGTTGCCATGCGGCCTCGTCGAGCAGTGGGGCCGCCTCGTCGAGCACGATGGCCGGATAGCGAATCGCGAGCCATTCACGCGCGGCGGAGCTGGCCACACGGCCATGCTAGCATGGTCGCGTGTGACGACCTCGGCGTGTCTCTCCGACGACGAGCTCGCCGTGCTGGTCGCGACGGCAGATGCAACGGATCCTCGCCTGCATCACGTCCAGATGTGCGACGGCTGTCGCGCGATCTGGCTGAACGCACGCGACGTCGACACGCCGACGTGGATGGTGGGACGCTATGAGGTCCGTGGCCCGCTCGGCGCGGGAGGCCTGGGGGTCGTGTTACTCGGCTGGGATCCGGTGCTCCGGCGCGAGGTGGCGATCAAATTTCCATCGGCCGCGCACACGGGCGCGCTGCTACGTGAAGCCCAGGCGCTCGCGGCGATCCGTCATCGCAACGTGGTGGCTGTCCACGATTACGGAGAGGTCGAGGGCGACGTGTACTTCGCGATGGAGCGCGTCCACGGTGTCCCGTTCGACACGGCATGGCTGGCGATGGCGAACGATGAGCGCCTGCGAGCGCTGATCGACGTTGCCGAGGGACTTGCCGCGATCCACACGGCCGGGCTGGTTCATTGCGACATCAAGCCGGCGAACATCATCGTGACGCCCGCCGGCGACGTGATGATCGTCGATCTCGGTCTCGCCGTGTCGCACATCGAGCCGCGCGTGTTCAGCGATGCGGCGACTCGATCGTCGAGCCCCGGGCCCGGTACGCCCGGCTATCGAGCGCCCGAGGTCGAGCACGGAGCCAGCGCGACCCCGGCGAGCGATCAATACGCGTTCTGGTGTGTCGTGCGGCAGTGTCTGGCGGACGCGAAGCTCGGTGCGCGGCGCCGCCGAACAGTTGATGCGCTGATCGCGCGCGGGACCAGCGCTGATCCGCGACGGCGGTTCGACTCGATGGCCGCATGCGCGGTGGCCCTGGGACGGCTGCGTGAACGGCGGCGCTGGCTGATCGCGGGTGCGGCGGTCGCGGCGACGCTCGGGGTTGCGATGGTCGGATCCATCGTCATGATGCGTGACTCGGCGGCAGCGTGCACGGAGCAGTTGACGGGCTGGTCGGTCGAGGTGCGCGAGCGTGTTGCGCACCAGCTCGGCGATCGACCGGAGGTGCGCGATCGCGTGCTGGCGTTCGTCGATGATGCACAACGAACCGGTCGCGAGCTGCTCGCGCAAGCATGCGAGGTCCCAGACGACGATCCGGTTGCCAAGACCGCCGCACTGCGATCGCAATGGTGTGTGATGTCGAGCTGGCAATGGATCGCTGGCTACGCTCGCGCGATCGGCGACGGTCGAAATATCCTCGAGTTGCTCGACGAGCTACCCAGCGGCGTGCCGATCGCGAACTGCACGCCGGGCTCGGTGACGGCAAACCCACCTGCGGTTCGTGCGAACGCGACCGAGGCCTCGCGGACCCTGCTTGCGGAGATCCAGCGCACGGATGGATTGCCACCCGACGAGCGACTGCCTCTGCTCGACGCACTCGGTCGCAGGGTGACCGCGATCGAGAACGCGGGCTTGCGGGCCACATGGCACATCGAGCGCGCGGAGACTTACCGGCAGCTCGGCAAGCAACATGAGGCGCTGGAGGACGCGCTGGCGGCCGTCGAGGTGGCAACTCGCAATGGCGATGATGTGGTGCTCGCGCGCGCGAGACTGCGCGTCTACATCCTGCGCGACGTCTCCGATCGCAGCGATGCCACGCGCGATGGCGAGGTCGAGGCGATCGTCGCGCGTGCAGGTAGCCCGGCGCTGCTCGCTACGTTTCACAATGTGGCAGGCCAACGAGCGCTTGCTCGCGGCGATGTCGCGCGCGCGCGCGCGTTGTTCGAGCGCTCGGTCGAGACGCTGGGAAAGCTCGAGCTTGCGCCGTCGATGATGCATGGCGCGGTGCAACTGAACCTGGGCTCCGCGTTGCTGTACACCCAGGACTACGACGCTGCACGGTCGCACTACGATCGCGCGGTGGAGATCTTCACTGCGCGTCTGGGTGCGACCCACGACGAGACGGTGCACGCACGCACCGCAGCAGCGACGTGCTTGATGCACAGCGGACGCGTCGAGGACAGTGCGCGGGCGCTCGCGACGCTGTCAGCGGATCTCGCAGGGGCGAACCGGTCGCACACGGTGCCTGGTGCCCACGTGGCAATGGCCCGCTGCCAGGTCGAGCAGGCGCTCGACGCAAAGGGCGTTCAAGCGGACGGCCTTCACCGGTGCAAGGAGGCGCTCGAGGTTCACCGCGCGGTGTACGGCACAGGCCGCGTCGAGCTGGTGTCGCCCATGCTGGCGGTCGCGCAGCTGACGATGGCCACGAGCGTCTCGGACGCGCTGCCGATCCTCGAACAGGCGATCGCGATTGCCGAGCAGCACGCCGGCCACCCGACCGATCTGCCATACGCGCGCGGATTGCTCGCGCTCGCGCTCAAGGTCACGGGCAAACCCGCCGAGGGCTATGCCCTCGCGCAGAAGGTGGTCGCCGACCTCGATCGGTTCGGCCAGCGCGCGCTCGCCGAGATGCTACGAGCTCAGTTTCCTGCGTTGCGGTCGCCCCGGTGACGGCGAGTGCGACTCATGGGCTAGAGCACGCCTTGATACCCGAGCTCACGGTGCCGAATTCGCCGGTTGCGAAGGCGCACGAGCAGTTGGTCACCGAACACTTGACGCTCGTGTTCTCGGTGCAGATCTGATCGACTTGGATGCGTTTGTACTCGTACCAGACGACGCCTTGTCCAGAGTCCGCCATGCCGATCAGCAGCGTATCGCCGCTCGCGAGGTACGGTCGATCGTTCCAGTCGAGCGGCGCGTCGGTCGATCCGTCGCGATCGCAGCGCGTCGTGTACGTGAAGCTGATCATTCCGCTTGCGGTCGCGTAGGTGCCGCTCCAGTTGTCAAACGAGTCGGTGATCTTGTTGAACTGGTTGCCGGCGAACTGGAGCAGCTCGACCGAAAATGTGCCGCGCTCGAGCCGATACAGACCATCGCCGATCGGGCCACCGCGTTCGACAGGCGCTTCGATCTCCGTGGAGTCCGCCGACCACGTCGAGCAGTAGGTCACCGCGTCGCAGGCGAGCTGGGTGTTGTTGTTGTTGTTGCCGTCGGTGCTGGGCCCGTCGTTGTTATCGCCACCACCGCCGCACGCGACGAGCGCCAGCGCTCCCATCGAGATCCATCGCTTCATAGAACGTCTCCTTCGCAGACAGGTGCGAAGGACGGTGCTCCGATAACAAAGGTCGGACCGCGCTCGAACGCAGCCAATCACGAGCGTTCCGAGATGACCCGGCGACGACGTCGATTCACGGAACGCGCGCGATGCTGCTATCGTCGGCGCGAGCGCTTGGTCGCCGCCAGAAACGCGCGACCGCGCGGACTGATCTCGTATCCGACCTCGAAGCTCTGGGTCAGGCCCAGCCGCTTCAGCTTGCGGACGTCGATCTTGAACGGCTGGGTCTCCCGTCCGAGCTTTGCCGCCAGCTTCGATGCCGCAACTCGCGGATGCTTGGCGATGATCGCGAGGGTGTTCGCGGTCCACGCGCCGCCGCGATCCATGCGGGCGAGCTTGCCGCGAAGCTGCGCGATCGTCTCGGGCGAGAGCTTGTCGTCGAGCGCGGTTTCGACGCGATCGCCGTCACCGCCGTGATGAAGCTCGACCCGATACACCTCGGTCGCCGGATCGATCGGCCCGAGCTGCGCGAGGTGTGCGATCAGCTCGTCCCGCGACGCAAACCCAGATCTCCTCGCGTCATCCGTCGTGATGGTTCCGATCGTCACCAGCTCGATCGCGTCGACCTCGAGCACACCGATCGGATGGCAGCGGTAGCGACCATGGGGCTTGACGTGTGGTCGTTGCCAGCGCCGGAACGTGAGCGTGATCGCGCCGTTCTGAAGGCCTTCCCAAAACGGCTTCTTGAACAGCAGCACGGTACGCCAGCGGTGAGGGGGTCGAGTGTTCCGCCGTTGTAGCAGGCCTGCATGCGCTCGGCTGCCACGCCGTACTCAGTTATTGTACGCGCCGGCGTTGATCCATGCCGCGATCAGATCGAGCTCGCCCTGCGACAGCGGCGCGCTGGTCGGTGACGGCGGCATCGGCGAGCCGCACGGCGGGGACGTGCCGAGCGACTTGCTGTGGGCCTTGGTGAACAACAGGCTGTTGGCGGCATCGTTGGGGATGACCCGCACGAGCGACGTCGACGCGCAGGTCACGCCCGACGAGCCAGCGCTGGTCCCTTGCGCCGCAACGCCGACGAGATTCGCGAACGCGGCGGCCTGCGTGCTGGTGTCGAGCAAACCGCCGTTCACGCCGCTGCCGCCGGGCTTGTGGCAGCCGTTGCAGCGCGGCACGAGGATCGACGCATAGACGTTGGTGAACGTCGGCTCGAGCTCCGTGCACTGGACGGTCACGCTCTGGGTCGTCACCGTCGGACACTCGGGAGCACTCGGCGACACCGAGACGGAGATCGTCACCGGTCCTGGTGTCGATGGGCAGCTGAACGTGGGTGTCGCGCTCTGCGGATCGTCGAACGTGCCCGCGGTCGCGGTCCATGCATAGATCGCCGGGACCGAGCCGGCGGACGCGGTGGCAGACAACGATATCGGTGCGTAGACCGCGGTCTGGAGCGGCGATACACCGAGCGCATCGAGGTTCGCGCACACCTGGGTCGTGCCGGTCACGACGACTCCACCGGTTCCGCTCGGCGCGCTGGAGCAGTTGAAGATGAGGTTGATCGGTGTGATCGCACCGGTGGAGACCGCGAAGTTGGCGGAGCCCGAGCACGTGAATGCCCCGTCGACGGACGATGCCGTCAGCGCGATGGTGTAGCCGTCGCCGCTGGGAATCGCGCCGGCCTGGAACTGGATCATGTTGCTGGTGCGGACGTTGACCGTGGACGTTCGCGAGAACCCACTCGCCGCGTTGCTGATCGTCCAGTCGACGGAATTGATCGCGACGCTCGGTCCGAGCTGAAGGCTCATGTCGATCGAACCGGTATCCTCGGTCGCGGTGCCGACCATGCATCCAGCGGTGACGCTCGCGAGCATCGCCGCAATACCAACCAGGCTCGCTGTGATCTTCGTGGTCATGAACATTCCTCCACGCCGTCATACGTGCTCGCGGGTCGGTTTTCCGCGACGCGGCTCGTCGCGATGCGTATTGGCGTGTCGTCGAACGAAGTCGTCGCGCTCGGAACTGCAGACCTGAGGTCAGCGCTCACCACCGAGGAGACTGCTGTCACCAGCCGACGCGGCGCGAATCAAACGAACCAGCGTGGTCGGCGCCGAGCGTCCCGAGCGGCGACGATCGCGAGGCTCGTGCGTGCACAGGCAGGCGCCTCTCGAGCTGGTCGGATGCAGCCAAGACGCATGCGAGTCACGAAGCCAATCGCCGTCCGGGTGTGGCTGCTGCGTGTGCATTGCTGGAGCAAGCCCGTGACCGGTGGGTCCTTGACTTCGTTGGTCATGGGTCCATAGTCGATCGCTGAATTGAGTCTCGACGTCGAATTAGTGCTTCGCATCGTGGTCGGCACTGCGCTCGGGAGCGTCATCGGATACGAGCGCGATATCCACGGCCGACCCGCGGGGCTGCGCACCCACGCGGTGGTGGCGCTCGCCTCGGCGACCTTCATGGTGGTATCGACGCATCTCGCGTTCTATCAGCACTATCAGACCGGCGGCGTGGTCGAGGTCGATGGCTCGCGGGTGGCTGCATCGGTGGTCTCCGGCATCGGCTTCCTGGCAGGTGGCGCGATCCTGCGCACGGGCATCAGCGTCCAAGGGCTCACGACCGCGGCGGGGCTCTGGTTGGTCGCTGCGATCGGCCTGTGCGCCGGCGGTGGCATGTATGTCGAGAGCGTGGCCGTGACGATCATCGGCATCGCGACGCTGACGATCCTGCGCCGGTTCGAGGACAAGGACGATCGGATCCAGCGCCGGCTGTCGCTGACGCTTGTAGATGGGGCGATCACGGTCGAGGCGCTGCTCGAGAAGCTGCGCGTGGCAAACATTCGGGCCACGCTCGAAGGCTGGAGCAAGGACAAGACGGGATCGATGCGACAGATCATGCTGTCCGTGCGACTGGTCCGGGTCGACGGCGAGCAGGCGCTGACCTCGATCCTCGAAGCGGAGAGCGGCATCGTCCGGATGCAGCTCGATCCTGCGACGTGATCGATCGCCCGGCAGCGCGGCGCTCGCGAAACACGTCAACGCAGCCGGGCTCGCCGCACCCGTCGCGTGTAACGTAGCGACGTGGTCGACGACGATCCACGCTGCCCGCTATGTGGCGGGCTGTTCACGCCGGATCAGGTGCGAGCGGCGAACCCGTCGGCGACGTGCACGTTCTGCAATGCCAGCGTGTTGCTGCGCCGGCCCCCGTCCGAGCCGGAGGACGCGCCGCCGGCACTGCCGGTGGGCTTCACGGTGACGGAGCTGGCAGCTGAATCTGCGCTGGCTCCGGTGGCGATCACACCGTATCGCGAGCCGGGGCGCGAGATCGTCCAGCACGACGGTCTACTGATCGAATGGCGCGTCGACAACAAGGCCGTGCGCCGTGTGGGTCCCATCGCAACCGCGGCGACCTTGACGGCAGGGGCGGCGATCATCGGGCTCGGCCTTGCATTTACCGAACCGGGAGCGGTGGTGTGCGGTCTGATGCCGGTGCTATGCGGCGTGTTCGGCTGGATCTTCACCAGACACTGGTGGCGGCCGGAGCGCGCGCTGCTTGCAAACACCGAGGGTATTCAGTTCCTTCGCCGCAAGCTGCTCGGAGGCTGGAAGCCAGCGCACTTGCCGGCGGCCGAGATCGCGCAGCTGTACGTCGTCGATAGCCAGGATCCTGACAAGGCCGTGTATCCGGCCTACGCGCGGTTCGAGCTGCGGGCGAAGGACCGTGCCGGGCGCAGTCACGTGCTCGTGATGGTCGAGACACCCGAACAAGCATGGTGGCTCGAGTCGCGCCTGGAGCAGCATCTGGGGCTGATCGATCGCCCTGTGCCCGGCGAGCTGGAGCGGCCGCGCAAAGCCATGCCGAAGTAGCTCGAGGGACGGGTTGTGCAATCTGTGCGATCGATCGCGTGACCATAGGCGTGCCGCCGGTGCACGGGGCTCCTCTGCTACCATCAGCGACGGTGGTTGCTCGACTGGTTCTGTTCGTCGCGGTGGCTGTCGGCGCCACGGGGTGCCGGCAGATCCTCGGGTTCGAGGAACCGCAGGATCCCGAACCGCTGGGTCCGTGGCAACCAGCGCGCAGGGTCGACGCGCTCTCGGAGGCCATGGCGGGCGACCTGATGCCGGCGCTTCGATCGGATGGGCTCGAGGTCTACTTCACGACGACGCGCACCGACAACATCGACGATATCTGGCGCTCGACGAGAGCGACCACGAGTGACGCATGGTCGGCGCCGGCCGCGGTGACGCGACTGAACATGCCGAGCCCGGTGAACGAGCTGCTGCCCAAGCTCTCGCCGGATGGATTGACGATGTACTTGAGCCGCGGCACCTCGGCGTTCGATATCTACGTCTCCACACGCGCCTCCGTGGATTCGGTGGAGTGGTCCGATCCAACGGCCGTGCCAGCGCTGAGCTCGGTGCATGACGACTACGCCGGAAACACCGACGCAACCAACACGCACATGGTGTTCTCGTCGGATCGCGCCATCGCGGGCGAGATCGACATGTACGAGATCGTTCGTGACAACGAAGCCGAGCCGTGGAACGCCGCGCAGATCCGTGATCTGGCCAGCGTGAACCTGGTGGGACGAAACGAATACGCCGGGCACCTGACCGAGGATGGCCGGACGCTGTACTTCTACTCGGACCGGTCGGGCCAGGGCTACGAGCTGTACGTGACCAGTCGGCCGAACATCGATGCGTCGTTCGGCGACCCGACGTTGATCGTCGAGCTGCAATCGGCGTTGGCGGACACCGTTCCGACCGTCACAGCCGATCAGCGCTATCTGATGTTCTCTCGCGGTACCGTGTCGGAGAACGCGACGACCTACGACCTCTATGAAGCTTCGCGCTGACGCTGCCGGTCGTCGCACGACCTCCAGTGGACCGCGCTGACCCCTTAGGCCGACGTCGCGCGCTGCGATGGCGTTTGCGACGCTCGCTCGGTGAGGATCACGCGTGTCCCCTTCGCCGGCGTCAGCGTGATCCCGCGCCGAACCACCGCCGCGGGACCATCGACCAGCCGCATCGTCGCCCGGGGCACGACCGTCTGCAGCACGATCCTCATCTCCTGTTGCGCGAACGCCATGCCGAGGCAACGACGGATGCCGCCACCGAACGGCAGCCAGGTGTACGGATCGGGCTTCACGCCGAGCCAGCGCTCGGGCTTGAACTGCGCAGGATCGGGATATGCGTCGGCGCGGCGGCCGGCGAGATAGATCGACGGCGCGATGTGAGCCCCCGCGGGTAACCGCCACCGCCCGAGCTCATAAGGTTTGACCGTGACCCGGCCGACGAGCGGCACGATCGGTCGGACGCGCAGGGTCTCGCGGATCACGGCGTCGACGTAGTCCGTGCGATCGGCGACGATCTCGGCCCGCAGCCGCTCGAGCGTCGACGGATGGCTCAGCAGCTGGTCGAACGTCCACGCGAGCGCCGTCGCGGTGGTCTCGTGGCCGGCGATGAGCAGGGTGACGAGCTCGTCGCGCAGCTCGATGTCGGTCATCTCCCGACCCTGCTCGTCGCGGGCTGCGACCATCATCGACAGCACATCCGCGCCGCCGGTCACCTGGCGCTTGCGCTCGGCGATGATCTGAAAGATCGCATCGTCGACCGCGCGCTTGAGCTTGGTCATGCGCAGCCATGGGATCCTGAACGGATCGACCCCCAGCATGCCGGGCAACAGCAGCCACTGATTGTCCGAGAGATCGAGCAGCTGGATCAGCGCGGTTCGCAGGCGGTCGTGAACGGGCCCCGCGGACACACCAAACACGGTGCGCAGGATCACCTCGAGCGTGATGTCCTGCATGAACGTGTGCAGCGCGAACGGTCGATGCATCGGCCACGACGCGAGCGAGGCCGCGGTGATCTCGCGCATCGCGGTGGCAAACGCCTGGATCTGCGCGCCGTGGAACGACGGTAGCAGCAGGCGACGCTGGCGGAGATGCTCGGCGCCATCGAGCATCAGCAGCGATTGCTTGCCGAGGATCGGCTCGAGCATCGGGGCGTTGCTGGCGCCGGCGAGCAAGGTCTCGGCGTCCTCGGTGAGCACCTGCTTGATGAGGTCGGGATCGGCGACGATCACGAACAGCTTCCCGCGCGGCGCACGCCAGGTGAACACGTCGCCGTAGCGGCGCTGGCACTCGTCGAGCAGCCGCAGCGGATGCACGATCCATCGACCGACCTGGACGAGCGAAGGAAGGCGAGATCCAGGCGGCAGGCTCATGGGGCCGAATAGTAGTCGACTGGCGTGGCGTGATCGGGTTGATGCAATCCGATTGTGACGGGCCTTACGGAACGTCCGCGCGCAGGTCATGGATGCCAGGTGTGATCGCCTCCGAGACACGCTCGATCAGCTCGGCCGCCCGGTCGGGTCCGATCGCGAGCATGTCGCGGAGCTCCTCGAGCAAGGCAGCTTCGGTGGGGCCCAGCTCGCCGTTGGACACGATGACGACGTAGGTGAGTGCGTATGCGAGCGCACGACCAGCCGGCGAGGTGATGCCGAGCGCGAGCGTGCGCAACCACGCGCGCCGCTCTTCGGGGCCCTCCGGAAGCGGAGACACGGATGGAACCGCCGTGCGCTCGATTCCTCCGTCCGCGCAGACATGGCGAGCCAGTGCGTCGAGCGTCGCGCGTTCCTCGGAGTCTTCCTTGAGATCGACGCCGACAGCGAGCTCGGCGAGCTGGACGATGGACCGAGCATCCGTTGCCGACATCGAACCGGAGTCCGGTGCGATCGCGTGCACCATCGCGTCGTAGGTAATGGAGTTGATGTTCATGATCGAAGCTAGCGCATCGTTCGCGCCGACCAAGCCGATCGCGGCCGATCGAGACGCTCGCGCACGGCAGGGCGCACGGCGAGCGCGGGTGCTCATATACTGCGAGCTCGACGGATGGAGGGCAGCTACTGGCAGCGTGAAGCGGGATGGGCCGATCGTTGGCTCGATCATGAAGGACCTCGTCGCGTCGAGTTCGCGATCATCGGTGGGGGCCTCGCCGGGTTGTCCACGGCGATCCGGCTTCGCGAGCAGCACCCGGCGGCGAACATCATCGTGCTCGAGGCCGAGCGCGTGGGGTGGGGTGCCAGCGGTCGCAACGCCGGGTTCCTTTCGCCGCTCGCCGCACCTGTGTGGCTCCTCGGAGCGCATCGCAATGCCGACCACTGGTGGGCGACCTCGCGGCTCGATCACGAGCTCCATGCGGTCGCGCAGTGGCTGTCGACCACGGTCGCTGACTCGGAGCTCGCCGCCGCGCGCTACACGATGGAGGGCACCGGCGCAGTTTCCGACGCCGGGCTCCGCGAATTTGCCGAGGCGCTCGACCGCGTCGGTGTCGCGCATGCGCTGAGATCCAGCGTCGTGCGTCCCGCGCATCTGGCGCTCGAGATGACCGGTTATCTCGTGCACCCGTACCGGCTGGTGCGCGGGCTCGCCGACCATGCGAGCCGGATCGGGGTGCGGATCCGCGAGCGCGCGCGGGTGCGCATGCTCGCCGCCGAGCGAGCAGCGGCACGGATCCAGCTCGCCACCGGTGATGATCTGGTGGCGGAACGCGTGGTGGTCTGCACCAACGCCTACAGCTCGTCGCTCGACGTCGGCGAACGGATCCGCGCGCTGGTGATCCATGCGTTCATGGTGGCATCGGACGCGCTGGATCCTGGGCACGGATCGGCGATCACACGCAGCGGTGACTTCACGCTGGAGCTCGACACCGCGCAGGCGTTTCATCGCATGCACGGGCGCCGGATCGTGTTCGGCGGGGGTGATCGTCTGCTCGCGCCCCCGGGTGGGGACTTCGCGGTACCCGCCGGAATCCATCAGGCGCTCTCGCGCCAGCTGAGCCAGCGATTCGGACCGATCGCCGGCGTCGAGGCCACCGCCGCGTGGTCAGGACGATTTCACGCGACGACCACCGGGCTTCCGATCATCCGGGCGTCGAAGCGCACCCCGGCGATCGTCCTCAACATCGGCTATGGCGGAACCGGCGTCGCGCTGACGCTCGCGTGCTCGCGGCTCGCCGCTGCCGTCGCGTCCGGCGGAGTATTCGCGAGCGACGAGGACGCGCGGCTGCTTTCGATCATCCACGCGACCAGCGTGCCCGTGCTCGACGGGCTGCGCACGATCGGCCGGCTGGCCTCGAAGCTCGTCAGGCCGAGGTAGCTCACGGCGAGCAGACGAACATCTCGACCGTGCCGACCGCCGAGCGCCACACCCCGGCCGATTGGACCTGTCGAAACGTGTCGCGAATGGCGTGCTCGTAGCGGCCATCGCGATGGGGCGCGGTGTTCTCGAAGCCGTCGAACGGCTGCTGGATCAACGTGAACAAAGCGCGCTGCACGAGATCGCGCGGACGCCCGAAGTCGGTGACCACGAACCTGCCAGCCGGCGTGAGCGCGGCGAGCGCTCCTTCCAGCGCACGGCGCTTGGCGGCCAGTGACAGGTGGTGAAACACCATCGTCGAATAGACGCGATCGAACCTGCCGAGCTCGGCAAGCTCGGCGAGCTCCGCCATATCACCATGACGAAACCCGACCTCGACCCCCGCGCTGGCTGCGTTTCTCGTCGCGCGGGCGACCATCGTGGTGTCCGCATCGATCCCCTCGATCGTCACGTCTGGGTGCCGCCGCTTGATCTCGATCGCGAGCCGGCCGGATCCGGCGCCGAGCTCGAGCAGCCGCAGCCCCGGACGAAGCTCGAGCGCATCGATCACCGACGAGCGCATCCGACTCGCGACCCTCCAGCTTCGAATCAACGGGTCGTAGAGCGGCGTCAGCCAGTGAAACCGCAGTGCGGGAATGAACGTCGAGCGTGGTTCCACATCAACTCCATGGCAGGGCATTGTGAAAACAGGTGATCGTGCTGGGTGCGAACAAACCGGAGGTCTTGCCGCGCGGCTGCCCGGGAACGACGCCCTCGTCGGCGGGCCACCTGGGTTCCTCACCCGCCGCCAGCACGTGCAGCCCACTCTGCAGAATGTTGATCGTGTGCGTGTGACCGGCGGCCGAACATTCGAAGAACCGCGTCCATGCTCGCGCGAACTCGTGACCGGCGGCGGTTCCGAACGTCTCGCAGGTTCTGAACCACCATCGCGCCTTGCCACCAGGGACCAACCGCGTCTTGAGCCGTCGCAGGCGCTCGTGATGTTCGTGCCCCGGCGACAGCGCCGCGATCGTCAGCTGCTCTTCTTCGATGTACGCACAGCCCCATTCGCCGTGACCCCAGAACTGGATCTCGGCGATCGTCCGATCCTTCGACCGTTCGTTCAGCCAGTCGAGGCCCTCGGCCCAGGTCGCCGCACCGTACCAGTCGTCAAGCCGGCCCAGCGCGCCGTACAGCACGCCGCCGACCGACCACGCATGACTCAACCCCGGCAGCACGCCCTCGCCGCGGCACGTCCGGTCGAACAGCATCAGACGCAGCGGCGCCTCCCTCTCGTCCATGCCCCATCATATACGGCCGGGGCTCATACCGAACGCGATGGTTGGTCGTTCGAGACATCCCGGCCGATCAACATGCGGAGCGTCGGCCTCGACGAGCCCGGGTAGAACCCGGCAACACCCTGCCAGTCGCGGGGGTTGCGGAACGTCCCGAACACGATGTCCCATAGCGGCAGGTTTGCGTAGTTGTAGCTATGCAGACCGCGCTCGTGGTGGATGGCGTGAGCCTCGGGACGCTGGATCACGTACCCGAGCCACACCGGGGTTCTGATGTTGCCGTGCTGGAAGACGCCGTTGAATGCTTGCCAAAGCACCGATAGCGCCGCCGCCTCGGGTGTCAGCCCGAGCACGACGTTGAACAGCACGACGCCGACGACGTTGCCCTCGATGATCTCGAATGGATGAAAGTACGCAGCGCCGAACACGTCGACGCGCTCGGCGCTGTGATGGAGCTGATGGATCCAGCACCACAGGAATCGGATCTTGTGATGCAGCCGGTGCGCCCAGTAGACCAGCAGCTCGGATACCACGACCCCGACGGCGGTGCCTCCGACCAGCCCGAGCTCGTGGCCCGGCAACAGGCTGACGTGCTCGATGACCCCGGACAGCAGCAACGGGACGGTGACGGTGATCGCGATGATCGCCGGCATGAATCCGACGCACTTCCAGCGCCAGCCACGCACGTCGGGAAACCTGCGCGCCGGACGCACCAGCTCGATGGCGATCAGCACCAGCAGCAGCGCGGCGACGCCGATGCTCGCAACCTCGACGACCCCCATGCGGGCCAGTATACCGGGACGCGGTCAGGCGCCGTTTGTGGCCTGTCGCGACTTCGCGAGGATCTGCTCGAGTCGCTTGAACTCCGCGGGTTTGGTCACGTGCTCGTCGAACCCGGCCGCCCGCGCCGCATGAACGTCGGTGTGGCCGCCGTAGCCGGTGAGCGCGACCAGCAACACATTGCGGAGCTCGGGGCGGCTACGAATGTGCTGGGCGACCTCGAAGCCATTCATCTGTGGCAGGCCGATGTCGATGAACGCGACATCGGGCCGGTGCCGCTCGATCAGCTGGATCGCGGTCGGGCCATCGCTGGCGTCGTACACGACGTGCTGTCGCTCCTCGAACAGCGCCTTGAGCATCTCGAGCGCGTCTGGCTGGTCGTCGACCAGGACGATCCGGCACGGACCGGCCGGCGCACCATCGAGCCAGATCTGCTCGACCGCGGTAGCCCCCAGCGGGAGCTTGACGACGAACGTGGTGCCCTCCCCGGGGCCGCTACTCTCGAAGTCGATCGTTCCGTCGTGCAGATCGACGATCGCCTTGACCAGCGACAGCCCGACGCCGAGCCCACCGCGCTGTCGATCGAGCTTCTGCTCGGATTGCACGAACAGGTCGAAGATCTTGGGCTTCAGCGCTGCATCGATGCCGTCACCACAATCGGTGATGCGGATGACGGCGGTGTCGCCCTCGACCACGACCTCAAGACACACCTTGCTGCGCTCGGGCGAATAGGTCGCCGCGTTGGATAGCAGATTGGCGACCACCTGGGTCAGCCGATTGCCATCGGCAAACATCGGCATCCGATGCGCGGGTAGCCTGGTCTCGAGCTCGATGCTGCGGGATTGGAACAGCGGCGCCGTGGCCTCGATCGCCGTGTCGATCGACTCTCGGAGCTCGATCGGCCTTCGCGCGATCGCGAACTTGTTGCTGGTGATCCGCGAGACGTCCAGGAGGTCATCGAGCAGTCGCTTCATGTGCTTGGCCTGGCGCTCGACGACGTCGGTGCCGCGCAGCGTGGCCGTCGTATCGTGGCGCTGCTTGATCACGGTGGTCGCATTGAGCACGGCGGCGAGTGGATTGCGCAGCTCGTGCGAGAGCATCGCCAGGAACCGCTCGCGGCTGCGCGTCTGCTCGACCGATTCGTCGAGCAGCCCCTGCACTTTCTGCTTCTCCTGTTCGAGCGCGCGCTGCATCTCGGCGATCTTGGAGATGTCGCGTGCCATCGCCGAGGCGCCGACGATGGTGTCGGCGTTGACGATCGGAGAGATCGTGGTCAACACGTCGCCCCGAGTACCATCCTTGTGCATGCACAACGTCGACACGTGCTCGACCTTGGTGCCTTCCCTCACCCGCTCGAGATAGCGCGTGAGCTCGGGCTCGGTGCCCGGCGCCATCAGGATCTTCATGCTGTTGCCGATCGCCTCGCCGGGTCCGTACCCGAACAGGGTCTCGGCACCCCGGTTCCACGTGGTGATCACGCCGTCGAGCGTTTGCCCGATGATCGCGTCGTCCGATGATTCGACGATCGCCGAGAGCTGGGCGATCCGCGAGCGGGCCTTGTCGAGAGCCGTGATGTCCGTCAACGTCAGCACCACGCCTTCGATCGGCGGCGCGTCCTGCGGCGTGACGTTGCTGCTCGCACGATAGGGCAGGATGCGCAGGAAGTACGGGGTGCCCCAGCGATCGCGGACCTCGTCCTCGATGACGATCCCGCGCTGATGCGCGGCCTCGATCTCGTCCATCAGCTGAGGCCGCTCGATGTTGTGCGAGAAATCGCGGATCTCTCGGCCGACATCGTGGGGCTGGAACCGGAACACGTTGGCGATCCGCGACGTGAACCGCCGGATCCGCAGCTGGCTGTCGAGGAACACCGTCCCGACGTCCGTGCCCTCGAGTAGATGCGCCATGTCGGCGTTGAGCTCCTTGAGCTCGGCGATCTTCTGCTGGTATTCGGCGTTGACCGAATACAGCTCCTCGTTCACCGAGTGGAGCTCCTCGTTGGTGCTCTGCAGCTCCTCGTTCGACGCGACGAGCTCCTCGTTGGTCGCTTGCATCTCCTCGTTCGAGGTCTCGAGCTCCTCGATGGTGGCCTGTAGCGTCTCGCGAGTGTGACCGAGCTCGGCCTCGAGCGTGAGCAAGCGATCGCGTGACGCCTCGGAGAACGGAATCGGGCTGGTGGCGTGCGGCGGCTCGGGCTGCGGTTGCACCTCACGCGTCAGGTCCCGAAACGTGAGCAACACCTGCCGCGATCCAGTGCGTGGATGAAACAGCTGCTTCGCGACCAACGTGCAAACCTGGGGCCCTTCGTCGGTGTGGATCCTGAGCCCGCTGTACGACACCGGGGCTCGATCCTTGAACGCGCGCTGGATCGCGCCCGCAACGACGGTTCGAAGCTCGTCATCGACCAGCTCGAGGATGTTGGTCGACGGCCGTCGGCGCCGCATCCTGAGCAGCTTCTCGGCACCGGCAAAGCTGTCGATCAGCACGCGGTCCTCGCCCACCAGGAAGCCCGGCGGCATGAACTCGTCGAGCAGCTGGTCATAGGTGGCGAGGATGAACGGATCGGGACCACGTGCGCTTGGCGAATCGAGCGGGGCAACGGGGCGGCGCGACGGCTGCAGGACCGGCAATCGGACCTGCGTGAGCAGGGCGACATCGCGCCGCTTGCGAAACACCTTCCAGTGGTCGTCGATGGTCGTGAGCTCATCACTCAGCGCACCGGGACTCTCACTCGCTCCGAGTAACAGCGTGCCCCCGGTCGTCAGCCCGAAATGGAACAGCGACAGCACCGTCCGCTGCACCTGTGGCTGCAGATAGATCAGCAGATTGCGGCACGAGATGAAGTGCATCTTGGTGAACGGCGCGTCCTTGGTCACGTTGTGCCGCGCGAACACGAGCACCTGACGAAGATCTTGCGAGATCTGATATCCGCTCGCTCGCCGGGTGAAGAACCTCTCGAGTCGCTCGGGGCTGACGTGCGCGAGCTGGTGGTCGCCGTAGAGCCCCGCGCTCGCGTAGTCGAGCGATTTCTGGTGGACGTCGGTCGCGAGGATCTTGAGCCGCATCGGCCGCGAGCGTCGGGACAGCCCCTCCCAGAGCAACATCGCGAGCGAATACGGCTCCTCGCCGGTGGCACACCCGGCCACCCACACACGGATCTCCTCGTCGGAGCGAACGCTGTCGATCAGCTTTGGGATCACCTCGGCTTCGAGAAATGCGAAGCACTCCGGGTCGCGGAAGAACTGGGTCACACCGATCAACAGGTCCTGGTAGAGCTTGTTCAGCTCGTCGGGATCTTCGAGCAGCAGCTCGACATAATCGTGCAGGGTCTGGATATGCAGCAGATCGACGCGGCGCTGGATTCGGCGCCCGACCGTCGTCATCTTGTAGAGCGAGAAGTCGATCCCGAAGTTGTCGCGCAACAGGCGAAGCACCGCGTCGAGCGCGGGATCCTCGCTCAACGCCGGGGCTTCGGTGACGACCTCGAGCGCCTCGAGCCCGCACAGCAGCCGCGCGAGATCACTCGGTCGCTGGATGTGCGCGACGATTCCGCTCGCGGCGGCCGACAGCGGCATGCCGTCGAACTTCGCACTCGCGGCGGACTCGGCCAGCACGAGCCCACCTGCGCGATGGACATCGACGATCCCGCGCGAGCCGTCGCTGCCGCTGCCGGACAGCACGATCGCGACTGCCTTGGGTCCAACGTCGAGGGCGAGCGATCGGAAGAACGCATCGATCGGAAGTGAAAACGCGCCCGGCTCCTTGTCGGTCAGCACCAGGTGCCGATCGCGAATGATCATCTCCTTGCCCGGGGGCATCAGGTAGATGCGGTTGGCTTCGACCGGCATCCCGTTCGACGCGATCGTGACCGGCATCTCGCTGTGACGGGCGATCAGCTCGTCCATCAGACTGCGGAAGTCCGGTGACAGATGCTGCACGACGATGAACGCCATGCCGGTGTTGATCGGCAACGCCGAAAAGAACTGCTCCAGCGATTCGAGCCCGCCTGCGGAGGCACCGATGCCAACGATGCGTCCTTGTGCGAGGACGATTGGGGCATCGGAGCGTTCGAGACGGGCATCCACGGGTCGGTCCACCAGGCATTCAAAAAGATGGACGACCTGGACTTCAATTCGCGCGCCATCTGCGGGGTCCGCGATTGCGCGGGGCTTCGCGGCCCACAGCGTGTCAAAGCCGCACAATTCGCCGCATGTGCACGCTGTGCGCCGCGCGCGATTGCCACACCCCGCGCGCGCTGAACGCGGTGGTCCGGGCCTGATCCCTCGTTCGGTGTGCTCGCATGCGCCGCCCGTGGCACAGGACCTCAGCCGTGGCGAGCTTCACGTCAGGCCACACTCTTCCAGATCGATCCATCGGTGGTCTCGATCACGTCGACCAGCTCGGCCGCGTCACTTCAACCTCGCTGGGATCGGCGGCGGTTCACCCTCGGCGCGTGCGGACGCCGGGCTGACCGTGGCAGCGGTCGTCACGCCGATCCAGGGGCGATCCGAGCTCGGGTTACAGTCGGCGTACGTTTCTCGGTCATCACCACCTGAGGATCCATTCTCGTCGAGGTCGCGTGGCGGAGCGCGAGCGGTCCAGGCGCGCGCTCTATCATCCGTTTCCCGCGCGGGCCAAAGGTCGTGGGAACGTCGGTCGCGAGCGGTGGTCGTCGACGCGGCGGTTCCCTCAGCTTGATCGGCCGATCGTATCGTGGGAACTCTGTACCCCATGATCCGAGTTGCCGTGCTCGTCGCGCCCTTGCCGTGCGCCGCGTACGGACTCGCAGCGCCAGACAGCGTGCTCGGCGGTGGGTTCGCGTGGCTGGTAGCGCTGGCCGCCTGTCTCGTGGGTTGGGGGCACCTCGCGATGCGCGCGACGGCGCCCACGCTGGACCGTGGCGACGAGATCGATCTCGGACTCCTGCTCGCGTGGGGGACCGCGGGGTATCTTGCGGTCGCGGGCATCGCGCTTGCTGCGGGCGTGTTGTGCCGGCCGGTCGTGCTCGCGCTGATCGCGATCGGGCTCGCGGGCTTTGGATGGAGAACGTGGACGCGGCCAGATCCGGCGGATGCCGTGCAGCGCGCGTGGGCATGGATCCGCGGCAATCCGAACAGCGCGGCGATGCTGGCGATCGTGATCGCGCTCGCCGGGTTCATCGTGCTCGCAGCGATCGCCCGCACGACCGTGAACGTCTACGACGACGACGTGATCTACACGCCGCTGATCAAGCGCTTGCTCGAGGTCGGTAATCTCGACGAGCCGTTCAGCTTCCGGCGGATCAGCTCGTACGGCGGCCAGACCGTGTTGTCGGCGCTGATGGCGGCGCGTGGAACCCTGGCGAGCCCGTTCGCGATCGACGCGGGCCTGTTCCAGGTCATCACGTTGCTGCTGGTGGCGGGCATCGCGCGGGGGCGTGTAGCCACATCTTCGACGCCGGCGATTCCGCCGGTCGATCGCGTGATCGTCGCGCTGGTTCTGCTCGCCGTGTTGCTTCTGCCGCAGAACGCGGTCAACACCGCCAGCTACTGGACCGGCGTTGCGATGTTCCTCGGCGTTTATCGCACCGCCGTGCTTGCCTCGCGCGCTGGAGTCCCGGTCGCGCCAACCCTGGCGCTGGCAAGCGCGGTCGCAGCATCGGCGGCTACGTTGCGTCAGAGCTATCTGGCCGTTGGCGCGCTGGCGATCGGGTTCGTGTTGTCCGCGCGATTGCTCGAGCGCGCAACCGGTACGGGATCCCTGCGGGCTCGGGTCGTCGCCGCATGGCGCGGGGAGCGGCAGCTGTGGCTGTGGGCGATCGCGGGTGGCGCGCTGGTGTTGATGCCATGGTGCGTCGCGACCTGGCGCTCGAACGAGACGTTCTTGTTTCCGTTCCAGCACGGTACGTTCAACCCGGAGATCCAGCTGACACCGACGGTGATGTCGGGGTGGCAGGAGCTGCAGATGTTCGTTCGCGTCGTCCTGCAGCCCGACCCGCTCCGGGTGTACGTCATGCTGATCCCGTTGATCGCCCTGGCGCGCGACCTGCGTGCTGGGCGGCCGGTTCCCTCGTTCGCGCTCGCATCCGCGGTCGGGTTCGCGGTGCTGATTCACAGCTTCACGCTGTCCGACTCGCAAAATCTGTGGCGCTACACGTTCGGCTACACGTTCGCGCTCGCGGTGATCGTGATGCTCGAGGCGGGTCGCCCGGGCCTGGGGAAACCGCCGGACGGCGAAGTTCCCGTCGTGTTGCCGGTCGCCGGACGGATCGCCCTGGTCGTTGCGCTTCTGATCCAGATCGCGCTGTCAGGGCCACTGCTGGCGCGGCGGTTTGCTGGCGTCGGAGATGACCTCGATGCAGCGATCAACGGACGCCCCGATGAGTCGCCTACCGTGGCGCGTGGGTATGCCGACCTGCAAGCGGCGGTTCCATCGGGAGCACCGCTCGTCGTGATGCTCGACGAGCCTGCGTACCTGGACTACACGCGAAACCCGATCATCAACCTCGACGAGCCGGGCTTCGCGAGCTGGCGCCCCGGCATGCCGTTCTTTCGGGGCGCCGAGCCGGTCGCAGCCTACTTTCTCGAGCACGGAGTCCGTCACATCGCGTTCGTTCGCGGCGAGCGCTCGCGCTATCTGTATCGCCGCGACGAGTGGGTGCGCCGGCTGCTGATCGACACCGAGCTGTGGCGAGTACAGGCGGCGTATCTGATCGACTGCGTCGATAATCTCGAGGCACTCGCCAGCTCGCGTGCGGTGCTGTTCGAGCGCGACGGGCTGGTCGTGGTCGATCTGGCGGTGAAACGATGAGGACCGCAGTGGTCGCGCTCATCGCGTCGCTGGTGGCTTGCGGGCACGCGACCGAACCGGGCGAGGAGAGCCGGGCGCGCGAGGCGTACGTGCGGTCGCTGCTCGAGCGTGAGGGGCTGCTCGACCTCTGGCAGCTGTCGTCGCGCGGCGACGTGATCTTCGACGAGGGCTTGTCTCAGCTAGAGGTCGACGAGGACTCCAAGGACGAACATCACGCGTGGTACGAAGTGGCGCCGGTCGAGCACAGGCCGCACGGTGTGGCCCGGCGGTGGATGGGCCAGCGGGTCCGAATCCTCGTCCATGGCGATGGAACCGCCGACATGCGACTGGAGCTGCGCGGCCGCGCGAACCTCTATCGCCTGTTCAATCGCCCGCGTATCTCGGTGTCGTTCGACGGCGCGGAGCTGTACTCGGCCGCGGTCGAACCCGACGGGCGATTCACGATCCAGATCGACGTTGCGCGCGGAGCGCTTCACGGATGGAGCGATGTGTATGTGGTGCTCGGCTCGATCCACGAGCCCGTTCGCGCTCCCGAGGTCCTGCAAATCGCACAGCTCGAGGCCGTGTCATGGGAGCCGCGCCCGGGCGGTCGTGGCAGGTGACTCGGGTGGCATTGTCAGCGAGGGCGACGGCAGCGCTGGCCGGCGCAGCTCCGGTGGTGGCGTTGATCATCGCGAGCCGATCGCCAGCGATCGCGATCGGGTTCGGTACGCTCGCCGTCCTCGGTACCCTGCACGGTCTGGGCCGGATCGTCCAGCGCATCGGTCGTGATGCTGATCCCCCGCTCGCGCTCGTGCTGGGCTGGGGACTGGCGGCGTGGATCGCAGTCGCAGGTCCGTTGCTCGCGGTCGGTTGGTACGGTCCCCACGCTCGGTGGATGATCGCTGCGGTGGGATGTGTTGCGGGCGGAGCATGGATGGTCCGGGAAGCTCCATCTCGGTTCACCACCATCGTTCGCGAACGACCCACGCTGGGCCAAGCTGCGGTCGCTGGTCTGGTGATCGGGCTCGGGGCGCTCTACGTGCTCGCGGCTGCCGGACGGGCCGATGCGCCGTTCGTCGACGGCGAGCTCGGGATGCTTGACCAGCTGCGTCGACTCGAGGACACCGGTGCGCTCGCGGACCCGATCGGGTTTCCGCGTGTCGCCGGCCTCGGCGGCCACGTGACCGCGACGGCGCTCGCCACCCTGCTCGGTGACCTCCGGACCGCGCACGTGGTCGATCGCGGAGTCTGTTTTGCGATCGCGCTGGGAACGATCGCTCCTGTCGTGCGCTCGCCGCGCCTGCAGCTCGCAGCGATCGTGGTCCCGATCCTCGCGTCCTCGGCACCCGAGCTGGTCGACGATCTTGCGCCGAGCTGGCTGATCATTTCGTTGCTGCTCACCGTGCTGTCTACGCTGGGACGTGCGCAACACACGAGCTCGCGTTGCCTGTTGTTGGTGGCGATCGGCGTGGCGGGTGCGCTTGCGACGGTTCGTCATGCGGGCCTCGTGTTCGCCGCCGTCCTGGCGTATGCGATCATTCGCCAGTGGCCACAGCCGCGTCCGAGCACGCGCGTCGTGGTGGCGACGCTGGTCGCGATCATCATGCCGTACGCGGTCAGCGCGACGCTTGCCTGGTTCACGGGTCCCGCGGATCTCGTGCTGGCGGGTGCGGTGGCGCCGCGTGCGATCTGGGTGGTCGGCTGGCTGGTGGGTGGGGCTCTGCTGACTCACCTCGTACACGTGGCGACCCGCGTGGACAATCCTCTCGAGCTCGCAGCTGCACGACCGATCCGCATGGTCGTGATCGCTGCCGCAGCGGCCGTCGCGGCGGCCGGAGTGACGCCGAGCGCGGTGGCCATCGAGATGGCGATCCCGTTCGTGGCGACCGTCGCGGTGATCTTGGTTGCGATCGCGTTCGCGCCCGCGCTCGACGACGACCACGGGGCAGCGATCCGCGATCCACTGCCTCCCGCGACCGCGGTGCTCGTCATCGCGCTGACATGTGCCGCACTCACCATGGGTCGCTATCGATCGCCGGCTCGCGCGATCCCGATGACGTGGCCGACGCGACTCTCCGAGCTGATCTCGGACGTGCAGGCCTCGGATCAAATCCCGGTCGTCACGGCAACCGGCGTGGCGCGCGATCATGCCGCAGCGCTGGCGGCGGTGCCAGACGGTGCGCGTGTCGGGACATGGACAGATCGCGGCGACCTGGTGCCTCATGATCGCATCGAGGTGATCGATCTGCGCACCGGTCCAGCGCAGCGGTGCAATACGCGAGCGACGGTCGCGCTGACGCCGCGGTGCGAGGCGTTGATCGATCGCGCGGCCCACCTGGGTCTCGGCTATATCGTCGTGGCCGTGTCCTCGGCTTCACCCGGGATCCTCGCGCGGTTCGCCAGCCTCGGCACCGTCCGAGCACAGTATGGAGACCTCGTGGTGATCGCGGTGAACGGCTGACCCGTGGCCAGCTCATGCGTCGCGCCCCGGTGCTTCATTGACGTTGCGGCCCGGATGCTTGCGCTTGTCTGCGATGAACGCCGCGCCGCCGACGATGCTCCATACCAGATAGGTCACGTGGCCTAGCAGCGACAGCGCGATCGCATCCGACGCCGTCAACCCCGCCGCGCTGAACATCATCACGTACAGACCTTCGCGAACGCCCAGGCCAGAGATGCTGATCGGCAACGCGACGATGATGTTGATGATCGGCAGCATGACCACGTAGTCGCCGAGCGGGACGCTCAGCCCGAGCCCGGTGCCGATGCACACGATCGCGAGGATCGATGCCGCGTGGATGCCGACGGTGATCGCGAGCGCGGTGACCAGCGCGCGCGGCTGGGTGGCGATCGCGCGATACGCCGCGACGATGCGCTGTGCCGTCGCATAGCCCGGGCGGCGCTCGAGCCAGCCATGCAGCCGGGGCAGCGCGGTTGCGAATCTCCGCCACATGGCGAGCGTTCCGACAACGGCCATCGCAGCCGCGATCGCGAGCACGCCGAGCGCGGCCGTGCGCAGCCGCGGTTCACCGGTGATTCGCTCGAACGACACCGCCATCGCGATCAACGCGATCACCACGAGTGTGCCGAGCCCGATCAGCCGATCCACGATCACGGTCGTGACCGCCTCGACCTTGCGATCGCTGCACTCGCGCGCGACCAGCCACGCGCGCGCGACATCACCGCCGGTCGAGCCGAGCATGAACGCGTCGAAGAATCGGCCGATCAGCACGATCTCTGCCGCCCGGCCGAGCGACAGCTCGAGCCGCTGGACCCGGAGCAGTCGCCGCCAGCGCACCGTCGACAGCACGCAGATCGTTGCCTGGAGCACGAGCGCCGCCGCGAGCCAGCCACCGTTGATCGCTGCGATCCGCGCACCGAGCTCGCGCGGCCCGATCGTCCATGCGAGCGCGCGCTGATCCAACCATCCGAGCGCGGGGTGCGCCGCCAGCTCGGTCGCGGCCTCGGCGCGGAACACGACGTCGAGCAAGAATGCGAGGACGACGATGCTGACGCCCGCGCGGATGATGATCGCGAGTCGCTTCATCGGGCGTTCACGGGCCCACCACGCGGACCTCGATCCACAGCGGGTTGTCGAACTGATCGTAGGTGACGTCCGAGAACAGCAACCGTCCGGGTGGACCGGCCGGTGGCGCAGAGTGCCGCTCGTACGAGGCCCAGACGAGCACGCCACGCGTGATCGCCGTGGGATCCTTCGTGGTGTGCCAGCCGCCGGCGCGGGGACGATAGCGCGCGTACAGCATCAACGCGCGGTCGGTGTAATGCGGCTCGCGACTCGGATTGGCCACCACGTACACCGGGACGTCGTCGGGGATGTCGCGCTCGATCGCCGCGTACGCGGTGCGAACGATCTCGTTGCGAAACCGTCCGTGTTGCGGATGACCGAGCACGAGGCCGAGCGCGGTGAGCACCACCGCGCCGATCGCGAACGTCCGTTGCTTGCGCGATGCCGCCGCCGGCCATGCCGTCGCGATCCCCACCGCGGCGAGCGCGACCAGCGCCGGGGTTACTTGCAACAGATAGCGCATCGTCCACGCACCCCAGCGCAGCACGTGGAGCACGATCGCGAGCTGGATCGCGGTGAGCACCGCGAGCTGCCAGCGCAACGCGCGCGGCACCTCGGTCGCCCGGCGCAACCAGCGTACGCCGAGCACGGCGCCGATCGGCACGCCGATGCCGAGGGCACAGCCCCACGACAGGTAGAGCCCCAACCGGACGACGTTGTGCGGGAACGCGCGCATCGCTTCGGCCTCGACGGCTGCCTGGCGTACGACCCATGACTTCACGTAGTAGAGCGGGTCGCCGGTGGCATGCGCGAAGTATCCGAGCACGAGCAGGTGGATCGCGGCGGCGGCGATCAGCATGTACAGCGTGCCGCGATGGATCCGCCGCGCGCGCCACGACCGGACGATCCCTGCGACGACGATGATCGCGACGAGCGCCGCTGCACTCTCCTTGACGTAGTGTAGATATCCGAGCGCCAGCCCCGCGGCGATCCATGCCGCTCGCCGGTCGTCACGTTCCGCCCACGCCATCGCCGCCATCCCAGCGGCCAGCACGGTGGCGAAGATGTTGTCCTGCAGAAAGATCGTCGAGTGCCAGACATCGATCGGCAGCACCGCCCATAGCCAACCCGCGATCAGGCCCGCGCGCGGACCTGCCAGCACGCGCACCCACGCCGCGACCGCGAAAATTCCAAGCAGCGAGAACACCAACGGTACCGCTGCGAAGCTTGCCTCCGAAGGGCCCGCGATCTCGGCGGCGATCCACATCGGCAAGTTGACGCCGACCCGGCGCGCGTTCACCGTGAACGCGCTGTCTGCGCCGGTCGGCATCGAGTGCTCGATCGGATCGTCCCAGAAGTGAACCGCCGCCCACGTGTGGGTCAGGTCATCCGACACGATCGTGCCGGTGTACGTGACCAGCCGCACGGCGAGGCCGACCGCCACCGCGAGGCCGAGCAGCGCCGCATACCGTCGACGGCCATCTCCGTGCACGGGCGGCATCTTAGACCTGATCCCCTTGAGCCCGGGCGCCGGTCGTGGTGATTTACCCTCGGTAATCGCGTGCACAACGTCCTGGTCACCGGCGGCGCCGGGTTCATCGGTAGCAACCTCGTGCGCCATCTGCTGGCCGAGCGTTCCGCGATCCGTGTCGTCACCTACGATCTACTGACGTATGCCGGCAGCCTCGAGAACCTGCGCGATCTGCCGGCGCCCGCGCGCCATGCGTTCGTACGCGGCGACGTGTGTGATCGCGCGGCGCTCGATCGAGTATTTGCCGAGCACCAGATCGACACCGTATTTCACCTCGCCGCCGAATCGCACGTCGATCGCTCGATCGCCGCGCCCGGCGAGTTCGTGCGCACCAACGTGACCGGCACGTTCACCTTGCTCGAGGCCGCGCGCGCTGCATGGCGAGACCGCGACGAGGTTCGGTTTCATCACGTATCGACCGACGAGGTCTATGGCTCGCTGTCGCCGGACGATGCACCGGCCGCCGAGGACGCTCGCTATGCGCCCCGCTCGCCGTACGCTGCGTCGAAGGCCGCGTCGGATCATCTGGTGCGCGCATACATCGAGACCTACGGTCTGCGCGCGACGATCTCGCAGTGCTCGAACAACTACGGGCCGTATCAGTTTCCCGAGAAGCTGATCCCTCTCGCACTGGTGTTCGGCGCACTCGGCAAGCCGATCCCGGTGTACGGCGACGGATTGCAGATCCGCGATTGGCTCCACGTCGAAGATCATTGCAGCGCACTGCTCGCGATCGCCGAGCGCGGGCGTCCTGGCGAGACCTATCACATCGCCGGCGGCAACCAGCCGACGAATCTGCACATCGTGACCACGCTGTGCAAGCTGCTCGACGAGCGCTATCCGGGGTCGCAACATTGTCCGCACGCAAAGCTGATGACCCACGTTGCCGATCGGCCGGGCCACGATCGACGTTATGCCCTGATGACCGCAAAGATCGAGCGCGAGCTCGGATGGCGACCTGCGCACGATCTGCACGACGGGCTGCGCGCAACGATCGGCTGGTATGCCGCGAATGGCGCGTGGCTCGCGACGATCCGCAATACGCCCGATTTTCAGCGCTGGCTGGACCTCAACTACGATCGGCGCGCTGGAGGACTGAATCGATGAAGGGACTGATCCTCGCCGGCGGACGTGGCTCGCGGATCTATCCGGTGACCCGCGCGATCTCGAAGCAGCTGCTGCCGGTCTACGACAAGCCGATGCTCTATTACCCGCTGTCCATGTTGATGCTGGCAGGCATCCGCGACGTGCTGGTGATCTCGACGCCCGAAGACCTTCCTGCCTATCAGCGCCTGCTGGGTGACGGCCGGCGCTGGGGCTTGCGGATCGAGCTCGCCGTACAGACCGCGCCGCGCGGTCTGGCCGATGCGTTCATCGTGGGACGAGAGTTCATCGCCGGCGAGCCATGCGCACTCGTGCTCGGCGATAACATCTTCTATGGCTCTCGGCTGCAAGAGACCCTGCGCCGCGCGGCGTCGGTGCAGCGAGGTGCGGTGATCTTCGCGTATCCGGTGCGCGACGCGCGCGCGTATGGCGTCGTCGAGGTCGGACCCGACGGGATGGTGCGTTCGCTCGAGGAGAAGCCCGCGCATCCGAAGTCGAACCTCGCCGTGCCCGGCATGTACTTCTACGACGCGCAGGTCTGCGATCTGGCGGCCGGACTCGCGCCATCGCCGCGGGGCGAGCTCGAGATCACCGACCTGAACAAGCTCTACCTGGCGAGCGGTACGTTACGGATCGAGGTGTTCGGCCGCGGCACCGCGTGGCTCGACGCGGGCACTCACGAGTCGCTGCTCGACGCCTCGAACTTTGTACATGCGATCCAGGCACGCACCGGGATGATGGTCGCGTGTCCCGAGGAGATCGCGTGGCGCATGGGGTTCATCGATGATCGCCAGCTCGAGGCAGAGGCTCGTGATCTACCGGACGCGTATGGCCAGTATCTGCGCGAGCTGCTGGCCCATCGCTGACCCACATCGCGAGCTGCCATCGAGATCGATGTCGATGGTGGGCTTGGTGTGCGCAGCGATGGCGATGTCGGATCTCACGGTTTGAACGCGGCCACCGCCGACACCACCCGGTCGACCGCCTCCGCCCCTAGATCCGGGTACAGCGGCAAGCGCACCAGCGTATCGGCTGCGAGCTCCGACACGGGGCAGTCCCCCGGCCGTGCGCCGTGACGTAGGCCCATCTCGGATGCATTCAGCGGCTGGTA
Organism: Kofleriaceae bacterium; assembly: GCA_050187075.1. Lineage (GTDB taxonomy): Bacteria > Myxococcota_A > Polyangia > Haliangiales > Haliangiaceae > JABFXX01. The sequence continues at coordinate 57,230 of JBFWXW010000018.1, read as the reverse complement.
GTGAAACGTGGCGCCGATCCCGCGCGATGCGAGGTGCGCGATCATCCGCTGGCGTGCGTCGAGATCGCGCAGCCGCATCCAGTACAGGTGCGCGGAGTGATCTGCCTCGAACGGGACATGCGGGCGGGCCACCCCGTTGCGATCCGCCCAGCTGGCCAGCTCATCATGATAGCGGCGCCAGATCGCGTGACGCTTGGCCTGGATCTCCGTCGCGGCCTCGAGCTGGACCGCGAGCACCGCGGCGAGCAGCTCGGATGGCAGGTAACTCGAACCGAGATCGACCCACGTGTACTTGTCGACCTCACCGCGGAAGAACCGAGCGCGATCGGTGCCCTTCTCGCGCATGATCTCGGCGCGAGCGAACAATCCCGGATCGTTGATCGCCAGCGCGCCACCCTCGCCGCAGGTCACGTTCTTGGTGTCGTGAAAGCTCTGGGTCGCGAGCAGACCGAAGCTGCCGAGCGGCTTGCCGCGCCAGGTCGCGAACAAGCCGTGGGCATTGTCCTCGATGATCGCGATCGGCGCACCGGGCGTGTGCGTGGCGATCGCGCCGATCGCGTCGAGCTCGCACGCGACGCCAGCGTAGTGCACCGGTACGATCGCCTTGGTCCGGGGCGTCACGCGCGCCTGAACGCTGGCAGGCGACAGGTTCAGCGTGCGCGGATCGATGTCGGCGAACACCAGCTTCGCGCCGCGGAGCGCGAACGCATTGGCAGTGGACACGAATGTGAACGACGGAAGGATCACCTCGTCTCCGGGCGCCAGCTCGAGCAGCAGCGCCGAGAGCTCGAGCGCATGCGTGCACGACGTGGTGAGCAGCACCTTGCCGCCGCCGAGCCAGCGCGAGAGTGCGTTCGAAGCCTCTCTGGTGAATCGTCCGTCGCCGTGCCAGTGGCTGCTCGCAAGGACCTCGGCGATCGCGGCGGCCTCGCGTCCCGTCGCGTGCGGACGGTGGAACGGAATCGCGGCGGCCATCGGCCACTTGACATAGCATAGGCCGGGCGATGACCGGTCCCGGCCTGACGATCACCCGCGACGGTGCGACCGTTGCCCTGCGTCGTGCGCCGTGGGACGAGCCTTGCCTGGGGGTGCCGGTCATCGAGCTCCTCGAGGTCACGGGGGAGTCGGCCGCAGCGCTGGACGCGGCGCTGGGCGCGGTTGACGAGCTCTGTGCCAGCGACCAGATCGGACTGGTGACCACCCGGGTCGCGGAGCGCGCCCAGCCGGTGGTGGCCGCGCTGATTCGTGCCGGCTATTGCCACGTCGAGACGTCCTATCCGCTGCGGCTGGCACCGCTGGACGTGCCTGGCGCGCTGCGGCGCGGGCTCGCGATCAGCCCCGCGGTCCGGGCCGATGCGAACGCGCTGGTCGACCTGGCTCACAGCTTCGAGCATTCGCGCTATCTCGAGGATCAGCGAATTCACCCGGCGCGCGGGCGGGCTCGGACAGCCCAGTGGATCGTCGACAGCTTGAGCAATGGCGACGAGGTGATGGTGGCCCGGCGCCATGCCGCGATCGCAGCGGTGATGAGCTGGCGCCGCAGTGGTGATGTGGTGCGGCTTCTGCTCGGCGGAACGGCGCCCGACGCCGGGCCGATCGCGCCGATGTTCTGGGCGGCGATCGTGCTCGAGCTCGCTGGACGTGGTGTACGGGCGATCGAGACCCGGGTGTCCGCGGCCAACGACGCCGCGCTCCGGCTGCACCGCGCGCTCGGATTCATGGCAGGCGAACCTGATCTCGGGATGACGAAGATCTATCCGTGGGGCGCGGCGATCGTGCGGACGTCTCCCGCATCCGCGCCGCGTGCGGATCCGGACGCCTCGCGAACGACGTAGGTGGGTCGATCGAGCAGGCGGAAGTGCGCGCGGCCGAGATATGCGCCGATGATTCCGACGCACAGGAGCTGAGCGCCCGAGAAGATCGAGATGATGCTGGCGAGGAAGGGGAACCCGGGTGCGCTGCCGCCTTCGATGGCGTAGCGCACGAGCACGTAGCCGAGGATCGCCAGCCCGAAGCCGGTGAGCGCGAACCCGATGATGCTGGCGATCTGGAGCGGGATCGTCGAGAACCCGGTCAGCATCGTCACCGCATGAGTCATCAGCTTGCGCACCGTGTAACTCGATGCGCCGATCGTGCGGGCATCGTGGCGGACCGCCAGATAGCTGAACCGATTGGTCGACCAGGTCAGCAGCACGTCGAGCGAGACGAACGATCCGCGGAACGCCTCGAACCCTTCGCGAACCCGCGTGCGAAATACGCGTAGCGCGGACACCTTGCCCGCGGTGGAGCCCATCGCGCCTTGCAGCACCCACTTGGTGATTCGCGAGGCGATGCCGCGAAATAGACCGTGCGGCTCGCGTTCTGCGGGTCCATAGACCACATCGATCTCGTCGGTGAGCGCAGCGAGCAGCCGCGGCAACTGGTCTGGCGGATGCTGAAGGTCATCGTCCATCGTGATCGTGATATCGAACTGCGCGCGCCGGATCCCGCACAGCAATGCGGCGTGCTGACCGTAGTTGCGCATCAGGTGGATCGCGATGACGTCGGGGTGGTGGCCGGCGAGCTCGCGAATCACCGCACCGGTGCGATCGGGGCTCGCGTCATCGACCAGGATGATCTCGAACGCTGGGGCACTGCTCGCGAGTACGGGCCTCAGCTGCTCGAGCAAAGGGCCGATCGATGCCTCGCTGCGGTAGCACGGGATGACGACCGACACCCCGCGGCGCAGGACACCAGGTGTTGTCTCGACGGCCACGCCCGCTTGTACCAGAGCGTACGGGCGGTCGGCTAGGCTGGGCGGTTCGCGGGTCACGTGAGCTCGTGGGTATCGATCAGCCGACGACGTGGATCGATCGCACGAGCTGCGCATCGAGGTCGTAGCCATCCCAGATCCGCGCCAGTGACAGTGCGCGGCCGATCGGCACCAGACGATCGAGGCCGCGTCCGGCGAGCCGGGTCGCGAGGTCGATGAGCGCGTCGCGGCTGAACCCGAAGTGGGTCAACGTCTGATCCTTGCGGGTCACCCAGTGATCGAGCGCGGACAGCGTGCGCGCGGTGGCCTCGAACACCAGGCCGCCGCCGGGATGATCGCGCGTGACGCCGTCGAGCCGGTCGACCGCGAGCACGGTCAAGCTGGGTCCGAAGTCGTCGCGCTGGGTCACAGGGCCGTCGAGGATCGCGCGATGCACGAACGCCTCGCGGGCCAGCCGCAGCGCTGGCTCGGGCGCCACGCCACGCGCCGCCGCGACCGCCGCGAGCTCGGGCCACAACCGGGCGCGTGCCGCATCGCGTGCGCGATCGTCGCCGATCCACAGCGCCAGCCGGGGCGACGAACACGCGAGCTGATCGAACCACAGCACGTCGTTGGCGAGCGCCTCGGCGAGCGTGCGCACCGCGGCGTCGTCGAGCGCGACGACCGCATCGGCGGAGATCGCGGTCATCGACCAGCGATCCGCAAACGTCACGTCGCGCGCGGTGGGCGGCAGCGGCGCCGCCCGGATCGTGGCGATCGTCTCGTCTCCGCCCCAGATCATACGCAGCGCGCAGCGCGCGGAGATCGCCGCCGTCATCGCGGCGTCGTGGTCGTAGCGCACGAAGGCCGTGGGCGCGGCCTCACCGATCGCGCTCGCGAGCACATCGCGTACGATCGCGAGGAGGTGATCGATCACCGGCGTGGTGCGTCGAGACAGCCGAACCAGCGACGCGTTGCCGGCGAGCGCACCGAGCAGCCACGAGTACACGAACATGGTGTCGACATTGGCCGGCGGGATGTGGAACACCAGGCCGTGCGGCACGCGTACGATATCCGGGCGCGCGGTCGCCTCGAACTGGCGGCGCATCCGCTCGAGCTCGCTGGGTCGCATGAAGAACCCCAGCGCCATCAGCTCGGGGTGCCGGCGCGCCATCGGATCGACGAGCAGGCGGTTGGCGAGCTGCTCGCACAGCGCGACCACCGACGCGCTGTACGGCGCACCGCGCGGCGCAGCGGTGAGCTGATCGAGGAGCTCCGCGAGCTCGACCTCGCCGGTCGGGCCCCCGGCCGATCGGGCAACCACGGAGACCTTCATCCCAACGCTCCGGCGAGCGACCGCGATGCGGCGTGGGTGTCGCCGCAGCCGCGAAGCTCGGCACGCGGCACGCGGCCGATCACGCGAATCGCCTTGCCCAGCCTGCCGCAGCTGTCGCGATCGACGTGCTCGATGATTCCGAGGTCCTCGGTGAGCACCGAATGCCCCGGATAGCTCGACGGCAACGCACTGATCAGCTGGAGCACACCGGCGTGGCCCGGCGGCAGCTCGGCGAGCGTGACCGGGTCACGAACGATCACGTCGGCGAACGGGGGCGCGTAGAGCAGGCCATCATCACCCTCGAGTAGCACCGAGCCGACCTGCTCGACGGTGCCATAGAAGTTGTGGATGCGGTGCAGCCTGGTCGATGCCAGCAGCTCGCGCCGGAACGTCTGATTGTCCACCGCGAGCTCGGCGAGCTTCTTCCAGCCGCCGGAGTGAAACAGCACACCGCGCGACAGATCGAGACCGCGGCCGACGAGCTCGCGATGCAGGTACGCCCACACCATGTACGTGAACCCGAACACCAGGAACGGCGCCTGACCATGGCGCGCGAGAAACGCTTCGATCGCGGCGACATCGAGCCGCAGGTCATCGTCGAGGGCGAACACCGGCCTGGCGCCGAACGTCATCATGCCGAGCACACCGGCGCCGCGCGCCGAGAACGCGGTGCGGTCTCGCAACACCGACGCCGTATCGATCACCAGCATCGGCAGCCGCTGCGGGCCCAGGACGTGTCCGACGATCCGCGCCAGCGCGCGCGATTGCCTGCGCGCGGTGTCCTTGTCGAGGAACACCCTGCTCGGGACCTGGCCGGTGGTACCGCTCGAGGTCAGCGTGGTCGCGATGTCGTCGTCTGCGACGCTGACCAGCCGATGGGTCTTCCACAGTGCGGCGGGAAGCCACGGGATCTCGGCGATCCGTTCGAACTGCGTTGGCCATCGTTGGACGCGGCCCAGTCGATCGTACGCGCCACAGCGGGCGCGATGATGTGCGGTGAGCGCCGCCAGCGCGGGGACCAGCGCGGCTTCCTTGGCGGCCTGCGGCATCGTGTACATCGGCAGGTCGAGCAACGGCTCGAGCACGTCGGCGATCGACGTCATGACTCGGCTCCGAGCGCGCGATAGTCGAGCTTGCCCGACGCAAGCCGTGGCAACGCGGGTAGCTCGACGACCTCGAAGCCCGAGTGATGGAGCCCGGTCGCGGCGGCCAGCCCCCGGCGAATCGAATCGACCGCGGGGGGGCCACCGCCCTCGACAAATACCCGCACGCGATCGCGGCCCGCGATCACCGCGACCGCCGCGCCCGCTGCGGATGCATGCGCGAGCTGCTGAAGCTCGTCGAGGCTGACCCGCCGCCCGAACACCTTGGCGATCCGTCGCGAGCGTCCGGTGATTCGCAAGAATCCTTCGCCGTCGAGCTCACCCAGATCCCCGGTGTGCAGCACGCCACCGAGCTCGTCGCCACGCGCGAGGTCATCGCGCTGCTCGGCATAGCCCATCATCACGTTGGCGCCGCGGTACACGACCTCACCGGCTTCGATCGCCAGCGAGCCCCCGGGAATCGCCTTGCCTACCCATCCGGCGCGCGCCGGCAACTCCGACGGCGGAAGCACGGCGATCCGCGCGGTCGCCTCGGTCTGACCGTACATCACGAACAGCTGGCCACCGCGGTTGGCGGCGATGGTGTGAAACCTTCGCACCTGCCCGGGATCGAGCGCACCACCGGCCTGAGTCAGCGTTCGCAAGCTCGGCGGCGCGAGCCGATCCAGATCGATCCGGCGCAACATGTCGTAGCTGTATGGCACGCCCGCAAGCGAGGTCACGCCGTGGTCGCGGCATGCCTGCCAGAATGCGTCGCTGATCACGGCGTGGTCGGTGAGCACGACGGTGGCACCTGCCGCGAGATGGCTGATCACCACCGACAGTCCGTAGGCGTAGTGGATCGGCAGCGACGTGATCGCGACCTCGTCGGGACCGAGCCCGAGCACGCCCGCGATCGACCGTGCATTCGCGGCAACCGCGGCGTGGGCGAGCCTGACCAGCTTGGGGCTGCCGATCGTCCCGGAGGTCGACAGCAGCAGCGCGAGCTCGCGATCGGGCGCGACGCCGCCGCGCGGGACCGCGGTGTCAAACCGCCGGCCGCGGATCACCTCGGGTCGATAGCGTTCGAGCAGCGCGTGCGCGCGGTCATCGTCGAGCGAACGATCGAACAGCGCGACCGGGACGCGTGCCGCGAACCCGGCGTACAGCGCGACAATCGAGGAGACATCGTTCGCGGCGAACATCACCGCGATGCCATCGGGACCCGCAGCGTCGCGCAGGCCGGCGGCTTCCCGGGCAACCCGCTCGCGCAGCTCGCCGTAGCTGATCCGCTGCTGCGTGGCTGCGTCGACGAGCGCGACGCGGTCGTCGTGCCCGGCGAGCGCGCTCACGTTCGCATTCCACCGTCGACGCCGAGCACCTGACCGGTGACGTACCCGGCGAGATCCGAGGCGAGGAACGCGACGACCTTGGCGACATCCGCCGGCGTCCCTGCGCGGCCCATCCCGATCGAACCGATCGCGGTGGCGCGCACGCCCTCGGGCAGGTTGGCGACCAGCGCGGTGTCGATGAATCCAGGCGCCACCGCATTCACGCGAATGCCCTGGGGCGCGAGCTCCTTGGCTGCGGCCAACGTCAAACCGATCACCGCCGCCTTGCTCGCTGCGTACGCGGCTTGGCCCTCGTCGCCGCGGGTTGCGACGATCGACGTGATGTTCACGATCGCGCCCGCACGCTGGCGTGACATCAGGCGTGCTGCGCCTTGCAGGTTGTGGATCGCGCCGCGCGCGTTGACCGCGAGCGCACGGTCCACCAGCTCATCGCTGATCATCCCGATCCGCGCGCCTTCGAGGCAGCCGGCATTGTTGACCAGCACGTCGAGCCGTCCCCAGGTCTTGAACAGCGTCTGATAGAACCCGCGGACCACGGCGGGCTCGGACACATCGCCGGGTAGCGCGAGCGCGCGGACCTTGTAGCGCGCCCCGAGCTCCTCGGCCTGCGCGTTCAGCTCATCCGGGGCCGTCCGTGCGTTGATCGCCACGTCGGCGCCGAGTTGCGCGAGGGTCTCGGCGATCTCGCGACCGATGCCGCGCGACGACCCGGTGATGAACGCGGTCTTGCCACCAAACGCCAGCGCGGTCACAGCATCACGCCGTGGCGCGCAACGATCTCTCGCGCCTTCGCATAGCTCGCCATGCCGATCACATCATCGGCGTCGAGCATGAGGTCGAACGCCGCTTCGATCGCGGCGATCAGCTGCATGTGGGCGACCGAGTCCCACTGGCGGATCCCGCGGTACGTCAACGCGGTGACGTCGGCGCTCGGGTCGAGGTCGAGGGTCGTCCGGAACGCGGACTGAAGCTTGGCCTCGTTGTCGGTCACGGCGACAGGTTAACCCCGGAGCTCGCCTGTGCTGACCCGATCGCAGGTCGCATCTGGCCCTCAACCCCACCGTCAGGGTGCTTCGCGCGGCGCGATCCGGTCAGCACGGCCAGCCCTGGAGTCAGTTCAGCGATTGAAGCGACGGCGCACGCTCTCGTACGGTCCGGGCGACGGCCACGGACACCGGGGCAGGGACCGGTGGATGGGCTGGCGCGGCCGTGGCAGCCGCTGACCCCGACGCAATGGGCACTGGCCCGGAGCTCGACGGCGACGGCACCGGTTGCGGGGGCAGACCGTGCCGGCGGGTCTCCCAGCTGGAGGAATCGAGCGTGAACAGGGCGAGCGGAATCAGCAGCCCGTAGATCACCGGAAACACGAGTGCGATCGGGAGGAAGGCGAACGGGGACACGCGGTCTGCGGCGGGCAGATTGCGAACGTGCCATCGATAGACCAGGCCGAAGATCGTGACGAGCACGAGCTTCTTCTGCATCAGCACGAGGAAGGTCCCGGCCTCGAGCGATCGGACGAGCAACAGCGGATAGGCGATGGTCAGCACCAGCAGCGTGATGAACTGCATCGCGACGATGGGGTGCAGCCGGCGAGCGTTGACGACGATGGCGCCGACGTCGATCAGGCCCGAGCGCTGCCAGCGCAGCTGTTGCGCCTGGAACGCGCCGAGCGTCTCGGGAACCGTGGTGCGGCATACGGCGTCGGTGGTCATCACGGTGTGATAGCCAGCGAACACGATCTGGCGGGTCAAGAACCGGTCCTCGCCGTACTTGACCGGCATCCCCCACAGGGAGCGGTCGAGCAACACGGGCTCGACCTCCATCAGCACGCTCCGGCGGTACGCCGTGAGGCAGCCCGAGAGGCACATCACCTGGCGGCACGCGAGCTCGAGCGCCTTGCCAAAATGGTAAGCGTACCAATATTTTATGACCTGCATCCGGGTCAGCCAGTTGACGTGCTTGTTGCGCACATCCACCCGGCCACCGACCGCGCCGATGCGGGGCGTGGAGAACCGCCGGACGAGCTGGCGGATCGCTTCGCGATCGATCACGACGTCCGAGTCGACCGAGACAATGATCTCGGCTTGGGTCGCCGCGCGAACCGCCTTGATGATCGACATTCGCTTGCCGACATTCTGTCGGTTGCACAGGACGTTGAGCCGCGGCCCCATCGTTTCGGCCAGCGCGGTCACGCGCGCCAAGCTGTCGTCGGTGGATTTGTCATCCACGACCGTCACCCGCAGCTTGTGCGCCGGGTAATCAGCAGCGAGGACGCTGGCGATCGTCTCTTCGATCCCCGCGCCTTCGTTGAACATTGGAATCACCACCTCAACGGTGGGCTCGTAGTCGTTATCGACGATGTCGAGCTTGCGCCGGAAAATCCGGAGCACCAGGGCCCCGATCACGCGATTCGCCAGCGCGATGATGCCGAAGATCTTGAAGATGAGCCCGAGGGCACCACTCAGCATGGCGGGCCGACCTTACGCAGGCTTGAGTGATTTTGCCAAGTCCGCTGCAAAACGAGATCACTTAGCGGGTCCAATGGGTTGCCTATGGTGAGTGCCGCTCGAAAACCCACTCAAACCACCGGCCCCTGGTATGCAACTCAGCGACCAGTTGGAACCAATGAGAATCGTTAATCGCCAACGGCGAAGATCTGACATCGCTGTCGTGATGACGACCCAAAATTCCGCAGTTCTCATGGGCTTAAGCTCCGGATCCGCGCCCCAGTCACTGGACGCACGCTCAGGGTCCGGACACCACGTGCACAACTTCCGAATACCGGACGCTCGTTGCGGGAGCGGCGTCTCACCCTATTTCGCGGTTCCGCGGCTGAGCGGCGTTTGGTACGGATGCTGACCATGGCTGGCGCGCGCACGGGCGATGCTTCGCAGTCGCACCGCGAGCGAGAGGCATTCGTGGTTCCGTCGAATGACTGCGTGAATGATCTGGATGCCTACGCGCTGGTTGCCGGCGCGCTCGCGCCGGATCGGATCACCGCGGTCGTTGCGCACGCCGACAGCTGCCGGTTCTGCCGCGAGCTGATCGAAGGGTTGTGCGCGGTCGAGGCGGGCAATGGCAGCACGCTGCCCGGTGATGACGCCATGGCAACCGATCCGCTGATCGGCGGTGAGCTCGCGGGCGGATATCGGATCACAACACTGATCGCGACCGGGGGAATGGGCCGGATCTATCGCGGCCACGACCCGGCGCTCGGGCGCGAGGTCGCGATCAAGATCCCGCGCTCGTGCTCGCCCTGGCTGGTTCGCCGGTTCGAGCGCGAGGTTGCGATCACCGCGCGGCTTCAGCATCCGGGCATTGTGCCGGTGCACAGCACGGGCCGGCTCGATGATGGCACACCGTTCTACGTGATGCCGGTGATCGAAGGCGTGCCGCTCGACGTGGCGCTTTCGCGTGCGGCCAATCGCGAACAGCGGCTGGCCTTGCTCGATCACCTGGTCGCGGTCGCGAATACGATGGCGTTCGTCCACGATCAGGGCATCGCGCACCGCGATCTCAAGCCGCAGAACGTGCTGATCGGCCGGTTCGGCGAGACCCTGATCATCGACTGGGGACTCGCCAAGCAGCTCGACGGCACCTCCAGCGCTCGGGCGCATGCGCGGGCGTCACAACCGCGGGTGCGCGACGAGCCATCGCGAGCATCGAAGCCGCCAACGGCCAGCGTCGCGCGCGTCCTGGCGGGTCGAACGACGCGGCCGGGTGACGTGCTCGGAACGCCGGCGTTCATGTCGCCCGAGCAAGCGCGCGGCGAGGCGGTCGACCAGCGCTCCGACGTGTACGCGCTGGGCGCGATGCTCGAGCAGCTGCTCACAGGGCGGCTGCCGCGCAAGGTTGCCGACGCAGCACTGGGACAAGCACCGTCCGAGCTCGTCGCGATCTGCAGGCGTGCGATGCAACCCGAGCGCGACGCCCGATATCCCGATTGCGGAGCGCTCGCAACCGAGCTTCGATCCGCCGCTCGACACCGTGTCGCGGGGCCACAGGCCGCCGTTCATTCACCGGCGCCGCGCCGCTGGCGGTCCGTGGTATTAGCAACTGCGTGCATCGCCATCGGGGTCGCGATCGCACACCTAGGATTGAGTTGACATGCGCGTGCCGCCCGATCTCCAGGCGTTGTGGAGCGAACATCTCGCGGTCGCGCGGGCTGCATGGCCGACGATCACGTTCGAAGCCGACGCCTACCGCGCGTGGTTGACCGACGCGTGCGGCGGTGCCGGCGAGCTGCCATCGCGGTTACCTGGGCTCGATGCGGCGGAGAGCTTGTTGTGCTGGTGCACCGGCCGCGGCGACGCTGAAGCGCAGCGGTTGTTCGACTTGCACTACATGCACCAGGTCGGTCCCGCACTGCGGCGATTCAATCCTGATTCGAGCTTCATCGACGAGGTTGCACAGCGCGTGCGCGTGAAGTTGCTGGTCGCAGCGCCCGGTCAGCTCGCCCCGATCGCGCGCTATGCCCTCGGCGGGGGCCTCGGCGGTCTGGTTCGAACCGCCGCGATTCGCGAGGCGTTGACGCTACGACGGTCTGACAAGCCGACCGAGCCCGACGAGATCCTCGAGGAGCTGGTGGGCGAAGCCGACCCCGAGCTACAGGCGGTCAAGCAGCGCTATGCGCGCGAGTTCCGGCGTGCGTTCGAGGCCGCCGTCGCTGACCTCTCGGCGAAGGATCGCCACTTGCTGCGCATGAACCTCTCGGCGCGGGCATCGATCGACGACATCGCGCGGATGCACCGGACGCATCGCGCCACCGCCGCTCGCTGGCTCAACGCGGCGCGCGATCAGCTCGCCCAGCGGCTTCGCCATCATCTGCAGGCGACGCTCAAGGTCGAGGAGCACGAGCTGCAGAGCTTGTTGCGGCTGATTCGTAGCGAGGCTCCGCGTTTGCTCGACTCGATCCCGGTGGACCCGGGCGAATCGTTGATCACCGAACGTTGATCGGCTTGATCAGCAAGTGGACCTTGCCGACGTGAACGATCAGGCGCTCGCGAATCGCCAGCGGTGACGTGAGATCTGGATTCGCCGCGCGCAGATCGACCGCGCTGCGATCGCGGTAGGCACCGACGCGATCCTCGTCACCGAAGACGAGCTCGCCGTCCTTGAGGACCACCCGGCAACGGATCCCGAATTCGGCGGGGATCCGCAAGGTGCAGCCGGGCTCTGCTCCGAGCGTGACCGTTGCGTTGGTCGCAACCAGCTTCTCGGCCAGGACGACGTTCTTCCCGGTTACCCCGAGCCGAAACGCTGCCACGTGGGATGGAGTCGACACGGCCGTACCGTCGCATGCCCTGGAGTCAACGCACGCTATCAGCCGGTGACTTTTTCCCGCGCTCGCCACGGCGGCGATCTTTGGAGGACAGCTGCCGTGAGCCACGATGCATGGTCACTGGTTCGTCGGGTCGCCGCGCATGCCTCGGCCACCGCGCATGCCTCGGTCACCGCGCCGGCCACCGCGACGCATGTCACCGAGTGAGCTCTGCAGCTCGTCGACGCTGATCGCGCCATCGCCGTTGGCGTCCGCCTTGGTCGGGTCACCGCGAAACCACCGTGCGCCGGACAGCTCTTCGGTGGTGAGCTTGCCATCTCCGTCGGAGTCGAACCGCGAGTGCATGTTGGTCGCGCGCTCGGTCATCGCCGCCGCTTGTTCCTGCTCGGAGACCTGACCGTCACCATCGGTGTCGAGCCGCGCCATCCGATCGGCCTGGCGCTGCGCGCGGTCGGCTTGGCGCTGCTGGCGCGCAGCCTCGCGCTCCTGCTCCGACACCTGGCCGTCACCATCGGTGTCGAGTCGCTTCATCATGGCTTCGCGCCGGTGTGCGCGAAGCTGCTCGCGTTCCGCATCGGAGATCTGGCCGTCGCCATCGGCGTCGAACAGTCGCCTCCTTCCCGCGCGATCGTCATCGGGCGCGGCTTGCGAATCCGAGCCCAGCGATGGACGGGGGCGACGCGTGGGCAGCTCGATCTTCGCCGATCGGCCCCTCGATCCCTGGGCGGTCTCGGTGGATGATTCGGAGCTGCCTGCCGCGGTCGACGTGGTGCTGGGGTTGCTGGACGACTTGCAGGCGGCCAGCGCGACGAACAGAAGCACGGTGCGTAACTTCATGAGGCTCGGTAGAAGCAAGCTCTGCGCCCGCGCACAACCCATGAAGATCGTGACAACTCACCGAGATCACAACTGCAGATCCTGCAGCTAACTGCGCGATCCGCAGCTCCGACAGGTAGGTGTGCGCGGATCTCGATGCACGTGTTCACACTGGCAGGCTGGCAACCATGGATCGCGCAGCTCACCGCCGGCGGGCGGACTCGATCACCACCGCGTCGAGCGGCGCGTCCTTCGAGAACGGACCGTTCGCACCGGTCTTCACGCTCTTGATCTTGTCGACCACGTCCATGCCTTCGATCACCTGTCCGAACACCGCGTAGCCCCAGCCTGCGCCTTCCTTCGCCTGGTGATCGAGAAACTTGTTGTCGACGACGTTCACGAAGAACTGTGCGGTGGCGGAGTGCGGATCGCTGGTGCGGGCCATCGCCACCGTGCCTCGCGTGTTCTTGAGACCATTGTCGGCTTCGTTCTCGATCGGGGCGCCAACCGGCTTCTTCTCGAGGGTGCGATCGAACCCGCCGCCCTGGACCATGAACGTGGAGATCACGCGGTGAAACACCGTGCCGTCGTAATGCTTGGCATCGACGTAACGCAGAAAGTTCTCGACTGTCTTCGGCGCTCGCGTTGGATCGAGCTGGATCGCGAACACTCCGTGGTTGGTGGAATCTTCGTCGACAGGATCAGCCATCCGGCGAGCTTACTCCAGGAGATGGCGTAGCCTGTCACCATGAGCAAGGCGTTTACCAGGGAGAGCGATGACGTGTCCGAGACGCGTGCGCGGCGTCGCGGCCTTCCGGTTCCGGAGCTCAACTTCGTCACGCCCGAGGGCCTGGTCGCTGCGCGGGCGGAGCTCGATGCGCTGGTCCGCAGCCATGGCGATCCGGATCGGATCCGCGAGCTCACAGAGCATCTCGCAACCGCACAACCGTTCGAGCCGGCCGATCGCAACGAGGCCGGCGTGGGTGCGACGGTGACCGTCGAGGACGAGCACGGCAAGCGACACAGCTATCGCATCGTCGGCGCGATCGAAGCCGATCCGAAGCGTGGCTGGATCGGATGGCAGTCACCGATCGCCCAGGTGTTGTTCGGCGTGCGCGCAGGAGATCTAGTGGTGCTGCCTCGCGGCGACGAGGTCGAGGTCGTCTCGATCCGCTATGGGTAACGGGGCCGCACGGTTGTCTCGGCATACGACGTGCTTGTTCGTATGCTGGCATGGTGTCTACACAGGGCGATCACGCGCTTGAGCGGCGCGATAGCAGCGATATCGAGCGGATCCGCACGCTGTCGAACCTGCTCGATCGGTATGGCGTCGACCCGATCCTGGGCTTCCTGGTTCCGGGCATCGGTGATCTTGTCGGCTCGGCGCTGGGGCTCTACATCGTGGGCGTCGCGGTCCGTCGCCGGATGCCGAAGGTGGTGGTCGCGCGGATGCTGCTCAATCTTGGGCTCGACGCCTTGTTCGGTGTTGTCCCGGTGCTTGGCGACGTGGCGGATATCGCGTTCAAGGCCAACCAGCGCAACCTCACGTTGCTCGAGTCGCGACCGCCAGCGGGACCGCCGCGCGCCTCCGATTGGTTGATCGTCATCGGCGCCGTGCTCGCGTTCGCCGCCGCGATCGCCGGCGTGGCGTGGGCGATCGTGGCCTTGGTTCGCGCGATCGCGTGAGCTCGGCGCTACGATCGCTCGAGCTTACGGACCTGGTCCTTCCACTCGGCGATATGCGTCGACGTGATCCAGAACCCACAGACGGCGATGATCCCGACGATCAGCCAGGCGAATCCGCCGCCCGTTCCGCGCGACGTCAAGATGATCGCTGCGGCGACCCCGGCAGCCACTCCGATCGCAAGGCGCTTCTGCGTCCGGCGCGACTGGTCGATCCAACCAAGCAGCTGCTCGCGAGGTACCTGGCGCGTCATTCCACCATGGATGCACGGGCATGCCCGCCTCGATTGCGGCAGGTTGTCGCACGCGATCCGGTCAGTACCCGCCCGAACCCGAGCCTCCGCCGGAGCCCGAGCCGTAACCTGCGCCGGACCCGGATCCCTCAAATGACGCCGTCGCTCCCGTGAACCGCAACGATGGGGCGACGAGCAACACGTCGTCCTGGGCGGCCTTGAGATCGTCGAACAACAAGAACACGTGAGCCTCGGCGCGGTCCGTTCGCATCGACAGGATCATGCAGGTCGAATAGGTGTTCCACCCGGCGGCCTTCGGTTTGAACATCGCGACGAGGGCGTTCGACGTTCCGAGCTGGCTCAACGCGAAATCGGCGGGCAGACGGTCCAGTTCGACGGACGCGCCCTGGCCGATGTTCGCGACCGTCGCGTGGATCATTGCCTGGAACATCACCTCCTTGTCTGCACGAACCTCGGTCGGTCCAGGAGGTGGCTCTTCACGATATGGACGGATCGCATAGCGCACCTCGAGCTTGCGTTTCTTCGACTTGATCGCGAGGTCGTAGAGCATCGCGGAGTTTGACCTCACCGGGGCTGGCTCGAAGCCTTGTGGCATCGTCCACGCCATCTCTGCCTTCGCGAGCAGCTCGCGGGCCGAAGGTCGGCTGGCCGATGGCTTCGCGCGCGTCTTGGGCGGACCTGCGGCGGTGACCGACGGCACGATGACGCAAAACAGGACGGCGAGAAGGCGTGTGGGCATGGAACGCTCGAACCAGAAGTGGTTGAGCGTTCTACGGCCTCGCCGCAGGCGAGATCCCGCGCCAAACCGATGCGAATCGCGCCGCGTGCGCGACCGCGCTCGCGGTTCCCGCGCGGGTTGCGGTTACCGCGACCCCTTGATGGAGCGCCCCTCGTAGGCCGCCTTCAAGCCAGCGACGTCGAGCTTCACCATGTTCAGCATCGCCTCCGCGGCGCGCCGCGCCTTCTCACGATCTGGATCGGCGATCATCTCGTTGAGCACGGTGGGGACGATCTGCCACGACACGCCGAACTTGTCCTTCACCCATCCGCATTGCTCGGTCGATCCGCCCTCGCTCAGCGCGTTCCAGTAGCGATCGACCTCCGCCTGATCGTCACAGTTGACGACGAACGAGATCGCATGATTGAACGCATCGAGCGGGCCCGCGCTGATCGCCGTGAACGGCTGTCCGAACAGCGTGAAGTCGACGATCTTCACCGTTCCTGCGGGACCGCTGGGCGAGCTGGCCGGCATCGTGGTGACGCGGTCGACGCTCGAGTCAGGAAAGATCGACGCATAAAACCGAGCGGCATCTTCCGCTTCGCGCGCGTACCACAGATGTGGAGTGATCTTCTGGATCGTCTTGGTCGGCATGGTTTCCTCGTGGTTGGGTGAAACGTCTGCCGGAAGTATGTCGTGCTCGCGATCCGCGGCACGCGATTGTGCGCGAGCGATCGGGCACAGCCGTGGCAAGACTGACCAACGATGTGCGGCTCAGCTCGGCAGAGCGAGCATCAGCCGCGAAACCCACGCAAGTCGATCAACACCGAGCGTCCGTGATCAGGCGAACTGGGTTTCGAACGCTCACCGACCTCGAACGTCGCGACCCGGATGTCACGGCCGACCAGTGACACGAACGCGTCGCTGGTCTTGCCTTCCGATTCGTGGGTCGGCGCACTGCTGCGGTGACCGTGAGAATCGAGCTCGTACAGCGCGCGCGACGCCGAGCGCAGCAGCTGTGGTGTGGCGATGCCGGCTTGATCGGCCAGCTCGACGATCGATCGAATGTGATGACTGGACGTCTGGATCACCTCGCCGCGCTGCTGATGGTCGAGGGTGTCCAACCGATCGAGCCCGGTCTCGAGTTGCCGGAGCTGGTCGTTGTGGTCGTGAATCTCGAGCAGCGTGGGCCACAGCCGATCGATGTGGTCCATCACGACGTCGTCGGCAAGATCCGCAACGAGCGCACGCTTCTGTTCGGCCGACAGCTCGGTATCCGGCGTACGCGAGCTGGTCGAGAACGTGGGCTCGGAGTCGTACGCGCGCTCGGATGCTGATCGCCCTGCGCCGGTGCCGCTGAACACCACCGGCTCGGGACCATCGGTCGGCTGCTCTTGCTCGGTGTCGACCGCCTCGATCGGAGGCTGTGGTTGCAGGTCCGACACCTTGGGATCGACGCGAATCATGGCGGCGATGTTACCACCCGACAATCTCGCGCCTTCCCACCTGCGAAACCTGCAGTCAGCTGACGCAGCAACGCCACACGTGATGGCTGGTCATCACCGTAGATCGGTGACTTGGCGTTCGCGGCGCTGGACCCGAGTTTTGCAGAATCCCGGCTCCATGCGGCTGTTGGTCGTTCTGGCAATCCTCTCGCTCGCGCCGGCGTGTGACATCGACTGCTTCGACGATGGCCCGCTGGAGGCGAGCTATCACCAGGGCAAGCTCGAAGCAGAGCACACCAATGCGGCGGAGCACGATCGTGGTCGCGCCGCCGGTCTCTCACTGACGCGCGCCGACGGTGAGGGTGACGGCGAGGCCGACGGGTACGCGGATGGTTATGCCTCCGGGTATCAGGGACTGTTTGGCTATGGTGCCGGTTACGACGACGGCTTCGCGCTCGGCAGCAACGACGGTGCCGGCGACCCGTACGCGTGCGGGGAGGGTGCCGCCGACGGCTGGGCCGCTGGTGAAAGTGCGGGATACTCCGATTCCTACGACGCCGGATGGTCCGACGGTTGGGACGCGGGCTACGGCGAGGGGTACGCCGACGGCGCGGGCTCGTGCTCGGCGGCGCGCTTGGCAGCGCCCGCAGATCCCAAGACCAGCGACGAGACCGACGCCGATCCGCAGGACGTTCAGGTGTGCGAACGCCGCGGTTACCTCGAAACGCTCGATCCGGGCGCCTACGATCGTGGCGTCAGCTCGGGCAAGCTCGACAATCCCGATTACCAGGCCGGCTATCACGCCTCATACGGGCCGGCGTATTCGCGCGGCGAAGCGGATGGGATCGACGCTGGTTACGCGGACGGATATGACGACGGTTACACCGGCGGGTATGACTCGAGCTACGAAGCTGTGTACGCCAGCTGTTACAGCGCGAACTACGGCGCCGGGTACGACGCGGGCTATGGCGGCGGATACGACGGGGGCTGGTCATCCGGCTACAGCGACGGCTATTCGAGCGGCTACGACGCGGGCGCTGACTGCGAACCGACGGAGTGATCGGCGGCCGCGGATCAAGGAGCTCCGGGCGTGGACCGTGCCTCGAGCACGCGCGACACCACCTCGAGCAGCGCGTCGATCTTCAGCGGCTTTCGCACGAACGCCGCCGCGTTGAGCGGCCCTACCTTGTCGTTCGCGTGACCGTCTGCGGTGAACACCGCGATCGGGATCGCCGCGAGATCGGGGTCCTTGAGCTGATGCTCGCGGAACTGGTAGCCATTCATCGTCGGCATCATCAGGTCGAGCAGGATCAGATCGGGCCGCCGCTGCTCGCTGGTCAAGTACGCGAGCGCGAGCGAACCGTCGGCTGCGGCCGCCACCGAGTAGCCTTCGTCCTCGAGGACCTCGACCACGGTCTCGCGCACGTCGCGATCGTCCTCGACCACCAGGATGTGAGTAGCTTGGGCTGGTTTCACGCTCACGACAGACTCTCCACGCTCGGGACAGGATGCGCAGCGTAGCGTGGTAACCGCACCGTGAACACCGTTCCTTCACCTGGACAGCTGGTGACTCCGATGTCGCCGCCGTGGGCATCGACGATCTGTCGCGTGATGTACAGACCCAATCCGAGTCCGCCGTAGTGCTGCATGGGTACCGCGCGCTCGTATTTTCCGAAGATCCGCGTCAGGTCCTCGTTGGAGATCCCGATCCCCCGGTCTCGCATCGTGAGGTGAACCTCGTCGCCGCGGACCGCGAGGTGGAGATCCACAGGCTTGCCAGGAGCGTACTTTAGCGCGTTGGCGATCAGGCTGGTCAGTACCTGATCGATGCGCGCCCGGTCCCAGCAGACGTCGAGCGACTCGGGACAAACCACCGACAACGCACAACCCGCGCGCGCCGAATCCTCCGCGAACCGATCCACGACGTCGGCCACCAGCGTCGAGACCTTGAACTTCTGGAGCTCGAGCCTCAGCGTTCCGACGCCGAGCCGGTTGACGCTCAGCAACGAGTCGACGAGCCCGGCGAGTCGGTCTGCCTGGCGTGCGGCAACGCGAACCTTGCGCCAGACCTGCGGTTGCTCGATCGAGCCATCGCGGTCGAGCAGGCGCTGGAGGCTATCGAGCTGCAGCTCGAGCGCGGTGAGTGGCGTGCGCAGCTCGTGAGAGGCGATCGAGACGAATTCGTCACGCGCGACGATCGCGGACTTCAGGTCGTCTTCCATGCGCGCGGTATCGGTGATGTCGGCGATCAAGCCGACGAAGCCTTCGACCCGGCCGCCGACCAGGTACGGGGTATAGACCGCGCGGACATCGCGTGCTCCCGCGGCGTAGGGAACGCGGGTCTGAAACGTCGTCGAATGGCCGGCAAGCACGGCACGTACATGCGGTTCCATCACGTCATACGCGTCCGGACCGACGACATCGAGCATGGTGCGGCCCACGATCGCGCTCGGCTCGTCACCGAACCACTTCGTGTAGGTCGCGTTCACGAACACGTAGCGTTCCTCGCGATCGACCAGCGAGATCAGCACCGGCAGGGAGTCGCCGATCACGGTGAGCCGCTGCTTGGCGGTCTCGACCTGCTTGAACGTTTGCCACTGGTGCACCACCAGCGCCGCGCGGTCGGCGAGCTCTTCGAGCAGCTTGAGATCGGCTTGCACGTAGGGCGCGCGCGTTCCCGAAACCCGGCGCGCGACGCTGGCGATCCCGACGATCGAGCCGCGTGCTCGAAGCGGAACCACCATGACGCTGTGAAGTCCGAGTTGCTCGACGATGGATCGCCGGCCCGACGGCGCGATTCGCGCGGCGACGTCGTCCGGGCAGATGCTCCACATCACGACCGGCTGGCCGGTTCGCAGGATCTCCGGGCCGACGGCATCGTCTGCCGCGATCGCGGGCGTGCCTTCGAGCAACTCGCGAATCTCGGGCGAGGCATCCCACAGCCCTACCGGTGGCTCGAACCGGCGACCGTCGGGTGACAGCAGGCGGATCGAGCACAGATCGTGGAGAGCGTCTGCGATGTGGCGGGCGATCTTGTCGAACAGGACCCGTACGTCCTGATCGGAGCTGGAGAACAGGCGCGACGTCGTCGCGAGGATCTCGAGCCGAGCGGTCGCGGCGCGCTCGTCGGTGATGTCTCGCGCCATGATGTACACGCGATCGTCCACCAGGTACAGGCGCTGGTTGTACCAGCGCTGATGCTCCGGATCGAAGTACTCGAGCTGTTCGGAGCTGCCGGTGTGAGCGACCCTCCGGACCACGCTTGCCATCTGGCTCGCGCAACCGAACAGCGCGGTCACCGGTGCACCGACCACGTCGATCGACGATCGGCAGAAGTTGCGCGTGGCGACGGGGTTCACCGACACGATCGTGCCGGCGCGGTCGCAGCACACGACCGAATCCGTCAACTGTTCGACCAGGCGATCGATACTCTGCATCACATCACTACGCAGCCGGCTCGCCTCGCGGCAATTCGGCGATGAACGAGGTCTTTCCGTGGCTACTCGACACCTCGATGGTGCCACCGTGCGCTCGCACGATCTGCTGGGTGATGAACAGGCCGAGCCCGAGGCCGTTCACGTGCTCGCGGTGCTGGTGCGCGCCGCGAAATGGCTCGAACAGCGCCGGTACGACGCTGGGTGGGATCTCGCCACTATTGGTGACCTGGAGCACGACGCGCTCGGGTCGGTGGCCGTCGAGCTGGACGTGGACCGGCGTGTCGGGTGCTCCGTGTTGACACGCGTTGCCGGCGATGTTCGAAACCACCTGGCCGAGCCGATCCGGATCCCAGTAGCCGCGCACGCTGCCAGTGACCTCGAGGTGGATCGTGCGCGCTGGATTGGTGTCCTCGAGCTCGCCCAGGATCTGCTTGCACACGCGCTGCAGGTCGATCTCCTTGCGATCGAGCGCGATGCCGCCGCCTGAGCGCGCGCGCGTGAAATCGAGCAATTGATCGATCATCCGAGCCATGCGCTCGCCGCTCGACAGCACCCGGCTGATCGGCCGGCGGATCTGATCGTCCGAGGCGCGCCGGAGCACGAGCTGCGCACCGGTGAGGATCGCGCCCAGCGGGTTGCGCAGATCGTGGCCAAGGATCGCCGCAAACATCTCGTTCAGGCGCACCGTGGCCTTCAAGCGTTCGACCAGTTGCTCGCGCTCGGCAAGCGTCCGCTTGTGATCGGTGATATCGGTGCGGCTGATCAGCACGCGGTCGCAGCCGAATGGCGGGAACGCGGCGGTCGTGACGACATCGATCCGCCGCCCGCTGAGGGTTTGCAGCTGCTGCTCGCCGGAGGTGACCCGTGTACCGTCCATCAGCGCGATCAACTCCTCGATGAAGCGACCCCGGCTCTCCGGGATGAACAGCGGCCGCATCGTCAACAGGTCGGTGCGCTCGTGCGCATCGAGCAGCCCGACCATCGCCTCGTTCACATCGCGCACCTTGACGAGATCGACCGCCTCGTCGACGAGCTCCGGATGGTCGAGCAGGTATGCCCGCAGGTCGGTCACCCCGCTGGCGATCACGGCATCGAGCCGTTGCTTCACTGCGGAGTAGTCCTCTTCAGCGATCCCGACGGCCGCGAACTCGAAGATGTAGCGGTAGCGCGCCTCGTTTTCTTGCAGCCGAGCCAGCGTCGCTTCCCTCAGCCGCACGAGCCGCGCCCGTTCGAGTGCTTGCGCGATCTGGCTCGCCATCGCGAGCAAGACGTCGCGTTCGACGAGCGAAAATCTCCGGGCCGTGCTGAAGCTCAGAGCGAACCCACCGACCGAGACGCCATGAACGAGCAGCGGCAGCGCGATCATGGCCTGGAGCAGGCTGGCCGGGATGCTGGCGGTCGCGAGCTGAGGATACGCCGCCAGCAGGCTGGCGCGATCTTCGAGCCACAGCGGCCGTTGCTCGCGGATCGCATCGGCGAGCGGGACGTTGGCCTCGAGCGAGAGCACGCGGACCTGATCCGAAGGCGCGAATCCATGATGGGCGGCGAGCTGAAACGCGCCCTCGTCGAAGACGTAGAGCACCGACGCCGCGGCATCGAGGTGCTCGAGCGCATGGGTCATCGCGACATCGATCACCTGTTGCTGGGTGGTACTGGTCGCGAGCACCCCGGTGAGCTCCTGGAGCTTGGAGATCCGCGTCGCCGCCTGTTCGGCCTCGCGCCGGGCGCGCTCGACGTCCGCGTACAGCCGCGCGTTCTCCAGCGCGAGGGCCGCCCGATCTGATAGCTCCTCGAGCAAGCGCAGCTCGTCCGAATCGTACGCCCGGCCGGTAGATCGCGATGCGGCCATGGCGCCGAACGTGCGGTTGCCCGCACGCAATGGAAAGATCGCCGCAGTCTTCGGTGCGACTTCTTCGAGGTACTCGCGCAGCCCCGAGTTGCGATACTGGCTCGCGATCTCCGAGGGCTCGATGCAATGAATGATCACCGGCTTGCCGGTGCGGATCACGTCCCCGAAGTAGCCGCGATCGGCAGGACGGGGAGCCGTCATGATCGATCGCCGTGCCCCGCTGGCATCGATGTGGGGCCGATGCGCGGACGCGCGATGAATGCTCAGCGCGCCATCATCAGACAGCGTCCGGATCACGCACAGGTCGCCGACGACCTCTGCGACCCTGCGGACCACGGTGTCGAGCACGCGCTCGATGTCCACGCCCGCGGCCGAAAACGCGCGCGACGCCTCGGCGAGCAGCTCGGCTCGCGTGGCGTACGCTTCCGCGGCGTTCCGCGCGAGCTTTGCATCGCGAAAAAGCCGCGCGTTGTCGACGTGTGCGGCTGCGCGATTAGCGACATCCTGAGCCGTCGCAAGGTCGACGTCGTCGAAGCCGTGATTGCCCTCGTTGTTGACGAGCAGTGCGGCTCCGACGGTTCCAGACCGACCACGCAGCGGCACGACCATGAACGAGCTCACGCCGAGTTGCTCCACCCACCGAACGGCCTGTGGATCGCGATGATCGTCGTCGCACAGCAGCGAGTCAGGCGAACCATCGCGGACCACGATCGGAGCACCCGTGGCCAGTACCTCCGCCACCGGGCGCGGCAACCTCAAGTGGGTCCGGCATTGCTCGGCGGCATCGAGGGTCAGGGCTGGATGCGACACGAACTGCTGCAGCTCATCGGATTCGGTGACGTACAACACACACCAGTCCGCAAGCTCGAGCCGCAGCAGCTCGACGAATTGCGGAAGCGTTGCCGCCTCATCCAGCGTCTCGTTGAACAGCGCCGTCGCCCGTGCCACCAACCGCTCGCGGTGCTCGCGCCGGATCCGTTGCGTCACGTCGTGGAAGATCGAAAACACGAGCTGGATCGAACCGTCGGCGGCGAAGATCGGAACCGCGTTGAGAATGCTCCACCGATCGATGCCGGTCTCGCGCGAGCGCCAGCGGATCAGCGCGCCCTCCGGCGCGCGCTTGCCTGAAAACGCGAGCCGCGTCGGGATCTCGTCGATCGGAAACGGTTCCCCGGACGGTCGGAACAGCTCGAACTTTTCGAGTACCTCGCCGCGCGGCGCTCGTTGCAAGGCCTCCGGATCCGGATAGCCGCAGAACGCAGCCGCTGCATCGTTCGCGTACACCATGCGGCCGCTGCCATCGAGCGCGGTGACGCCATCGGTTTCGGTAAGCTCTTGCGCCGCCTGGCGCACGATCTCGAGGACGCTGCCGCTGTTCTGGACGGTCGACAGCTCCTGCAGGATCTCGATCAATCGCGCGGTGTGGCGCAGCGCGAACTCGCGCTCCCACGGCGGCGCTGCTGGCTTGACGTCGA
The DNA here is from genome assembly GCA_050187075.1 of Kofleriaceae bacterium. GTDB lineage: Bacteria > Myxococcota_A > Polyangia > Haliangiales > Haliangiaceae > JABFXX01. Next base: position 33,771 of record JBFWXW010000018.1, on the reverse strand, counting down.
TGTCGATGCGCGTGGTCATTTCGCCAGATCTCGAGGCTGACTCGCCGTTCCCTCGGTCTTGTTCACCACGAAACGCCTCGAGGTCTGGTTTTATCCCGCGACGTCGGGAATGCAATGCGCGAATCGCTTGCGATTCGGTGAATCGAGCGCGGTGTGCGCGCGTGCCACAGCGTTGACGAGAGTCATCGCGCGCGCTAGCCGCGACGCAGTCGATTCACCACGTACGTGAGCTGATCTCGATAGCCTTCGATCGTGCGATCGTCTTGCGTGTCGAGTGCGCCGCGGAAGCTCGCCATCGCCTGGCCAAGCTCATCGCGCAGCGGACCGGTCAGCTCCACGTAGAGTGCGTCGGCGCGCGCGAGGAGGGTCGCATTCGGGAGCGCATCTCGCGGGTGAAACTTGAGTCGCATCATCGCGGCTCGCGCGTCGGCGATCTGCTTGGCGGTGAGCCTGCCGGGAGCGCCCTCGATCACCAGCGTTTCGGTCTTGTTGGAGCCCTCGAGCGTCATATCGACCTCGAGGATTCCGTTGAGATCGTAGGTGAACCGGACGCGCACGGTGTGATGGCCTGCGGGCAGTGGCTTGAGATTCTTGATCGTGTACTCACCGAGCTTCTTGTTGTCGCGCACCAGCGAGTGCTCGCCCTGATAGACCTCGATCTCGATCGCGGTTTGGTTGTCCGAGATCGTCGAGAACGACTCCTCGCGACTGGCCGGAATCACCGTGCCGCGTTCGAGGATCGGTGAGAACAGGCCCGAGACGATCTGCGATCCCATCCGCTTGGCGGTCTCGACCCCGAGCGAAAACGGTGCGACATCAGTGACGATCATGTCACCGAGCGCCTGATCGCCTGCCTTCAAGCCGGCCTGGACCGCGGCTCCCATCGCGATCGCCTCGTCGGGTGGCAGCGAACGCAGCGGCAGGCGGCCGAACAGCTGCGCCATCAGCTTGGCGACCAGGGGCATCCGCGTGGATCCGCCAACCAGCAGGACCTCGTCGATCTTGCTCGGATCGAGCGACGCGTCGCGAAGCGCGCGGTGGATCGGAGTCTTCATCCGCTCGATCAAGGGCGCCCACGCGGTGTCCGCCTGTGCGCGCGCCAGCGGGAGCTCGACGTTTGCCGCGCGGCTTCCCGGTAGCGGTAGATCGTAGAGCGCGATCCGCGTGGTGTCCTCGTCGCTCAGCCGCTTCTTGGCTTGCTCGCACGCCTCCTTGATCCGAGCCCATCCATGCGGCTCGTCGCGGACGTCGACGCCGTGCGATTTCTTGAGCTGGTTTCCGACCAGTTCCGCGAGGGCGTAATCGAAGTCCTCGCCGCCGAGCCGGGTGTCACCGGCAGACGACTGGATCTCGACGACGCCCTCGAGGATCTCGAGGATCGTGACGTCGAACGTACCGCCACCGAGATCGATGACCACCGCCCGCATCTCGCGGTGCCGCTGGTGCAGCCCATACGCGAGCGCCGCCGCGGTGGGCTCGTTGATGATGCGCTCCACGGTGAGCCCGGCGATCGCACCCGCATCGCGCGTCGCCTGGCGTTGTGCGTCGCCAAAATACGCCGGCACCGTGACCACGGCCTCATCGACCGTGCGCCCGAGCTCCGCCTCGGCGTCGCGCTTGAGCGTGGACAACACCAGCGCTGACAGCTCCTGCGGAGTGAACGAGCGGTTGCCGAGCTGGATCGCCCGTTCGGTGCCCATGTCGCGCTTGAAGGCGACCGCGGTGCGCAACGGATGGGTGGTTGCGCGCGCGCGGGCCGCGGCGCCGACGAGAACGGTATCATCTTCGGCGATGCTGACGGCGCTCGGCGTGAGTAGCTCGCCGATCGCATTGCGAAGCACGATCGGCTTGCCGTTCTGAAGGTACGCGGCGAGGGAGAACGTGGTGCCCAGGTCGATCCCGATGACAGTCTTGGTCATTGCGTCCGTTTCTTGGTCGGAGTGGCGGCGCACGCGAGCGCGAGGCGTTCGTCGATCGCAGCCAGATAGCGGTTGGTGTGGACGTGGTAGTTGTGCTTCATCGCCCAGTCGGCATGCGGGATGGTGTTCAGCTCTGCGAACGCGCGCTGGATCCTCGCGCACCGGCGGGACGCGACGGCCTTGTCGAGCTCGAGCACGGCGGTGAACTGTTCGTCCGTCATCCCGTATGCGCTCTTCATCGCGCCCACCAGCTCGGCGATCTCGTCGAGCTGCGCCGCGCGGTTGGCGTACGGTCTCACGGCAGGAGGTTCGGGCGGTGCGGGCGCCTGAGCAGCCGGCGCCGCGGCCGCGGCGCGGGTGGGAGCTCGCTCGGTTCGCTCTGGCGCGGGCGGCCACGTCGATCGTTCAGCTTGCATCTCACGCAAGATCCGCTGGTACTGCTCGTCGTGCGCTTCCCACTGCGACGACGATGCGTAGTTGCTGTCCTCGTAGGAGCTCGAGGACGAACGCGAGACTGCCGAGCACAGCCGCAGCACGATGACGATCGCTCCGAGCACGGCCCAGATCGCATTTCCGCCGATGCGCGACCGCACCTCCGGGACGTGAACGTATTCGGGCGCAGGTGGTGGCGGCGCGTACAACGCATTGCCGATCTGCGCGAGCAACAGCGGCGCGTGTGCTGACATCGTCGTGTGCGCGTCGGTGGCTCGCCACGGATCGCGCTTGCGGAACTGCACGAGCGCGGGCACGGCACCTGATGGATCGCCGTCGCAGATCGCCGCGGCGAGCGCAGCAGTGACCGGTGGTGGCAGGCGGTGAGCGCAGGCGAGCAGCTCGCGGGTCAGCGCCCAGCGAAGCGTGGTCTGCGTGCTCGCGCGCTGGTCCTTGTTGGTGTCGATCGCATCGCGGTAGCGCGCCTCGAGATTTGCCGCCTCCGCGACCTCTTCGTGGACAAGCAGCACGAGGATTTTCTCGACGAGGTCGTCGAGTGACATCGAGAGCTCTTGATCCTGCAGGCCGGCCACGTGGCGGCGTGCGCGCCATAGGTCGTGGCGGTCGCGCGCATCGCCGTGTTCGTCGTCGTCGCCGTGATCGTCGTCGTCGTGATCGCCGTCCTCGTGACCGTCGTCGTCATGATCGTCATCGCCGTCGCGTCCACCCGACAGCTCGTCGCGGTCGTCATCGTCATCGTCATCACCTCGCTCGTCGCCGGCGTCGGCCTCGAGAGCATCGTTCGAGTCGTGGCCTTGCGCAGCGCCCGGCCGCTCGGTTGCTGCCATGCGCAACACGAACTGGATCCGTGCCGCGTCCTCGACGGACACGTGGTTGGTCTCGGAGTGCTCCGGGATCCACTCGCGAACCAGCTCGTAGGCCTCGCGCAGCCGCGTGAACCCCTCTGGATCGCGCTCGGGCGGGTGGAGGCGGAGCCGGCGCATGTACGCGCGGCGGACTTGATCTTTTGTGAGCTGGTCTTCGTGCTCGAGCCCCAGAGTCTCCAGTGCTGAGCCGTAGTCCATAGAGGCGGCCCAGACTCTCTCCGACCGAAACTGCGTTGCCAAGCGTTATCGACCTGGCACCATCCGTTCGATCGTCACGAGCTGTGACCTTGGTAACACTGCCCGACTGTGACGGCAGTCACCTGATCGACCGCGAGTCCGAACCACGTCGACGTATTCAGCTGTGACGCTGGCCACCGGTCGCGGATCTACATCCATGCCGACCACCGCGATGTCGAGATGGTATTCGAGGCGAACGCGATCGCGTTCGAAGGTGCGGACGAAACCGGGGCCCGTTGGGGCCCCGTGGGGCCTCGTGGGTCACGCCGTCAGTTCGTCCGAAGCTCAGTGGAACGCTCTGGTCGAGCTCTCGAACTCGCTACGCGCGCTGGCGTCGGAGATGCTGTTCGACAGCGCCCGACACAGCGCACTGAGCTGAGTCCGTCCCAGCATCTCGGGCGGAATGCCCAGGTTGTCGAGCTCGCGCTTGAACGCGACCTTTCCGAACGGACCCATCGCCCGGAAGAATGCTTTCTGGATCACATCCAGGGCCCCCGGCATCGGCTGCGCAACACCGCCTGGGGTTGGCATCGACTGCGCTGGCGCGGACGCGCGTCCCGATGGCGGCGACAGCCCGAGGATCTTGTAGACGATCGAGATCAGCGACTGCTCGGTGAACGGTTTGGGCAGGTAATCGGCGGCGCCCTGCTTCTTGCCCCAGAAGATGTCGCTGTCGGCGTTCTTCGTGCTCACGAGCACGACGGGAATCTTCGAGGTGGACGGATCCTCGCGGAGCGTTCGCATCGCTTTGAACCCGTCCATCTGCGGCATCACGATGTCCATCAGGACGAGATCGGGTTTGCACTCCTTCGCCTTCGGCAGCGCATCGACGCCGTCGGTGGCGAACGCGACCATGTGCCCGAGTCCCGATAGAACGCGACCCATGATCTCGCGAGACGTTGCTGCATCATCCACAACTAGAATGCTGGCCATCGGCGTTCTCCCTCTTTGGTTACGGCACGTCGTCGATCCCCATCGACGGTCCCTCGACTAGAAGAGCATCCGCACAACTCGAAAAACATCCAGGGGCGCCCTAGTACGGGCGATCGTTTCCGCGGGGTGGTGGTGAAGATCCCCTGGTGCCTTGTCGGAGTTTCTCTTAATGCCCCCTTTACGCACTCTATATCTTCGCAACAACGTTGTGGAAAGGAATCTGCGCCTGATCCCTACCACCTCTGCGGTTCTCGCTCACATGGGGCTACTGTAAACGATCACAAATGGCGCACTCGATGGCTCGAGGCGTTCGGTCGGGGAAAATTACAAAACGTCCTCGGCAGGGCGCGTTCAGAACAACAGCGCGAGCAACGCGATCGTGACGAACCGCAGGGTCCGCCCGAGCATGCCGATCGTGACGAACGGACGGAACTTGATGGAGAGCATGCCCGCGAGCAGGCTCACGATGAAGAACGGGGGCAGTCCGGTCGACGCCGAAACGAACAGCAACACGAACGGTTTGTCGCGCCACTTGTCGACGAGCGCGCGCGCCTTGGCAAGCTTCGCCTCGTACTTGGGACCTCGGGAGCCGAGGCTCGACGCACCTCGCGCCGCTTGATAGATGCCGATCTTCGCGACCATCTGACCGGCGGCGACGATCACGCCGAGGACGACGGCGAGCCACACGTTGCCGGTCACCACGGCGACACCGATCAAGTACAGCTCGGCGTTGATCACCGGAATGAATCCGGATAGCACCGCGACCACGAACGTGGCTGCATAGATCCCGATGGTTGCTTCGAGCCCATCGATCATGTCCAGCGAGCCTCCGGCGGCTCGAGCTGATGCATGCGCACGGCGGTCCAGACCTTGAGGATCAAGATCGCACCACACACGATCGCGCCGAGCACCGCGGACTTCGTCAGCACGAGCACGCCGGTCACCACGGCGCTGTTGAGCAGCTTGCCGGGGGCCGACCAGTTCCACAGCCAGATCGGACGATCGACCTTGTAGAAGTAGTTCGGGCTCTTGATCGGCCAGCGCATGAACTGGTTCGACAGGTAATGGTCGATGCCCATGAACTGGAACAAGAACATCGCGACCGGGACGATCAGCTGCGGATACAGCATCACGTAGTTGAGATAGAAGAACGCGACCAGCACGCGATCCGCAAGGATGTCCATCTGCGCGCCGATCCGGGTCTCGGCGTTGAACCGACGCGCGAGGAAGCCATCGAGCACGTCGAGCAACCAGTACACGCCCAGGCCGATGAAGTTCCAGGTCTCGTTCCGGGTGACCGCGGCGTAGGCGAAGATCACCAGGCCCGCGACCAGCCGGATGGCGGTCACGAGGTTCGCCCACGTTCGCCACGATTCACGCGGAGGCTGTGCTGTCACGTCACCTTCACGAGACCCCGTCTCGTCGAGAGGTTGTACAGCAGGCCGTTGCATTTGCGACGAGTTAGCTCGAATTTGCCGGGTTGTGCAAGGGCACCCGTGGAGCCTTGGGGCGGGTATGGTGTTGTCATGGCGCCGCCCACCAAGCTGACCGACTCACTGATCACCGCCGAGCTGAAGACCACCGAAGGCTGGACCCGCGTCGCCGACAAGCTGCAGCGCACGTTCCAGTTTGCCGACTTCGTGATGGCGTTTTCGTTCATGACGGGTGCGGCCCTGGTGGCCGAGCGGATGAATCACCACCCGGAATGGTCGAACGTTTACCGCACCGTGCGCGTCGAGCTCAGCACGCATGATGCGGGTGGGATCACGGCGCTCGACATCGAGCTCGCGCGGGCGATGAACAAGATCGCAGCGCCGCTGCTCGGCTAAGCCGGGCTTCGATCAGCCGCCCGGTGGGATCGTCAGGCCCGCAACTTTCGACGCTCGACCACGAGCTGCACCGGCTTGCCGTCGCGGAGCAGCGTGATCCCCACCTTCGTACCGACGGCACCGCGGATCGCCGAGACCGCGCCGTCGACGCCGAGCTTGGTGACGGCAACACCATCGACCGCGATGATCCGATCGCCGGCGACGACGCCCGCAGCTTCTGCGCCCCCTCCAGCGATCACACCGTCGACGCGCAGCGTGTCGCCGTCACCGGCGAGCTTGATGCCAATGCCGACGAGCTCGAGTGCCGGCGTCTCACCCTCCCGAAGCCTGGTCATCGCGATGGTGAGCGGTCCCAGCGTCGCGCCATCGCTCGCGGTCATGCCGGCCTCGACCTTTGGATGAAACCCGCCCGCGCCGACGGTGATCGATAGCGGTCCGGGCGGGATTCCGGTCAGCTCGAAGCTGCCGTCCTCGCGCGTCACGGTCCCCGCGTTTGCCGGCTGGGCGCTCGCTCCGCCACCGCGCGCCTCCCGCATGACGCGCGCGAGATGCAATCCGCTGCCATCGTCGGCCGCAACCACACGGCCGCGAAGGGTGGCACCGGCGGTCACCGTGAGCCGCAGCGACGCCGGGCCGGTTCCAGGTGTCGCGGTCGCCGTCACCGGCGTGCTCGGAGCCCACCCCGATGCTGCGGCGATCAGCTCGTAGTCACCGGGAGGGACTCGCGCCTCGAAGTGGCCGCGCGGATCCACGAATGATCGTGCGACCACGAGCTCGCTCTCCGCGCCCATCCGGCGAAACACCAGCAGCGTGAACGCGCCGACCGGGTGGTCAGCGCCGTCGGCCACGGTGCCGGCGAGCAGCGCACCGGGATCCATCACGAGCGTGACACCCCGGGCGCCGCCGCGGACGTCGCGTTCGATCACCGGTGCGAGCGACTCGGCTTGCGCAGCGAGCTCGTAACTGCCGCGGTCGAGATGATCGAGGACGAACGCGCCATCGTCGTTGGTTGTCGCAAACGCGACCGAGCGCGGTGGTCCCGAGCTGGTGGTCGGCATCGCGCGGACCAGCACCTCGGCGATTGGTTTTCCCTCGCCATCGACGACGCGGCCGGTGATCGTCGCATCGCGCGGGGGGGCATCGCCGATCTCGATGATCAGCTGCCTCGTGATCGCCACGTTGCCATCGAGCACCGCCCAACCGCGGTGTGCTCCTCGCACGGCTTCGAGCACCGCGTCGTCGGCGGCATGGAACACGAATGCCCCGGCCTTGTCGGTCGTCCACTCGGTGTCGAGCTTCTCGATCGTCTGCTCGCCGGACGGCGTTCCGAGCAGCCGAACCCGCGCACCCGCCACCGGTGCGCCGGTCGCGTCGATCACCTTGCCGTGATAGTCGATCGCGGGGAACAGAAACACGGTCAGCCCGCGCACCGCCTTGTGCTTGGCCAGGGCGACCCGGATGTTCGAGTGCAAGAGCTCCGGGGCGTACGGCAAGAATCCAGCGGCGCTGATCGCTGTCAGCGTCAGCTTGCCCGGGCCCGGTGGCGCGAGCTCGAACGAACCGTCGCTACGGCTCAACACCGTCGTGACCTCGCCGTCGCCGTCGCTCCCGAACGTCAGCTCGGCGCCGCCGACACCATCGCCGGTGGACCAGTTGATCACGCGCCCCGACACGGTGCCGCCCGCGCTGTCGACGTCTTCGACGCTCGGCTTGCCCTGTCCAGGCGACGCGACCGGCGCCTCGGCGGAGGCAGGAGCGATCGCGACGCCCGGGTGGCGAGGCATCGCGGCGGTTACTGTGTCGCTCGATGGCTGCGGGACGCTCGCGGGGTCGCCGGAGCCGAGCGCGATCAGCAGCGCTCCTCCCACGAGCAGCAACACGAGGACGATGATGGCGATCACGGACGTCTTGGTCTTCACGGCAACTCCGATCGGCGCAAACGGGATCAGCGCGCGCCGCCAATCCGGCGACGTCGCTTCGAGAGCTGTGCGCAAGCGGTCCAGCCCGGTCTTCAAGCGCCAGCGGATCGTCGCTGCCGGAGCGCCGACCGCGCGACCGATCGCCGCTGCCGATTGACCGTCGAGATAGCGTCGAATCACGGTGTCGCGAAACGGCTCCTCGAGTGCGCTCAGCGCAGCGGCCAGGCGCTCGAGCGCGCGGGTGCGATCGAGGGTGGCGTCGGGCCGCGCCTCGAGCTCGGTCGTGTCGATCGGTGCGAGCGCGAGCTCGCGGGCCTTGCGCCGGGCTGCGCCGCGCATGTCCATCCGCCGCCGATTGAGCAGCACGCGGATCAGCCATGGCCGGATCGGCCGGTCGTCGGAGGGCGCGTGCTCGATGGTTGCGATCGCGGCGTCCTGAAGGAGATCGTCGGCGTCTGGATCACCGTGGACGAGCGAGCGCGCGAGCGCGCGCATTCCTTCGAGCTCACGCAGGGCCAGCTGGACGTCCACGGTGGGAGAATGCCGCGACCGGCCGAAGTGTTGGCGAGATCCCGCAAACGGTGCGCGACGCCCCGCGATCGGCCCAGCTCACGGCGGCCGCGACGGACCTGCCCGGATTTTTCATGCGGGCTAAGACCCCGGGTTGGCGACTGGACCTGCCTGCAAATCACGCGGTTCGTTCCTGGCTGGCGATCGGCACGGCGGGTGCACAGGGACGAGATCATGCTGATGCCCTGCGTTGAGCGGTACATGACGATCGAGCCGTGCTCGATCGCGGATACCGATAGCTTGTCGCGGGCCAGGGAGCTGATGTGCGAGCGCCTGATCCGCCATCTGCCGGTCGTCGACGCCGAGGGGCACCTCGTCGGTATCATCTCGGACCGCGATGTCGACGTGATCGCCGCCATCCCGGATGTCGATCTGGTTCGTGTCGAGGTCGCACGGGTGATGGCGCCGCCGCTTTACGTCCTCACCGACGCGCCGATCGACGAAGTTTCCACCCTGATGGCCGAGTCCAAACGCGACTGCGTCGTGGTTCGCGGCAGCCACGGCATGGTCGGGATCTTCACTGCAACCGATGCGCTCGATGCACTCGCGGACCTCGCGCGCCGTGCAACGGCGTGAGGTCAGAGGCACCCGTGCTAATCGGGAAGCTCGTAGGTCACCGATAAACGCGGTCGTGCGCCGTCCGCGGCCGGTGCCTGCGACGATACGAACACCACGTTGGTCATCGGGTTCGTACCGCCGTCGACGTTGATCGCGATCCCGAAGTTGCTCGCAGGGTCGCTGACCCAATCGCTCACCGCCGCGAGCAGCGAGACCGAATATGCCATCCCCAGCTGGGTCGCGTTGGGCAAGCTGGCTTCGACGCTCGCTGCACAAGATCCCGGACCACAGCCCACCGACGTCCATGGCACTCCGGGCTTTCGACACATCCAGCTCGCACAGCCCTCACCGTCCGGCGTTGCATTGGTTCCTTCGTCCCACGCCTCGAGCACGCGAGAGAACCCGATCGGATAGTCGGTCGTGGCTTCGGGATCGGTCGAGAGCGTCAGCGTCAGCGTCGCGCTCGAGATCTTCGCGGTTTTCGGCAGCGCACGGAGATCGAATCGAAGCAGCCCGACCATGGCGGGATCGCTATCGGCGCGAACCTCCGTGAACTGGCCGAAGTTCTGCATCTCCATGCCCGTGGTGCTACGGAGATAGGTATCCGCGGTCACGCCGTGCACGTCATCGAGCATCGTGCCGGTGTCGTTCTCGCCAAACACCAGCGTCCGGGGCCCCGGTGGGTCGAACGCGCAGGCACCATTGTCGACCGTACAGGTCACACCCTCACACGCCGCGAGATGCTCGCCGATCAGCGAGAAACACACGCAGCCCGCGCCGTCGCCGGCGGTCGCGCCGGTGCCGGTCGCAAGCACCGGTCCACCAGCGGTGGCCCGGCCCGACACCCGAACGCTCACCGCGCTCGCGGGGATGTCGGTTGGCAGCTCGGAGTCGGATGCATCGGCGGCAACAGTAGCCATCGCCACGGTCGTCCCGTTGCTGTCGAGAAAATCGAGATCGAGCGTTCCCGAGCCGATCGCCGCCGCGAGCTCGGCGCGATCGCCACGCCCGCACACGTGAATCAGCGCCGGAGCCGCGGGATCCGGATCATCGCCGCACCCCGCGAACATTGCCCCGATGGCGCACGCCGCGGCGGCGGCCGCACGATTAGAAGTGCGGGATGACATGCACTCCTTGCTCGATCGGCTCGTCGTCGCCACGAACCTGCCAGATCACGATCGCGCTGGTGGCCACCAGCCCTGCCGCGGCCACCCAGAACCAGGGCCGTTGATAGATCGGGGACGGCCGCTCGACGTCGTCGCGCGCGACGGGTGGCGCGGTGATCGGCGGCGGTGGTGGCGGTTCGGGTGTGGGGATGTTCAGCTTGACCTCGCGCGCGGTGAGCAGCCCGAGCTCGATCTCTTCATCGGTCGCCACCTGTGCAACCGTGACGGTCTTGACGAGCTTGCAGTGATCGAACCGCGTCAGCTCCTGCGCCTCGCCCAGGTTTCGGCTGACGATCAGCACGTCGACCTCGCCCTGACAATCGTCGCCGAGATCGCCGATCCGGAGCTTGGGCCGGGCACCGATCCGATCGCGGACGCGGTCGACGACCTCGCGCACGCGAGGACTGTCCTCCTCGACCGACAGCTTCAGCGCGGGGCTGAAGCGCAGCAAGCGCTCGATCAGCTCCTCTGCACGCGCCGTCTCGCCGCGTGCGGTCGCGATCTGGACGCGGCTGATCGTGCCCGAAACGAATGCGGCCGGATCCGACACCAGGCTCGGCCGGCGTGCGGCCGCGTCGAGCGCGATATCGAGGATATTGGCAGCGTCGTCGATCGATCCGGCGGCGATCAGCGGTTGTGCGCGAACCAGCAGCCCCGTGACATCGAGCGCCGTGGCGCTATCGGCATGTGGGATGCCGGTAACCAGCTTGCCGCCGAGGCGCAACGCTAGCCGTTCGGCCACGCGTCTCGTGCGATTCACCACGGTTACAGCGATATCACCACGGACAGGCAACGTCAGATAGGCGACTCGAGGTCCCGGTGAAGACGTGTTTGCTTGCGCACCTGCACGCGCAGGTGCGAAAAGTGCGATGCAAATCACGACGATGATCGCCGCGACACGGGGGCAGCGATGCCCGAACATCGTCGGAATCATATCAGAACCCGTCGATGTTAAGCTCGGAGCCCACGCCCTGCAGCTAAACGTATGACCGAAGCGCAGCTGCCCCGATACCTCCTGCACGAACGTCTCGGTGAAGGCGGCATGGGTGCGGTGCATCTGGGAACGCTGGTTAGCCCGGCTGGTGAGCGCCGTGTTGCGATCAAGCGGCTCATCGAGCACGGACTTGTCGACGCCGACGCGACAGCTCGGCTGGTTGCTGAGGCGAAGCTCGTATTCCAGCTCACGCATGTGAACATCTGCCAGGTCTTAGACCTCGGCGCCGGCGACGACGGCACGTTCATCGTGATGGAGTACGTCAATGGCCTCGACCTCCGTGGGCTGCTCCGCTTCCTCGCCAAGGATCAGCGCCAGCTCGATATCGCGATGGCGGTGTATGTCGCGCGCGAGGTCGCACGGGCTCTCGACTATGCGCATCGTCGCTGCGATCCGTCGGGCCGCGCGCTGTTCCTGGTGCATGGCGACGTGACACCGCAAAACGTTCTGCTGTCGGTCGAAGGCGAGGTAAAGCTCGCCGATTTCGGCATCGCGCGCGCGCTTGGAACGATCGCGCCAGGGACGCGCTTGCTCGGTGGAACCCCCGGGTTTGTCGCGCCAGAGGCAACACTCAGTGATCAACGCGACGACATCTATGCGTTGGGGGTGACCCTTCACACCGCGCTGACCGGGACGCTTCCTCCCGAGCAGGGCTTCGATGCGCGTGGCTTACGAACGCTGCGCCCCGAGGTGACGCCCGAGCTGGCGCGGATCGTCGAGCGGGCGACCGAGCGCAAGGCCGATGCTCGATACGCGTCGGCGGGCGAGCTCGAGAGTGCACTCGCGCTCGAGCTGGCGCGCAAGTTCCCGTCGTTCACGCCGTCGTCGCTGGCCCGCACGGTCGAGGGCTACACGCGTCTGCGCGATCGCACGCCGGCGCCGCCGAAGACCGCAGGTGGAACGCTGGTATCGATCCTCCAGCAGCCCGACGATGAGAACACACCGACGCTCATCGACCCGGCGCGGTGGGCCGCGGTTCCTCGGTTGCCTGCCGACGAGGAGGTGAGCGAGACCGCAGCGCGGATCTCGAAGCGACCACCGACGGTCACCGCGGCGCGCGTGCTCGATGCGGCGCCGAAGACCGCAACCTCGATGCATCGACCGATAGCGTCGCGAGGTCGTCGCGTCTGGATGACGATCGGCATGGTCGCGCTGGCCGGAGCGGCCGCGCTGGTGTGGACGCAATGGCCGCGGGCCTCCGCGGTGTCGCCCGCGCCGCGGCCGCCGGTCGCGACATCGACCCCGGCGGTCACGCCCGGACCCGGCCCAAGCGTGCCGCCGCCGGCGCTCGATGCCGCCGCTGCTCGCCCGAAATCCGCCGAGCTCGTCGAGGCACCGGCGATCAGCGCCGCCGCGGTCAAGGCAACGAAGTCATCGCCCACGAAGCGCCCCCGCGCGAGCTCGCGGTCCGGGCGGGCCGAGCGCCCCGAGCGCTCCGAGCGCCATCCCAAGGTGGTCGCCTCCAAGCCCGACCGCACGGCACATGCATTCCTGACGATCAGCTCGATCCCATGGGGGGCCGTGATCGTCGATGGCAAGCGGGTAGGGGAAGAGACGCCGATCTATCGCCTTCCGCTCGCACCCGGCAAGCATCGCGTCCAGGTCCTCTATCTCAATCAACCCCAAGGTGCTGCGGTGCAAGAGCTCGTGCTTGCACCCGGCGAGGTGCGCTCGATCGGTTTCAAGCGGTGACCAAGCGGTTTCTCACGACGAAGTTGATCCAGCGAGGGCCCGGCAAGCTCGAGCTGGACGTGGCGGAGCTCAAGGTGATTGCCGGCCCCGACAAGGGCCTCACGCACGAGCTCGGTGCCGACAGCATCCGGATCGGCTCTGCACCGGATTGCGAGCTGGTGCTTCACGATCCCACAGTATCGAGCCGCCATGCCGAGATCCGCGCGCACGGCGAAGCGCGGGTGATTCGTGACCTCGGCAGCAAGAACGGGATCATGCTGGCTCGGTTCCGCATCGAGGCGGCGCCGCTCGTCGATGGGATGCGGCTCGCGCTGGGCGACACGACCCTCGAGGTCCGGGTGCTCGACGCCACCAAGCTGCTCGATCTGGTGAGCCCGGGGCAGTTCGGCGGGATGGTCGCGCACTCGGTTCAGATGCGCGCGCTGGTCGCGATGCTCGAGCCGATCGCCGCCTCGAACGCGACGGTGTTGCTCGAGGGTGAGACCGGAACCGGCAAAGAGGTCACCGCGCAGGCGATCCATGACACGAGCCCGCGCCGCAACGGTCCGTTCGTCGTGTTCGATTGCGGGGCGGTCGCGCCCAACCTGATCGCGGGCGAGCTGTTCGGTCACGAGCGCGGCGCGTTCACCGGTGCCGACGAACGCCGGCGTGGCCTGTTCGAGGAGGCCGAGGGCGGAACGCTGTTTCTCGATGAGATCGGCGAGCTGCCGCTCGAGCTCCAGCCGGTCCTGTTGCGTGCGCTCGAGCGCAAGCGAACGCGCCGAGTGGGTGGCACCACCGAGAACGAGCACGACGTCCGGATCGTCGCGGCGACCAATCGCAACCTGCTCGAAGAGGTCCGCGCGCGGCGGTTCCGCGAAGATCTCTACTTCCGGCTCGCGGTCGCTCGGGTGCGGATCCCACCGCTGCGCGATCGCAAGGAAGACATCGTGATCCTGGCGCAACGCTTCGCAGCCGAGCTCAACGTGCCGCTGTCGCCTGAAGCGATCGCGCTGTTCAGCAAGCACGACTGGCCGGGCAACGTGCGCGAGCTGCGTCATGCCGTCGAGGCGATGGGGTGGCGAAACGATCCGACCGCGTGGCAACGCCCGAAGACACCGACCCCCGACATCCTGCCGTTTCAGGAAGCGCGGAGACAGGTCATCGACGATTTCGAGCGGCAATACGTCGAGCAAGCGATCGAACAATCGGGCGGCAATCTGTCCGAGGCCGCGCGTCGCGCGGGGATCTCGCGACAGTTTCTGACGCGGTTGGCCGCTCGTCTGGGCGTCGTTCCCAAGGCCTGAGACCGCGGCGCCGCCGTTCGCGCACTCGCGTCTGGAGCGCCTCGTGATCTGCGCGTAGGCAGATGTGTGATTTCGACGCCTCTCGAGCTCTCACAGCGAGTGAGCATGCGAGGCATCCCGGATCGTCGTCGGAGATCGTGCGTAGTCAGATGTAGGCGCGTGACGCCTCTCGACACCTCTCGACACCTCACAGAGTCGAGTTCTCGACGAGGAATCTCGCCAGAACGCATTCGTTTAGCACCCGGTGGGTGCGCGATCGCGGAGTGCAGACACCACCGAAATTTCCGCGCGTACATAACCGTGTCGAGTGATTTCGGCGCGCTGGGTCGCGTGCGCGATTCAGTCTCCAGTCGGTCCAAGTGTTGCTGAAGGAGCTGACCCGGAGGGAATCTGATGCGACTCAGCAAAGCGAAGAAGTACTCTGCAGTGTTCGTCGGGACCATGGCCGCCTGTGTGGCCACGGTCGCTGAGCTCGGCGATGAAGAAGAGCTCGGCATCGAAGAAGACTCATCCGAGCTAACGTTTGCTTGCGGCGATGCGCGCCCGATGGCGGTCGTCGCAACCGACGACGATGGGCACGTCGCTGAGGACGCAATAGACGGCAGTACGACCACGCGCTGGTCGTGTCTGGGTAAAGGTTGCGCGATCACCTTCGATATGGGCACCGACATGCCGTTCTGCGGTGCCAGCGTTGCCTGGTACAACGGCAGCTCGCGCAAGAACACGTTCGAGATCGGGCTGTCGTCGGACGGCACGAACTTCACGCAGGTGTACTCGGGCAAGTCGAGCGGATCGACCAAGTCGCTCGAAGGCTACGACTTCACCGGCAGCGGCCGGTACATGAAGATCACGGTGTACGGCAACACCAAGAACGAGTGGGCCAGCATCACCGAGGTCGGCTTCGGCGCTGGCACCGGCGGCGGAGGAGGATCCGGCAGCGGATCAGGCAGCGGCTCGGGCGGGGGCTCGGGCAGCGGCGGTCCGGTCGGAACGGATGTCGATCAGAATGGCGTCGCGTACGTGCCGATCCCTGGCTACAGGTACACGACCGAGCGCTGGGACTGGCACAAGAACTTCAAGTCCAACGGCTCCATGCGACATGACTTCGAGAACGCGACCGATCCGAGCGTGTGCTTGATCGGCTACTTCTTCGTCGACGGTCCCGACAACGAGGAGATCTCGGCGAAGCTCGGCGGCGGCCCCCACACCAAGGACCACAAGGAATGGGCCGATACCTATGACCTCGGGTTGATCAACTTCAAGGGCAACCGGACGCGACTCCGGTACGAGAAGACCCATCCGAGCTACGATGGCGGATTCGAGCACAACGTCAACGTCGGCGACATGCGCAACCGGTGGGTCGGGGCGATGGGTTGCAAGCTCAACGTGGATACCAACGCCGACGGTCAAAACGACGCCGCACGCGTCCTGGCCTATGTCGATCGCTCGGGGCTCGACTCGGATGGCAGGCCCCAGAACAACTGGGTGTCGATCATGGACGAGACCATCCCGTACAGCCAGGTGCGGCTGAAGAGCCCCGAGATTCCGTACATGGTGACGATCGGTAAGGGTGAGGACGCGCAGGCCACGATGCGGATCGATGGCCAGGACGAGGACGACTACGACTACAAGTACCTCGCGTACCGCGCGCTCGAGCAGGAATGATCCGCTAGCACGATCGCAAACCCCTTCGAGAACAACCGCCAAGACCGCTTCGAGGTCTTGGCGGTTTCTTGTTTCAGTGGACCCGAAAACGACATCCGGCTGTACCCGCACGCGGGCACAGCCGGTGAATCACCTCTCAACCCGAGCTCACTCGTGGGAGGCGTCGAGGAGCCGCTGGCTCAGGTGTACTGGCGGCATGTCGCGTCGAAGTCCCGTCGTGCCGACGCGTCGGGGATCGAGGCCGACAGCGCGCTGACCAGCGCGTGGGCGTGCGACTTGTTGAACAGCTCGACGGGAACGCCGAGGTTGCCGAGCTCTCTCTTGAACGCAACCTTGCCGAACGGCCCGACCGCCTTCAGATACGCCGCCGAGATCGCGTCGAGCGTTGCCTGCGACTTGCCACCGCCGCCCGACGGAGCGGGTATCGATGGTGACGACGAGGTCGGCGTCGACGCAGGCGCCGCCATCACCGGCGTCGCGAGTCCCAAGATCTTGTGAACCACGGCGACGAGCGACTGCTCGGTGAATGGCTTGGGCAGGTATTCGGCAGCGCCCTGCTTCTTGCCCCAGAAGATGTCGCTGTCGTTGTTCTTCGTGCTCACCAGCACGACCGGAATCCCCGAGGTCGCCGGATCATCCTTGAGCGTGCGCATCGCCTTGAAGCCGTCCATGCGCGGCATCACGATGTCCATCAGCACGATATCGGGTTTGACTTCCTTCGCCTTGGGGAGGGCTTCGATGCCGTCCGTGGCGAAGTTGACCATATGGCCTAGTGACGAGAGTACTCGGCCCATGATGTCGCGAGATGTTGCCGCATCATCCACAACTAGAATGCTAGCCACGGTTTCCTCCCTGATTCGTTCGTGACTGTTGTCTGCACGTGCCGAGCAATCGCGCCCACCCACGATGCAGAACGATCCCCAACACCCAGTAGAACATTGCACGGCACTACAAAAAAGCGGTGTGTTGCTTAATTGCGGGCTCGGGGTTTTGCTGATGAGCGCATCACCTACAGCCGCGAACGACCGGCATCGCTCGACGGTAACCAACGGATCGCGTTTGGTGATCTCGGCGTTGTTGGTGCTGCGGGTTGGATGCGGTGCCTCGCGGGTCATGTGTGTCGACGTGTGCGCAACACGCGCCTTGTAAAGCGCGCCGATTCGTGACGCTCGTTGCGCGCTGAAATGTGCTCACCGGGCGATCGCATGCGATCCAGTGGGTCGAAGTCGCGAGAACATTTGCGCTCTCCCACGAGGCGCGTGCACGGAGTTGCGTTTCGGCGCGTCCGCTTTCACCCTTGCCGTTCCGCGGGTCTCTCATGATCGCCGACGCGAATACGCTCGCTAGCTCGCTCGCATGTCCTCGCTGCAGCCGCGCGGTGGACGTCAAGAGTCGGCACGTGATGGTGGCCGGTACGACGGTGCGCGTGTACTGCTCGGCGGATTGTTTGCGTGCGCGTGATGTTCCGATCCCACCGGCGGTCGCCGCGGGTGTCGAGCGCCCCAAACGGCGCACCGCGCGCTGGGTGCTGGCGGGCGTGATCGCCGGTGGCGCGTGCTTGGCTGGATATCAGCTGCTCGACGAGCGCGAGCCATCCGGGGAACCGGCCCTCGCCGCCGCGACGCTTGCGTTGCCCGTGGCAGCGCCCCCCGTCACGGTGGAAGCCGCGCCGGCCCCGGAGGCGAGCGAACGTACGCACGAGGAAGACAAGGCGCTGCTCGGCGAGCTGATGCGGGACGCGTGGATCCATCCGCTCGCGGGCCCGCATCGCCGCATGCCGGTCAATCACAACGGTGCATTCGGCGCAGCGCGAGCAGGAGAGCGCCCTCCCGAGTGCGCATCAGGCCACTGCGGCGTCGACCTCGGCCACGTGTGGGGCGAACCGGTTCACGCCGTGCACGATGGTGTCGTCGAATGGGTCAACCGCGGCCCCAACGAGGACAATGGCGGGATCTTCGTCAAGGTCGCCCATCGCAAGGGCTCGCTGTACAGCTGGTATTTCCATCTCGCCGCGGTGCCGCGCGCGATTCGCCCGGGCGTGAAGATCAGCGCCGGTCAGGTGATCGGCTTGCTCGGCGACACCGGGATCAAACACTCCAGACCGCACCTGCACTTTGCGATGTCCGTGAAGCCAGCGAACGGCGCGCGCGAGCGATACCTGGATCCCGAGCCGCTGATCGCGATCTGGCCGCTGTGGCTACCCAATGAATCGAAGGACGCAGGGCGACCCACCGTCGCTGCGCCTGGCGTTCCGGTGCGTGCGCCGGCGCGGCGTCGCTCCAAGGCCAAGCCGGCCGAACCAAGTCCCGACGCTGGCTCCAACGTCGCGGCGAGCTCGTCCGAGCCTGTGCCGCCTGCGAGCACCGAACCGGCGAGCCCCGAACCGGCGAGCCCCGGTCCAGAGCCCCAGCCCGATGCCAAGGCTGCGAGCAACTGAGCAAGGATCGTACATTCAGGTTCACGGTTCGCCGTTTCAACCCGCCCGAAGGGCGCGTTAATTTGGTTCGTCCACCACTTCGAGGTTCACGCTGAGGCGTTGCTCTCCGGGCGTCAACTGTAGCTCCAGCACGCCGCGCGAACCTTCGCGCTCTGCTTCGATCGCAATCGCGCCGGCCCGAACATCGACGAGCCGGAAGTTCCCATCGCGATCGGAGATCGTCGACGAGCTGTCGATCGAGACGCGGGCTCCTGCGACCCGCCGGCCAAATCGATCGCGGACCACGCCGGCCAGCGTTGCGCCGCGCGTTAGTACCAGCCTCGTGGTGGTTGCGAGCCGCGAGGCCGCGACGGTGATCGTCTGGGCGGCGGGCGCGTACCCGGCGACGCGCGCGGTGAATCGCCATGCCCCAGGCGCAAGACCGCGGAGCTCGACCGCACCTTCAGCGTCGCTGGTTCGCGCGATCTTCTGATTCGCCGGGCCCGCCGCTTCGATGCGGATCCCGGCCAGGGGAGCGTTGCCATTGGCGTCGCGCAGCTCGACGCGCGCAGCGCCGCCCTGTCCGAGCCGGATCTCTTTCCATCGATCGCTCTGCAGCTTGACCCGGATGGCCGGGTACTCGGGCGCGCTGACCTCGACGAGATAGGTTCCGCTGCCGACGCGATCGAGCACGAACCGCCCATTGGAATCGCTGGTGATCTGCTTGCGTGTCGGCCCATCGATCACGCGTAGTGAAACCACGCCCTGCGAACCGCCGTCCGGCGCCAGCACCTGACCTCGTAGCTCGGCATTCTCGATCGTCAGCACGAAGTCCTCGCGCGGCCGCGTGCGGATCCGGTCGCGCTCGGAGATCGCGATCGTTCGTGCGACGCCACCGTATCCAGGGGCCGATACCGAAATGGTCACCTCTCCGATCAGCGATCGCAGCACGAACTCGCCCGCCGGATCGGTGAACGTCGTGGCGATCTTGTGCGCCGTTTCGCCAAACCCCGCGCCGACGGTGATCGTCGCCCCTGCGATCGCGCCGGCATCGCCGCGCACGCGGCCGCGAATCGTCGCACCCGGCCGCAAGGTGACAACCACGCCGTCGGTGGGCGCACCAGCACGCACGACAAACGGCGCGCTGGCCCCGGGCGCGAGCTCCGAGGCGAACGCAGCGGCGACGTAGCTGCCGGGCTCGACGTCGTCGACCCTGAACCGACCCTGGGCGTCTGTGGCGATCCGCAGGATCGGAGGATCGTTCGCACCACCTCCCGGATCTGGCGCAGCGATGCCCGGGGAGGGCGCGGCGCTCGCGATCGGCTCGAACGCTCGTGGCGCCGGCAGGACGACCGCGTAGCGCAACGTCGGCTCGGGATCGATGTACCAGGTGCGTCCGCGTCGCTCCTGGGTCATCGCGAAATGAAGGTGCGGCAAGCTGCGGGTGAATCCGGTCGAGCCGACGAGCCCGAGCGGCTCGCCCGCCGCGATCTTCTGGCCGACTTCGAGGCCCGCGCGAAGCTCGTCGAGGTGCATGTAATAGGATCGCAACCCACGACCGTGATCGATCGCGACGTAGCGCCCGGCCTCGCCGCGACTCTCGGTGTACGCCGCAGCGACCTCGCCATCGGCCGCCGCATGGACGACCGCTCCGCGTTGCCAGCCGAGGTCGACACCGCAATGGCCCTGACCGCATTCGGTTGGACGCGACCCGGGCCGCCGTCCGCCAAACCGCACCCCATCGTGCGCCGGAAGCGCGCGCTTACCGGCGAGCGGATGGATCCAGCGCAATCGTGTGGTCGCCGATGCGTCGTGATCGATCGGGCGCACGAGCCGCCCTCCCGTTCCCTGGCTGCGCAACACGATGGTTGCGTTGGCGACCGGATCGCCGGCGCCGTCGACTACCGAACCGATCACGAGGCCGGATCGCACCAGGTGGATCGCCACGCCGTCGATCAGCTCGGCATCCGGCGCGATCTCGATCTGCGCATCGGCGGCCTGGACGAAGCCGACCGCCGAGGTCTCGATCCGCCAGCGTCCCGCGGGTACGCCATCGATCGCGAACCGACCCTGCTCGTCGAGCGTGGCGGTTCGTGCGACGTGGTCGACGTCGATCGGGGCAAGCGCGAAGCTGATCGATGATGACGGAGTGCCGGCGAACATCACCTGCCCGCGGACCCGGGCCGCAGGCTCGAGCACGAGGTCCACAGCTCGTCGCTCGCCCGCAGGCGCATCTGCGATCCGCGTGACCGGCGAGATCGCAGCGTCGTGGCGCGCCCAGATCTCGTACGGTCCGGGTGGGAGATCGACGAACCGCGCGAGCCCGTTCGCGTCGGTCGTCACCGTCACCAGCAACGGGCTCGAGCCGTCGCTGAGCTGGACCAGCGCCCCTGCAGACGCAACCCCACGATCGGTGACGTGGACGTCGAGCTCGACCCGCGGCGGCGGCATCGCCAGGGTCGCGCGCGCGGTGGTCGCCGAGCTTGTCGCCGTTGCCAGCGGGCCGCTCGGATTCGGTGGAGGGATGGCGGTCTCGCCGACGACGACGGCCGCGATCACCAACCCGGCGGCTGCGAGCGGCGCCACCACGCGCCGTCCTGCGTCACGAACCGCCGAGACCATCCGGACCCCAGCTGCAGCCCGTGTGCCTCGAGATTGCTGTGGGCGTCCACCGGGTTGCGCCGTGGAGTGCCAGCCTTCGCGTGCCAGTTTGACGGTCGCCCGCGCAAATCCTGCCGAATTGACATCCGGCCAGATCCGGTCCCGCGAAGGGCACCTGGGGTCACGCGCCCTACACTTGGAGCGTGTGGCTCGCGCATGCGCTGACGTTGTCGCGGATTCCGATCGCGCTCGCGATCGTCGTCTGTCACGAGCGGCCGATGTGGTCGCTCGGGTTGCTCGTGATGGCGGCGCTCACCGACACGGCGGATGGCCACGTCGCACGCTGGATGCAGCGTCGCGGCCACGTCGATCCAGAGATCGGTGGATGGCTCGATCCGCTCGTCGACAAGGTGTTCGTCGCGATCGTGCTCGCCGTCGTGTGGTCTCACACGCATGATGCCGCGCTGATCGCGGTGATCGGACTGCGCGAGATCTTGATCCTGCCGCTGATCGCGGCGTACGTCGCGCGCGGCGGGGTGGCCCGCGACGTCCACGCCGATCCACTCGGCAAGGCCACGACGATCGCCCAGTTCGTGGCGATCGCACTCGCGCTCTCGCGGCCCGAATACGCGTGGCCGGCGGCGATCGTGGCAGGTCTGCTCGGCGTTGCGGCGATCGCGCACTACGGCGCTCGGGAACGACGCAACGCGACGATCAGCGAGGGCAGCTAACTAACTAACTAGGGGCCCTTGTCGCGCCTTGCCCGCGGCGCGCCTCGGCCGCGATCACGGGCCCTGACGGCACTGACCCTCATTTTGCGTCGAACACGTATTCGTGCTGAGCATCGCGGAGCACCAGCGTCTTGCGCTCGCCGCTACCGACGACCAGCTCGAGCCCGGTGAAGCCAGGCACCATCGTGAGGAACGAGGTCGTGCCATCGGGATTCTTGCGCGATGCCATCTCGCTCTTCCACTCGCCGAAATCGAACACGATCTTGCCAGCCTTGCGCGTCACCGCGATGTCGCCGAGCGCGGTGTTGGAATAGTGATCGGCCAGCTTGGCGCTCTCGGTCTGATCCGCCGGAATCGTCATCAGCTTGCGATCGGCGGCGATCTGGTCGAAGTACGTCTTGGCCGCGGACTCGACATCGGCATCGGCCTCCGGCTTGCCATCGAACAGCACCTCGAGCAGCTTGCGGCGGAACAGCGTGCGGATCGTCCAGCCTGGATCGGCGTTGGTCAGGATCACCGCTCCGACCCCATGCTCGGGCAACCACATCATGTCGCTGTGGTAGCCGATCATGTCCCCGCCGTGATGGACGACGGTGACGCCGTACTTCGTGGTCACCATCAGCCCCATCCCATAGGTGGTGTCCTTGTTGACCGCAACCTGGGGAGCGCGGCGCGCGAGCAGCGCATCTTTGGAGATGTACTGCTTGCCGCTGGGCAGCTTGCCCTCGGCGAGCTCCATCTGGATGTACTTGAGCACGTCGCGCACGCTGCTCCAGCCGGCGCCGGCGGGACGCACCGGGATCATCGCGTAGTTGATCGCCATCACGGCGGGCGCGGGTTTGCCATCGACGTCGGGCGCGTGCGCCGCCGCGAAGTTGCCGGTCTGCGCGCGCTTGAAGTCGAACGTCGTCGAGGTCATGCCGAGCGGCGCGAACACCCGGGTCCGCATCGCCTGGTCATACGCCTTGCCCAGCTCGAGCTTGGGGAAGGCGACGTGGCCACCGATGAACCCGGCCGCAGCGGCGAGCGGATTGGAGTACTGGAACAGCTCGCCGAACTTGCTGGTCGGCTGCATCGTCGCGAGTGTGGCCATCGCACCTTCCGGCGTGACGCCTTCGAATTGCAGCAACCACTCCATGTCCTGCCGCGGCAGACCGGTGCATGCGCAGATCAGGTGCTTGACCATGACGCGGCTCGTGGTGTCGGGATCGCCGAGCTTGAACGATGGCAGCAAGCTGGTCGCGGTCGTGTCCCAGGTCAGCTTGTGCTCATCGACGAGCTTCGCGAGCATCAGCGTGGTGAGCCCCTTGGTGTTCGATGCGATGATGTACTTGGTGTCGGCATCGACCTTCGTGGGCTTGCCGAGCGCGCGCACGCCAAAACCGCCCGCGAACACGACCTTGCCATCCTGAACAATGCCGATCGAGACGCCGGGAACTCCGAGCAGCTTCTGCGCACGCTCCACGAACTTGCCGAGCTCGGCGATCCGCGCGGCGTCGAGCTTGTTGGCCTTCTTGCCCGCGAACGACTCGCGCTCGTATCCCTTGGGCAGCAGCTGGCCGTAGATCAACCCGACCTGCGAGCCACGCTTATCGCCGACCGCTTGTGCCATGTCGTAGATGGCGACCGTCCACATTCCGTTCGCGAAGCGTGCGCTGGCACCGACGTCGCGCTTCTCGTTCGGAGAGGTCTGGTACTCGAAGTTCTTGATCTGGGTCCAGCCGTCCTTGTCGGGGGCGGTCGTGGTCAGCTTCAGCGGCCACGGCTTGTTCGGGTGGTAAGCCGCCCACGCAAGATCGACGGCCGCCTCGGCGGTCTGGGCCTTGACGTCGACGAGCACGATCTGTGACCCGGTCTCGGGTGGCGCCAAGATCGTCGCGGGTGCGATCACGGTCATCGACCAACCCGCAGGGGCGATGAACGTGTTCCCGGCGACGGTCGCCTTGGGTGTGTCGACCGCGATCTGCTCAGGCGCCGGGCGTGCGGGCGCTGTCGGGATCGACTCCGGGGTCGCGATCGGTTGTTGTGGCTGCGGCTCCGGTGCCGGAGCCACCGGCTCCGGTCTCGACGAGCAAGCGATCAACACCAGCAGCAGGCAAAGCGACAATCGGATCATGGGGGCGACAGTACTCCGTGATTGCCGGCGGTGCACTCAGCACGACCGGCTCGTACGGGTGACGCGTTCGCGCGGTGACGACGTAGCGGTCGTTGCCGATCAGGTCGAGCTCGCCGCGGGCGATCAGCGAGCGCGCGATCCCCGCCACGGCGGAGGCCGGGAACGATCGATGTGCCAGTCGCGGGAACTGCCGCCACGGCAGGACGCTGTGCGCGGCGAACAGCTGCAGCCCAGCGAGCGTGAACCAGTCGCGCTGATCGGAAGCAGCCGCGTGGTCGAGCTCGACCAGGAGGATCCGATCATCGCTGGCGTGGCTGATCATCACGCCGCGCTCGTCGAAACGCCACTGCCATTCGGGATCACTGCCAGTGTCGGTCGGGTGACGTTCGCGGTGATCGATCAGCTTGGCTCCGACGGCACGCTCGACGCGCGTGGTCAGCTCGCGCCGCCTCAGGATGAGCTCGTGAACCGCGCGCATGACCTCGTCCTCTAGATCGCCGAGCATGACCACGGCGCTAGCAACCGCGGTGCCGGCAGAATGACGCCAATGAGAACGCCCGGTTCGCCGAGCTCGGCGTAGCCGCTCGGGTCAGCTTGGCAGCTGGACAACGCCGGCGGTCTGCCGCGGTGGCAACGAGGTGGCGCGCGAGGCTGGTTCGTGGTGCGCAGCCGGGGCGGCGCTTGATCGCATGCGGGAAGACGAAACAGCTTGCGGTTCGCTCGCCCACGCTGTTACGCCTCGAGGGCCAGTGATGGGCACGCGGGCGCACAGTGCATACCTGGCAGTCATCGGACTGGCTGCATGTGGCGGTTCGGAGGGCCGATCCGTCGGCATCACGGTGGACGTCACCGCACCTGTTGCCCGCGTGGACGAGCGGTTTGTCGGGATCGCGGTCGATACCGCGCAGGTTGTCGGCGGCGAGTTCTGGGATCCGTTCAACACCGATCCGGCGATGCCCAACGTCCCGGTGCCGCCGTACGACTTCTCGCGACCTCGCTTGCGAGAGCTCGCGCGGGCGCTTGCGCCGGCGATGCTCCGGATCGGCGGCACCGATGCTGATCTCACCTATTACGATCTCTCGGACACCCCGATCGAGACACCGGTTGCGCCGGATCGGTGGGTACTGACCCGCGCGAAGTGGGATGGCGTCCTGACGTTCGCCGAGCTGATCCAGGCGCCGATCTTGTTCACGCTCAACGCCGGTGCGGCGCATCGCAACGAAGCCGGCCAGTGGATCCCGGACAATGCCCGCACGCTGATCGATTACAGCGTCGCGAATGGCGATCGCGTTGCCGTCTGGGAGCTCGGCAATGAGGTCAACCTGTACCCAGCGATTCACCGGCTGAGCCTCGATCCGGTCGATTACGCCGCGGACACCAGCACGGCGAAGGCGCTGCTCGACGAGCGTGCGCCCGGAGCGCTGCTCGCGGCCCCGTCGAGCGCATACTGGCCGGTGAGCGGCGAGATCCGCCCGTTCTATCCCGCATTCATGAACGCGGGCTCGGCAACCATCGATCTCGTCACCTGGCACTACTATCCGCAGCAGTCGGGCCGGTGTCCGTTCGCGAGTCGCGCCGCCGAGCCTGGGCTGTTGCTCGATCCGGCAAACCTCGACGAGATCCACACCTGGGCCGCGGAGGTCGAAGCGGCGCGCGACCAGCGAAGCCCGCAGATGCCGGTATGGCTCGGGGAGACCGGGCACGCGCAATGTGGTGGCGAGCCGGGGCTCTCGGACGCGTTCGAGGCGAGCTTGTGGTGGGTCGATGAGCTCGGGCTGATCGCGCGGCGGGGCCAGCCGATGGTGATCCGTCAGACCCTGTCCGGCGGCAGCTATGGCTTGATCGACGAGGCGTCCCTCGAGCCGAATCCGGACTACTGGGCGACGCTGCTGTGGCGGCGCGTGATGGGACCGCACGTGCTTGCGGCGACGACCAGCGATCCGACCGTGCGGGCCTACGCACATTGCACACCGGGGATGTCTGGCGCCGTGACCGTGGTGGCGATCAATCTCGATGCCACGCAGCCCGCGCAGATTTCACTCAACGCCGGTGCGAGCAGTGCCGCCGAGGTCTACGTCGTCAGCGCGCCGTCGCGCGATGCTCGCATCGTCACGATCAACGGCGAACAAGCCGTGGTGGGCGTCGACAACGTGCCGGTCATCCCGGCCGCAACGTCGGGCTCCGCGGGCTCGATCTCCGTTCCGCCCGCGTCGTTCGCGTTCGCCGTGATGACGGGCGCCGCCGCGGCGGCCTGCTCACCGTGACGGCGCGACCGGACGCAACCGCGGATCAGTGCGGGTTGTTCCGGTTCTGCTTGCGGAGCGCGTAGACCTCGGACCGCGGAACCATGTCGTACTCGTGGAGCCGGTACTGGATGGTGCGTACGCTGATCCCGAGCATCTCGGCGGCCTTCGACGTCGAGCCTCCGACCGCGCGCAGCGTCTCGAGGATCGCGTAGCGTTCGAGCTCTGCCATCGACGCGCCTGGAATCGCCGGGAAGCTGCGCGACTTGTTCGGATGAACATTCGGCGGCAGGTTATGAGGATCGATCTGCGTGCCGTTCGACACGGCCACCGCATGCTCGAGCGCGGACTCCAGCTCGCTGATGTTCCCCGGCCAGTCGTATGCCATCAGATGCTCGAGCGTGGGCTGCGGGATCGCCGGTGCCGGTTTGCCGGCGTCGCGCGCGAACCGCTCGACAAAGTGCTTCGCGAGCGCGGGCACGTCGGCGCGGCGTTCACGCAGCGGAGGAAGCTCGAGCGAGACGGCGCGCAGCGCGTAGTAGAGATCGGCGCGGAACTTGTCCTGCGACACCAGTTGACCGAGCTCGTGATTGGTCGCGGCGATCACCCGTACGTCGACGCGGAAGACCTCGCTGCCGCCGACCCGCTCGATCTCGTGGTCCTGCAGCAAGCGGAGCAACTTGATCTGGATCGATGGGGCGATCTCGCTCACCTCGTCGAGGAACAGCGTGCCGCCCTCGGCCTGCGAGATCCTGCCATCTCGCCGCGCGACGGCGCCTTGCACCACGCCGCGCTCGTGCCCGAACAGCTCGCCGTCCAGCACCGCCTCGGACACACCGGCACAATGGACCTTGATCAACGGCCCCTCGGCGCGCGGTGAGCGCCGGTGGATCGCCCTGGCGATCAGCTCCTTGCCGGTCCCGGGTTCGCCGGTGATCAGCACGGCGGACCGGCTGCGAGCGACCTGGTCGAGGACATCGAGCACGCGCCGCATGCCGGGGCTCGTGCCCACGATCTGCTCCGGCCCGGTATCGGCGAGCCGCTTGTGCACGCCGGTCCCCTCCAGCACGCGATCGAGCGCCGTGATCAGCACGTCCCCCTTGATCGGGTGGACGAGCGATTCCGTGGCGCCCGCATGGATTGCGGCCTCGGTGGCCGAGCCCGCGCTTTCTGCGATCGCGATGACCGCAGCCGGTTCTGCACTATCGCGGATCTGCTTGATCAGCTGGAGTGCATCGCCGCGCGAGCGTTCGATATCGATGACAACCGCGTCAGGTGGCGCAGTCTCGATGGCATCCAATGCTTCGACAGCACCAGGTGCAACGTCGACCTCGTAGCCCTCGCGCGCGAGCTGGTCGACCAGCGCGGAACGCGCGCTGTCGTCATCGACGAGGAGTATCCGCCCGGATCTGCTCACGACATATTTCTTAGCCAGCCCCGTGCCAGCAGCGATCTCGTCGATCCTGCGATGGATACGACCGACGTGGTTGCGGCGATCGCCGGGCGTCTCGGCGCAGCGCCCGGGTCGTCCGTGCGGTTCTGGCGTGGGCGATGCACAACCCACGAAGATGCGGACCCAAGGGTTACGGCGCCGGCTTTTGCAACGACGGCATCATCTGTTGTCGCGCTACCACGGCGAGCTCGAGCGGCTCGAGGAGGAGCAGGCGACGCGCGACAGTGAGGACGTCGAGAACGCAACGGAGCTCTGGGATGTTCACGTGTTGTCGAAGCTGAGCGATGTCGACATCCGCGCGTTGCGAGACATCGCCGCCGCGCTGCGGCGCCTCGACGACGGCCGCTATGGCTTGTGTGTCGAATGTGGCATGGCGATCGAGCCGGCACGGCTGTCGGCCGTGCCCGAGGCGGCCACGTGCTTCGAATGTGCGCTCGACGCCGAGCGCTCGGCGACCGTTCGGTGACGGTTGTGACGATGATCGCTGCAGGCCGCGGTTACCCGATCGGCCAGTCGCGAGGACGGTGGATCACGCGATTGTCGACATAGGTGTACGAGTGAGGGGCCCGGTGCGGTGCACGCGGATGGTCGTAGCGAATGACTCGCATCAGGTCGACATCTGCATAGGTCTTCTCGCGACAGATCATCACGGGGCATTGAGCCTCACGCACCACGCGTTCGGACACCGAACCCAGCAGTAAGCGCTCTAACCCGATCTTGCCATGCGAGCCGATGAAGATGAGGTCCGCTCCGACGTCGGCCGCAAGTCCGAGGATCTCCTCGGCGGGTTTCCCGATCCGGGCGTGCACGAAGAACTGGACCTCGGACGCGGTGGGCCGCCCGGCGAACGCCGCGGTGACCTGATCGCGCAAGGCGTCCTGGATGTGCTCTGCGGTCTCGTAGGTGATGCTTTCGAATCCGCCCTTCACGATGATGCGATCTCGCGCGTCGAGTGCGGCGACGACGTGGAGTACGTGCTGCGGTGCACGCGCGGCCACTTCAACCGCTCGCGCGAGCGCTTGATCTGCGCTTGGCGAGAAGTCGTAGGCGACGACAACCTGAACCGCACGTCCCGGTTCCACCATAAAGTGCCTCCTCAACGAATCGTTTGCATCGGCGATGCCACGCAGCGCCTCGACGAAACTTCGTTTGGTTGCTCTCACCTGCGCGCGACGCGCTTGGCTCATCGCTTGCTGAGTCCGCTACGTGATGGGCGCCCCCAACAACAAGATGATGCACTGCACGGTCTATGGCGGGCGCGGAGATCTGTATGTGGAGGTCAGCCCGGCTGCGCAACCGTCGCCCTATCGGGCGCCGATGCCGGACCGGCTGTGGGTACGCGCCATCATGTCAAAGGACCTGGTCTGTGGACGCTCTGATCTCGCGGTCGAGACCATCGTCCAGCTGATGGTCACCCACGAGATCGGCTGCTTGCCGATCGTCGATCGCGACCTGCATATCGTCGGGGTGGTCACCAAGTCGGACCTGGTCAAGCAACTCGATGTGATGCCTCGCGAAGGAAGTATGCTGAGTCACTCGTATACGGCGGGCGACGTGATGTCGTCCTCACCGATCACGCTCGACGAGCGCGCGACGATCAGCGAGGCGGCCGCAGCGATGATGCGCTACGGCACCCACCATGTGCTGGTGACGTCCGAAACCCGGACGTTAGCTGGCGTGGTGTCGGCGAAGGACATCGTCAACTGGGTTGCCGAGCACGACGGCCTGCTGATCTGTCGTACGCCGGCAAACCGATCCGTCGCGTGGCATCCAGACGAAGGCTAGCGTGCCGAGGAGGCCCTCACGTAGCAGCTCCGCGCGGGGAGGGCGCGCACCGTCGAGCGCGCGCGCACGGTGAGCCGATGCGCTCGTCACCGGGATGCACCGGCTCCGTGGTGGGACGCGCCTACATCGCCGCCGAAAGCGGCAGCAGGTCGACCTGTGAAGGATCGACTCGCCGCATCTCACCATCGACGAGGATCAGATCCGCGGATCCGTCGAGCGGCGCAGCCACGCCGAGATCATAACGGACCGAGTCGCCCACCACGCGAAGCGTGCGAATTCCACCTCGTGGTCGCTGCCGCGCGGCCTCGGTCACCCAACCATCGAGCTCCTCCACGCACTTGTGGTGGCCGGTGTGGCCGGCGATCTGGACCAGGCCGCTGGGCAGTGTGCGAGGATCGAAACGGCGCGGACGCGGCTCCAGCAGGTCCGCAGCGGATGCGCCTGGTCGATCGGGGTTCGTCGGCCGGTGATAGAGCAGGCCACCGCCCTCGACCCCTGCGATCCCCATCAGGTGGATCGGCGCGAGCGACAGCGGGGTCGCGAGACCTTGCGACCAGTCGCCACGAACCTCGTCGATCGCCTGCGCGAGCCGGGCATTGAGCGCCGCGGCGATCGTATGAGGGTCGCGCTCGCCGGCGATCCCGAGCAGCCGGAGCTCGCGGTTGGTGACACCGGCATGGCTCAACAACACCTTCCGACCGTCGAGCAAGATGCCGACCCGCGCGAGTTGAAATCGGCCTGCGAGCAACAGCTCGATGACCAGATCGCGCTGCTCCACGCTGAACGTGGCGTAGTCGCGGCCGGCCAGCCCTGACACCGCGAGGTCAGGGAACTGGGCGGCGAACTCGGCCTGCTCGCGGGCTGCCGCGGCATCGCGCCCGGCGAGCTGCTTGGTCTCGGCGATCGAGGTCGCGAGCGCCCGGGCCTGCGCGAACCGCGCGTCGTCGATCCCGATCAGCTCCATCACGCGCGAGACATCGTGGTTGCCGAGCATCAGCGACGCATTGGGTTGCGCGGCGCACCACCGAGTGATGCGGACGCCCTCGCGGCCCGCCGCGATCGGATCGTCGCTGCCGTAGTCGAAGTGATCGCCGATCGTGATCAGCTCGACGTCGGGCGCCAGTCGGTCGCCGTCGAGCGCGCCGTGCCGCGCGAGCACGGCCATCACCGTCTCGAACGGCGCCTGGGGATCCCCCATGACGAGGACTCTGCGCGGCACGCCGCGATGATACCGAGAACCCGTCGCGGAGGATCGTTTCGCGCGCCCTAAGGCGCTTGCGCGTCGATGCCCGGACCGAGCGTCGTCGTCGCGCCACCGTAGGTCAGCGTCGCTCCGATCTCATCGCGATTGAACGCGATCGTCGCGTTGCCGCTGGCCGTCGTGACGGTGACCGTCGAGTCGTTCGCCGCAGTCGCAGACTGCACCGCGCCGTCGATCGACAACACGTGCAGGTAGCGCTGGTCGCCGCCGGAGGTCTGGGCCTCGAGCCGGTAGCCGCCACTGAAGTCCGAATCCGACGTCATGTTGTGGACCGACCAGGATGTCGATGGCGCGAGCCGTTGCACGGTCATGGAATGGGCACCGCTGATCGTGGCCTTGGAGCCCGAGATCGATGGTTGTGCCGGCGTCGCGAGCTGCCAGACTTGCTGCGTACCTGCAGCGCTGGTCACGCGATCGAACACCACCACGACGTTGGGCTTGAGAAACACGATCTCGCGGTGAACTTTACCGATGGCGGTGTTGCCGTCGTATGCGGGGGTCACGTCGGCCGCGGCGTACAGCCAGTTGCCGCCGGAGTGGAGCGCCACCAGCGATGACTCGGTGCGGGCAACCTGGCGCACCGGTGAGCCGCCGCTGTCGATCCTGACCAAGCTGTGTGCGGTGGTCTCCTGGCGCAGCCCCGAGTGTGAGTGGATGTTCGCGTCGTATGCGAGCCAGTCGCCCTTGAACACCATGATCGAGCCCTGGTCCTGGTGGGCGTGCGACTGCGTATAGGGCCCGGCGATCAGGTTGACCCACGTCGCATCGGTGTCCCAGCTCGAGCGCGAGTAGAGCTCGCCGATCCCGCTCGCGTAGTAGTTGGTATTGAGATCGATCGGCATCGCACTGACGTCGGTGTCGTACAAGAAGTCATCGACGGCCATGAACGAGCTCGACATCCGAGGCACGCTGCAGCTGTCGAGGATGGTCTGCGCCCGGCGAGCGACCGGATCGGTCTGATAGATCGCCACCAGCTCCTGGAGGTAGCTGCGATGATAGTCGAACAGCGCCGCGCTCGAATCGCGCGCGTGGTCGCCGGTTGGCGCCACGCGATCGAGCGTCGGCACGATCTGATGCATGAACGCCAGCATCGACGACTTGGTGTGCGACGTCTTCGAGCTCAGTCGCTCGCCGGTCGACGCGGCCCAGAAGTCGTAGAGCTGCCACAGGCCGCGCATCGCGACGCCGTAACCGGTGCCCTCGCGCGAGCCGCCGCCGACGAGCTCGTCGTTGAAGGTGGGAACGAGTTGACCGAGCACCTTGGTCTCGCGGAACTGCTCGATCCAGTCGCTGGCCTGCGGCGATTCGCCGTTGGAGGCCAACCCGAGCAACATCGTCGCGCGGAGGAACGAGTAGTAGTAGTTGTTCGAGGGATCGTCGGTCGCCCACCCGGACCACGTGTAGGTCGTCGATCCCCACTTGGCCTGGGATGGATGCCAGACGTTCCACACCGCCTGGTTGGCATAGGCGAGCCAGCGCTGGCGCTGGGACGCGGTCACGTCGGAGAAGCACCAGTCGTAGACCAGCGCGAGATCGCCGATCATGTCGCCGACGTAGAGATAGCTGTCGGCAGCCACGACGGGACGTTGCCCGCTGGAGATCGCCGACTCTGCCGAGGAGACCTGCGCTTCGATGTCGGCGACCGCGGCATTGCAGTACTTCGGATCGCCGGTGAGCTGGCCGAGCAGCGCCGCGTTCCATGCCTTGAACTCGTAGATGTCGGCGCCGTTCACCCAGTTGTCGGCGATCGACCTGAACCGCGTCGCCGCGGGGCGGCCATCGGCGAGGGCGGCCTTGAGGCGCGCCGCGTTTGCGGTCAGATAGATCCGTGGATGCTGCATCGGGTACGACGGGTTGGTGGTGTCCACCGGTTCATCGCCACCGATCGGTTCTCCACCTGCGGGGTCGTCGCCCTGGTCGCTGGATCCCGAGCTCCCATCCAGGGCACCTCCCATCCCGGGGCCCTCGCCCATCGAGACCGAATCATCGTTGCCGGCCGCGCAACCCATCCCCATTCCCAACGCTGCCAATGTGATTGCTGTGCTGATCGCTGTGAGCTGTTTCATGCGCGAGCGAAGTCAGTACTGAACTCGCGCACGGCTCGTCGCTGTGTTCTTTCTACGACATCGCGGCACACCGCGTCACGCAACGGTTGCGCGCGCGCTTTCTCGACGGAGAATTGCAACTCGAGTGCGACTGCGAGTTGCTTCGCTTACGCTCGTCGGCCAGCTCGACCGACGAGAAAAATTGTCGCGCCCAACTCGTTGGCCGAACGGCTTACCGATTTCGGTCGTGGCGAACCGGTTCGCGGAGGCAGCGACCGACCGCATCGAGATCGGAGAAGAACGCTGCGCGCGCTTCGGCACGGGAAGCGTCGTCGGGGGCTCTCAACACCGCGGCAGGGTGAACCGTGGCGAACGTGCACGGCCCGAGCTTGCTCTCGAACCGCACGCCACGCGATTTGCTCACGCGGAAGTCGCTGCCGAGCAGCGCTTGCGCCGCGGTGGCGCCGAGCACCACCACGACGTCTGGATCGATCGCCGAGAGCTCGGCCTCCAGCCACGCGTGGCAGGCGGCGACCTCGTAACGCGTCGGCTTGTCGTGGATCCTCCGCTTGCCGCGCCGCGTGAACTTGAAGTGCTTGACCGCATTGGTGATGTACACGTCGTCGCGAGCGATCCTCGCGCGCTCCAGCGCCTCGTCCAGCAGGCGACCCGATGGGCCGACGAATGGTCTACCCGTTCGATCCTCGGCATCGCCGGGTTGTTCGCCGACGAGAATCACCCGTGATGTCGCCTTGCCCTCACCGAATACCACCTGCGTGGCATCCCGATACAACGGGCACCCACGACACGTCTCGGCCGCCACACGCAGCGCGGGGAGTGACCGCTGGACCGGCAAGAATTGCTCGGCCCCAGGGAATTCATCCGGGGTAGCTCGTTGAAGGGCTCGCACGATCGGGCTCCGGTCGCCGCTCGTGCGGCAGATGCTCGTCGAATCGTGCAAGCATCCAGCCAAGGGTGGGGTCAGACTCAACTTGCGCAACTTACGGGACGTAAGTTGCGCAAGTTGAGTCTG
>JBFWXW010000017.1:0-107195 GCA_050187075.1 Kofleriaceae bacterium | reverse complement strand
CGCGCGAACGGATCGACGTCGCCAGCATCGTCGACGAGGCGATCGCTGCATTCGATGCGGTCACCCTGAGCCGGCCGACGCCGGTGGCGCGACGGATCGAGCCCGGGCTCACGGTGGTCGGTTATCAACCCACCCTCGTGCGTGCGCTGGTCAACCTGTTGACCAACGCCTGGAAGTACAGCGCCGATGACAAGCGGATCGAGATCGACGCGAGATCCTCGTCGCGCTGGATCGAGATCGCGGTGATCGACAACGGCACCGGGATCCCTCGCGCCGAGCAATCAGCGGTGTTCGAGCAGTTCAACCGCGGCAAGGCCGCGATGGAGAGTGGCGCGCCGGGGTTCGGGCTGGGGCTCGCGTTCGTGCGCGCGATCGTTCGCGGTCACAAGGGCCGGCTCGAGGTGAGCTCGCAACCCGGCCGCACCGAGATGAAGATCCGGATCCGCGCGAGCCTCGCGACACGCAAGCCACCGTCGCGTCTCGATGCGCCGAACGAGGCTGCGTCGTGAGCGGTGAGATCCTGATCGTGGAGGACGACGAAGCGATCGCGACCGGCCTCGCGCTCAACCTCAAGCTCGCCGGCCGTGCCACCCGGATCGCCCGCGATGGCGACGAAGCGCTCCGGTTCGCCGAGGTCGAGGACCTGACCCTGATCCTGCTCGACATCAACTTGCCCAAGAAGAACGGCCTCGAGGTGCTCGCCGCGTTGCGCGCCGCCGACAACCTGGTGCCGGTCATCGTGCTGTCGGCGCGCGGCGGTGAGTTCGACAAGGTCGCGGCGCTCCGGCTGGGCGCCGATGACTACGTCACCAAACCGTTCGCGATCGCCGAGCTGATCGCCCGGATCGAAGCCGTGCTGCGCCGAGCTCAGCAGGTGACCACCACGCCGGTGGAGGTGGCCCACGGCGAAACGATGCGGTTCGGCGACGTCTCGATCGATCTCGCGCAGCGCATCGTCACGCGCGGAACCGATCGAGCCAGCGAGGTAAAGCTGACCCATCTCGAATTCGAGCTGCTGGTGTTCTTCATCCGCCACCCCAACCAGGTGTTCTCGCGCTCGCAGCTGTTCAACCTGGTGTGGGGGCAAACCGTTGGCTCGGTGCGCACCGTCGACAACTTCGTCGGTCAGCTGCGCAAGCGCCTCGAACCGAGCCCGGACCAGCCGCGCCACTTCATCACGGTGCGCGGCTCGGGCTACCGCTTCGACCCCTGAGAACCGGGAGTGTCGTTCGGCGGCGGAGAGCGGCGCTAACGTCCCTGCCCTTGCCGTCCGCTGCAGCGTCGGTGCTACGCTCGCAACCATGGCCGATACGGTATTCGGAAAGATCCTGCGAGGTGAGATTCCCTGCCACCGCGTCTACGAGGACGAGCACGTGCTGTCGTTCCTCGATGTGAACCCGATCGCACGCGGCCACACGCTGGTGATCCCCAAGGAACCGGCGGAGACCCTCGACAAGCTGTCGGACGCCGCCGCCGCCGCACTCGGACGCGTGTTGCCCCGGATCTCGCGCGCAGTGCTCGCGGCAACCGGCGCCCGGTCGTTCAACGTCCTGCAGAACAACGGCGCAGCGGCGCATCAGGCGGTGCTCCACGTCCACTTCCACATCATTCCCAAGCACGACGATGGCAGCGGTCTCGGGATCGGATGGCCTGCGGCGAAGCTCGACGATGGCGGCGCACTCGCGAAGGCGATCGCCGCCAAGCTATGAGGATCGTCGCCGTCGTCGCGCTCGCGGTGCTGCCGGGCTGCCTGATGACGCAGTATCTGGCTCAGGCCGGCGCCGGTCAGCTCGACCTGATGTCGCGCGCGACGCCGATCCAGGAAGTGATCGACGATCCGAAGACACCACTGCGCACCGCGCTGATGCTCGCCGAGATCCCCGCGATCAAGGACTACGGGCGCAGCTACGGCCTCAAGGTCCGTCGCAACTACAACACGTACGCAGCGCTCGGCCGGCCGGCGGCGGTATGGTTCGTGGGCGCCGCAGATCCGCTCGCCTTCAAGCCCCTGCGCTGGTGCTTTCCGATCGTCGGTTGCTTCGCAGGGCTCGGCTGGTTCGACGAGCGAGACGCCGTCGCCCACAAGCAGGAGCTCGATCGCAAGGGCTACGACACGATCGCGCGCCCGGCGTCGGCGTATTCGACGGGCGGCTGGTTCCCCGACCCGGTCCTGTCGACCATGCTCGGCCGCGGTGACGATGCCTTTCCGGGGCTGGCCAACGTGATCCTTCACGAATCGGTGCATGCCACCGTGCTGGTTCCCGATCAGCCGTTCTTCAACGAGAGCTTCGCGTCGTACGTCGCCGACGTTCTCACCGACCACTGGATCGCGATCCGGTTCGGGCCGGGCTCCCCCGAGGAGCTCGCCTGGAACCTCGGTCAGGCACTCCACCTGCACCGCGTCGCGCGCACGCTCGACGCCTACCAGCAGCTCAAGACGCTCTACCAATCCAAGCTACCCCGCGACGCGAAGCTCGTACAGAAAGCCAAGATCATCGACGAGCTCGTGGCCGATCTGCGGCTCAAGCGCCGGCCGAACAACGCCTCGCTCACCGAGGCGCGGGTCTACAACGGAGGTGTTGCGCCGCTGATCGACGCGCACCGCGCATGCGGCGATCTGCGTGCACTCGTGATCGCCGGCCTCACCCTGACCCGCAAGGACTTCGCCAAGGCGCTGCAGGAGGATCTGGTCCCGATCGGCAAGTTGCTCGGCCAGCGCTGCAAGCAGCGCAGCTGACAGCCAGAAACTGGCGCTCGGTGCAGGGCCCGCCGCACGATTCGAAGTGATGCGGTGGATGATCGTGACGATCCTCGGCGGGGTGTTGTTCAGCTCGGTTGCCGCAGCGCAGTCCGCGCCGACCACCCGCGTCGCGGCCACCTCGTCGAAAGCCGCTACCCGGGCCCGCCATGCCTCGGGACCCAGCCAATCGATCGGCGCGCCGTGGTCTGGACAGCTTCGCCACGCGACCCGGCTGCGCACCAACCACCGGTTCGTGATTCGGCGGCCGTCACGCGCGTTCGGTACGCGCACCACCGTGGATCATGTGTACCGCGCCGTGGTCGACACCCTCGCCCAGTTCCCACACACGCACGTGCTCGCGATCGGCGATCTGTCGGCGCAGCGAGGCGGCCGGATCACCGAGCACAGCTCCCATCAGTCGGGGCGCGACGCGGACATCGGTCTGTTCTACAAGACCAAGCCCGCGGCCTACCCGGCGAGCTTCGTGCGGGCGTCCGAGGCCAACCTCGACTGCGCCGCGACCTGGAAGCTGATCGCGCGACTGGCGTCGACGATCGGACGCGACGGTGGCGTGCGCATGATGTTTCTCGACTTCGAGGTCCAGGGAATGCTGTACCGCTGGGCGATGGATCACGGCGTCAGCGCACAGCGGCTCGCGCTCGTGTTTCAATATCCGCATGGCCGCGGCGCGGCGGTTGGCCTCGTGCGACACGAGCCGAACCACGCCGACCACGTCCACGTGCGGTTTAAATGCAGCGCGGCCGACAGCCGCTGCTGGTGAGCCGTCGCAGGTGTGCTGGCGCCGGCACGCCTCACTCCGGCATCAAGTGCAACGTCGTCATGAAGCTCAGCTCGGTCGGCTGTCCTTCGACATTGACCGGGACCGGAAACCTCCAGCGCCGCATCTTGGATGAGATACAGGAGTCGACTTCGCCTGCGAATCCCTTGGCCTCGCGATGGGTCGTGCGACCGGACTCGTCGATCGTGAACACGACCGTGACCCTGCCCTGCGCGCTCGGGTCCTTCTTGAGCCGGTTTCGATAGCACTGCCGGATTCCCCGCATGTAGCTGGTCTGGATCACCGAGATCACGCGCTCCGGCGTGAGCGGGGCGCCGGCAACCAGCGACGGCCTGGCGTGCGGTGCGAGGTGCGGCTTGTGCTTGGCAGGCTTGATCGCCGTGCGAGCCACCGGTTCACGTGACGGGGAGCCGGTCGCACTCCGAGGCTGTGGCTTACCCGCACAGCTCGCCACGAGTGCGAGCGCCGCGGACATCGCGAAGGCAGTGGAGCAACGGGTCAACGAAATCTCCGCAGGACATCGCCTGCTCGGGCCACGACGCCGCCGCCATAGAGCTGCTTGATCGCCAACCGCAGCCGTTTCGACATATCTCTCGGTTGGCGGAACGACATCAAGTTTATGGGCATCGGCACCAGCTCTTCGGCGGTGGAATGCACGCGCGTGAACTCGCGAATCCCGTCATCCCCGTGGATCCGACCGAACCCGGACTCGCCAACCCCGCCAAATGGCAGGCCTGGAATCGCCCCGAACGCGAGCACCGAGTTGATCGAGGTCATGCCCGAGCGCAGCCGCGCAGCGATCGTGCGTGCCGACGTCGCGCTGAATACCGATGACCCCAGACCGTATCTCGAATCGTTGGCGAGCTTCACTGCTTCGTCCACCGAGCGAACCCGCTGGATCGACACGACCGGACCGAACGTCTCCTCGGACATCACCTTCATCGTGTGATCGA
Source organism: Kofleriaceae bacterium (assembly GCA_050187075.1). Taxonomy (GTDB): domain Bacteria; phylum Myxococcota_A; class Polyangia; order Haliangiales; family Haliangiaceae; genus JABFXX01. The sequence goes on along the minus strand of JBFWXW010000017.1, from coordinate 102,703 downwards.
CGTTGGTGAGCACGGTCGGCTGGATGAACGGGCCGTCGATCGCGTCCGCCCCACCGGCCAGCACCTTCGCGCCCTTCGCGACCGCGTCCGTGATGTGGTCCTTGACGATCGCGACCTGGGCCGGGCTGGTCATCGCGCCGATCTGCCGGTGCTCGCCATCGGTGCGGATCTTGCCCACGAGCTTCAGGACACTCTCGACGAAGCGATCGTGGATCGCATCGGCGACGTACACGCGCTCGACCGAAATACACATCTGTCCGGCATTGACCAGCGAGCCGAACACGCACGCTTCGGCCGCCTTCTCGACGTCTGCGTCGTCGCAAACGATCATCGGATCTTTGCCGCCGAGCTCGAGCAACACCGGCGTGAGCCGCTCGGCGGCCGCGATCATCACGCGCTTGCCCGTGGCCGCGGAGCCGGTGAACGAGATCTTGTCGATCGCCGCACGTGCCAGCGCGGCGCCCGTGGCACCCGCGCCCGTCACGACCTGAAGGACATCCGGGATCGAGATCGCGCCCGCGGCGATCTCACCGAGCTTGACGCCCAGGAGCGGCATCAGCTCGCTCGGCTTGAAGACGACGGTATTGCCGGCGGCGAGCGCGTACGCGATCGAGCCGAGCGGCGTGAACATCGGGTAGTTCCATGGGCCGATGACGCCGACCACCCCGAGCGGACGGTAGTTGATCGTCGCCTTGTAGTTCGCCATCAAGCCAGCGCTCACCCGTCGCGGCGCCATCGCCGGTTCGGCGCGGGTCATCGCGTGTTGCACGTGACCGATCGCCAGGATCAGCTCCTGATACGCCTCGAGCAGTGGCTTGCCGTTCTCTCGATGCATGAGCTCGGCGAGCTCGTCCACGTTCGCGGCGAGCGCCTTGCGAAACGCCGTCAGCTCCTTGGTTCGGGCGTCGAACGACAGTGCCGCCCATCGCTCGGCGGCGACCCGCGCGCGCCCCACCACCGTGTCGACATCGGCGGCGGAATGAATCGGCACGGTGCCGAGCAACTCGCCGGTTGCTGGGTTGTAGCTCGCGAGACGCTCGGTGGTTTGCGGGGGGGCAACAGCCATGGCGGGCACCATGTCACCACCCGCGGATCGAGCTCAAGCGCGAACGACCTACCCGACCTGACGGGCGATCAGAGCTCGCTTGGAGGCTCGCGATTCTGTTAGTTGAATGCGACCCACACCATCGCGACTGCCGCCAACACGACCACCACGATTCCGCCGATCAACCACGCGTAGTTAGACGTGACCTTGAAGTTCTCGGGAACGATTGCTGGCTTGGACACGTCGTTGGGGTCGACCCATCCCAGCCGCGGATCATCCGCCCGCGGTCGCGCGCTGAGATCATCGTGCGGCACGACCGGGAACGTCGTGGGAGGCGTTGGCAGCGGCGCGGGCCCCCGACCGGGCAGTGTCCGCTTCGTGGCCGTCGCGCCCGGCTGTGTGGCCGGACGTCCGGACACCGTGGGCGCATCGATGAGCTTGGGATCGTTTGGATCGATCGTGTCGTACGCGGCCGTCGGCGCGTCGTGGACATTGCCCTGCACGGGTCGCGATGATTCGCGGATCACCTGGTCGGGAATGGAGCGGTTCTCCAGCACCGAGGTCTTCTCATCGTCGGGATCGGACGACACCGCGACGCTCACCTCGGTCTTCTCGGGACTGCCGTGGTCAACCCACGGTTCCTTCTTGGTTCCAAACAGCTGAACCATGAATCGGCCCATCGCCGTGTTCGAACCGGTCAGCTTGGCGCGCACCGCAAATGCGTCCAGCGCCTCGATCAGCTCTTGCGAGGTCTGAAACCGTGCGTTCGGGTCACTCGCCATCGCGGTGAGCACGATCGCTTCGAGCTCGCGGGGATACCCGTTGACCGCGATCGATGGCAACACCACATCCCCGGCAACGATCCGCTTCATCGTCTCGAAGTCGTCGTTGCCCTTGAACGCTCGGCGCAACGTGGTCAGCTCGTACAGCACGATGCCGAGCGCGAAGATGTCGCTCCGGCGATCGATCGGTTTGCCCTTGCACTGCTCGGGCGACATGTACCCGTACTTGCCCTTGATCGTTCCGCCGACGGTCTTCGTCGCGCGCTCCTCGGCTTTCGCGATCCCGAAGTCGAGCACCTTGATGCTGCCGTCGTAGCCGACCATGATATTCGCGGGCGACACGTCGCGGTGAACGATGTTGAGTGGTTGGCCAGCCTTGCCGCGACGCTCGTGCGCATGATGCAAGCCGGCGGCGGCACCGCTGATGATCATGACCGCAAGCTCGAGCGGGATCGTCCAGCCCCGACGCAGCGAGGTCTCGAGGATCGCCCGCGCGTTCTCGCCATGAACGTATTCCATCGCCATGAAGTACGCGCCGTCCGCCTGATCGACCTCGTAGACCTGCGCGACGTTCTGATGATTCAGCGTCGCGGCGAGCTTGGCCTCGTCGAGAAACATCGTCACGAAACGCTGATCTGAAGCGCGCTCCGCAAGAATGGTCTTGAGCACGACATGGCGCTCGAACGACCCCAACCCTGTGGTCCGCGCCAGATAGATCTGCGCCATACCACCGGTGGCCAGGTGACTGATTACTTCGTACCGGCCAATCCGCAGAGGCGAGCTATCCGCGCTTGGCTCGGGCGGCGCCACGATCATGAGAATCGGCCGGTTGTCGTTATGTGTCAAGGTGCGCTCCGACGACAAACGCGCGGAATGCCTGCATACTCGAGCAGCGCGACGGGGAGGTTCAGGTCACGTGTCGGCGGGCGATTCCGGCACTGATCGCGATGTGGGTGATCGACCGCCTCGACGTGAGCCGGCCAGGTCACCAGCGGTTGGACGGCATCGACGATGCGAGTCGCGCCCGGGTTGGGTTCGCCTTGGTCGAGAACGCGATGTATTTGCTCGGTCAACAAACGTTGTCCGGCCAACTGTATGTGTGGGTCGCACGCGCCTTGCTAGCGATCCCTGGACACGCGCGTTGGCGGCTCGCCCCGTCCGGGTCAGGCCTCGGCTTGTTCGGGGGACCTGATCGCGGTCGGGCGCCCGGCCGCGATCATCGGCCCCTTAGCTGGCCGAGCTCGCGCGCCGCCAGGCCACGATCGCGGTGACCAGTCCCGCGATCACGCCAGCGGCGTACAACCACAAGTCGCGATCGATCACGGCCTCGTTCATCGCATCGTTCATCGCCATCACCTTCACGATGAACGTGGTGCCTGCGAGCGCCGCGGTGATCATCGAAACGATCGCCATCTTCGCCATCAACACCGGCCGTCGGTTCGCCGCCAAACCGGCGCCGAGTGCGAGCAACACGATCATCGAGATCATTGCAGCCGCCCACGTCGCAACGCCAAACCGCGCGAGCTCCCGGGGTACCGCTCGCGGGCCGACGTACATGTTGTGGATCGACCACCAATGTCCGGCCTGCACCGAAAGTGCGAGCGCCGCCGCACTTGCTACAGCGAGAGCGGTTATAACCCAGCGACCTTTCACGATGCGGTCGCATCTTGTGGGCTGGCTGTGACGATGGCAACCGACTCCTGGCACTCGCTTACAGACCTGAGATTTTTTCCCAGGGGCCCACATTGACGTGGCAGGTTCGCCGCCCTTCTACTGGACGCTTGAGCTGAGTCTACTTCGTGAGTCGCCTGCACCTCCTCGTCATCCTCGCCTGTGCGACCGCCCAAACGTCGGCGGCCGGTCCTGACTCGACGCGTCCTGAGTCGACGCTCAGCCGGATCACCACCGTCGAAGAGGTCAGCGTTCCGCCGATGGTCATCGACACGGCGGTGCGTGGCCATCGGGCATTTCGCAATGCCGTTCAGGCGGCCACCTCCGGTCTGGTGGCGGTCGCCGGTACCAGCTCACACGTTCCCGACCTGACCGTGCTCACCACCGATCCGGTCGCGCTGGAGAACCTCCGCCGCAATCGAGGCGAGCCGTCGTCCGGCTATGGCTGGCGCGACGATCCGATCCGGCACAACGCCCGGTTCCATAGTGGCGCGGACTTTCGCGCGGCCTCTGGGACACCCGTGCGGGCCGCAGGTGCGGGCGTCGTGGTGTTCACCGGCCGTCAGGGCGGCTACGGCAACATCATCTATGTCGATCATGGCGGCGGTGTGATCACCCGCTACGCGCACCTCCGGCGGATCGAAACCACGGCGCACGCGTCAGTCGTGGCGGGTCAGACCATCGGGCAGGTGGGGACCACGGGCCGCGTCACAGGGCCGCACCTCCACTTCGAGGTCCGTTACGAAGGACGGCCGCTCGATCCGATCACCGCGCTTCGCGTCGGCCACCTGCAGCGTGAGAACCCGACGGCAGCACGCGAGCTCGAGCGCCAGCTCGCCCCCGACGTGCAGGCGAACGAGCAGTCCGAGCAGGATCCGCCGCGCTCGCGGCCCCGCACGAAACGCGTCCGCCCGGTCTCGTGACAGGCACCTCGTCGGTGCCATAGTAGCGCGGTGACCGTGTTCGAGCAGCGCGCCCGGCGCTATGTCGCCTGGATCAAGCGGCGAGCGCTCGCGATCATCGTCGTCCACATCGTGCTCGCGGCCGGCGGCCTGTACCTGATCGCCAACCATCTGCCGTTGTTCGCGGATTTCTCGTACCTGCTGCCGCAGGATGCGCCATCGGTCCGCGATCTACGCAAGCTGGAGTCGCGGGTCCGCGCGAACGCGATGGTCCAGGTGATCGTTCGTGCGCCGTCGGCGAACGAGCGAGCCGCGGCGGTGAACGAGCTGGTCGTGGGATTTCAGACGATCCACAGCGATCTGGTTCAGAGCGTCGAGGCCGGCGACACCGAGCTGCGACAGTTCATCGAGGAGCGGCGGCATCTGTTTGTCCCGCTCGCCGACCTCGAGCGCGCCAAACAAGCGCTGCAGCAGCAGATCCAGCAAGCCAAGCTCGCCGCCAATCCGCTGTTCATCGATCTCGACGACAAGGACCCGGCGCAACAGGCCGCCGACCAGCGCCAACTCGAGGAGCTGCGCGCCAAGCGCAAGGAAGCCGAGGCCAAGCTCGATCGATTGCGCAAGGTTAGCCCGGATGGGCTGATCGCGATGATCCAGGTGCGCACGCCATTTGCGGCCACCGATGCGGGACGCGGCGAGCGCTTGATCGAGCAGCTCGCCGCCATAAAGGCCAAGGTCACCGCCGCCCATCCGAGCGTCGAGATCGGGTTCACCGCCGGCGTGATCACCGCGGTCGCCGAACACTCCGCGATCTTCCGGGGCATGGTGCTATCGAGCGTCATCACCACGCTGCTGGTCGCGCTGGTGCTCGTGCTGTACTTCCGCAGCGCAACCCTGTTGGCGCTGCTGCTCGGCACGCTAGGACTCTCGACGATCGTGTCGTTCGGATTGGCGGCGATCACGGTTGGCCATCTCAACGCGGCCACGGCGTTCCTCGGCGCGATCATCGCCGGCAACGGCGTCAATTACGGGATCCTCCTGATCGCGCGTTTCCTCGAGGAGCGGAAGCAGCTCGATGTCGAGCACGCGCTCGCCGAGGCGATCCTCGGGACGCTGCGGCCGACCGCGGTGGCCTCACTAGGAGCATCGATCGCCTACGGCTCGCTCGCGGCGACCAGCTTCAAGGGGTTTGCAGATTTTGCCGTGATCGGTGCGCTCGGCATGCTGGTGTGCTGGGTTGCGAGCTACTTGCTGCTGCCGGCGCTGGTGCTCGTGTTCGGTCGCCGCACGCGGATCTTCCATGGCGACCCGATCGTCGGCTCGACGCTGGTCAAGCTGCTCGGGTTCCGCAACTCGCGCGCGGTGGTAGGCGTCGGGCTCGCGGTTGCCGCGGTGGCGTGCGTGCTGATCGCGCGCTACGTCGCGAACGATCCGTTCGAGTACGACATCAAGAATCTACGCTCCGAAGGCGACGATGCCGTGCGCGATCGAGCGTGGCTCGCGCTGTCGGACCGCACGTTCGGCCGCGGATATTCTGGCCGGACGTACATCGCAGCGGATCGACCCGAGCAGGTGCCGATGATCGTGAGCGCGCTGCGCGCGCGAGATGCCGGTGTGCCGCCCGAGCACCAGACGATCGGCGAGATCGAGTCGATCCTCGACGTCGTTCCCGAGGATCAGGACAAGAAGCTCGCGGTGCTCGCCGAGATCCGCACGATCTTGGATGACGACGCCCTGGCGGCACTCGACGACAAGACGCGCGCGGAGCTGATGCAGCTACGGCCGCCCGACAACCTGGAGGCGTTCACCAAGGACGACCTACCGACGCGGATCAAGGACAAGCTGACCGAGAAGAACGGCCGGATCGGTCTCGTGGTTTCGATCCGACCCGCCGACCATCTCGATGAGTGGGACGGGCGCGATCTGATTCGGTTCGCCAACGCCGTGCGCAAGCTCCAGCTCGCCGACGGCGAGACGATCACGACTTCGGGATCGAGCGTGATCTTCGCGGACATCGTGGAATCGATCGAGCGCGACGGTCCGATGGTGACCCTGATCGCGATGATGGGGTTGACGATCATGGTGGTCTTGCTCGTCGGCTGGAACCGCCGCGCCGCGGCCGTGCTGCTCGGCACGGTCGCCGGGTCGCTGCTCATGGTGGCGTTCTGCGCGGCGATCGACCTCAAGGTCAACTTCCTCGACTTCGTCGCGCTTCCGATCACGCTCGGGCTAGGGATCGACTACGCGATCAACATCGCGCATCGCCACGACCACGAGGAGACTCCCGATCCGATCCTCACGCTACGCACCAGCGGCAGCGCGGTGTTCGTTTGCTCGCTGACCACGATCATCGGGTACGGCTCGCTGCTCGCCAGCGAGAACCTCGCGATCCGCGGGTTCGGCACCGCGTCGCTGATCGGCGAGGTGGCGTGCGTGTTCAGCGCGCTCGTGCTCGTGCCCGCGATCCTCGCGCTCGGCCGCCGGCGCCTGCCGCCGCAGGCTCGGATTCATCGGGAAAGCTGATCCGCTCCCGATTCAGGTTCCGCTTCTCCGTTCCCGATCGGGCTCAGCGGATCCGCTTTCCGTCGGCGCCCCAGCGATAGAATCCCTCACCCGACTTCTTCCCCAGCTTCCCCGCGGCGACCTTGGCGCGCAGCACGTCCGGTGGTGTGAACGCCGGTCCGATCGCGCTGGAGAGGTACTCGGCGATTCCGAGTCGGACATCGAGGCCGACCAGATCGGTGAGCTCGAGCGGTCCCATCGGATGGCCGTAGCCGAGCTTCATCGCGGTATCGATGTCAGCCGGCGACGCGACGCCCTGCTCCACCATCCGCATCGCCTCGAGCCCGATCACCAGGCCGAGCCGGCTCGACGCAAACCCCGGGCTGTCGGTGACGTTGATCGGTGTCTTGCCGAGCCTCTCGGCGAGCGCGACCGCGAGCTCGACCATCGCCGGATCGGCATCGGCGTGCTTGACGACCTCGACCAGCTTCATCACGTGGACCGGGTTGAAGAAGTGCATGCCGACCAGCCGGCCCGGCGCGCGAACACTGGTGGCGATGCTGGCGATCGACAGCGACGACGTGTTGGTCGCGAGCAGCGCGTGCCCGGGTGCGACGCGATCGACCGCTGCGAAGATCTCGCGCTTGAGCTCGATCCGCTCGGGCACCGCTTCGATCACGCAATCCGCATCGCGACACGCAGCGTCGAGCTGTCCAGCCGGCGTCAACCGCGCCAGCGCGGCCTCGCGCTCTGCCCCGCTGAGCTTGCCCAGCTCGACGGACTTGTCGAGGTTCTTGGCGATCTTGGTGAGCCCTGCGGCAGCTGCGCCGGGCTGTGCATCGAAGAGCCGCACGTTCGCTCCCATCACAGCGGCGACATGCGCGATGCCATGGCCCATGGTGCCCGCACCGATCACAGCAATGGTTCGAACTCGATCGACGGTGAGTGTCACGGGCGAAGGTATGCCAGGTTCGCGACCGCATGTACATCGCTCGACCGCGCGCGTGACCGTCGCGTGTAGTTGCGCACTCGGCACCCCGGTCGTACGTTCGGCATCCATGGTCGACGTCGATCACCTCCAGCGCGATCTCGAGGTGATCGTCGGCCCGCGGCGCGTCTCGGTCCGTCCCGTCGATCTCGAGACCTACGCGCGCGACATGTGGCCGAGGCTGTTGCTCGCGCATCGCGTCGGCAAACATGGGCCGCTCCCGTACGCGGTCGTGTGGCCCGAGACACCACGCGAGGTGGTCGCGATCGTCAACCTCGCACGCGAGCGCAAGCTTCCGATCGTTCCGTACGGCGGCGGCTCGGGCGTGTGCGGCGGAGCGGTCCCGCTGCACGGAGGCATCACGATCGACACCAAGCGCATGCAGCACATGCGCTCGGTCAGCGCCGAAGAGCTGATCTGCGACGTCGAGGCCGGGCTGTCCGGCGAGCGATTCGAGCGCGAGCTCGCGCGCCGGGGCTACACGTTCGGCCACTTTCCGTCTTCGATCTACTGCTCGACCGTGGGCGGCTGGCTCGCGACGCGCGCCGCCGGGCAGCTGTCCACCAAGTACGGCAAGGTCGAAGATCGGGTCGCGGGCGTGACCGTGGTGACCGGGCGCGGCGAGCTGATCGAGACCGACGGCCCGAACCGGGCGCTGCGCGGCCCGAACTGGACCCAGCTGATCGTCGGCAGCGAAGGGACGCTCGGCGTGATCACGTCGGCCCGGCTGCGGGTGGCGCCGGCGGCACAGCTGCGCGTGTTTCGCGGCTTCGAAGTCGACAACATCGCAGCCGGCGTCGAGGCGATCCGGCGAATCATGCAGAAGGGCCTCCGGCCGGCGGTCGTGCGGCTCTACGACGAGCTCGATACCCTGATGAACGCGTTCAGTCACCATGATGCGGAAGACGCTCACGAGCCACGCGGGCCCATGGGCGAGGTTGCGTTCGGCGCGCTGCCGGCGTGGCCGGAGCCCGCGGCGTATGCCCCCGGCGGAACGGAGATCCGCAAGACGGGCACGCGTCAGACCCTGATCAACGCGGCGCTCGGACGCTCGCGCTGGGTGAACCGGCTGGCCGGGACGGTCGCCGAGAAGATCGCCCGCCGAGGCTGCCGGTTGATCATCGGTCTCGAGGGTGCGCGGCTACGCACCGAGGTCGAGGCCGCGTTGACGTTTCACGAGCTCCAGGCCGCGGGCGCACGCGATCGCGGCGAAGATCCCGGGTGGGCGTGGCTGCGCCATCGCTATGCGATCTCGTACCGGATGTCGCCGATGTTTCGCGATGGCACGTTCGTCGACACCATGGAGGTGGCGTCGAGCTGGAGCCGGTTGCTCGACCTCTACCACTCGGTGAAGGACGCGATCGGCAAGCACGCGCTGGTGATGGCGCACTTCTCTCATGCCTATCCAGACGGCTGCTCGATCTACTTCACGTTTGCTGGGCCCGCGCGCGACGTCGCTGCGGCCGAGCGCCTGTACGACGCGATCTGGCATGACGGCCTCGAGGCCACCACACGCGTGGGCGGTACGATCAGCCATCACCACGGTGTGGGCATGCTCAAGGCGCCGTACATGATCGGCGAACATCGCGAGGCGATGGCGATCTACGAGGCCGCCAAGGCGAGCTTCGATCCGGATCGGATCATGAATCCCGGAAAGATGGGGCTGCGGCGATGACGCTCGACGCCGAGCTCGCTGCGATCGTTGGTGTTGACCACGTGTCGCGCGTGACCCCTGCGGTGTGGCGCGTCGCGCCTGGAACCGCGAGCGAAGCGGCCGAGCTGATCGGCCGCGCGGCGGCACATCGCGCGACGATCCATCCGGTGGGTGCGGTGGGCGATCGCACGTCGAGCGCGATGAACACGGATCCGCAACGTCCGGCGATCCTGGTCGCGACCAAGCGACTCGATCAGGTGCTCGAGCTCGATGAGACGTCGCTCCTCGTCCACGTCCAGGCCGGGATCACCGGACTGGAGCTCGAGCGCGTCCTGGCGCCGCGAAACTTGACGATCGGCGACTACCCGCCGGTGATCCTGATGTCGTCGATCGGCGGTCTCCTCGCGGTCCGGACCCCGGGAAAGTCGAGCGTCCGGCACGGTTTCTTCGAGGACGCCGTGGTGGGCATGTCGGCCGTGCTCGCGAATGGCCACACGATCCACACCCGCGTTGCGCCGCGGCGAGCGACGGGTCCGGATCTGGTACGCGCGCTGTGCGGTAGCGAGGGCACGGTCGGTCTCATCACGTCGGTGGTGCTGCGAATTCATCTGCGCCCCGAGACCCGGCTCACCGCGTCCTACGTGGTGCCCACCATCGACGCCGCGGTATCCGCCGTCCAGCTCGCGTTGCGCGAAGAGGCGACCCCGGCCGGGATCCGGATCTATGACGCCGCAGAAGCGCGCAGCCACTTCGAGGGCATCGCGCTTGGCGCCGCCGACGCGCTGATCTGCGTGGCAACCGCGGGCCCAACCGATCTTGCGACCTGCGATCGCGATCTGATCGCGAGCGCGGTGATCGCCGAGGGCGGCCGCGCGGCCGACGCGACGTATGCCGAGCAATGGTGGCGCCGGATCCATGCGGGGGAACCAACCCCCGCCCCAGCGCCTTCGCTTCAGGTGATGGCCACGCCGTCGAAGCTGCGCCTCGTGTACCACGCGGTCCGCTCGGCGGTGACCAGCGCGGGCGGAGCCGCACGCGCGCATATCTCCCGATTCGACAGCAACGGGGCGGTCATGTTCTTCACGATCGATCCAGGCAGCGGCGCAACCCGCGCCGACCTGATCGCGGGTGCCGAACGTGCAGCGGGTACCGCGGGTGGGTGGCTCCTCGGTTCGCGCCCGCACCACCTCGATACGTATCTGCGCGCGCTGCGCACGGCGATCGATCCGGATCAGATCCTCAATCCCGATGCCTTCGGCTGATCGTGGTTCCGTGTGCCCCGTGTCCCCGGCTCGCAAGCCGCGGAATCGCGAATGAACAACCGAGACCGGCTGTCGCTCGGGCGTCGCTAGCCCGAGCTCTCGCTCCGCGCCATGTCTGCCACCAGCTTGCGCATGAACAGCTCGATGTTCCGGCGCAGCGCGGGATCGTGGCACACCGGCAGCGCGCGGCGCCAGGTCTCGACCGCCCGCGCATGCAGCCCCTGGCGGAAGTAGAGATACGCCAGCCGGGTCAGCGCGGGAAAATAGGTGGGTTGAAGATCGACGACCGCCTCGTATTCATCGACCGCCTCGGCCCAGCGCGATGCGCGCTGCAGCATGTTGGCGAGCATGAAGTGCAGCTTGGGGCTCGCGGGATCGGTAACCAGCGCTCCACGCAGCCGCGCGACGGCGCCTTCGACATCGCCGTTGTGGTACCGGCTGAGCGCATCCGTGACGAGGCCTTCGTGATCGGCGCGCTCCTCGGTCGATAGCTCGCGCAGGATCCGGTGCAGCCGGCGCGAATCGAGCGGCTTCTCGAGATAACCGTCGACCGCGTGGCTCTTGAGCACGTCGTCGGCGATCTGGCCGGAGTCAACGACCGCGGTCATCACGACGACCTTGGTTCGCAACAGGCGCCGGCTGCGCTTGATCGCGCGGCACATCCGCAAGCCATCGAGCTCTGGCGTCGCGACGTCGGCGAACACGACATCGAAATACAACGTGCTGAGCAGCTCGAGCGCGGCCGCGCCGGACGCGACCGCCTGACATTCGTATCCCACGCGCTCGAGCTCCGAGACCAGCTGAATTCGTGCGGGCGGATCCGGATCGACCACCAGCGCACGCGTCGGTCCGGCTTGCCGCGGCTCCTCGATCACCCCGCCGCGATCGAGGGCCTCGACCACCTGGATCGTTCGATCCTGGAACTCCTGATCGGCGTCGGTCGTCGTGGTGACGGTCGGGACGTGCCAGTCGTTGGTAAACGTCGCAGTGGAGCTCGACAGCTCCTCCGACGGCAGCTCCTCCTCCGCCTCGATGTTGCGCGCCGCTTCCTCGGCCAGTGCGCGCTGCGCGCTGCGCGATTCGTCTGGATCGCGCTCGCCGTCGGGATGGACGATTGCCAGATGTGTTCCGGACCGCTGAGATTCGCGGCCGATCAGGTACAGATCTCCCGCCTTCCACCGCCGGAACGCGACGCGGATCGTCCGCGAGAGTGTGATGTCGAGTGCGATCCTGAGCTCGACGTTCTTGCCGCGGCCAGTACCAAGCTCGCGCGCAGGAACGATGGCGTCCTCGGGGCGCGCCGCCGCGACGACGATCGTGGTGTCGTCTTCATGCACGACGATCGCCGAGAAGATCCGGCACCACTCGACCGTGACATGCTCGAGCACGTCGAGCCGGATCGTCGACTCGTCGAGCACCAGTCCCGACCACCCGGTCTGCGCCGAAAGCGCCGTGCACAGCTGGCGTTCGGAGCAGTAGCCCAACGTGTAGAGCTCGGAGGCAACAGGATGTCGGCCGCTCTGGCGCGCAAGCGCATCAGAGAGTCCAGCAGCATCGATGACGCCTTGCTGGATCAGAAGCTGACCGATCGATCCCCTCACAGCAGGCTACGAGGGTACCAGACCTGGTCTGTTCGCACATTTTCTTGAACACCCAAGTAGTTGAGATCCCAATCGAGAGTGGCTATCAGATCGACCGCTTTACGTTTTGACTGGCGATCTATTTCGACGCTGGTATCCTCCGGGCCCCGTTACGAAACCAGGCGATTTGGCGTCATCGCAAACACTGGGGCCATCAGTCATCATTCGGCCATCGCTCCGGCACCGTTCGTGACAATGTGTCACACCGCCGATCGCCTCCCAAGTCCTGATTTCGTCACCCAACACATTTGAATTAGTGGCTTTGCTGGACCGGTAGCTCTGTGGCACCGGCATTGCTTAGTGCGGGCCGCCACACCGGCTCGGCAGGGAGACCTTAATGAACAGCGATTTCAAGATTGGTGAAAAGGCCGTCTACCCCGCCCATGGCGTCGCGGAAGTGATCGGGATTGAAAAGAAGGAAATCAACACTACGGTTTGTTCCTTCTATGTCCTGAAGGTCCTCGCCACGGGCATGCAGATCCTTGTTCCCAAGGACAAGGCCGACCAGGTTGGCCTTCGCCCCGTCGCCACGACGGCTGAAATCGAGGAGGTGTTCGACATTCTGCGCGAGAAGGATGTCCACATCGACAAGCAGACCTGGAACCGTCGCTATCGCGGTTTCATGGAGAAGATCAAGACCGGCTCGCTGTTCGACGTTGCCGAGGTCTATCGGGATCTGTACCGGCTGAAGAGCAGCAAGGTGCTGTCGTTCGGCGAGCGCAAGATGCTCGACAGCGCGCGCCAGCTGATCGTGAAGGAGCTTGCGGTCGCTCGAAAGTGGACCGAAGAGAAGGTCGAAGCCGAGCTCGAGAAGGCCTGCGCCTGAAAAATCACGGAAACGGAAAAACAGAGACGTAGATTTCGGCGCTCTCAGCGTGTTAGGGCTGCTCCCTGCGATGCAGGTTCACGTAGCGAAAGCTGAACTTTGGACGTTGCCGGTGGACGCCGTGGTCAACCCGGCCAACTCACTGGGCATCATGGGCGGCGGGATCGGCGGCGCGCTCCGCCGGCAAGGTGGGGACGTGATCCAGCAGGCCGCGATGCAAGCCGCACCGATTGCGGTTGGCGCTGCGCTCGTGACCACCGCCGGTCAGCTCCCGTCGAAGAACGTCATCCACGTTCCGACGATGGAAGAGCCGGGCATGAAGATCGGTGCCGAGAACGTTCGGCGCGCCGCACGCGCTGCGCTGATCGCCGCCGATCGTAACAACTTCAAGGTCATCGCGATCCCCGTGATCGGGACCGATCTCGGCGACGTACCGATGGACGAGGCTGCGCGGGCGATCGTCGAAGAGATCCGGGCCCACCGCCGGCCCTGCCCCGAGACGATCTATCTCGTCGATCCGGACGAGAACATGGTCGCGGTGGTCGAAGAAGCGCTGCGTACTGCACAAGCCAACCTGTGAGCACCCTCCGGTGATCACCGTGCGCTCGCGCATGGCGCGATAAGCGCGCGATCGCCCTCGCAAATTGCGCGCCGGTCGCGTTGACCGCTGGGTCGCGCGCCATATACTGCCGCCGTGCAGTTACAGGCCTATATGCCCGCTGGGCTGGCCATCGCGTTCGCCCTGGGATTCTGCGGGCTGTTCACCGCGCTCGCGATGTTGATCGGTCCCAAGGCGGTTAACCCAGAAAAGCTCAAACCGTTCGAGTGTGGCTCCGAGCCGATCGGCACGCCACGCGGTCGCTACTCGGTGCGGTTTTATCAGGTCGCGATCCTGTTCCTCGTGTTCGATATCGAGGCCGCGTTCATGTACCCGTGGGCGGTGCTGTACGACCAGCTCTCGAAGGGCGTTGCACCCGGCACCGTGAGCTTCTTTGGCTTCGGTGAGATGTTGGTGTTCGTCGCCATCCTCGTCGTCGCGCTCGCCTACGTGTGGAGAAAGAAGGCGATCGGATGGGAGTAGAAGTCACCACCACGCGGCTCGAAGACGCCGCGAAATGGGCGAAGCAGAGCAAGCTCGAACAGGCCAGCAACTGGGGCCGTAAGTTCTCGCTGTTCAGCTACCCGTTCGTCACCGCGTGTTGCGGCATGGAGTTCATGTCGGTCGCCGCACCGAAGTACGACCTCGCGCGGTTCGGCGCCGAGTTCCCGCGGTTCTCGCCGCGCCAGAGCGATCTGCTGATGGTCGTCGGTACGATCACCGAGAAACAGGGGCCTGCGCTCAAGCGCGTGTTCGACCAGATGACCGAGCCCAAGTGGGTGATCGCGTTTGGCGTGTGCGCGTCCACCGGCGGCTTCTACCAGAACTATCACGCGATGCCGGGATGCGATCAGGTCATTCCCGTCGACGTCTACATTCCCGGATGCCCCCCGCGGCCCGAGCAAGTGCTCGACGGAATCATCCTGTTGATGGACCGGATCCAGTCCGGTCGCGGCCACAGTCAGCTGCGGACCAAGCGCGAGCAGTTGATCGCTGCGTCCGAAGAAGGATAGCGAGATGTCGCAACGAGTTCTCGACGCGCTCAAGGCGAGCCACGGGCACGCGATCACGCACACCGAATCGAGCTATGGCGACGAGGTCGCGTGGGTCGCGCGCGACCACCTGGTCGCGGTGGCGACGTTCCTCAAGACCGATCCTGCGATGGCGTTCGATTCGCCGGTGTTTGTCACGGCGATCGATCGGCTGGATTGGCGCCCGGTCGGGGTGGCTCCCGCGCTGCACTGGACCGAGGACAAGCCACGGTTCGAGGTTGCGTATCAGCTGCGCTCGAGCAAGCACCGCCACCGGATCCGTCTGAAGATCGCGGCCCCCGAGCACGATCCACGCGTCCCGTCACTCGCCTCGTTGTGGCCGGCGTTCGAATGGCAGGAGCGTGAGGCGTTCGACATGTACGGGATCCGGTTCGAAGGCCATCCCGATCTCCGCCGGATCTTCCTGTACGAGGAATTCGTCGGGTATCCGCTGCGCAAGGACTACCCCAAGGAGAAGCGGCAGCCGCTGGTCCGTCGCGACGACCTGCCGATCAATCCGATCAAGCGCGAGGGGAGTGAGCGCTAATGGCTTCGCAACCGGTTTCAGGAGCGCCGACGGGCGGGCTCACCGCCGAGTCGCTCAGGCAGCTGGTGCTCGGTCGCCAGGACGTTCAGGACCTGCAGGACACCGAGCACGAGCTCCCGCCCGATCTGATGACCGTCAACATGGGCCCGTCGCATCCCGCGATGCACGGCACCGTGCGGATCGTGCTCACCGTCGACGGCGAGCGCATCGTCAAGTCGGACGTCCAGCCCGGCTATCTACATCGCTGCTTCGAGAAGGAATCGGAGTACGCGACGTACACCCAGGTGTTCCCGTACACCGATCGGCTGAACTACGTGTCGCCGATGATCAACAACGTCGGCTGGGCGATGGCGGTCGAGAAGCTGATGGGCTTGACCACGTCGATCCCGCGGCGCGCCGAGTACATTCGCGTGATCGTCAGCGAGATGTCTCGAATGACCGACCACCTGACGTGCGTCGGTGCGTCGGCGATGGAGCTCGGTGCGTTCACGCCGTTTCTGTACTTCCTCAAGTGCCGCGAGTGGCTGTACCAGCTCCTCGAGAAGGTCTCCGGCGCACGGCTCACCCATAGCTACGTGCGCGTCGGCGGCGTTTCGGCCGACCTGCCGGCCGGATTTCACGATGACCTGACCCGCACCCTCGAGCAGATCGAGAGCACGATGGTCGAGGTCGAGAACCTACTCAACCACAACAAGATCTTCCGCGATCGGATGGCGGGCATCGGGGCGATGTCGAAGGACGATGCGATCGCCACCGGCTGCGTCGGGCCGATCGCGCGCGCGTGCGGCGTCGACTACGACGTCCGTAAGGACTATCCGTATTCGATCTATCCCGAGGTCGAGTTCGACGTGCCGATCGGCACGACCGGCGACTGCTACGACCGGTATCTGGTCCGGATCGAGGAGCTCAAGCAGTGCATCCGGATCCTCCGGCAATGCCTGGACCAGATCCCCGATGGCCCGGTGATGGTCGACGACCCGCGGGTCGCGTTGCCAGCGAAGCGCGCGACCTACAACACGATCGAGTCGATGATCCGCCACTTCAAGCACATCATGGACGGCATCAAGGTCCCGCCCGGCGAGGCCTACACGTTTGTCGAGGGCGGCAACGGCGAGCTCGGTTTCTTCATCGTCGCCGACGGTACCGGCCGTCCGTACAAGGCCTACGTCCGGTCGCCATCGTTCGTCCATCTGTCGACGGCGGGGCAGCTGATCCACAACCACATGATCGCGGACGTCGTTCCGATCTTCGGGATGATCAACATGATCGGCGGGGAGTGTGACAAGTGACCTCGGCTGCTTCGTTGTCCGGGGCACGTGAGACCTCGCGACGTCTCGTTCTCGGCTTACCGATCAAGGTCACGTATGAGTGAAACCGTCACCCTCACGATCGACGGACAGTCGGTCACCGTGCCGAAGGGGACGAACGTCCTCGAGGCCGCGAAGACGCTGGGCGTCGACATCAGCGCGTTCTGCTACCACCCGGGCCTCCCGGTCGTTGCGCAGTGCCGCCAGTGCCTGGTGTCGGTCGAGAAGAACCCGAAGCTGCAGCCGAGTTGCCAGCAGATCTGCGGGGACGGCATGGTGGTCCACACCACCGACCCGCAGTCGACGCTCGCGCGCAAACAACAGCTCGAGTTCACGCTGGTCAACCATCCGATCGATTGCCCGATCTGCGACAAGGCCGGTGAGTGCACGCTGCAGAAGCTGTACTTCGAGCACGACAACGCGGATTCACGCGTCGACACGCCGAAGGTCCACAAGGCCAAGGCGGTCGACCTCGGTCCGACGATCGTGCTGGATCAGGAGCGCTGCATCCTGTGCTCGCGTTGCATCCGCACCTGCGACGAGGTCGCCGGCCAGCACCAGCTCGAGTTCGCCCATCGCGGCGACCACGAGATCCTGACCACCGCGCCGGGCGAACAGCTCGACAACCCGTACTCGCTCAACACCGTCGATGTCTGCCCGGTCGGCGCGCTGACCTCGAAGGACTTCCGGTTCACGATGCGAGCGTGGGAGCTCGAGGCGACGCCGTCGGTGTGTAACGGCTGCGCGACCGGCTGCAATATCGAGATCCACCACAAGAACGAGCGCGCGTGGCGGCTCGTGCCACGCCACAACCCCGACGTCAACGCCTACTGGATGTGCGACGAGGGTCGGCTCACGTATCACGACCTGCGCGCCGAGCGGCTCGCAGGGCCGACCGTGGATGGTCTCCCGGCCAGCTGGGATCGCGCGATCCGTTCGGCTGCCGATCGGCTCGCCGTCGGTCGTACGGCTGGACAGTTCGCCGTGGTGCTCAGCGCGCTGCACTCGAACGAGGACAACTTCGCGCTCGCCAAGCTCGCGCTCGGCTGGGGCGTCACCGACGTGTACTACGCGGCAAGGCCGGGTGTTCCAGCGCGCGCCGATGGCCGGCTTCGCGTCGCGGACATCAACCCGAACCTCAACGGCGTCAAGATGATCGCCGAGGCGCTCAAGCTGACGCTCAAACCGGTCTACGAGCTCGACCCGGCGGTGCGCGGCATCGTGGCGCTCGGCGACGTGCTGCCGGGCGTGACGCCGGCGCGCGTACAAGAGCTCGAGTACGTCGCGATCACCACCCACGATCGCGGGCCGGTCAGCCACGCCAACGTTGCGCTGCCGGCAGCCGCGTGGGCGGAGACCGCAGGCACGATCACCAATATCAAGGGCCTGGTGCAGCGGATGCATGCCGCGTTTCCTCCGCCGGGTCAGGCGTTGCCGGGTTGGGAAGCCGTCGCTCGGCTCGCGTCGATCACCACCGCCGCCTCCGGCCAGAAGCTGGCGTGGACGCACACGCGCGACGTGTTCAAGGACATGACGGCTGCGGTCCCGGCGTGGAATGCACTCACCTGGGTGCGTGAAGCACGTCCGCTCGCGCTGCGATTCGCGGGGAGCCGAGGATGAATCCTTCGACGATCGAAACCTCGTCCGGTCACT
The DNA here is from genome assembly GCA_050187075.1 of Kofleriaceae bacterium. Taxonomy (GTDB): domain Bacteria; phylum Myxococcota_A; class Polyangia; order Haliangiales; family Haliangiaceae; genus JABFXX01. The sequence goes on along the minus strand of JBFWXW010000017.1, from coordinate 84,295 downwards.
GGATCTACGCCGTCCTCGACTGGCCGGGCACCAAGTGGCTGTTCGTGGTGTTCCTGCTGGTGATGCCGCTGGCGTCGCTGCTGACCTGGGCGGAGCGCCGGCAGAGCGCGATGATGCAGGACCGGCTCGGTCCCAACCGCGCCAACATCGGTCCGATCAAGCTGAAGGGCATCCTCCACTTTGTCGCCGACGCCTTGAAGATGATCTTCAAGGAGGACTTCATCCCGGCGAACGTCCACAAGGGGTTGTTCGCACTGGCGCCGGTGCTCGCGCTCGCGCCCGTGCTGATCGCGTTTGCGATCATCCCGTTCGGTCCCACGATCTTCCCGCACTCGTACAACGAGGTCATCAACCCGTTCGAGCTCGCCACCAACCCGGGCTCGTTTGCGTTTGCCGACTCGATCCGCATGCAGATGTTCGCGGTCGACTACGGCCTGATCTTCTACTTCGCGGTGCTCACGCTTGCGAACTACGGCGGCACGATCGCGGGATGGGCGAGCTACAACAAGTGGGCGCTGCTCGGTGGCCTGCGCAGCTCGTCGCAGATGATGTCGTACGAGGTGGCGATGGGGCTGTCGCTGATGGGCGTGTTCCTGATCACCGGAACGCTCGAGCCCGGTGCGATCGCGGCACGCGGTACGTCGCCGGAGTGGTCGCCGTCGAACCCGTTCAACTGGCTGTGGCTGTCGCAATTCGGCGGGCTGATCCTGTTCTTCACCGCCGCGATCGCCGAGACCAAGCGCGCACCATTCGACATCCCCGAAGGCGAGCCCGAGATCATCGGCTACTTCGTCGAGTACTCGGGGATGCGGTGGGGCATCTTCTTCCTCGCCGAATTCATCGAGATCGTGTTCATCTCGTCGGTGGTCGCCACCGTGTTCTTCGGCGGCTACCAGGTACCGTTCCTCGATCCCGACGGGTTCCGCATCGGCGGCCACATGGTGCTGGTCGAAGGTGGCAACCACGTGTCCGCGGGTGGTTGGTTCCTTCCGCTCAAGCATTGGATGGTCACCGGCCTGCAGTTCCTCGCGTTCGGCGCGAAGGTCGTGCTGCTGTGCTGGTTCCAGCTGATGGTTCGCTGGACGCTGCCGCGATTCCGCGCGGATCAGCTGATGAACCTCGGCTGGAAGCGGCTGCTGCCGCTCTCGCTGGCCTGGGTCATGCTCACCGCACTGGCGAAGCTGATCTTCCTTGGAGGCTCGTAATGTCCCACGCTCACGACGACGCGAGCTCGCATGAGTCCACCGGCCCGAAGGTGATCGCGGTCTCGGACCGCCATCCGCGCGTTCGCACGATCCAGGTCGCGCGTCCCGAGGCAGAGGACACGACGTTTCTCGCGGCTTCAGCCAAGGGGTTCGGGATCACGCTGAAGCATTTCGCGCGCAATCTGTTCCTGCCACTCAAGAAGCTCGCGATTCGCAGCCAGGCGGGTGCGCCAGAGCAAGATCCATGGAAGAACGACATCGAGACGGTGCAGTATCCAGAGGAGCGGGTGAACTATCCCGAGCGGTTTCGCGGCCTGCATCGCCTGACGTTGCGCGAGGACGGCGCTGTGCGCTGCGTCGCATGCATGTGCTGTCCGACGGTCTGTCCCGCGCACTGCATCACGATCGTTCCCGAGGAATCGGACGACACCGGGATCGAGAAGCGCCCCGCAGTGTTCGAGATCGACGAGCTACGCTGCGTCGTGTGCGGACTCTGCGTCGAAGCGTGCCCGTGTGATGCGATCCGGATGGATACCGGACTGCATGCGTCACCGGTCGAGGATCGCGCCAATGCGATCGAGACGCGCGATTCGCTGCTCCGTCGCGGGATCAAATCGACTGCCGTGCAGGGTGGCGAAGGTGCCAACTGGCGTGCCGGCGGTCCGGCGAGTGGCTCATCCGGCCACGAGCGCTAACGCTCGGTCGAATCGATCCGTTCTTCGACGAGAACGCACAATCGCAACGCCGTCAATGGCGAGTTTTTGATCAGCTCGCATACCGATCGCGCATCGCGTCGCGATGAAGATCTTGCGCGATGATCATTCGATCGACTTTTTCGGTTGACGATCTCGATCCCGATCCTTAGTCTCGGAATCGAGCACCGGCGGTCCGATTCGATACCGGGGCGAACTGTCTCCTACAATAGCTATCCAGGGATCTGCCTCTGTTCCGGGAGTGCACGCCCGCTCGTCGGGAAGCCCAATGGATTATCGTGGAGCCCACCTATGCAAATGCGTAGGGGATAGACAGCCTTGCGGTCGGACGGTCGTGCTCGTTTTGGGCCTCAGCGAAAGCTGAGGCCCAACCTTTTTTCGGGCTTGTGTCGCGAGTTGAGCGCCAACGCTTTTGAGGTGCAGGTGCAGGCGTTAACTCGGAGGTGCCAAGTGCACGTGGTTGGTGAACGTGCAACCGCTGTGGAAGCCGCCTTGGTCCCCCACCCCGGCTTCAACGGCAATTCTAGCGATCGGACTTCGCCGTTCATGTTCGAGGCCGGTCGTCCGGTCGTCCGGTCGGACGCTGCGGACAGTGTCGTCTCGAGAATTCTCGCGGTGTTGGCGCGGGCACACGCCTTGCGATAGCGCCCGCCATGATCCGCGATACGTCTGGCCAGGACCGACCGCTGGCCAAGCCTGCGATCGCACGCCCGTGGCGGCGCTGGGCGTCAGCAGGCCTGGTGACGATCGCGGTGCTCGCCGGGATCGGGTACGTGGTGCGCGGCTGGATCTCGGCGGAGACCACCGTCGATCGCTCGCGGATCCGGATCGCGCGGGTCGAACAGGGCACGCTGGTTCGCGACGTGGTCGCTGACGGGCGCGTGGTGGCGGCGGTGAGCCCAACGCTGTATGCGGTCGCGCCTGGAACGGTCGATTTCGCGGTCCGGCCAGGTGATCAGGTGACGCGCGGACAAACGCTCGCCACGATCAATAGCCCCGAGCTCAAGAGTCGATTGACGCAGGAGCAAGCGACGCTCGCCGGCATCGAGGCGGGCCTCGGCCGTGCGGGGCTCGACGTCGAGCACGGCAAGGCGAACGCCCAAAAGCTGATCGCGCAGGCCGAGGTGGATCGCCAGGCTGCGGCGCGAGAGGTCGAGATCAACCAGCAGATGTTCTCTCGTGGCGTCATCCCCGAGCTCGAGCTGAGGCGATCGGAGGACGCGCTGAAGAAGGCCGAGATCGCGGTCAAGCACGCCCATACGGAGGCGTCGTTGCTGACCAAGGAGCTCGGCTTCGATCTCGGTACCAAGAAGCAGGGCCTCGATCGCCAGCGTGAGGTCGTGCGCGAGCTCGAGCGCCAGGTCGCGGAGCTCGAGATGAAATCTCCGGTGACCGGTCAGGTAGGCCAGCTGCTGGTCGCGCAGCGTGCAACGGTTGCGGCGAACGCGCCGATCGTTACCGTGGTCGACCTGGGTGCGTTCGAGCTCGAGATCCGCGTCCCGGACAGCTTCGCGCGCGATCTGGCGATCGGGATGCCCGCGGAGATCCGTGCAGGGACTGCGCAGTTTGCCGGTCGAGTGCGCTCGGTGTCGCCCGAGGTGATCGATGGCAACGTCGCGACCCGGCTCGAGCTCGGCGACAAGCGTCCCGAAGGGCTACGCCAGAACCAGCGACTCAGCGCACGGATCTTGATCGAAGAGCGGCCGAACGTGGTGAAGGTCGAGCGGGGTCCGTTCATCGAGGCTGGCGGCGGCAACTCGGCCTACTTCGTCGTCGACGGGGTGGCCGAGCTGCGGCCGATCAAGACCGGCGCGATCAGCCTCGATGCCGTCGAGATCGTATCGGGAGCCAGGCCGGGAGATCAGATCGTGGTCGCGGGAATCGACAGCTTTGGCGACGCCCAGCGCGTTCGGATCAGCGAGTAGCGAGCCGCCAAGCAGCGAGCAGGAGAACGACCGATGCTTCACATGAACAGCGTTTCGAAGGTTTACCGAACAGCGATGGTCGAGACCCATGCGGTGCGCGATCTCACGCTCGAGGTTCGCGAAGGTGAGTTCGTCGCCGTCACCGGTCCATCGGGCTCGGGCAAGACGACGTTTCTCAATATCGCCGGTCTGCTCGAAGAGCTCACCGGCGGCGAATACCTGCTCGACGGCGTCGACGTCAAGAAGCTCGACGATCGCGCGCGGTCTCGGATGCGGAACGAGAACATCGGGTTCATCTTCCAGAGCTTCAATCTGATCCCGGATCTCAACCTGTTCGACAACGTCGACGTGCCGCTCCGCTATCGCGGGTTCGGCCGCGCCGAGCGCAAGAAGCGGATCGAGGGTGCGCTCGAGCGCGTCGGGCTGTCATCGCGGATGCGGCACTTTCCCGCGGAGCTGTCGGGTGGCCAGCAACAGCGCGCGGCGATCGCACGTGCGATCGCCGGTGGCCCCAAGCTGCTGCTCGCCGACGAGCCGACCGGCAATCTCGACTCGCAGATGGCGCGCGAGGTCATGCAGCTGCTCGAGGAGCTCAACTCCCAGGGCACGATCGTCGTGGTCGTCACCCACGATCCCGAGATCGCCGCACGCGCTCAGCGCAACGTTCACATCGTCGACGGGGTCGCGGCCGACCTCGAGCGCGGTCCATCGCTGGTTCGCCCCACTCGTTCGGCTGCGCAGCCGAGCGCCTAGAGGAGCCCATGCTTGGTTATTACCTCGATCTCGCGCTCCGCAGCTTCAAGCGCAACGTCGCGCTCACGATCCTGATGATCATCGCGATCGCGTTCGGTGTCGGCGCGAGCATGACGACGCTGACCGTGCAGCACGTGATGTCCGCCGACCCGATCCCGGGCAAGAGCGATCAGCTGTACTACGTGCAGCTCGATCCGCAGCTCGCAAACAACTACCGCCGCAGCAAGGAGCCACCGGATCTGCTGACCCGCCGAGATTCCGAGGCGCTGCTGCGGGCTCGCCGTGCCGATCGCCAGGCGATCATGTCGGGAGGAAACGCGGCGATCGAGCCTCAGCGTGCCGGGCTCGCGCCGTTCTACGCCGACGCGCGGTGGACCTCGGCGGACTTCTTCGCGATGTTCCGGGTTCCGTTCATCACAGGTGGTGCATGGAGCGCCGAAGACGACGACCACGCGGCGCGAGTCGCGGTGATCTCTCGCGCGCTCGCGGACAAGCTTTTCGGATCGGTCGACGTCATCGGAAACACGATCCGGATCGCCGCCCATGATCTGCGGATCGTCGGCGTGATCGACGACTGGCGCGCGGTGCCACACTTCTACGATCTCACCACCGATACCTATGGGAAGGGCGAGCAGGTGTTCGCGCCGTTCTCGCTGTCGCGCGAGCTCAGGTTCGATCGCAGCGGCAACATGGACTGCTGGGGCAAGGACTTCACCGGTGACGCCGAAGCGGTGGGGGCGCCGTGCGTCTGGTTGCAACTCTGGGTCGAGCTCGACAGCGAGGCCAAGGCCGCCGCATATCGCGACTACCTCGTCAGCTACTCCGAGGAACAGAAGCGGATCGGCGCGTTCGAGCGGCCCCCAAACGTCCGGCTGCGCAACGTCCGCGAATGGCTCGACTACAAGGAGGTCGTTCCGAGTGACGTCCGGCTTCAGACCTGGGTGGCGCTGGGATTCCTGCTGGTCTGTCTGATCAACACGGTCGGCCTGTTACTCACGAAGTTTCTCCGCCGCTCGGCCGAGATCGGCGTTCGCCGTGCGCTCGGCGCGTCGAAGCGGTCGATCTTCGTCCAGCTGTTGATCGAGTCGACGACGATCGGCGTCGCCGGCGGCGTGCTGGGACTCGGGCTCGCGTGGCTCGGCCTGTGGGCGATCCGCCAGCAGCCGGCTGACTTCGCGGACCTCGCGCAGCTCGATCTTCCGATGCTCGCCACCACCTTCGCGCTGGCGATCGCTAGCAGCTTGCTCGCCGGGCTACTCCCGGCGTGGCGCGGCTGCCAGGTGACGCCGGCCATCCAGCTCAAGTCGCACTGAGGACTCCATGCAGCTTCTACCGATCATCTCGACCCTGCGCCGGCATCGCACCGCCGCCACGCTGATCGTCCTCGAGATCGCGTTCACCTGCGCGATCGTATGCAACGCGATCTTCGTGATTCGCCACCGGCTCGCACGGATGGATCGGCCAAGTGGCGTTGCGGAAGCCGAGATCGTGAACGTCCAGCTGACCGGCATCGGCCAGCGCACCGACGCCGGCGCGGTCACCGAGCAAGACCTGGTCGCGCTGCGTGCGATCCCCGGGGTGAAATCGGTCGCGGTGACCAACATGATCCCGCTCGGAGGATCGTCGTGGAACAGCGGTGTTTCGACGAACGCCGATGATCCGGAGCCATCGATGAACGTCGCGACCTACATGGGCAGCCCAGACCTGCTCGAGACGCTCGGCGCGAAGCTGATCGCCGGACGCGACTTCTTGCCCGAGGAGTACGTCTCGATCGATGACGCCGAGAGCAAGAAGGTGAGTGTCGCCTCGGTGATCATCACCAAGGGAGTCGCCGACAGGGTGTTTCCCGGCATCAACCCGCTCGGGCAGAAGCTGTACGTGTGGAGCGCTCAGCCGCAGGTCGTCGTCGGTGTGGTGGACGTGCTCGCGCGCCCGAACGACTTCAGCGCGCGCAATCCGAAGGCGGATCCAGCGTACGCGCTCATGCTACCGGTGAACCTCTCGTTCAACTACGGCGGTCACTACTTGCTGCGCGTCGATCCGGCGCGCCAGGCCGAGGTGCTCGGCGCCGTCGACGCCACGCTCAACAAGGTCGACCCGAACCGGATCATCCTGCACCGCAAGACGTTCACCGAGATCCGCCACGACTACTTCAGGCAAGATCGAGCGATGGCCTGGCTGCTGGTCGGCGTGTCGATCGCGCTGTTGATCATCACGGCGCTCGGGGTCGTGGGGCTCGCCAGCTTCTGGGTTCAACAACGAACTCGGCAGATCGGCATTCGCCGCGCGCTCGGCGCGACGCGGGGGGACATCCTGCGGTACTTCCAGCTCGAGAACTTCATCCTCGCGACGCTCGGCATCGTGATCGGGATGGCGCTTGCCTATGCGATCAACCTGTGGCTGATGGACACCTATCACGTGCCACGGCTGCCGGCGGAGCTCCTGCCGATCGGGGCGGTGCTGCTATGGGGCCTCGGCCAGATCGCCGTGCTCGGACCTGCCGTGCGGGCAGCGGCCATTCCTCCGGCGCTCGCCACCCGCAGCGTGTAACCTGACCGTGCGGATGCCCACCGTCCTCGTCATCGATGACAACCCCGCTGTCGCCACGGCGCTCGAGGTGTTGTTCTCGCTCCGCGATCTGCGAACGATCGCGGCGGAGTCTCCGGACGATGGCCTGGCGATCCTCGGACGCGAGCCCGTCGATCTCGTGATCCAGGACATGAATTTTCGCGATGACACGACATCGGGCGAGGATGGCGCGGCGCTGTTCCGGACGATTCGCGGCCACTATCCTGACCTGCCGGTCGTGCTGCTGACCGCGTGGACCCAGCTCGAGTCCGCCGTCGAGCTGGTCAAGGCCGGCGCGGCCGACTACATGGCAAAGCCGTGGGACGACGACAAGCTGCTCACCTGCGTGCAGAACTTGCTCGAGCTGTCGCTCGCCAGGCGCGAGCTGACCAGGCGGAAGGCGGCCGAACACCGGCGGCACAGCGAGCTCGAGCATCAGTACGATCTCCGCGATGCCGTGTTCGCCGATCCGGCGATGGAGCAGGTGATCGCCCTCGCCTGCCGGGTCGCGCGCGCCGACGTCCCGGTGCTGATCACGGGCCCGAACGGTTCGGGCAAGGAGAAGATCGCCGAGATCATCCAGGCCAACTCCGAGGTCAAGGCCGGCCCGTTCGTCACGCTCAACTGCGGAGCGTTGCCATCCGAGCTGATCGAGGCCGAGCTGTTCGGGGCCGAGGTCGGCGCGTACACCGGCGCCAACCGCGCACGCGAGGGCAAGTTCGAGTCCGCCGACGGCGGCACGCTGTTCCTCGACGAGATCGGCAACCTGTCGCTGACCGGCCAGATGAAGCTGCTGCGCGTGCTCGAGACCGGGCGATTCGAGCGGCTCGGATCGAACAAGGAGCGCCAGGTCCGGGTGCGCGTGATCAGCGCGACCAATGCGGATCTTCCCGCGATGATCCGCGCCGGCACGTTCCGCGAGGACCTGTACTACCGGCTCAATACGATCGTGATCCCAGTGCCGGGGCTCGCGGATCGCGTCGATGACATTCTCGCGCTGGCCAGGCACTTCCTGCCGGCGGGCAAGCAGCTGAGCAGCGACGCGCGGGAGGCGCTGCGGCGCCATGCGTGGCCGGGCAACGTCCGCGAGCTCAAGAATGCGCTGCAGCGCGCGGCGCTACTCGCCACAGGCTCCGAGATCAGCGCGGACAACCTCGGCCTCCAGATGCCGGCGCCCACTCCTGCAGCGGAGGAACCCGATCGCGCGGCGATCGAGGCCGCGCTGGCCCGGGCTGGTGGCGTGATCGCACAAGCCGCGGTCGAGCTCGGCTTGAGTCGGCAGGCGCTGTACCGGAGGATGGAGAAGCTGAGCATCCCCCGCGAATGACCGAGCCCGTAACCCGCCGACGCCGTAGCTCGATGATCTGGCGCCTCGCCGTGACCACGGCCGCACTGGTGATCGTCGCGATCGCCGGGACGCTCGCGCTGACTGACTGGCTCGGCGATCCGTGGCTGGCGGGAGGCCTGGCCACCGTGATCATGGTGCCGATCGCGATCGACCTGGTCCGGCGGTCGCTGGCGAACGCGACCGCGATGTTTCGCGCGCTCGCCGGCACGGTCAACAGCTATCGCGATGGCGACTTCGCGTTCAGTCTGGCGTGGAAGCGCAACGACGAGCTCGGTGACCTCGTGACGGCGCACAACGCGCTCGGCGATACGCTGCGCCGGCAGCGCGAATCGCTGGTGCACCGAGAGCTGTTGCTCGACACCATGGTGCAGAACACACCGGTCGCGATGCTGCTGTGCGATCCGGGCGGACACATCGTGTACGGCAACCTCGCCGCACGGCACTTGCTCGGCGGCGGCCGCCGGCTCGAGGGTATTCTGCTGCGCGTGTTGCTCGAGTCCGCGCCCGAGTCGCTGCGCGATGCGGTGATCCGCGGCGGCGACGGGCTATTCGTCGTCGAGCGCGATGACGAGGAGGAGATCTTCTATCTCGCGCGCAGCGAGTTCCGGCTCAACGGACGCCAGCACGAGCTGTTCGTGTTGCGCCATTTGACGGTCGAGCTGCACCGCCAGGAGGTTCGCACCTGGAAGAAGGTGATCCGGGTGATCAGCCACGAGCTCAACAACTCGCTCGCGCCGATCGCCTCGCTCGCCCATTCCGGTGGCGAGCTCCTCAAGCGCGGGCGCCACGATCAGCTCGAGAAGGTGTTCGCAACGATCGCGGATCGCGCACGGCACCTCGAGCAGTTCATCCGTGGCTATGCTCGATTCGCGAAGCTGCCGGCGCCTCGACCCGAACCGATCGCGTGGCCAGACATCGTCGACCGGCTACGCAGCCAGGTCGCATTCACCGTCGAAGGCTCGTTACCCGATTCGCCTGCCCGATTCGATCCGTCACAGATCGAACAGGCGCTGCTCAATCTCCTGCGCAACGCGCACGAGTCCGGATCGCCGCCGAGCGACGTCCAGCTCCGCGTCCGCAAGCTGCCGACCAGCGTCGCGATCGAGGTCAGCGATCGCGGCAGCGGCATGAACGAAGCCGTGCTGTCGAACGCGCTCCTCCCGTTCTACTCGACCAAACGCGGCGGCACCGGCCTCGGGCTCGCGCTCGTCCGCGAGATCGCCGAGGCCCACGGCGGCCGGGTCTCGCTCGCCAATCGCCTGGGCGGCGGCGTGTGCGTGACGCTCCCGCTCCCGCTGTGAGGGGGTCAGACTCAACTTGCGAAACTTAGGCGAGCATACGTTGCGCAAGTTGAGTCTGACCCCACTCAGTGGCAGTACCGGCCGCTGCCCATGGGCGGACAGCCGCGCATGGCCATGATGTCCATGGTCATCGCGACGGCGATGTGAATGAGCACGCCGCCCCAGATCGAGCGGGTGCGCATGGCGAGGGTGCCGAGCAGCAGGCCTGCGCCGATCGAGCCGAAGGTCTCGGCCATCGGCTTGCCGTAGTGGATCATGCAGTACGGCACGAGCATCACGAAGATCGCGTTCGAGCCGAGGGCGCGGCGTAGGCCCTGTAGCAAGAACCCGCGGAAGAAGAATTCGAGCGAGACGAACTGGGCGGCGTACATCGCTTCCCATGCCCACAGGTCGAACGGCGAACGGTTGGCCATCCGATAGAACGGATAGGTCCCGCGAAACTCCTTCGCCGTCGAGACGTAGAGCAAGAACGGCAGGAACAGGGCGAACAACCCGACGTAGACCCACACGTGCTTGGTGAATCCACGAAACGACACGTGATAGTCGCGGAGCCGCTCGCCGGGCAGCGCGATGATCACCAAGATCGGCATCACCACGTAGCCGAACACGCGCCAGCCCGACCACCACGCAAAGCCGAGCAGCTCGCGATATTCACCTCGGTAGCCGCGGCCCAGCACGTTGCGATCGAACCAGTCGTTCGAACCGATGTACTCCTGCAGCGTCAGCGACACGGCAACCGTGATCATGATCGCGAGCACGGTTGTGCTCGTCGTGCCGGCCGCCGCTGGATCGCGCTGGGTCTCGCGATCGATCGCCCGCCACGCCGCAGGCGTGAGCATCTCGCGCAGCTCCTGCTTGGCGGCGCGCAACTTGTCTGCGAACCACACTACTTGCCGACCACCTCGGCCGCGCGCCGGAGCCGACGACGCGTGATCTCCTTGCCGAGCACCGCCATCGTCTCGAACAGCGGTGGCGAGGCCTTGCGACCGGTGACGGCGAACCGCAGCAGCATGAACGCGTGCTTGGTCTTCCAGCCGAGCGCCTCGCACCACTGCCGGGCTTCTTCCTCGAGCAGCTGGGCGGAGAACCCTTCGCGCGCCTCGAACCGCTCGACGAACGCGAGCAGCGCCTTGCCGACCTCGGGTCCAGGCACGTCGGGCACCTTCATCTCGGCGAGCACGCTGCTGTAATCGAGGTCGCCGGAGAAGAAGTATTCGATCGCCGGGATCAGCTCGTCGAGCTTCTTGATCCGCTCGCGCACGAGCGGCATGACCTTGATCAAGAACTCGCGGTTGAGTCGCCAGTCGATCGCCGCGTCGGCGAGCTGCTCGAAGTCGAGCTCGTGGATGTACTTCTCGTTGAGCCAGGTCAGCTTCTCGAGGTTGAACACCGGCCCGCCGAGCGAGACCTTGTCCCACGAGAACGCGTCGATCATCTGCTGGAGCGTGAACTTCTCCTGGTCGTCGCCGAACGACCATCCCATCAGCCCGAGGAAGTTGAGCAGCGCCTGCGGCAGGATCCCTGCGTCGCGGTAGTAATTGATCGACACCGGGTTCTTGCGCTTGCTGATCTTCGACTTGTCCGCGTTGCGAAGCAGCGGCATGTGCAGCCACGCCGGCTGGTCCCAGCCGAACGCCTGATACAGCAGCACGTGCTTGGGCGTCGACGAGATCCACTCCTCCGCGCGGATCACATGGCTGATCTCCATCATGTGGTCGTCGACCACGTTGGCCAGGTGATACGTCGGCAAGCCATCGGACTTGAGCAGCACCTGATCGTCGATCTGCGCCGCATCGATCACGATCGGCTCGGTGCGCAGCTGATCGCGCACGGTGACGCTGCCCTCGAGCGGCGCCTTGAGCCGGATCGTATGGGGCTCCCCGTGAGCGGCGCGCACCGTCCCCTCACTCGGGTCGAGGTCGCGGCAGTGCCGATCGTAGCCGTGCCCCTTCTTCTCGGCCTGCTGCTGGATCCGGACCTTTGCCAGCCGCTCTGGCGTGCAGAAGCAGCGATACGCCTTTCCCGCCTCGAGCAGGATGCCGGCGTGATCGCGATAGTGCTGCGCGCGCTCGCTCTGGCGATACGGCGCATGTGGCCCACCGACGTCGGGACCCTCGTCCCACGACAGCCCGACCCACCGCAGGGCTTCGAAGATCATCTGCTCGGAATCGCCGCGCGCTCGCGTCTGATCGGTATCTTCGATCCGGAGCACGAACGTTCCACCGCGACTCCTGGCGAAGACGTAGTTGAACAGGGCAATGTAGGCGGTACCCACGTGTGGGTCACCCGTCGGCGACGGTGCGATCCGCACGCGCACGGGCCGGTCGGCAGCGGACATCGGGCGACTTGTAACACGCGCCCGCTCGACCGTCAGTGATAAGGTCAGTTGATGCGTCGTATCGGCCGAGTCGCGGTCGCCTTGGTCCTCACCCTGCCGGCCGCCGCAAGCGCCGCCCCCGTCACCATCGAGGGCTGGGTGACCGACGCGAGCAGCCGCTGGACCAGCGATCACAGTCGGATCGTCACCGAGGCCACGATCATGACCGCCGCCGGGCCGGTCACCGTCAGCCAGCTCGGCGGCACGGTCAACGGGCTGACGATGCGCACGTTCCCGGGCCCCGAGCCGATGAGGCCGGGGATGCGGGTGGCGGTCGCGGCGTCTGCAGCCCGCGACCGGTCGTCGCGCCCGCACATGGTGGTGGATTCGATGCGCGTGCTCGAACAGCCGCCCGGGTTCGTCCGCACAGGGCCAACGCTCGCGGGAAACTCCCTGTACTGGGAATCGGGCTGCGTGTTCGTGGCGGTCGATTCCGCCGGTACCAACGCGATCCCCGGCGACACCGAGCGAGAGGCGATCGATCAGGCGATCAACGAGTGGAACACCGCGCCGACCTCATGTTCGTACTTGAAGCTCGAATTCGACGGTCTCAGCGATGCAGAGGTCGGCAGGGACTACGTGAACCTGATCAAGTTCCGCGACGTGTCGTGGTGCAGACCCGCCGTCGACGACGATCCGCCGCGCTGCTATCCCGGATCGGCGGCCGGCATCACCACCGCGGTGTACGTCGACGATGCGACCAGCGACCGCGATGGCGCGATCGTCGACGCGGACATCGAGCTCAACGGCGTCGACTTCGCGATCTCCAAGGACGGCGTGACGCTCAGCGGTGCCGGATGCCAGGCGGACCTGGCGAATACGCTCACCCACGAGCTGGGACATCTTCACGGCCTCGAGCATCCGTGCGTCACCGCCGGAGATCCGGCCCGCGTCGACCACAACGGCGACCCGGTCCCGTCGTGCAACTCGGCGCTCGATCCGTCGATCACCGAGGCGACCATGTACAACTACCAGGACTGCGGCGAGACCAAGAAGCGGTCGCTCGACGATGACGACATCCTCGGCGTCTGCACGATCTACTCCATCGCCAAGGACCCAGGATCCTGCGAGCCGGTCGCGTTGCCCGGTGGATGCTCGTGCCAGAGCGCGAACCAACCGGAGACGATGGTGCTGTCGCTCGCCCTGGCGGGTCTGACGCTCTCGGTGGCCGGCCGTCGCCCTCGCCGTCGCCGATACCGACGCTAATACCTCGACACAGAGGAGATGATCGGTGGAGGGCGTCGTGGCGCCTGTGGCGAGGAGCTGGTGCGCACTTGAAAAATTCGCGCCGGTCGTGCATGGCGTTATGCTTGGCAGGTGACCGCGTGTCCTGCGTGTGGCGTACCGATCGTGCCCGGTTACGTCCGGTGTCCGAAATGCCACGTGCCGCTTCCGACGGTGAGCCGGACCCGAACCGGCCAGGTAGCCGGCGGCACCACGCTCGAAAAGGAAGACACCCGGTTTCCGATCGGTCCTGTGATCCTCGGGGTCGCGCTCGCCGGCGGGATCGTCGCGTTCTTCGGTTTGCGGTCGTCCGGGGGCGGCGCGCAATCGCCGGTTGCAGCGCCAACCCAGCCAACCCGGGCCACGGCGACGGCCCCCGCGGCAGCCGAGCCAGAACCGGGGGCCGAAGCGCCCACCCCGCGGGCCCCCGATCCAAATGCGGTCGCCAACGAGCTCGATCGCTTGCTCGACAAGCAGCGGCTGTGGTCCACCGTGGAGGTCGTAGGCACGCGGATCGATGTGCGCTCGGGCTCGTGCAACGACCCGAACATGGCCAACCAGCTCGACGTCGCGCAAGACGCGTTGCGGGCTGCCGGCTTGACCAAGCTGCGCTGTGTGGAGCAGAGTGGCGTCGTTGTCCTCGAGCGAGACCTCCGGTAGCAAGCCCCATCGGTTGATCCTGCCGCTCGGCCTGCGCGTGCTCGTCCAGGTCGTTCGCACCGAGGAACGAACCGACGGCGGCCTGTACTTGCCCGCCGGCGCGAAGGAGCAACACGACGACGCGCTGTATGGCAAGGTCATCGAGGTCGCGCGCGACCGACCGACCTCGGACAACGTCACCGAAAACGTCTCGGGGGTGCCGCTTGGCGCCTACGTGCTGTTTCGCAAGGAGGCAGGGGTGCGCGTGCCGTGGGACGACCGGCTGCGCTTGATCGACGTCAAGGACATCCTCGCGACCGTCGAGGAGGTCGACGTGACTGCCGCCCACTAGCGTCCGAGGCGATCCCTTCGGGTGTCGCCGTAGCGTCGGTCGCCAATGTCGACTCGATGCCGATGTGAATCCGCTGGGAATTCCCGCGGGCGCGACTCAGTATGTCTGCATGACCTCGGCTCCGCGCGCGACGATTCCCGAGCTTGGCGATCTGGATCTGGTGATCAAGACCGACCGGCTCGTGCTGCGTCCGTTGCGCGAGACCGACGTCGACGATCTGTGGCCGGTGGTGTCGGACCCCGAGTTCCCCAAGCTGATGAGCTGGGAGGCGCACCGCGACCGCGGCGAGACGGTCGAGCTCGTCCAGCGACAGGCTCGCGGGATCGCCGAGAACACTCATGTCGTATGGGGCATCGAGCACGACGGGCGGATCGTCGGCTGCATCGGGCTGCACGACATCACCTGGCGGCGACACGCATGGCGGCTCGATCGAGCGGAGCTCGGCTACTGGCTCGCGCCCGCACTGTGGCGCAGAAACCTCATGACCGAAGCGGCGCGCGAGGTGGTGAACTGGGGCTTCACGACCCTCGGGCTGCACAAGATCGTCGTCGGCTGCATCGAGCAAAACGCCGGTTCGCGGCGAGTGATCGAGAAGCTCGGGTTTCGAATGATCGGTCGCATGGTCGACGATGTCTGGCGCGACGGCGCATGGTCGACGCACTTGCGGTTCGAGCTGTGCGCGAATGATTGGTTCGACGTGACGACCACGACGCCGATCGTGCGATCAGACCCATAGCGCCCGACCCGCGCGATCATCTTTCGCAGCGCTTCGCGCGATGGAGCGGCGCACTCGGGGCGCTAATAGACCTCACCGGCCTTGACCCGCGCGATCATCTTTCGCAGCGCTTCGCGCGATGGAGCGGCGCACTCGGTGATCCGCACACCGAACCCCGTCGGGAAGCTAGCGCTCTCGGCGCTACCGGCCTCGACCACCCGGACGACCACGACCTTGCACGTGACGTGCTGGTCGAAGTCATAGAGCTCCAGCTGCAGTGTGGTCCCGACGGTGATCGCGTACATCCGCGCAACCTTGGTGTAGAGGAACAGCCCCTGCTCCGAGAGGTCCCGCGTGCGAAATACCAGCTCCTGACCGTTGGCCCCCAGGACCTTGACGAACGCGTCGACGCGAACGCGTTCAGCACCACGCTCCGGAGACTCGGGAGAGTCGTTCATCGAACGACGATAGTCGATGTGCCCGCGGCGCCCAAGGTGCGCACGAGAAATCGCCGTGGTAACTTCGCCGGCTAAGGCACCGAAAACTGCGCGTTGCGTGCCCCAGCCTGCACCCATGGACGTCCGCTGTGAGAAGTGCCAGACCGAGTACGAGCTCGATGAAGCTCGCCTCAAGCCCGGCGGGGTCACCGTCAAGTGCACCAACTGCGGCCACATGTTCAAGATCCGCAAGCGGACGATCACCAACGTGGGCGTTCCTTCGCCGAGCGGACCGAAGTTGCCGCGCCCAGACTCGGTGATCGGAGACATGCGCACGGTCGACACCGGCCCCGCGCAGCCCGAACGCCAGTGGCTGATCCGGCTCGAAAACGGCGAGCAGAAGAGTTGCCGCGAGCTCGCAGCACTGCAGCAATGGATCGTCGCCGGTATCGTCACGCGCGAATCGTTGATCTCGCGCACCGGAAAGACCTGGAAGCGACTGGGCGACATCAACGAGCTGGCTCAGTACTTCGCGCTCCACGACGAAGCACGCGGACGTACACCTCGCCCGGCCGTCGAGCCCCAAGCCACGATGCTCGGCGTGGGCTCTGCTCGGCGTGACTCCGACGATGATTCGCTGGAGCGTGCGTCGACTGACAAGATCGTGGGCCGCACCGCGAAGGACTCGGCCGCTCGCCGGCCCGGAACGGTCCCGCCGCCCATCCCGGGGCGAACGCCAGCGAAGGGCGTATCGCCGACCGGCACGACGCCCGCGATCGGTGTGCCACCGTCGGGAGCCAAGACGCCACCGCTCGGCTCGGCGATGAGCGGTGCGGGCACACCGAGCACGCCGCCGCCGAAGAAACGTCCGACGACGCAACCACCTCCGCCGCCGGGCCGTCGAGCACCGACGTTGCCGCCTGCGGTTCCGGAGGGGGCACGCGGAACTGCGGTGTGGGCCAAAGACGGCATCGTCCCCAAGACCGACACGGCCGCCGAACCGGCGTTCGCGGGCCGGCCGATCAGCTCGCGATCGCCGCATCCGACCGAGCGTGTCGAGTCGCTCGACGACGATGACGTGCTGCCTCGCCACCGCGGGTCGCGCGCGGGCATGTTGATCGTGATCTCGGCGCTCGTGGTGATGGCCGCTGCCGGGATCGTGATCTATGTCGTGGCAATTCGCACCGACACTCGCGCTCCGGCGCAGGCACCGGGACGCGATGCCGCGATCGTCGCCGTGCCGTCCGGCGATGCCGGCTCACCGGTGGTGACGCCGGTGATCGATGCACCGCTCACCACCGCGGTTCCTCCGCTGTCGCCGCTCGATGTCGCGCGCGACGAGCTCCCGGGCGATCTCGAACCGCGCGTGCGCGAAGCGCGTGGCTTGCTGGCGGGCAAGAACACGCCGCCCGAGCAAGCGGTTCGTGCGCACCTCGGGGTGGCGATCGCACAATCCCTGCTCGATCGCGCGGCGCTCAGCGGCGATCGCGCGGAGAGCGAACGGTTGCGCAAGGAAGCTGCGGCCGTCGTGCTCGAGGCTGCCGGCGACGCACAGCGTGCATTCAAGGCGATTCCCCAGGACGCCGTCGCGAACCTCGCGATGGCGGGTGTGTTGCGACTGCAGCGCAAGTCGCCGCGCGAGATCACTCGCTACCTGGACGTCGCGAGCAAGAACGCATCATCGGAGTGGGCTCGAGATGTCGCGCTGTCCAAGGCACTGGTGCTGGCGCGCGACGGCAAGCTCGAACCAGCAAAGGCCGCGTTCGCCGCGATCGATCAGGGCGATAGCAAGCTCGAGTCCTCGGGCGACGTCCGCGCGCGGCTCAACATGGCGATCCTCGCGCATGCCCTCGGTCAGGCGACCGAGGCGAAGGTCCTGGTCGATCAGATCCTCGCCGCGCAACCGGATCACCTCGCCGCGAAGGCGCTCGCCACCAAGCTCGAGACCTCCGTGGTCAAGACCGATCCGTTGCCGCCCGAGGAAGGCACCAAGCAGCCCCCGGCGCCGACACCGACCCCCACGCCAGCAGCGCCGATCGATCGACCTGCTGCGGGCGGAGGTGACAGCTATGACCGTCTGCTCGCCAAGGCGAACACGATGGCGGAGTCCAACTGCACCAAGGCGATGGATCTCTACGAACGAGCGCTCGAGCAAAAGCCGAACGGCGTCGAAGCGCTCACCGGCATGGGCTATTGCCACATCGACGCCAAGCAGTTCGCGACCGCGTTCTCGAAGTTTCGCGCCGCCCTGGCGGTGTCGCCGCGGTTCGAGCCGGCGCTGTGGGGCGTCGCGGAGACCTACGTTCAGCAAGGCCGCAAGGAGCAGGCGATCGAGGCGGTGAAGGCGTACCTCGAGGCATATCCGGACAGCCCCAAGGCGAAGAAACTGCTCGACCGACTCGATCCCGGCGGACAGTCGTCGGGTCCCGCGACGACGCCGGGTCCGGCGCCCGAAGGCTCTTTGCCGGACACCGACTCAAATTGACGCCAAGCGTGGTGCGCCGCGAGCAAACCGCGTCGAGGCGTCACCGGATCGCGTGCTATGAAGCGGGGCATGCGTCACTGGGTGCTCGTCGGAACCTGTCTGGTTGTCGCCTGCAAGGACCAACCCTCCAAGCTCGATTCGGTCGTCGACCAACACGTACCGCCAACCTCGGACCCGTGGAGCAACGGATCGTCCGAGTCGAACGGCACCAACGGTGATGGCGGCGGGCTCGGAGGCATGGACCTCCAAGGCATGTTGTCGAAGCTGAGCGATGGCCTCGAGAAGCCTGGACCGTACGAAGCCCCGGAATCATCGGACGACTTCGATGCAGCCGATCCGCACTGGGGCGTGCTCCAGCTGAGCGGACATCTGGTCGAGCGCGTCGCGTTCTCGTTCACCGGGGGTGGTGGTACCGAGCTCCACAAGGTGATCGACCGACTCCGCGAGCTAGCCCGCGAGCCGACGCTGTCGGGGCTGGTGCTGCAGCTCGACGATCTGGATGCGAGCTTCGCGGATGTGATCGAGCTGCGAGGCGTCATGCGCGAATTCCGCGGCGCTGGAAAGCATCTCGCCTGCCACGCCGAGCGAGCCGGCAACGCGATGTACATGGTGCTCGGCGCGTGCGAGCAGATCGGGCTCGCGCCGCTGGGCGGCATCGGCATCACCGGTCCCGCCGCCATGCCGGTTCACATCAAGGGATTGCTCGACAAGCTCGGCGTGACCGCCGACTTCCTCCACGTGGGAGCGTACAAGGGCGCGGCAGAGCCCCTGACGCGCACCTCGCCGTCGCGCGAGATGGAAGAGACGCTGGGCGCGATCCTCGATCGCCGCTATCAGACGATGGTCGATGTGATCGCCGCCGATCGGAAGCTGGATGCGACTCGGGTCAAGCAACTGATCGATACCGGGCTGTTCACCGCGGAACAGGCCAAGGACGCGAAGCTCGTCGACGAGATCGGGTCGTTCGAAATGTTTCGCGATCGCGTCGCAGCGGGAGCGTGGACCAAGATCGAGCTCGAGCCCGACGGCGATGACAAGCTCCAGACGATGCTCAAGGTCGCGCGGTTCTTCGGCGCGATGCCGCCAGAGCGTCCGGCGGGCAAGCACGTCGCGATCGTCTATGCGCTGGGTAACATCATCGATGGCGATGGCGATGGCGTGCTCGGTGCCCGCCAGCAGATCGCCTCCCACACCATGGTCGCGGCGCTACGGGCGCTGGCGGCAGATGACCGCGTAGCGGCGGTCGTCTTGCGGATCGATTCTGGAGGCGGCAGCGCGCAGGCGTCGGAGTTGATCTGGCGCGCGGTCTCTGACCTCAAGGCCAAGAAGCCGGTCGTGGTGTCGATGAGCGACGTCGCGGCGAGCGGTGGTTACTACATTGCCAGCAACGCCACCAAGATCTTCGCGCTCGATGACACGCTGACCGGATCGATCGGTGTCGTCGGCGGCAAGATCTCGCCCGGAGCGGCGCTCGCAAAGCTGGGCGTCACCACGTTCCCCATGGGTCGTGGCAAGCACGCGACGATGATGGCGAGCCTGGCACCGTGGCGCGATGACGAGAAGGCGGTGATCATGAGCTCGATGGAAGCGGTGTATCGCGCGTTCGTGGGTCGCGTGGCGGACGGTCGCCACAAGAAGCCGGAGGACGTGTTACCGATCGCGCAGGGCCGGGTGTGGACCGGCACCAAGGCGAAGGAGCTCGGGCTGGTGGACGCGATCGGCGGGCTCGACGCAGCGATCGCCGAGGCCCGCACGCTCGGGAAGGTCGATGCCGACGTGGGAGTCGAGGTGTTTCCACCCGCACCGACCTTGCGCGACGTGCTGTCCAGCTTCGGCCAGGTGCACGCGCCGTTTGGTCTCGGCACCACCGGCGTGGAGGCCGCGCTCGCCGCTGTCTTGCCCGCCGCGACGGTCGACCCGAGCATCGCCGCCAACGCGCGCCACCTGGTGGAGCTCGCGCTGTCGTTTCGGACGACCACGATCCAGGCGATCGCGGTGTTGCCGATGATTCGCTAGCGACGACCCGGCGCGGCGACCTGGTGTTCGAGCCGGACTGGTCGTCCGATCGATGCATGAAGTCCACCCGGACGTCGCCGTTGCGTCACCGCGCCTGGAGCGTCAGGCCGAGCTGCTTCAACGCGCGGCGCGCGCGATCCAGGTTGTCGTTGGCTTGCTTGACCGCACGTGCCACCACGACCGACTCCGACGGCGTCAACGTCGACGTCTGGTCTGCGACGATCCGGATGTTCGTCCGTAGCGCGTCGATCGCGTCCTCCAGCACGCTCATCGAATCGTCGAGCTGAGTCGGTAGCCGCGCCCGCGCGCGCGTCGGCATCGCCTCGCTGTCTTGCTCATCGTTGAGCCTCGCCTGCGCTTCGGTGAGCAGCCGCCGCAGCCGCTGGTCCTCTCGCTCGAGCTGCTGGACCTTGTCCTCGAGATCCGAGTTCTTCGCGACGATCGCCTCGTAGCGCTTGGCATCCGCCTCGGCGGTCGCCTCGGGGTCGAACGAATCGACGAGCGAGCCGCGGCGACTGGTGGTCTCGTCGCCGTGAAGATCTCTACGCATGAACCGGCCGTCGCGATCGGCGCTCAGCTGGAGCAGCTTGTTGCGCGTCTCGCGCAGCTCGCGCTGAAGCGCTGCGATCTCCCGCTCGGTCTCGGCGGCGAATGATCGCACGTTCTCGGCGGCGTCGACCTCGCGCTCGAGCTCGGCGACACGCGCCAGTGCTTCGGTGAGCTTGCGCTCGATGACGGCACGGGTCTGTTCGCCCAGTGACGCTCGATGATCCAGCTGGGTCACCTTGGCTTCGAGCTCGCGGACGCGTCCGTCCCGCTCGCGCAGGCGATCCTCGGCTTCGTGGACCCGCGCCTCGGCCTGGCGCCGGTGGTGGTCGGCCTCGCTCGCGCGCTGCGTCGCCTCGTCGAGCCTGCGCTCGATCTCGGGATCGGCCACGACCTTGACCTCTTCGGTCGCCGCGGCCGGACGATCGTGATCGCGCGAAGCGAGCTTGAACACCGCCTCATCGAGCTGGCGCTCCAGCGCCGAGGCTCTTCCGATCGCGAGCTCCGCGGCATCCGCGCTGGCATTGAGCGCGTCGATCCGCGTCACCGCTGCAGCCAGCTCGGCGCGGGCCTGGTCGCGCTCCACGGTGCGCTCGTCTCGCGCTTGGACAGCTGCGACCAGCTCGGCGCGCGCTTGATCGCGCTCCGCGGTGCGCTCATCGCGTGCCTGGATCGCTGCGACCAGCTCATCGCGCGCCGTCCGCGCATCACCATCGAGCACCGCGATCTTGGCGGCCGATTCGCGCGCCCCTGCATTCGACGATTCCACCGCCCTCGTTGCGTCGACGAGCTTGGCTTCGGTCGCGCGCAGCTGGTCTCGCAGCTCCTCCGCCGCCGCCAACGCGTCCTCGAGCTCCTCGATCCGGGCGCGCCGGATTTCGAGCTCGGTCTCGGCCTCCGCCAGCCGGCTCTCGGCCAGCTCGACGCGGCCCTGGGCATCGTGCAGCGCATCTCGAACCGTGGTGAGCTCACCCAGCTGAGCGCGTGCCTGCTCGAGGCTCGACTCCGCTTGCTCGGCGCGGTCGCTCAGCTCACGCAGCCGCGTGCGACTGTCCTCGAGCTCGCGCTCGAGCTGGAACGTGCGACCGTTGATCGCCACCCGTTCGGACCGGGCGGTCTCGAGCTCGTGCTGCAGCTGCTCGACCTGCTTGCCGGATTCACCGAGCTGGCGCTCGAGGTCTGAGATCGAGGCCTGTGCCTCGCCGAGCTTGGCGTCCGCTCGCTCGGCCCGCTGGCCGGCTTCCACGGCGTCACGACCGGCTGTCTTGAGCTTGGTATCGCTGTCCGCCGCGCGGCGCAGCGCGAGCGCGACGTCCTTCGCCATCGCCTTGGCCATCGTGTCGGCCGCACTCGCGCGCTGCTCCAGATCGACGGCTCGCCGCTCCGCGGCGGTGGCGCGCTGTTCGGCCGCTGCGGCGCGCGCTGCCTCGTCGCGTGATCGAGCAATCGCCGCCGCCGTCGCGTCTTCCACGGGTGGCGCGTCGAGCTTTTGCTGAAGCACACGCTCGCGGTGCTCGGAGTCCGCGAGCTTCCCCGCGAGCTCGAGCAGCTCGTTGCGATCGGCTGCCTCGCGCACCTCGGCCCGCTTCTCCGCGGCGCCCGCGGCGGCCAGGCCGCGCTCGAGCTCGCCGAGTCGTTCGCGACGCGCTTCGAGCTGGCGGCTGACGTCGGACAGATCGAACGTGAGCTTGGCGACCTGTGCATTCGCCGCCGCCAGGCTACGCTCGACGCCCTGCGCGCGGATCTGCGCGATCGATAGCTCCTTGTCCTTGCGCTCCGCGTCGGCGGTCAACGTGGTTACCAGCGCATTGAGCTCGGCGAGCTTCTGCTCCGGGCCGGTCGTCGATGCGCGCAGCGCTTCGATCTGTTCGGTGAGGCCGGCGATCTTGAGATCTGCCTCGACCAGCCGCTCGGCGGTGGCGACCCCCGCGCCGGCTTCCGCGATCAGCTGGGCTTCACGAGCCGCCGCTGCCTGGGTGCGCGCCCGATCGATGGCGGCCGCGGACCGCAGCTGTGCCTGCTCCAGCTCGCCGCGCAGCTGCTCGGCCTCCCTGCTCGCTTCGCCATGAGCATGCTCGATGACCGACCGCGCCGCGCGGACCTCGTCGAGCTCACCGCTGAGCTGGGCGAGCTGTTGCTCGATGGTTGCTCTGGCCTTGCGCTCGACATCGAGCCACGCGGCGAGCGTGCCGTGCAGGCCGATCGGCGGTGGCACCGTGCCGCTCGCCGGCAGCAGCCGGACGATCAGGCTGCCGACGAGGACGATCTCGCCGACCGGGACCTGCGCGCGCTGGACCTTGTCTGGCCCGACGAAGATACCGTTCGAGCTGCCGAGATCCTCGACCCACAGCGTTCCATCTTCGAAGAAGAACCGCGCGTGGTGTCGCGACACCCGCGGATCCTTGCTGCGGATCGCGCACTCGGCGGCGCGGCCGACGACCACCGGCTCCGATCCCAACGCAAACGATCGGTCGACACCGTCGACGTCGGAGTACACAAGCGTCGCCATCTCCGATTGCTCTTGCAGGAACGTACCATAGCGGCTCGAGCCGGACGTCCTCGCAGCGCTACCCGTCGACGCGGGTCACTTCGGCGTCAGTGCGGAGATCATGGCCTCCGCCGTGCTCAGCGCGCGGTCGGTGTCGTCGTCCAGTAACACCACGTGGCCCATCTTGCGGCCGGGCGCCGGGGCCTCCTTCTGGTACAGGTGCAGCCGCGCCTCCGGTCTCGCCAGCACGTGGCTCCACGCCGGCGGACCCGCCCTCCAGAGATCGCCGATCAGGTTGACCATCACCGCGCCGGTCAACGGCCGTGGATCGCCCAGCGGGAGCCCACAGATCGCGCGCACGTGTTGCTCGAACTGTGAGGTCGCGCAGGCGCCGTAGGTGAAGTGGCCGCTGTTGTGGGTGCGCGGAGCGACCTCGTTGACCAGCAGCGTTCCATCGGCCAGCTCGAACATCTCGACCGCCATCACCCCGACGTGGTCGAGCGCGTTGGCGACGCTGATCGCCAGCTGCTCGGCATGGCTCCGGCGGTCGGCGGGCATCGGCGCGGGCGCTCTCGTGGTGTGCAAGATGTGTCGGCGGTGGACGTTCTCTGCGAGCGGATAGAGCTCGATCGCACCATCGAGCGAGCGCGCCAGGACGACGGAGATCTCGCGCGCAAACTGGACGACGCGTTCGACCACCACCGGTTCGCCGCGCAGCCGCGTCGCCACGCCTTGGATCTCTGCCTCACGATCGATCCGGAACTGGCCCTTGCCGTCGTACCCGGCGCGGCGAACTTTCACGATCGCCGGCAGGCCCACGCTCGCCACCGCCCGTGCGAGCACCGCGGCCATCGGCTCCGCCGCTGGCTCCACCGGACTCCACGCCGCCTGCTTGACTCCGATCCGGTCGAGGAACTGTTTCTGGACCTGCCGATCCTGGATGATGCCGAGCACCGATGCGCCCGGCCGGACCGGGCAGATCTTCGCGAGCTCGGTGAGGATCTCGGACGGCACGTGCTCGGTGTCGAGCGTGATCACGTCGACCTGGCGCGCGAGCTGGTTCGCAGCCTCGAGATCATCGAGGGCGCCAACCACCACACCGTCGGAGACCTGCGCCGTCGGACACCGCGGGCTGGGGTCGAGCACGATCAGGCGATATCCCATCTGGCGCGCTGCGACCGCCATCATGCGGCCGAGCTGTCCACCGCCGAGCACGCCGATCGTCGAACCCGGCCCGAACGTGGTCACAAGGTTTCCTCGAGGACACGATCGGTCTGAGCCTTGCGAAACGCGTCGAGCTTCTCGGCAACCGCAGGGTCATGCAACGCGACGATCGCGGCCGCGAGCAACCCTGCGTTGGCAGCCCCCGCCTCGCCGATCGCGAGCGTGCCGACAGGAATCCCCTTGGGCATCTGGGCGATCGATAGCAGCGAATCGATCCCGTTGAGCGCCTTGCTCTGCACCGGCACGCCAAGCACGGGCAACCGCGTCTTGGCGGCGGTCATCCCGGGCAGATGCGCCGCGCCCCCCGCGCCGGCGATGATCACCCAGATTCCGCGGCCCTCGGCCTCTTCCGCATACTCGAACAGCAGATCCGGTGTGCGGTGGGCCGAAACGATGCGTGTTTCATGCGGCACGCCAAGCTCGGAGAGCATGTCGGCCGCGTGTTTCATCGTGGCCCAATCACTCTTGGACCCCATGATGATTCCGACGCGTGGAGTGGTCATGGCTCGGATCTCCGTGGGCTTGCGGCGCGAACGAGTCGATCGCCGACAGCTTCGCCCAGGCCTGCGGCAGGAGGCAACGCGGCGATCACCACATCGACGCCCGCAGCATCGAGATCTCGCAGCGCACCGTAGAGCTCCCGCGCCATCCCATCGACGTCGTCGGGCAGCTCGTACACGATCGACGCCAGCTGTGGCCAGCTCGCGCACGCGCTGGCTGGTGCGAGGACGGCGATCCGGCCCTGCGCGGCCGCGACCGCCGCCGGTACGCTGGAAACATCCACCGCGACCACCAGCGCACGCGGCGCGTAGTGACTGGGCAGTGTTCCGGGGGCGGCGGGGGCGTCATCATCGGCTGCGGCGAGCGGACCGGTGATTGCCTCGATCGCGTCGCGCGCAAGACCGCCGGGCCGCAGCAACACCGCGCGGCCTCGCGACAGATCCACGATCGTCGACTCGACGCCTACCGTGCACGGGCCACCGTCGAGCACGTAATCGACGTCGTCGCCCAGATCGGCGACCACGTGATCCGCCGTCGTCGCGCTGACCTTGCCAAATCGATTCGCGCTCGGCGCGGCGATCCCGCCGCGAAATCCACGCAACAACGCCTGTGCGAGCGGATGCGACGGGACGCGCAGGCCAACGGTATCGGCGCCTCCCGTCGTCACCGCGCTCACGTTCGCCGACCGGCGCAAGATCACGGTGAGCGGTCCCGGCCACGCCGCCCGCACCAGCTGGCGCGCGACATCGGGGATGTCGACGGCCCAATCGTCGAGTCGGGCATCCGGCGCGAGGTGAACGATCAATGGATGCGACCGCGGCCGTCGCTTGACCGCGAACACCCGCGCAACCGCCGAGTCGCTCGATGCGTCGGCGCCGAGCCCGTAGACCGTCTCGGTGGGGAACGCGACCAGCCCACCGCGGCGCAGGATCGAGATCGCATGGTCGAGGTCGACGCCGCGGTTCATGACGCGCGCGACCTCACGTGTGTGGCCGGGTAGCGATCAGCGACGCTCGTTGCGACCACGCGGCCCGCACCGCTGCGAGCGGCGACGCGCGCTCGGTTGGATAGCTCGCGCGAAAGTCCATCCAGTCGAGCGCACAGATCAGCGCGAGCTCGGCCAGCCCAAAACCGCGATCGAACGTCTGGCGATCCGGTGCCAGCTGGGTGGCGAGCCACGCGAAGATCGCGTCCGCGCGATCGAGCTGCCGGCTCGCGAACACCGAGCCATCGACCGCAACACCGTCGCGGCGGAGCAGGAACACCTGCACGATCGAATCCAGCGCGGCATCGATCGCATGGAGGAGGTTCTGCTCGCGCCAGCGATCGCGCGGTGGCGTCAGCTCGCCGTAGCCGCGCGTGGCGATCAACCAGTCCATGATCGCGCGGGAATCGAACACCGTCCGGCCATCGATCACGGCGACCGGAACCTTCGCGATCGGCGAGACCTCGCGCAGCCGCGCCAGCCCCGCGTCGCCGGCGGTGTCCACGCGATCGACCGGCTCGCCGAGCTCCGCCGCGACCACGCGGACGCGGCGCACGAACGGCGAGGTCGTCGTTCCGTACAGCTTCATCGCGGCTACAATACATGAGCCATGCAGGTGTACCTGATCCGTCATGCGGAGGCCGTCGATGAAACGGTCTCGCGTCGAGATCCGGTGCGCAACCTGTCGCTCCATGGCCGCGACCAGGCCCGTGCGCTCGGAGACCGGCTACGCTGGCACGACTGCACGCCGACGCATGTCTGGACCAGCCCGCTCGTCCGCACCGTCCAGACCGCCGAGCTGATCGAGGCCAGCGTCGCCTGCGGGGTGGCGGTCGAGGCCATGCCACAGCTCGCCCCCGAAGGCTCGCCGCGTGAGGTCGTGGCCGCGTTGCGTGCCCTGCCGGCCGATGCGCGGGTGTTCGTGGTCGGCCACGAGCCCTCGTTGTCGTCGATCGGCGAGCTGCTCACCGGCGGCGAGCTCGAGGCCCTCGGCAAGGCGCACGCGGTGAGGATCGACGATGCGGAGGTTCGATGGCGCGTCGCGTGGGACGCAGACGCGCCCACGCCGAATCGGTAAGGGCCCGTGGCAAGCGGCCGGCGGCGCGATCGATGGCCCGGCGCAAGCGCTTGAGCGATCGTGCCTTCATGTACACACGCAGGACCTTCCTCGCCGGTACCGCGGCGCTGCTGCTGAGCAACTGCCGCCGTGGCGGCGAGGACCATCGCGAGCTGGCGAGGATCGAGACGCGGATCGGCGGTCGGCTCGGCGTGTTCGCGCTCGACGCTGGCAGCGAGCGGGCGCTGTCCTTGCGCCCCGACGAACGGTTCGCCATGTGCTCGGTGTTCAAGTGGCTGCTTGCCGCCACCGTGCTTGCCGCCGCCGATCGCGGCGAGCTGGCGCTCGGCGACTTGCTCGCTTACAGCGAGGCGGAGCTGCTCGGACACTCGCCGGTGACCGCGACAAACGCGGGATCCGGGGCGATGTCGATCGGCGCGCTTGCGGAGGCCGCGGTCACCGTTAGCGACAACGCGGCGGCAAACCTTCTGCTGGCGCGCCTCGGCGGCCCCGCTGCCGTGACGACGTTCGCGCGCTCGCTTGGCGATACGGTCACGCGACTGGATCGAAACGAGCCCGAGCTCAACCAGAACCTGACCGGCGATCCCCGCGATACCAGCAGCCCGCGCGCCATGGTGACCTCGCTGCGGGCGACGCTGGTCGGTGGGGCGTTGTCGAGTACATCGCGGGCGAACCTGCTCGATTGGCTGCGCGGTTGCACCACCGGGGCGGCGCGGCTGCGGGCGGGGCTGCCTGGTGGCTGGATCGTCGGTGACAAGACCGGGACAGGTGGGCGCAACGCGGTGAACGACGTCGCGATCGCGCATCCGCCTGGACGCGCGCCGATCCTGATCGCGGCGTTCTGTAGCGACAGCAACGCGTCCGTCGAGCAGCTCAATGGCGGTCTCGCCGATGTCGGCCGGGTGGTCGCGCGCTACTTCGCTTGAGCACCGCGGTCTCTGCGTCAGCGGTCCTCGAACACGGACTCGACCTCGGCCGGCGTCAGCGCGCGGTTGAAGATCCTGAGCTCGTCGATCGCGCCCGGAGCGAAATCCTCGACCCCACCGCGTGAGAACAGATAGATCGGCTGGACACCAAACGTGTTGGTATTATCGTTCAAATTATCCAGCGTCGACGTCTGCTGTACACCGTCGATGAACACCGTGATCGTGTCGTTCACGGCCGACTTGTCGTAGATCACCGCGAAGTGATGCCAGGCTCCCGAGCTGGGTTGGTCGTAGCAGCGGGTCGCATAATCGACGTCCCCGACCATCGCGACGAAGATCCCGACGCACGGTGCCAGGTTGTCGGGGAACAACCCCAGGCCGGTCGTCGTATTGTTGAAGTCCGGGCTCACCTCGAACAGCGAATGGTCCCCGGTGAGCGAATAGTTGCGCAGTGACCACAACGTCACCGTGATGGTCGACAAGCCCGACAGGTCCAGCGCGCCGAGCTGGAGATAATCGTTCACGCCATCCGCCGACACGGCCGTCCCGGCCACACCGGCGACCCACGATGCCCCGATCAGACCAAACGACGGCCCGGTGTTGGCCTCGAGCGCGACGGTGCCGCTGCCTTCATCGAACGACCAGTATCCCACCTGCGCCGATAGCGGGAGCGACATCGTCGAATCAGCGATCGCGTCCGACGCGGGCTCGAAGCCCAACCGACCGCATCCACAAAGCATCGCCAGTGCGATGCACCATCCGCGCATCCGCACCATAGTGCCGGATCTGGACCGCAATTGCACCCGTCGTCGGGGTAGCCCGCACTGCCGCCGAGCCACCGGAACGATCGGCGTCACACGATGTGCGATGGTGCGTCACATCCCCAGCCATCCCAGCATCCCGATCTCACGCTCGGCGTACAGGATCGCGAGCGCGAGTGCGAGGTTGACCGCGGTGATGACCGCGCCGTAGCGCAAGAACCGCCAGAACCCGATCTCGCCGCGTGGCCCGGCGGCGTCCATGACGATGATGTTGGCCACGCTACCGAACAAGGTCAGGTTCCCGGCGAGCGTCGAGGCCACCGCCAGCAGGATGTAGCCCCACGTCGGGTCGGGCATCTGAGGGACCCAGTTGACCGCGACCAGCACGAGCGGAACGTTCGAGACCAGGTTCGACGCACCGACCACCAGCGCCACGAACGAAAGGTCACCCGCCACATCACCGCGCGCGATCGTGGGAGCGATCACGCCGAACAGCCGATCGATGATGCCCGCGTGCTCGACGCCTGCGATCACCACGAATAGCCCGGCAAAGAACACCAGGAGCTGCCAGTCGACGTGAACGAACGCCTGCTTGGGCGGCACCCGGGCCGCGAGCATCAGCGCGGAGGCTGCCACCATGGCCGCACCCGCGAGCGACACGCCGGCGATCGCCAGCCCGGCGAACAGCGCGAGCGCGCACAGCGACTTCGCGGCGAGCACGCGATTGATCGCAGGTTTGGGCGGCGAGCGTTCGGCGAGCGGGCCACCGGGGAGCTGGCGGCGGAACAACCACGCGATCACCGCCGCGTTCGCGGCCAGACACGTGATCCCGACGGGGAGCGTCAACGCCATGTATTGTGCGAACCCGATCGTCCCGTGTGCCGCCGCACCGACGATCATGTTCTGAGGATTGCCGCTGAAGCTCACCACGCCACCGACGTTCGCGGCCGACGCGAGCGCGAGCAGGTACGGCAGCGGCGGCAACTTGGCCTCGACCACGACGGCGACCACCAACGGGGTCAGCAGGACGCAAACCGTGTCGTTGAGCAGCAGCGCCGACAGGCCGCCGACAACAAACGTCAGCGCGAACAGCAACGACCGCGCGGAGCGGGCGCGGATCAGCACGTGATACGCGGTGAGCCGGAAGAACCGCGCCTCGGCGAGGTAGGCGGCGATCAAGAGCACGCCGAACAGCAGGATCACGACGTGGAGGTCGATCGCGGCGAGTGCGTTGTCCATCGGCAGGCCACCGACCACGACCATCGCGACCGCACCCACCACCGCGCCCGCGGGACGGTCGAGGCCGATCCAGTGCAGCTGCCTGCTTGCGATGACCGCATAGGTCACACAGAACACGATCAGCGCGCCGACCACTGCGACACGTACGATACGCCGGGTCGACCGCGGTCAGTGAGTGCGAGGCGACAACATAGATCGGGGGGCGTAGCCTGACGTTGGCGGCCTGATGCAGCGCTACCAGATCGTGACGCTCTCCGCGCTTGGCCACCTCGGACTGGTGGCCGGCTTGTTCGTCGCCGGTGTCTGGCGACTCGAGCGGCTTGCCATCGAGCACGCCAGGGCCACACCGCTCGCCATCGCCGCGCTCCCGGCTCCTGCACCCGAGGGCGGACTGGCGGCGGCCAAGGTGGTCCAGACGCCCAAGCTGCCGCGCGCCACCGTCGTGCACCAGCCAACCAAGGTTCCCCCGGATCCGCCTCCCGCCGCGGAGACCGCCACCGACCAGGGAGGCGGTCTCGGATCCGGCGATGGCACCGGCACCGGCCCCGGCTCTGCCAGCGATTCGGGCCCGTGCACCGAGAACTGCGGCGATGCGCCGGCCGAGATCAGCCAGTGCGGCAATGGTGCGCGCGAGGCCGGCGAGACCTGCGATGACGGTAACCAGCGCGGCGGCGATGGCTGCTCGTCGACGTGTCAGCGCGAGGCTCCGCCCGTGCAGACCGTGGGCCCCAGCGTCATGGACGCGCAGTGGCTCAGCGGCGAGCGCAAGATCTATCCATCCGACGCGGTCAAGACGCAGATGCTGCGAGACGATCGGCGCAAGAGCGTCGGTCTGCTCAAGGTCTGCGTCGACCAGACCGGTGTGGTGTCGTCGGCTGGCGTCGCCAAGTCGATCGGCTATCCGGCGTACGACGACCGCCTGGTCGCGGGGGCACTGCGCTGGCGATTTCGTCCGATGATGGTCAATGGCCGCGCGGCGCCGTTCTGCGGCATGGTCACGTTCGTCTACGTGATGCAGTAGCGATCGACCGATCGCTGGCGTTATCCTTCGGCGGCATTGGCCGACCTCGCGATCGACGTCAAGGATCTGCGCAAGACCTATCGGACACCGTTCCGCCGCAAGAAGGTGGACGCGCTGAGGGGCGTCACGTTCTCGGTCGAGCGGGGGCACATCTTTGGATTCCTGGGCCCAAACGGCGCGGGCAAGACGACCACGATTCGCACGCTGATGGGGCTGATCCGGCCCACCGGCGGCAGCGCGACGTTGCTCGGCCACCAGATCCCGAGCCGAGCGGCCCGGTTCAAGGTCGGATTCCTCCCCGAATCGCCGTATTTCTACGACTACCTGACCGTCGGTGAATTGCTCGACCTGGCAGGGCGGCTGTTCGGCATCCCCGCCGACAAGCGCAAGCAACGCGCCGACAAGCTGATCGAACGCGTCGGCCTCGGTCATGCCCGGACCCAGAGCCTCAAGAAGTTCAGCAAGGGCATGTTGCAGCGCGCCGGGCTCGCACAGGCGCTGATGAACGACCCCGAGCTGGTGGTGCTCGACGAGCCGATGAGCGGGCTCGATCCGATCGGCCGCAAGGAGGTTCGCGACCTGATCCTCGAGCTCAGAGATGACGGCAAGACCGTGTTCTTCTCGACGCACATCCTGTCCGACGTCGAGGCGATCACGGATCGGGTCGCGATCGTGGCGCGTGGCCAGCTCACCGCACAGGGAACGCCCGGCGAGCTGATGCGCCGTGCGATTCACGGCGTCGACGTCACCGTTCGGGTCGCAGCCGACGTCGCGCTCGGAACGCTCACCGATGGCGCCGACAAGGTGCGGCGCATCGGGGACGAGCTGACGCTGATGCTGCCGGCCACCGCGGATGTCGACGCCTGGCTCGCGCGCGCCCACGCCGCCGGTGCGAAGGTCGTCCAGGTCTCGCCGCGCCACGAGACGCTCGAGGACCTGTTCATGCGCCAGGTCGGGGTGACGGATCCAGCGGTCGATCTCGCCGCGGAGGGCGTCCGATGATCGGCCGGATCTGGGCGATCGCGCTCAACACATTCCGGGAGGCGGCGCGCATTCGCGTGCTCTACGGGATCATCGTGCTCGTGCTGGGCGCGAACCTGTTCGCGATCGTGCTCGGCGAGATGTCGCGCAACTCCGAGGCGCGGGTTGCGCGTGACGTCGGCCTCGCCGGGATCTCGCTGTTCGGATCGCTCACGGCGATCTTCCTCGGCGTGTTCCTGCTGTACTCGGAGATCCAGCGCCGCACGATCCACGGGATCGTGTCCAAGCCGATCGCGCGGTGGGAGTTCGTGATCGGCAAGTACGCGGGCATGGCGCTGGTGCTCAGCGTGCTGGTCGGACTGTTCGGGCTCGCGATGGCGGGCATGCTGCTGTGGCAGGACGTCGGGATCGGCAGCGCGGTGATCAAGGCGCTGGTGCTGTCGTGGATGGAGGTTTTGACCGTCGCCGCGATCGCCATCTTCTTCTCGTCGTTCTCGACCCCGTTCTTGTCTGGCATCTTCGCGCTCGCGATGTGGGGGATCGGGCGTGTCACCCCGGACATCGAGGCGGCTGCAAAGTTCGCGGCTCCATGGATCCGCCACACCGCCAACGTCGCCCTCCGCATCGTCCCCGACCTGCACCTGTTCTCGATCTCCGGACGAACCGTGGATGGCTCCACGGTGAGCGTACATTCCGATTTCGTGTCGTGGGGTTACGTTGGCCTCGCGAGCGCACACGGACTGTGCTGGATCGTTGGTTTGGTGACCCTGGCGGCCGTCCTGTTCCACCGCCGCGATTTCGCCTGACCGCCGCGGGCCGTTGCCAGCGCCCACCAGCGCTCGCCCGCGCGGATCGATGCATGCCCGGGGTGCGCTCCGGATCGCCGCGGCGATCGCTCGGGGGCGCCGGCCTCCCGACCCACCGGTTCTCGAGTGCTCGTCGGGCTTTACAACGGCCGACCGCGCGGTAATTTCCGCGGCCAGAGGTCCAGATGGCGAAGAATCTCGGAGGAGCGATCATCGATCTGCTCGACTCGCAGCGGGTCGAGTTGCGGTTGGCGGCGGCCACGGTGCTGTCGGCGGTTGGGAAGGGCGACAAGTCGGTCGAATCCGCGTTGACCAGTCGACTGTCTGACCAGGACGGGGGCGTGCGCCGCATCGCGCTGCAGGGCCTCGCCGACATGGGCGCGAGCGGGATCGCTCCGAAGCTCGTCCCGCTGCTCCACGGCGGCGACGAGCTGCTCGCGACGCGCGCCGCGCAGATGCTCGCGCAACAGGGTGCATCGGCCGAGGCGACGCTGCGCAAGGAAGTGGCGGCCGGTCCGATCACCGCGCGGCGGCAGATGGCGCAGCTGCTGCTCCGGCGCGGCACCCAGCCCGCGATCGATGCAGTGCTCGATCAGCTGTCCGATGACGAATTCGGCGAGCAGGCGCTGCAGCTCGTGCGCGCGGAGCTCGACAACAAGAACGAGAAGCTCGCCAACCAGGTCGAGAAGTCGGCGATCGAACGCGCGGCCGAGGCCAACCGGGAGCTCAGCAAGGCATGGTCGAAGGCACAGAAGGCGGCGGCCGAGGCCAACAAGGCAGCCAAGGCCAAGCCCAAGAAGCCGAAGGCAAAGCATGCCAGCAACGGTGCCAATGGCCATGCCAACGGACCGGTCAACGGTGCCAGCGGCAGCAACGGGCATCACGAGGTCGACCCGCTGCGCGATCCCGACGTGGCGCGGGGCGCAGCCAAGCTAGGCAGCCTGCTGCGCCTGATCGGCTATCTGGGCCGCCCGTCGACACAGACGTTGCTGCTCAAGTACGCGGCCGAGGACGAGCCACGGCCGATCCGGCTCGCGGCGATCGCGGGGCTGCGCCGGATCGTGGCCACCAGCGAAGCGCGCGGCACCGAGAAGGTGATCGACGCGCTGATCGAGTTCGCCGCTGGCGATGATCTCGCGGTCGCGCACTCGGCGGTCGACACGCTCAAGGGTGCACGGATTCCCGAGTCGCTCGCGAAGAAGTTCGGCGCGCTGGCCAAGTCGAAGAACGTCGCCGCGCAGAAGCTGGCGATGGAGCGCATGCCGGCGGGCGGCGGAGCCTCCGCCGTCAAGGCGCTGATCGAGGCGCTCGCGGGCAATGACCCCACAGCGCGCGATGCGGCGGCACGTGGCCTCGCGAAGGCGCCCGAGGCGGTGCTGCCCGTGGCGCGTGGTCTGCTCGAGACCACCGACGAGCAGGTCGCCCGCCGATTCGCGGGGGTGCTGCGCTCGCACCGCGGCCATGTGTCCAACCAGGCGATCGAAGAGCTCGTCGAGCGCGTGCGCGAATACATGGACCGCCACTTCAAGGGCAAGGCCACCGCCGATCAGCTGGTGCTCGAGCGCGTGCTCGCCGAGCTGATCGCCGACATCGCGCCGGCGAAGCACGTCGAGCTGTTGTTCGAACGCGCCAAGCGGCTGCGCAAGAACGGCAAGGCGGTCGAAGCGTTCGGCAGCTTGAAGCCGCTGCTGCGATCGCGCGCGGACATCGACACCGCGATCGATGACGATCAGCGGTTCTTCCTCGCCCTGCTCTCGCTCGAGGCCGCGGGTGAAGGGTTGATCCGCACGACGCGTACCGACGATCCGGTGTTCGAGCAGTTCTCGCGGCTCGCCGCCAAGGGCTACCCGGTGGCCAAGCAGCTCGCCCGCGAGCCCGAGGTCTCGGACGAGGCGCTGTACGCGCTCGGGTTCCGGCTCCTCGAGTCGGGCGATGGACCGAACGAAGAGCTCGGGGCCGAGCTGCTCCAGGGCATCATCGACGAGCGCCCGCGCAGCAAGCTCGCGAAGGCCGCCAGGAACAAGCTCAAGCTCACCGGTCACCTCGACGACGCATGACCGGCTCGTCGGCACACCCACGCGCGCGTACGCGCATGGGCACCGCCGCCTCGCCGAGCTCGCCAGCATCGTCCGGATCGTTCGAGCGTGGAGCGCTAGGGGCTGTCCCTATTTGCAGCGTCGAGCGAGACCAAGCAGTTCGGAGCAGATCCGGTCGCACGCCCGTAGCGCAGCGAGGCGCGTGGTGGCCCCACGTTACGAGCGAGCAACGGACGTACGGCCGGAGGTGCCCGAAATGCGACGGTCGCAGCCGGCGATGCGAATAGGGACAGCCCCTAGATCGCGCCGACTTCTCGCGCTGCGAATCCTCGCGCGCGTTGACGTCTCGAACGCCGGTGCGGCCGCGCATGCCGGGTTTCGGAGACGACCGCGCAAGGTGGGCAGATGGGCCGGCGAGCTGGCGGAGCGCCGGCCTCAAGAACGCATGAACGACGGAGCTCGGCTCAAGTCGCAGCCTTGTGATCCGTCGTCACGATCACGCTGGTAGGCCCCGGCAACTGTTAGGAGTTGGGCGCTCGCGGTGCTGGTTCGGCAAGGCCGCGTCGCTACGGTGCGGCCCGATAGGAGGCCGTCATGTCAACTGTGGCTCGTCGCGGTGCGGTGCTCGTCAAGCTCGCACTGCTCACTGTTCCCGGGATCGCCGCAGCGGGTGAGCGAACACCATCTGCCTCGCCACCGAACGCAGGTGCTCCCAGGCGCGCACCGATCGCGCGGGTGATCGAGCCTGCGCCAGCGGAGCCTTCCGATCGATCCGGCGCTCCGGCGATCGCCGAACGGCCCGTGTCCACGAAACCACCGACCGATACCCGGCTCGCGTTCGACGCGATGGTCGGCATCGGTAGCGACCACCTGAACCTCGGCGTCGGCGTGCGCGGTGGCAAGACGCTCCCCAACCGGATCTATGTCGGCGGGCTCGGCGTCTATCACCTCGGCTCGAGCTCGACCGTCGGGGGCGCCCGGGCGTCGATGTCGGCGTATTACGTCGGGCCGGAGATCGGGTACACGTTTGCGCTCGCGCCGTTCGTGATCAGGCCGTATCTCGGAGTGGGGCTGATCGGCGTCACCGGCAGTGTCTCGAACGGACCATTCATGGAGAGCGCCTCGGACTCCGAGCTCGGGATGTGGCCCGGGGTAACCGGCTACTACCAGCTCTCGAACCCTGCTTACTTCGTCGGCGCGGACTTCCGGTTCGTCACCGGTCCAGGCGACAGCACGATCGGTCTGTTCGCCACCGGCGGGATGAGGTTCGGTTCATGACGTCGCTGATCCAACCGCCAGCGTCGCGGCCGCCGCCGCCGCTTCCGCCTCCCCCTCCGCGCGCGCCCATCACGGGCGAGCTCGCACACGTTCCGCTGGTCGACGCCATCGAGGATCCGCGGCGTGGCCGCCGCAGCTGGCGAGCAGTCGCCGCGCTGACGGTCGTCATGCTTGGGATCGCGACCGGCGTCGTCGCGGTTCGAGGTGGCGCGCAGACCGCCACCTCGCCGGACCGTGGAATCGCACGGGTGGTGCTGACCACGCGGAGCGGGACCGGATTCTTCATCCGCGGCCCCGACGATGCCGCGTACGTGGTCACCGCCTATCACGTCGTCGCGAACGGCGAGCCGATCCGGATCGAGCGCACCCTGCCCGCTGCCGGCGGTCGCTCGTACGTCGAAGCGTATCCAGAGGTCGAGATCGCCGGGTTCGATGCCGAGGCAGATCTGGCCGTGCTGCGGATCCACAACGTTGGTGGCGATCGGTTCACCCCGCTCGCCCTCGCCGATGCACCCGTGAAGGATGCTGCCGTGCAGTCGTACGGGTTTGCCGCGAGCAGCCTCGCCAAGCGATCCGGGATGATCTCGAAGCCGGGCAAGGTGCTGAGCCTGGTCAAGCTCGCAGCGTATGATCACGAGGCCGCCACGGTGATCCGCGAGGACGTCGTCGAGGGTCTGCTGATCTCCGTGGAGATCGAGCCGGGGTTCAGCGGCGGCCCGACCTGCAACGAGCGCGGCGAGGTGGTCGGGATCAACCTCACCAAGGACCTCGCGCACCGTGGCCAGAACGGCGCGGTGAGCGTCACGGCGTTGCATCGCCTGCTCGCGAACATCGGCCCGCCGGCCAGCGCGACGCCGGCGGACGTGACCGCGCTGCTCGCCAAGATCGAGACCGAATACCTGTTGCTGCCCGTCGATCGCCGGGCGTCGGTCACCGCCGACGACTACATCAGCGCGAGCGACCGCCCGCGCGTCGAACAGCTGGTCGACGAGATCCGGCGGCTCGAGCGCGACACGACCCGCGAGCCGACGACCAAGCTCAGCGGCCAGGCCATGCTCGGCATCGCGTTGATGCGGCTCCCCGGCCGGCCGCTCGAGACGTACACGGCTCGAACGATCCGGGATCAGCGGGCCGCCTGCGAGCTGCGCGAACGCGGGCTCGACGACTTCTTCGGATCGCACGCACCACCCGCGGGTGACGAGCCCCCGGCGCCACCATCGGCGGCGCGCTGCGCCGTGCTCGCGTCGCGTCCGCTGATCTGGGACCTGGCCGCGCTGGCGCTCCAGTGGGAAGGCAAGCCGCGCGAGGCGACGGTGGTCAAGCTCGAGACCGTCGATGCGGATCGCCACACATGGCGGGCCCAGGTCCGGTTCGCCGGTCTCGATTACCTCGTCGACGTATGGCTCGCTGGCGATGGCGGCCGGCTGCGGCTCAAGCTGTTCGATCCGCGCGGCCTGCCGACCGGGATCTCCGCGGGCCGAGCGATCGCCGCGTCCGCGCTCGATGGCACGTGGCGGCGCAGCGAGCCGCGCACCAAGCGAGTGATCAACGGTGGCATCGAGGCCGATGTCGAGACCGACGAGACCCTCACGATCTCGACGACCACGAGCGGTACCGTGGCGGCGAACCATCAGCTGCGTCGCCGGATCACGGCCGCCGGACGGCGGCTATCGTGTGGCAGCGGCGGCAAGCTCGACCTCGGGCTCGAGCAGAGCTTCACCGGCACGCTCGAAAACGCCAGCATCGTCGCGGTCCGGCGATCGGATGCCAAGGCCCTCGGCGCCGACATGGTGCGATGCTGGCGCGAGCTCACGTACGAGCCCGATCAGGTCGCAGTGCTCAAGCTCGTCGGCGACAAGCTGGTGATGTACCGGACCGATGGCATCGCGTTCCCCGAGGCCGCGGAGTTTCACCGCTAGACCGACCGTACACACCAGCATTGACCTCGGCTCTGACCTCCCGAGGGAGCTGCCCGGCACAGCCGATCCTGAAAAATCGCAACGTGCCGTTCTCCTTCCCGGTTCTCGGTTCACTACTCACGATTCGCTCGACGGATCCCGGGCTGCACATTCACGACCAACTGTCGAAGTCAGTGTCGACGGTTACGTTCGGTTCGAGTCCAGGCCGACGTCGACGTCACAGCACGAGCTTGTAGCCCAACCCGTAGACCGTGAGGATGTGCCTCGGGTTCTTCTGATCCTCTTCGAGCTTTCGGCGCAGCTTGACGATGAAGTTGTCGACGGTGCGGCTGGTGGGCGAGGCCTGCATGCCCCACACCTTCTCGAGCAGCTCGTCGCGCGACAC
This sequence comes from Kofleriaceae bacterium, assembly GCA_050187075.1. Lineage (GTDB taxonomy): Bacteria > Myxococcota_A > Polyangia > Haliangiales > Haliangiaceae > JABFXX01. The sequence goes on along the minus strand of JBFWXW010000017.1, from coordinate 46,063 downwards.
CGTCTCCTCGGAGCGCTCGCGTAACAGCTTGAGCACCTCGAGCTCGTAGAACGTCAGCCGCTTGCTGGTGCGTCCCTTCGACATCGTGTGCTTGCGGGCGTTGATCGACCACGAGCCGATCGTGAACGTCTCGTCGGTGTGCGAGACCATTCGCGCCTGGCGGCGGAAGATCGCGTTGATCCGCGCGATCAGCTCGGCGATCGAGAACGGCTTGGTGACGTAATCATCGGCGCCGGCGGCGAGGCCGCGGATCTTGTCGGTCTCCTGGGCCTTCGCGGTGAGGATGATGATCGGCACGGTCTCGTCGCGCTGGCGCAGCGTCTCGCACACGCGGTAGCCGTTGTCGTCGGGCAGCATCAGATCGAGCAACACGCAGTCCGGCGCCCAGTCCATCGCGGCCGACAGCCCCTCGGCACCGGTGCCGCGCGCCTGGACCTCGAAGCCCTCGAACTCGAGCGCGTCGCGGAGACCGCGCACGATGTCAGGCTCATCCTCGATCACGAGGATCCGCTTGCGTGTGCCTTCTTCCTCAGTCATCCGAGCCGCTTCCTTTTACCACGCTGTCTTCTTCGGGTGCCCGGATCGGGACCCAGATGCTGAACGTCGATCCGGAGCCGAGCTGGCTCTCCACGGTCACGTCGCCGCCATGGGCCCGCGCGATGTGCTGGACCAGCGCGAGGCCGATGCCAGAGCCGCGGATGGGCTTGAGCCGCACCGAGCGCGATCGGTAGAACCGCTCGAAGATCCGCTCTTGCTCGTCGGGAGAGATCCCTGGTCCCCAGTCTCGCACCGCCAGCACGATGCGGTCGTGGTCGCGACGGAGCTTCACCTCGATGCGGTTGCCCTCGCTGGCGTACTTGATCGCGTTGTCGAACAGGTTCAGCACGGCGAGCGTGTACGCGTTCGCATCGAGCGCCGTCGCCGGCAGATCGGGCTCGAGCTCGCTCGTCAGCTGCATGTTCGCCGCCGCGACCCGGCGCGTCGATAGCTCGATCGCACGTTCCACCACCTCGCCGACGTCGGAGGCGGCGAACTCGTAGACGCCCATCCCCCGCTCGATCTTCGCAAAGTCGAGCACGTTGTCGATCAGCCGGCCGAGCCGAACGCTCTCGCGCCAGATGATCTCGGCGTACTCGTGCGCCTGCTCGGGACTCTTGGTCCGACCCTCGGCGAGCATCTCGCCGAACATCGAGATGATCGATAGCGGCGTCTTGAGCTCGTGCGAGACGTTCGAGATGAACTCGCTCTTGAGCTCGTTGAGCCGTCGCTCGCGCCGGATCGCGTAGCCGAGGAACCCCAGCCCCGCGAGGATCACCGTCATCGCACCGCCGATCAGGATCGAATCGATGAGCTTCTTGCGGCGGAGCTCGCTCTCGTCGGCGATATCCTTCTGGGTGACCCGCAGCACCCAATCATTGACCGTGAGCGCGAACCTGCGTTCGACCACCGGCCCGCCCGCGAGCCCGCCGAACGGCGCGCCGTAGACGAGCACTCCGAGCTCATCGACCACCTGGTACAGCCGCTTGCTCGACACCACGAAGAACTGCGGGAACAATCGGCTGACCAGGTGAACCAGGTCGTCTTCGATCACCACGTAGAACGTCCGGTCGCCGGACTTTCTGACCATGAACGAGAACACGTAGGGGCGGCCTGCGATCCGTAGAAACTCGTGAAGGCGCTGTCCCGGCGGCCGGTTCTTGATCCGCAGCTCGGGGAGGATCTTGGTCATGAAGTAGTCGCGAAATGCGTTGCCCTCCTTCTCGTGCCGGGTCGACCAGTACCCACCCGGCACGATCTGGAGCTTCTCATCGAGCACGAACACGCTCGCCGCTGCCGCCCCGGTCGCTTCGCGAAGCGCGTCGAGATCCGAGATCGGCTCGAACCGGACCTGGGTCAGAAACTTCTTGTCGGCCTCGTCGATCAGCGTCTCGATGTTGAGGACCTTCTCCTCCGCGAGGTCCTGCATCAGCGCGAGCTCGCGCTCGCGCGACGACGCCTCGGTGGTGTAGCTGTAGCCGTAATAGGCCAAGGCGACCGCCGCGGCCAACACCGCGAAGATCAAGGCGTTCACTACGAGTACGCGACGCACGACGAAAAATCCTGCTCTGTCCATAACACTTGTAAGTGGGCAGCGTTGCTAGCTGACCGGATCATGTGTTAGAGGGCTGACTGAAGCTCGTCGTAATCCGGAGGGCCGGATTCGGCGTGGTTTCAGGTACTTGGGCAAGAAACACGTCCGGAAGAGGACAGCGATGGACTCCATCTTCGAAGAAGGCGCTGAACGCGGAGGAGAAATCGAGGCGTACTGCCCGTCTCCTCGCTGCAGGACCGATACGACCCACACGATCATCGACGTGTTCGAGGACGAGGTTCGTCGCGTGCAATGCGTTCATTGCGGCGAGGTTCACGCGTTCCGCAAGCCTCGTGGTGACGGCGCCGAGGAGGCGGGCGAGGTCTCCACGCACCGCGTGACGAACAAGCGGATCACCTGGGACGACGCGATGGCACGCGCCTCCGAAGCGGACCTGACCAATTGCCGGCCGTATTCGATCCGCGATGCCTACGAGGAAGGAGACGTCGTCCACCATCCGGCGTTCGACATCGGCTTCGTGATCGAGCCGCTCCCCGATAACAAGGTCAAGGTGATCTTCCGCGATGGTGAGTCGCGCGTCCTGGTTCACAACCGTGTCGATCTTGCGGCGCGGATGCCCGAGATCAGCGAGATCCCGGTGCCGCGCGAGGCCAAGAAGAAGAAGCGCGCGAAGAAACCGGAGCCGGCCGCGGCGCCAGTTCCCGTCCGTACCAAGGCCGAGGTCGAAGCGGCGATCCAGCGCGCGCGCGATGCGGCCCAGATGCGAATGGACGAGGCGCAGAAGACCGCCGATGAGCGCAGCAAGAAGCTCAAGGCCGAGGTCAAGAAGCCGATCAAGGCCAAGCCCGCGGCGGCAGCCAAGCCCGTCGCGGCCGCCAAAGTAACGACGGCGAAGCCGGCCAAGCCGGCCGCGAAACCTGCCGCGGCGAAGGCGGCGAAGGCGAAGGCGGCGGCCAAGCCCGCGAAGGCGGCCAAGCCCACCAAGCCTGCCAAGGCAGCCAAGCCCGCAAAAAAACCGGCCAAGCCCGCCAAGAAACCGGCGGCCAAGAAGCCGGCGCCGAAGAAAAAGAAGAAGTGACGATCGGCCAGAGGCGCTGGCTGACCGTCAGCGCGCCGATTCGTTGTCGCGCCGGACTTGCTGCTTGAAGGGCAGCAGCACCGTGAACTCCGTGAACACCTGAGGCTGCGAGTCGACGGTGATCAGTCCGCCGTGCAGCTCGATCAGGCCGCGCGCGATGTAAAGCCCCAGCCCCGCGGAGTCGGGACCTTGCGAGGTGTGGTGCTTGGTCGGCTCGGCGTGAAAGAACGGATCGAAGATCCGCTGGCGATCCTCCTCGGAGATCCCGATCCCGTTGTCACGCACACGCAGGCGCGCCCAGCCACCTGGGTAGCGCTCGGGCGGCGCCTCGTCGACGTTGATCACGATCTCGCCGAGCTCCGGCGTGTAGCGGATGGCGTTCGACACGAGGTTGACCGCGATCTGATGCAGCTTGTCGCGATCCGCTTCGAGCGCGTTGATCGACTGGATCCGGGTCTCGACCCGCTGCTGGCGCTCGTTAGCGAGCGGTTGAAGCTCGGTGACGACGTCGCGCACCACCTTGCCGAGATCCACCGACTCGCGCCGTAGCACGATCCGGCCCGCCTCGATCCGGCTGACGTCGAGCATCTCGCCGACCAACCGCTTGAGTCGGTGGGCGTTGCGCCGGACCGAGTTGAGCGGGCGGTTGTATGCCGCCGGCAGATCGCCGAACCGGCCCTCGGAGAACAGGTCGAGATAGCCGACGATGCTGGTCAGCGGCGTGCGGAGCTCGTGCGCGGCGATCGAGATGAACTCGGCCTTGATCTTACCCTGGCGCTCGAGCTCGGCGTTCTTGGCCCGCAGCTGCGCCTCCGACTCGGCGAGCGCGCGGGTCTTCTGGCGCACGATCTGATCCAGGTTGGCCCGCAGCGCCCGAAACTCGGCGCGCGCATCCTCGACCTCGCGGGTGCGCTGCTCGAGCACGCCGGCGAACCTTGCCGCGGCATCGAACAGCTCGGCCTGCCCACCCCCTGCCCCGGTACGCTCGAGGCGGGCGATCAAGGCGTCGATCGTGCGCTGCGCCGCGGCGAGCTCGTCCTCGAGCTCGGTGATCCTCGCCTCGGTCGACTTGGGCTGCGTCATTTGGCCTCCCCGATCGCCAGCCCGGTCAGGGTGTGGTTCACCAGCAGCATTCCCGACTGCTCGCCATTGGTCTGAAACCCCACCGTCGAATGGGCTGCGTAGACCTCGGCGAGCCGCCCTGCCAAGCCACGTCCCTCCGCTTCGAGATGGCGACCGATGCATGAAAACCCGAGGAACAGCGACATCGCCCCGCCAACGCGTTCCGCCGCAGCCGCGAGGTCGCGCCGGGTGGTGGCGAGCAGATCACCGGGTCGCATCACGCGAAGCACGTGCCCGGTCTCGACCGGGGTCGTCAGCGACAGCCGCGAGCCGACCATGCCGGTGATCGAGCGGACATGCGGAATGCCGGCGATGACCCGAGCAAGCGCGTGGGAGGCCTGCTCGACGTCGAGCTGATCGCCCAGTCCCGTCACGAGATCGCGCAATCGTGTCCCCGCGGGACGGCCGTCGAGCTCGATGATCTCCCGGCCGGACGCCGCGGTGACGACCGTCTTGATGTCCGTGGACTCGAGGTGGGATGACGAGACCGCGTGAAACGGCAGCTCGCTGGACATCAGCACGACGACCGCGGCGTCGCTATGCACCTGACCATTTGCCCAGAGATACGAATGCGGCTGGACCGGATCGGTTGCGGTGCATCCGCCGACGATCCTGATCATTGGAGCAGCGGCGGCAGCGCCGATGCAGCTCGCCTCCTCGTGACCTGCACCCCCGTCGATGATCGTCACTCCGGCATGGCGCTGGGGATCGAGCGCCTCCACCGCGGTGCCGAGCGCGCTCGCCGCCTGACGAACCGCCTCCCGGCTGCGCGTCAGCGCCGCACGCGATAGCTCGGTCGCCAGTCCCACCCCGATCTGCAGCCAGTCGCCGTAGAGCCCGAGCCCCACGGCACAGGGCGCTGCGCCATCGAGGTCGCGCTGGATCATCCCCACCGATGTGCCTCCGATGACGGGCGCCGACAATCCGGCCTGGGTGGTGGCGGCCAGCACCGCGGGATCGAGCCGCCAATCGCCAAACACGAACGCGATCCGCAGATCCGGGGAGGCCAAATGATCGACGATCGACCGGGCGACCTTGTCCGGATCGGTGCCGGCAATGGCGACTTGCCGCGAGATCGCCGTCATGGACGTCCACTATAACGCCGAAAAGTTGCCCCGGTTTCGACGATGCCGCTTCGATAAGGGCATGGAGAAGACGTGCACCTCGTGCCGGCAGGAGTTTCGCCCTGCCTTCGTGTTCCAGATCGCGGTGACCCCGACCGGCGAGCGTAGCTACTTCTGCTCGCTCGAGTGTCGGAGAGCCCGGCTGGGCGATGAAGCGTTCCGCGCCAAGCGGGCGCGCAGGATCGCGATCCTCAACCAGAAGGGCGGTACCGGCAAGACCACGACCGCGGTCAATCTGGCCGCGGGTCTGGCCGAACGCGAGAGCGACGTGCTCCTGATCGACACCGATGCGCAAGGCAACGTCGGCGTGTCACTGGGCGTGGCCGGGGAGAAGTCGCTGTACCACGTCCTGGTCGATGGCGTGGACCCGACCGACAGCTGCGTCCCGGTGCGCAAGCACCTCGACGTGATCACCTCGGACGCGACGCTGGCGGCCGCCGAGATCTGGCTGGCGCGGCAGAACACCGACGCTCGGTCGCGCATGCTGACCAAGCGCTTGAACCTGATGCAGGTGTCACGGCGCTACGACTTCGTGATCATCGATTGCGGACCGTCGCTCAATCTGCTCAACCAGAACGCGCTGTCCTACGTCGATGAGGTGATCATCCCGGTCACCTGCGACTACCTCGCGCTGGTGGGCGTCAAGCAGGTGTTGCGAACGGTCAAGGACGTCGAGCGCCATCTCGGGCACGCAGTCCGGATCTCGGCGGTGCTGCCCACGTTCTATGACGGCCGCACCCGGTTGGCTCGCGAAGTTCTCGAGACACTGCAAGGCCACTTCAAGCAGAAGTGCCTCGAGCCGATCCGCCTCAACACGCGGCTCGCCGAAGCACCGAGCCACAAGAAGACGATCTTCGAGTACGCGCCCATCTCGCACGGAGCGGCGGATTACAACCGCGTCGTCGATTGGGTGCTGTCGACCACCGCGCACACCCAGACCACCATCCACCCCGAACCCGGCGCGCCGGTCGCCGCATGAGGTCACCCATGAAAGAAGACAAGCTGATGGCCCACGACCCGCTCAGCGACGCGGACGCGATCTTGACCGAGGAGTACTACGGTCGTCGTACCGAGGAGACGGAACCGCCGCGTCCCAGGCGCGGCGCCGGAGCTCCGAAGCCCGCGCGGCCGACGCACTACAAGGTGATCTGCATCTCGATGTACACGCGAGACCTCGAGGAGCTCGACGCCAAGGTCGCCGAGCTCAAGCGCCGCGGCTGGACCAAGGCCAGCAAGTCACAGCTGATCCGGCTCGCGCTGAGTCAGATCGATCTGGACAAGCTCGCCACTCCCCGCCAATAAAAAACGCCGGCTGCGACCGGCGCGTTTCGGGCGCCTCGAACGTACCTCCGATGCTCCCTCGGGCTGCGACCAGCGCATTGCGGGCACCTCGAGCCGTACCGCCGGTTCTCGCTCGGGACGGACCTGAGTACGCCCCTCGCTGCGCTTCCGGGCGTGCGCCTCGATCTGCCTCGCACTGCTTGGTCTCGCCGTAGTGCCAGGCCGCGTTCGTTCCCGCGAGCTGGGATCTCGCGCGGCGTTTGATCGCGATGCCTCAGCACGGAGCAGGGAGTGCGCAGAAGCGCCGCGCGGTGAACACCACGGATGGCGTGGAGAACAGAGACGTCACGCAGCGAAGGCCACGGACGGCGTCGGAGAACAGAGACGTCAGGAGCGCTGCGCGGCGAAGGCCACGGACGGCCTCAAAGAACAGAGACGTCAGGAGCGCTGCGCGGCGAAGACCACGGATGGCGTGGAGAACAGAGACGTCAGGAGCGCTGCGCGGCGGAGGCCACGGACAGCGTGGAGAACGGGTCGTCAGAAGCCCTTGGCGACGCCGACCACGAACGAGTGATTGACATCGGTACGCGACGTTGACGTCCCCATGTGATTTCGCAGGGACGTCGTGATTGGCGCGCCGAACGCGTAGCTGCGGTAGTTGAGCTCGTAGCCGGCGGCGACGTCGAGCTTTGGCATCAGCCGGTACGTGAGCCCTGCGCCGAGGGTGGCGCCCTTCGCGCTGGGATTGGCACCGTCCTCGAGGTTCTTGGTCTGAGACAGGCTCGTCGCGATCAACATCGTGTCGAGTGTGACTTGCAGACCGATGTTGCGCGCGACCCGCGGAATGACCAGCCCGACCCCGAGCGTAGGCGCCTTCAAGATCTCTGACGGCAACTTGGCGACATTGCGATTTACGTCCTGCACGTTGGCAACCTGAAACGAGCCGAAGTGAAAGCCGATTCGCCCGAACACGGTCATCCCGTTGGCTTTTCCGAGGTCGTAACCCACCAGCCCGCGCAGGTTGATCATGTGATTGATGAACCCGTTGGCGGTGCTGGCCATTGTGCCGTTGCCATCGGGATCGAACTTGATGCTTCCCTTTGCAAGATCGTAGGTGAGCTCACCACCGACCAGCAGCCTGCTCTTCATCGGGCGCAGGTAGCTGCCACCGAGCGATACGCCATAGGCCGGCGTCGTCAGCGTGTAGCGGTCGGGAAACGATCCGGTACCGCCGGCACTCTGAAGCGCCTGGCGGAACAGCGTCATGCCGACCCGAGCACGCGCGTCGATCGTCGCTCGCCTGCCGGTCGCGCCACCATCATCGCCGGCATCATTGAGCTTGGACGTCAGCACCCAGCCGACGTCGCCATCTTCGACCGAGACCTCGGTCCACTTGCCCTTGGTCGACTCGACGAACAGCACATCGCCCGGCTTGGCGCGAAACGCCACGCCGCTGCCATTCTTCGGCGCGCTGAGGACCGCGGTCTTGGTCTTCACGCGCGCGCGCTTGCGAGTGTCTGCTGGCGAGTCTTCGGCGGCGTCCCTTGCGGCGGTCGGATCCTCGTCCTCGTCCTCTTCCTCGTCTTCGTCTTCCTCGGCGTCGTCTTTCGGTTCCGGCGCGGGCTTGGTCATCGCTCGCTTCCCTTTGGCCGGCCGGGTCGCTTCCTCGTCTTGTTGCTCTCGCGCGCGCACGCTGGCACCGCGCTTGCGCGCCGGCTCTTCCTCCGTATCCTCTTCGTCGTCGGCGTCTTCTTCTTCGTCGTCATCGCCGTCGTCGGCACCTTGGCCCACCGCATCCGCACCGATTCGATCCTCGGGACCCGCCTGGCCGCCGAACCCGCGCTTGGTACCGCGACCATCGACGAACGGCCGCCGGCGCTTGGTGCGTTGCTCGTCGTTCTCCTCCATCTCGACCTTGGTTCGAGGCACATAACCGGTTCGGCCCGAGACGCGAACCTTGAGCCACCGGCCCTGCTTCGCGAGCACGGTCATGGCTTGTCCGGTCTTGACGGTGACCAGAACGGTCGCTTGCTCGCCGGGCCGGCTGTAAACCTTGGCGGTTTGACTGGCCTTGGCCTTCTCGGCGTGCGCCAACGACGGAAGCGCTGCGCCAAGTACGGCGATCAAGAACAGGCCACTCGCCCTCATGGTGCCCTTCATTCTGTTACAAGCGGCGTGCCGGGTCGATGGGTGGTTTCTCACATTCGAACGTCAATCATTTCGAATCATTGAAGTTCGGCGTCGCCGGATCGGTTGGGGCCTGTCCGCTCCACACCGGGCCTGCCGGCGGGGGCATCGAGTCCCCACGCACCGTAACATCGCGTACGTTGAGGCGCCGATGACCCTGCCCAAGCGCTCGTACACCGCCGGCCATTTCGAGCTGCAGATCGACAACCACCGAACCACGGCGTATCTGCGGTCGGTCGAGGGCGGAACGATCAAGGGGAACCTGATCGACGAGCCGATCGGATCTGAAAACGTTCGGGTCAAGCACATGTCGACGGTCGAGATCGATCCGATCTCGATCGATTTCGGTCTGTCGGGCGCGAGCGACGTCCTGAAATGGATCCAGAGCACGTGGCGCAAGGATCCGAGCCGGCGCAGCGGTCAGATCACCTACGGCGACTTCAACCTGGATGCGATGTACGTCCGCGAGTTCATCGACGCGCTGATCACCGAGACCACGTTCCCCGCGCTCGACGGCGCGGCCAAGGAAGCCGCGTTCCTCAAGGTCAAGATTCAACCCGAGAGCGTGAAGGACAACAAGCAGCCTCCAAAGCTCAAGCTCACCGGCGAGACCAGCGCGAAGCAGAAGCTCTGGAGCCCGTCGGCGTTCCGGTTCACGATCGATGGTGTCGCGGGGATGGAGTACACCAACAAGATCGAATCACTGACGATCCGGCAGGGCATCAAGCGGCTGTACACCGGCGAGTCGAGATTCCCGCTCGTCGAGCCGACCAAGATCGAGTTTCCCAACATCGTCGGAACGATCGCCGAGCAGCACGCGGGCGCCCTGCTCGACTGGCACGAGTCATATGTTCGCTCAGGGACCTCTGACCCGAAGGCGCAAAAGACCGGGTCGATCGAGTTCCTGGCTCCGAACAAGCACGAGACCCTGTTCGCGATCGACCTGTTCGACCTGGGGATCATGTCGGTGTCGATGCCGCAGGCCCAGGCGAACAGCGAGCAGATCAAGCGGATCAAGTTCGAGCTCTACGTCGGCCGGATGGATCTGGTCGCCGGCGCCGGATTCGCGTAGCCGTAGGTTAGCTGTAGGCGACGAGGAGGTCATAGAGCACGTGCGCATAGACCGCGTGCGCAAGCGAGCGATGCCAGTAGATCAAGCCGAACGCGATCCCGGCGACGCTGCGGAACGCGAACGCATGGGCCGTGAACGGTTCGCCGTGTGCGCCGACGTGGTGAGCCGCCGCGAATGCCAGGGCCGCCAGGCCGAGTGCCGTCGCCACGATGAATCTTCGATCCATCGCGCTGCGCGTGAACACCACGTTCAACCCCGTGACCAGGCCGAGCCGGAATACCAGCTCCTCGTGCACCCCCGCACCCAGAGCGGACACGACCGAGCTGGCCGACAGGCCGAGCCCCAGCAGACGCTCGACGATCAGCGCGCCGACCGCGCCGAGGGTCAGCGCGTAGATCGCGGCCTCGAGCACCACCGGCGCGACGACCTCGATCCGGAGCGTCGCCCAGTGTCGGCCGCTGCGGATCCACCATACAAAACCGACGGCGACCGCGATGTACAGCGCGAGGTACAGGGTCCGGCTGCCGACCGCCGCATAGACCGCACGCGTGATCACGTCCGCGCCATTGACGTGACCGGCGAACAACACGCCGATCTCGTAGGCGAGCAGCAGCGGAAAGATCAGCACCAGGCTGGCTCGCAGATCGCCATGGCCGGTGATCGAACCGTGAGACGCGGTCGGGGTGCGCTTCATCGTCGAGATCGGGGTGGGCGCTTGTCCGCCGGTTGGACCATCGCGGTGATCACTCGGTCCGGGCGTAAATAGCTGGCCGCCGCCGCCACCACGTCGGTCGCGGCCACGGCAGCGATCGCGGCGCTGTAGCCCGCCCAGGTCTGCCAGCCCAGTCCGTACGCCTCGTGATACGCCATCGCATTCGCGATCGCCGAGCGCCGCTGCATCGCGATGTGATGGCTTCCGATCAGGTAGCTGCGCGCGCGCGCGACCTCGTCATCGGTGACCGTGGTGCGAATCGCCGCGAGCTCGCCATGGACCGCCGCGATCGCCGCCCCGAGCTTCTCGGGAGCACAGGACAGGTAGATCGCGACGAACCCCGGGTCGATGCCTTCGACCGAATGCGCCGACACCCGATACACCAGCGCCTGACGCTCCCGCAGCTCGGCGAACAGCCTGCCGCTCTGGCCGCCGAGGATCTGGACCAGCACCTCGAGCGCAAATCGATCGGGCGCATCGACGGTGGCGCCGGGAAACCCGATCACGAGCTGCGCCTGCGACCGATCGAGATAGCGATGGACCTCGCGATCGGTCGCGCTGCGGCCATCGAACGCGAGCATGCCGCGCGGCATCATCGTGCGCGCCGGCGCCTTGCGCGGAGCCTTGCCGAACCGCGCGCGAACCGCCGCGACGGCCTCATCGATCTCGACATCGCCGACGACCGCCAGCGTCAACGCCGACACCGGGTAACACGCGCGGTACCGCGCGAGCAGCTTGGCGCGAGAGAGATCGCTGACCGAGTCCGACGTGCCGAGCGCATCGCGAGCGTACGGATGATCGCCGTACAAGGTTTCGCTGAACGCGCGAAACGCGATCTGGGTCGGACTGTCGGACACCGCGCGCTGATCGTCGAGCAGCAACCGGCGCTCGCGCGCGAGCTCGCGAACCGGGACGGAGGGAGCCAGGATGCAGTCGGCGAGCAGCTCCAGACCGGGCCGCCACGTCCGCGATGACCACTCGGCCGCGATCCCGAAGCTGTTGCGCCCGGCCACGCCGCCCAGTGCACCACCGAGCCGATCGACGAGATCGGTGACCTCGCGCGCGTCGCGATCCGCACAGCCGCAGGTGATCATCCGCGCGAGCAACGTCGACGCCCCGGCATGACGCGCGTCCTCGGTGCGCTGACCACCCTTCCATACGGCGCGCATCGCGACGACCGGCACCGACGGGTCCCGACGGACGACGACGACCATGCCGTTCGACAGCACGACGCGATGGTCGGCGACCGCCGGGCGCTGGCGCGCCGGCGCGAGCGCGGCGCGGACCGCACGTTCAGCCGTGCTCGCCAGCTTGGCCGGGCTCCGGCGAGCTGGACGCGCGGTCGCCGGGGTGATCGCCGCAACGCTGATCGCATCGGGCCGCAGATAGCGTCCGATCACCGACTGGACGTCGTGCCGCCGGACGCTGCGGATCCGATCGAGATAGACGTGCCCGAACTGTGGGTCCCCGGTCATGGTCGCGTACCAACCGAGCGAGCGCGCCCTGCCCTGCGCCGTCTCGAGCTGACGCACGAACGCCGCCTCCGCCGCGATCCTCGCCTTGTCGAGCTCGTCGGAGTCGAGCTCGTCGGCCAGCTCGCGCGTGCGCTCGAGCAACGCGCGGATCGCCGGCACGACCTTGGCTGCGCGCATCGTCGCCGACACCACGAACAGGCCCGGATCGAGCAGCGCGTGAACGTTGGCGTAGGCGCTGGTGACCACTCGATCTCGATCGCGGAGCACGCGGACGAGCCGCGCGGACTCGCTCTGGCCGAGCAGGATCGCCGCGACATCCAGCGCCGCGAGATCGCGGTGCCGTGCGGCTGGAATATGCGCCCCGATCGCGACATAGGCCTCGCTGAGATCACGTGTCGCGCAGCTCACACGCGGCGAGCTCTGCGCCGGCTCGCTCGCCCAGCACCGGGTCGGCCGGCCCGACGGCATCGCATGGAATCGACGCTCCACGGCACGCGCGATGCGGCGAGGATCGACGTCACCTGCGACGACGATCGTGAGGTTGTCGGCGACGTAATACGTGCGGAAGAACTCGACGACCTCACGCTCGCCGAGCCGCCGCACATTGTCGACGGTCCCGATCACCGGCCTGCGATACGGATGCGCGGCAAACGCCGTGGCGAACAAGCTTTGCGCAACCCCGCGCGCGGGATCATCCGCGCCCTGCCGGATCTCCTCGACGATCACCTCGCGCTCACGTGCGAGCTCATCCGGTTCGATCCGCGGCGCGAGCAACGCGTCACCGATCGCGTCGATCGCAGCTTCGACATGATCGCGGCCGAGCACCGCGTGATAAACGGTGTGATCGAATGCGGTCCACGCGTTGATCTCGCCGCCTCCGAGCTCGATCGCCCGCGTCAGCTCGCCGATCGCATATTCGCTCGAGCCCTTGAACAGCATGTGCTCGAGCAGGTGCGCGAGCCCTGCCTGGGCTGGTGTCTCGTCTGCCGATCCGACGCCGACCCACGCCTGTACCGCCGCGACCGGCGCGGGATGGCCGGGCGCAACGTGCAGCGTGAGCCCATTGTCGAACCGGTGCGTGTAGACGTCGTGCACGGCAGTGCCAGCCGCGCAGTCCAGCGGCCGGTTCGAATCTTAGGCATGCTGGCATGTGCGGGGCATCTTTTGTCGATCTCACTTCGAGCTAACGGCCCGAGATGTATGAGCTTGTGCTCCAACAACAACTGCGGCCCAGCATCCGTTCGGGCGTATCATCGCGGCATGAGGAGCCTCGAATTCTGCGCCATGTCATTGGTCGCGGCGTTGGCCGGGTGCGGCAGTAGCGAGCCCGCCGACGTCGAAGGCACGTACACGATCGCGGTGACCAACCGCGACAACGGGTGCAACTTCAACGACTGGACGGTCAACGAGTCGACGCCGGGGATCGGCGTGGTGATCAATCAGGAGGACGACGCGGTCACCGCGACGATCCAGGGAGCTGTCGGCGTGTTCCTGAATTTCGCGCTCGGCTCCGACACCTATAGCGGCAGCGTCGATGGCGATGCGGTAGACCTCGTGCTCCACGGCACGCGAAGCGCAACGATGGGGAACTGCACGTTCACGTACAACTCGGAGATCCATGCGACCGCCGATGGCGACACGCTGGTCGGCCGCGTCGAGTACATCGCTGCGGGCAACGGCAACCCGGATTGCGCGTCGATCGACGGTTGCGTCACCTATCAGGACTTCAACGGTACGCGCCCACCGAAATGACGTGCTGAAGCTGGGCTCGCGATCTCCCGTCGTGCTGACCGAGCGACTCGCGCTGCGCGAGCTTCGCGATGAGGATGCATCCGCGATCGCGCTGGGCGCTGGAGATCCCGGCGTGGCGAGATACCTGCTCGCGATTCCATCCCCGTATCCGATCGCGCTGGCCCGCCGCTGGGTCGCGATGCGCCAGCGATGGTGGCGCACCGGTCGCGGCGTCACGCTCGCGATCACCGAGCGGACCGATCCGGACCAGCTGCTCGGCACCGTGAGCTTGCGGCGGTACGCGCGCGATCGCCGCGCGGAGCTCGGTTACTGGTTGGCGACGAGTGCGTGGGGTCGCGGCATCGCCACCGAGGCCACCACGACGGTGGTCGACTGGGGGTTCAGCGAGCTCAGGCTCGCGCGGATCTACGCCCAGGTGCTCGCCGACAATCGCGCCTCGCAGCGCGTGCTCGAAAAGCTCGGCATGGTGATCGAGGGCGTCAAGCGCCAGCACATCCGCAAGGGGTCCACGTTTCACGACGTGGTGCTCTATGGTTTGCTCCGCGACGAATGGCCGGCGCGATAGCGGCCGATCGCGAACCCCAGCGCGGCGCCAGCGGCGACTCCGAGCGACAGCCCCGTGACGAAGCCATGCCACGCACGTTGCTCGGTCGCCGGCGTTCTCGGCGTCGCGCCGCTCGGACCGGGATCGCCAGGTCGTGTGATCGCAACGACGAAGGCGATCGCTCCGATCGTTCCGACGACGAGTGAAATCGCCCACAGCCAGCGCGGCGCTCGTGGCCGAGCGCGGCGGGCCTGGCTGGCGATCGCGGCGATCGCCTGCTCGCGGTCGTCCATTTGCGACTCATAGCACGCAGGCCAACGCACCACGTGCAGGGTGAAAATCCACGTTCATAGCCGGCGTACGTGCAACTCGTGGTGCATCGATCCCCCGAACTGGTGGAGCTACCCCCCGCCCATCCGTCCCCAGATGCGCTCTCACCGGGCAGGTCCTCAATGATCTTGGGGATAAGCCCGCGAAGCTTCACGGCATGTCGGTTGCTTTACATCAATGTCATGATGAGGCTCCTCCCTGCGGTCCTGTGTCTTCCCCTGGTGGCGTGCGTGGTGGGCGATGCGGGCACCGGCCCAACCGGTGACGATGACGACCAGACCCAGGATCCGGGTGGCAACAACGGCGAGCATCCCGATCCGCCGCTCGATCCGCCGGCGGGCGATCCAGCGCGGATCTCGACCGACACGACGTGGAGCGGCACGGTGGCCGTGGACGTCATCACGACCATCGACGCGGGGGTCACGCTGACCGTGTCGCCCGGCACCACGATCAACATGAAGTCCGGAACCCAGATCAAGGTCGAGGGCATCATGGACGTCCAGGGCACGTCGGCCGAGAAGGTGACGATCGCTGCGACCGTTCCGACTCAACCGCACGCGGGCATCTCGGTGCTCTCCGGTGGCCAGCTCACGCTGAGCTATGTGGTGCAATCCGGTGGCGGCATCCACACCACCAGCGGTGCGACGGCGACGATCCGAGACTCGACGTTTTCGAACCCGGGTGGCCCGAGCAGCCGGGGTGACTTCCTCGTGATGGGCGGCGGCACGCTCGACATGCAGTACTCCGAGATCGGTCTGTCGGCCGGCGACGGCACGCACTGCAATCTCCACTTCGGTGGTCAAAACAACACCATCACGATCATGAACAGCACGATCCGCGGCGTGCCGTATGGATTGATGTTGTACGGCGGTCAGAATGCGAACTTGAGCAACAACAACTGGGACAATCCGATCGACATCGATACGCAGCCTGGCGTGTCGGCGAACATCGAGGGCAGCTACTTCAAGCGCGGAGCGCCCACCGCGCAGGGTGGTGCGCAGTTCACGGGGATCCCGTCCGAGACCGAACGTACCGACGCGCTGCCGCGGCCGTAAGGCACCAAGCCGCCCTGACTACTTCTTCGGCACTCGTACGAGTGCCTCGAGCACGCTCGCATCTTCCGGCGGCGATGGCGTGAGCAAGTAGATCCCGACGACCGTGTTGTCGTCGAGTCGGAACGCCTTGAGGGAACGCGTGCCCGTCTGCAGCGGACCCGCACGGCGAAGCTCGGACACGGCGTCCGCGGCCTTGGGGTCGAGCTTCATCCGATCAGCGACCAGCTGATTCCAGCGCTCGACCGCCCGCTGGTCGTCGGTGTAGCGCTCCCAGCGCCGGACCTCGACGAGCGTGTCGCCCTCGTAGCGTGCGGTGACCCACGATTCGCCCCACTCGGTGCCCGTGCGCTCGCAGCGTGGATAGCTCTCGAGCTTCGAAGGCGGCGCCGGCTCGCGGCAGTATTGACTCGCGCGCAAGGCTGACGCTGCCTGGTCGCGCCCCACCCCGAGCTTGATGTTCAGTGGCGCATCGGCCGCCGCCCCACCGCAGCCCATCACGAAAAGGATAGGGATTAGCCTCATCTACATCGCAAAGTATCACGGTCGAACGGTGTGATAGGGTCCCGCGCCATGCGAGCGCTCGTGATCTCGATCGGCCTGTTTGTCGTGGGTTGTGGCGGCAACGATGAGCTCCCTGGTCCCCACCCCGAGAAGCCAGCGGCGCCGACGGCCAACGACCCCGCATATACCGTGCACGGGATCCATAACTGGTACCTGGTCAGTACGCCCGCGACCACCGCCGATGAGCTGATGACGATCCGTGTCGCCGGGCCGGATGGGACCGATTACATCGATGCGTACATCGCCGACCTCCCACCGGTGCGGCTCGCCTTGCAATCCAACGGCGAGCTCGGCCAGCAGATCGACATCTCGGCAGTGCCGCCGGGAACCCATGACGTGTTGCTCGCGGCGAATGGCTCGACGACCGCGTTCGCGAAGCTGTCGTTCAAGCGCACCGCGCCTTACTACGTACTCGTGACCACGGACTGGGACTTCTCCGATCCGGGAGATCCCGCGAATACCTATCAGGACTTTCTGCACAGCAATCACCCGCACCTGGTACTGACCCACTTCATCGGGCCATACACGTTCACGGATCCCGCGGTGTCGCCGGAGCGCCGGGCACAGCTCGTGACGTGGGCGTTGAAGCAGCAGGATACGTTCGGTGACGAGATCGGGCTCCACATCCACCCGTATTGCAACTTCGTCACGTCGGCCGGACTGCCGTGCGTCACCGATCAGTCGACGGTCTACACGATGGACACCACCGGTTACACGATCAAGCTCGGCGCCTACAACCGCCAGGAGTTCGGCGTGTTGCTCGATCATGCGAAGGAGCTGTTCGCCGCCCATGGATTGCCGACGCCGAGGACCTTCCGTGCTGGGGGGTGGACCGCCACGCTCGATACCCTCGGTGCGCTCCAGGACAAGGGCTTCGTCGCCGACACCAGCGCGCTCAACTGGGCACGGATCGAGGAGTGGGAAGGCGACGAGATGTATCGCTGGAACAAGGAGCAATGGGCGTCGATCGGCGATACCAGCCAGCCGTACCGTCCGAATCAGACGCAGATCTTGTCGACCGATGAGCCGACGCTCGAGCTCCTCGAGGTTCCCGACAACGGCGTGATGATCGACTATGTCACGTTGTCCGAGATGAATGGGTTGTTCGATGCCAACTGGACCGGTGAGCCACTCTCGGCGCCGGTCACGCTGATGATGGGATTCCATCCCGCGACCCCAGGTTTTTCCCAGAGCGAATTCGAGCGGGTCAACGGGTTTCTGAGCTACGCAGATGAACACCTCGCGATTCGCGATCTCGGCCCGGTCGTGTACATCACGCTCGGCGACGTGGTCGCCGCGTTTCCGAAGTGATCGATCCGCCGGGGTTCCCGCAGCGCTGGGGCCGCGACGGTCTCACGATCGTTCCTCGATCGGCGAACCAATGGTCCGTGGTCAGATCGCGACCGCAGCCTCGACCGGTCATCGAGCGCCATCGCTCGCTTGCCGACCGGCACTCGGGTGTGCTCGAATGCGCGCCCGGCCAACTGCTGATCTCATTCCGCTTTCGAGGATCGAATGTCCAATCTGCAATCTGATATCCAGCGCCTCGTGAATGGTTTTGTCGCTCAGGTTACCGAGCTCGCCCGGCGTGCGGCGATCGATACGCTCCAGAACGCGCTAGGCCGAGGAGCAGGCCGCCCCGCGGGTGGCGGCGGACGGGGTCGAGGCCGGGGAGCCAAGCGCACCGCTGACGAGCTGGAGCAGCTGCAGGAACAGTTTCTGGAGTTCGTCCGGGCAAACCCTGGAATGCGGATCGAGCAGATCAACAAGGAACTAGGGACGACGACGAAAGATCTCGCCCTCCCGATCCGTAAATTGATCGCCGACGGGTCGCTGAAGGCGAAAGGGAACAAGCGCTCCACGACGTATTTTCCCGGGGGCAAGGGCAAGAACTAGTGGCGACACACGACTTGATCCCACGCCGGCTGCTGCAGCAAGCCGTCGATCGTCCGACGGCGATCGCCTATCAAGCGAAGGTCAACGGCCAATGGCAACCCACGACCTGGCGAACCTATGTTGACCAGACCCGCGCTGCTGCACGCGCTCTGATCGGGCTGGGTCTCGCCCGCGAAGGCAAGGTCGCGATTCTCGGGTTCAACCGACCCGAGTGGGCGATCTTCGCGCACGCCGCGATGCTGGTGGGCGGCGTCCCGGCGGGGATCTATACGACCTGCTCCGCCGAGGAGGTCCACTACATCATTGACCACAGCGAGGCGACGGTCGCGCTCGTCGAGAATGCGGCCCAGCTCGCCAAGGTGATGGCGAACCGCGGCGAGCTGCCCAAGCTCAAGTGGATCGTGATGATGCGCGGCGAGCCGGTGTCGGGCTCCGCGGGCGCCGACGTGCTGGGTTGGGACGAGCTCCTCGCGAAAGCGGAAGCCACGCCGGACGCCGTGGTCGATCAACGCGTCGATGCGATCGAGCCAAGCGATCTCGCGGTGCTGATCTACACCTCGGGCACGACCGGTCCGGCCAAGGGCGTGATGCTGTCGCATGCCAATCTGATCTGGACGGCGCGCGCGCTGATGGATATCTGCGGCGGACAGGCGAGCGATGTCGCGCTGTCGTACCTGCCGCTGTCGCACGTCGCCGAGCAGATGGCCTCGATCCACATGCCCGCGATCTCCGGCGCGACGGTCTATTACGCAGAGTCACTCGACAAGCTCGGCGAGAACCTCAAGGATGCTCGTCCCACGGCGTTCTTCGGCGTACCTCGTGTGTGGGAGAAGTTTCACGAAGGCCTCGCCGGCAAGCTCGCCGAGGCCACCGGCACCAAGAAGCGATTGGTCGAGTGGACGCGCCGCGTGTGCAGCGACGTCAACGCGCATCGTGATCGTGGCGAGCCCGTGCCGATGCTGCTGGCGGCCCAGTATCGCATCGTCAACCGCCTGGTGATCAGCAAGATCAAGGCGGCGCTCGGCTTCGATCGTGCCCGGTTCTTGGCATCCGGTGCGGCGCCGATCGCGCCGGACGTGTTGCAGTTCTTCGCCAGCATCGACCTGCCGATCCGCGAGTGTTACGGCCAGTCGGAGGATTCTGGCCCCACCTCCTTCAACCTGACCGGGCGGACGAGGATCGGAACGGTGGGCCCACCGATCCCGGGCATCGAATGCAAGCTCGCCGAGGACGGCGAGATCCTGGTTCGCGGTCCAAACGTGTTCATCGGCTACTACAAAGATCCCGAGGCGACGGCCGAGGTGCTCAAGGACGGCTGGTTGCACTCTGGCGATCTCGGCGCGTTCGACAGCGACGGCTACCTGGCGATCACGGGGCGAAAGAAGGAGATCATCATCACGGCGGGCGGCAAGAACATCGCGCCGAAGAACATCGAAGCCGCGCTCAAGCAGTTGCCGCTGATCGGTGAGGCCGTGGTGATCGGCGATCGCCGGAAGTACCTGACCGCGCTGGTCACGATCGATGAGGTGGCCGCCCGCCGGATCGTCGCCGGGCTCGATGGTACTGCGGTCACCACCGCGCCGCAGGTGCGGAGTGCGATCCAGGCGCAGGTCGACATGGTCAATGAAACGCTCGCGCGCGTCGAGCAGGTCAAGCGCTTCGCGATCCTGCCCAGGCCGTTCGGTATCGATTCGGGCGAGCTCACACCGACCATGAAGATCAAGCGCAGCGTGGTCGCTCAGATGTACGCGCGAGAGATCGACGCGCTGTACAGCGACGCCGAGTGATCGAGCTGCCGTGACCAAAGCGTGGGCTCGCGATCACTACGTCCCCGGTGGGGCCGCCGGCGAGATCGCGTTGATCGCGCTGTCATCGGCAAAGCTGCCCGATCCGCTGCCGGTCTCACGCCACGCCCACGGCATGCCCGAGGACGGCGGCGGCGCAGACTCCGTCGCACTTGTCGCGCGTGACCGGATCGACGACCCAGCATGGTTTTCCGAGCGCGTGATCGCGCCGTTCTCCGAGCTGATCACCAACGATCTCGGACCGGCAGCTGCGGCCGGTGCGCTCGGTGCGGAGCACGCGTACGTGATCGAGGCCCTGCTCGATGATCCGGATGACCTCGGACACATCCAGGCCGCATGGGCGCTCGCGAAGTGTGTGTGCGAGGAGGGCGCCGCGATCGTCATCGACGTCTACGCCGCGCGCGCTCATCTGGGCAGTGAGGTCGCCGCGCTCGCGCCCGAGCGGAGGTTCGACGTCATGCACGAGGTCACGCTGTTCTTCGAGGAGCTCGGCGACGGCACGCTCGTCGCGTGGTCCCTCGGGCTGCGCAAGTTCGGCCGCCCCGATCTGGTGCTGCTCGGAGTGACCGCCGAGACCGCGACCGAAGCAGCGCTGACGCTTCGCGATCTCGCGGCGACGCTCGCCGCCGGACACCGGATCGAGCCCGGAGACTCGGTCGAAGCATCCGACGGGCGGACGCTCGTGGTATCTCGGTTCGAGCCCGAGACGCTACCGGTCGTCGCCGTGGACGGCCCGGCCGTCGTGCTCAGCCTCGTGTAGTGAGCTCTACTCGAGCAGCTTCGAAGGACCGCAGGTCCCGGCCATCTTGGCCGCGAGCGTCAGGTCGTAGAACTCCTGAAGCGCGGACATTCCTGCGTTGGTCGACGCGTTGAACCGTGGGTGCGACGGCAGCGTCACCCCTGCGTTGACGAACGAGGTGGTGTTCATGACGACGGTCTGGGTCGCGTCGATCGTGAAGTACTTGAGCAGGTGATCCTTCTGCTCGGTGATCGCCTTGAAGAACACGGCCGAGTCGAGCGAGGCGATGAAGCCCTCTGCACCTGCGCCGTGGCAGTTCGAGCATTTCTGATTGGCCTCGGTCGCGAGGTTGCCCCAGGCCAGCGCCATGTTCGATGCTTCAAAGTTTTCGATCGTCATGCAGCCCGTCCACTCTTTGAGCGAGGCGAGCGGATCCGCGGGCGGAGGTGGGGGCGGTGGCGGATCGTTGTCCGTATCGGGAGCCGGCGGGTCGCCCGGATCGTCCGTATCGCTGGGGTCATCGTTGGAGGTGGGGCCGGTGCCGCCTCCGTCTTCGATGTTTCCGACACAGCCAGCGAGGAGAACCGCCGTCAGGATGGCAACGCGCATGGTCCCGCGAGTGATTGCAACCAGTGCACCACACGCGAGATCCATGATCTTCATAGCTTACGTGGTGGCCGGTGGAGTGCGCACCCATCGGTGACTGGGGTCCCATGAACCTACCAGCCGGATTACTTGACGGAGTTCACGCTGCACCTACATCGCCCCATATGTTCAAAGCGTGAGCAGGCCGACGAGCAATGCACCGTAGATCCGGACCAACGTCGAAAGATCCGCGTCGGTGAAGTACAGGCCCATCCCGACGAAGTAGTCGCGACCATAGTGCAGCGTCTTGAGTGCCTGAGGTACATCCGTAGCACCCGCGTTGATCATCAGCTCCCCTGGCGGATTGAGCGCATCGTCGACGCCGGCGACCACATAGACCGAGCGAAACAGCTCGAGCGCCGCCGCGAGCTTGAGCCGCGGTAACTTGTCGAGTGCTCCGAACACGTCCGCGGACAGCTCGAGTCGATGTCCAAACAGCCGCGCATCCGCGCCGACACCGGGCGTGGAATCCTTGAGTCCTGCACGCAGCGCCAGCGGCCCAAACCGCTTGCCGATCTGGGCGGTGTATCGAAGCTCGTAGGCGATCTCCTGGCGGCGAGTAAACTGCGGATCGCCAGGTGCATCGCTCAGCTCGCTGTCCGGGTACCCGCCGAGGCCGCTCTTCTCCGCCTCGATCAGATAGAACGTGTCGTTGTGAGCGGACAGCCGCGCAGCAACGTACACGCGCGCGGTGCCGTGGAGGTTGAGCTCGAACCGCGACCCGACCCATGATCGAAACCGAACCAGCCCGGCCGCCGCCTCGCGCCCCGATTCGCTGACATCTTCGAGGGTGTCGGCGAGCCCCGGATCGTTGACCAGGCGGCCGAGCGTACCCTTCCAGTCCTCGCCCTCCCCTTCGTTGATCCGGGTCATGACTTCGGCCATATCGGCGACGGGTTGATCCAGCCGATTCATCCCTTCACGCGCATCGGCGAGCGCCGCGATCAACCCCGCCTTTGCGTCGGCGATCGTGCCGCGCGCCGAGACGATCCCTCGATCGAAGCTGGCGAGCCGATCGGCGACGAGCGGAACCGCACCAGCCATCGCTTCGGCGCCGCGCGTGGTTGCAGCTTCGACGTTCTCCATCGCCCTGGCGATCTGGCTGATCGGCCGCTCGATGTGGTTCTCGCCGAGCCACTGATCGGCTTCGGTCATCCGGTCGGTGGCTGGCCCGCTGATCCAGTTGCGACCGTTCACCATGAACTCGTGAACGAGCTCGAGCGCATTGTCGATCTTGGGCATCGCCCGTGCGATGCCGCGCAGCATCGCGTCGGTCGAGGCACCCTCGACGACGTGGGCGATCTGCTCGCCGCACTTGAGGTAGCGGATCGTGGTCGCCCCTTCGTCTCCGGTTCCCAGGATGATCTCGAGGTAGCTATCGCCGAACAGCGAATCGGCCCGGCGCGTGACGAACGAATCGGCCGGGATCTCGAGGCCCGCCGTCAGTAGCATGTCGACCCGTGCGAGACCGTTTTCGATCGACAGCCTGGTGATGTCGCCGACGCGAACACCGGCGATCACCACCGGTGATCCGACTGCCAGCCGCGAGCCATCGCGGAACTTGGCCCAGGTCGCGCAAGTTCCGCCGGTCTCCGCATCTGGCATCTGCGATCGGATCAACAGCGCGATCACGCCCACGATCACGACCGCGATCGACGCGGTGACCAGGCGCGAGATCCATCGCATGCCCGGGATGTTAGCCCGTTGGAGCGGTGGTGGCTGTCACCGGCGTCAGCGATCGCACTCAAACGTCAGGTTGATCATCGGCCGCGATCGGGACGGTCATCGCGGCGCGGTCCGGGTCACCGCGCTTCTCGCCGCAAGTAGTAGTGCACGCCGTGCTTGGGATGCGACATCTTGATCGCGATCGCCGTGGCTTCGGTTGGACGCGCGACCGCCTTTTCGAAGCTGCGACTCGCCGATAGCGGCAGCTGGACTCCGTCGATCGCCGCGGTCCAGCCCGGCAACACCGCGCCCTTCGCGATGATCGGTCCGTTGCCCCACGGCTTGCCGTTGGGTGGGCCCGCGATGAACACGATCGGCGACATGTTGTTGAAGATGAGATTGATCAGCGTGCGACGAGTGTCCTTGCCATTTTCTACCGTGACATTCAGCTGTCCTTCGGACAGCTGAGGCCCTTCTGCCGTGATCTTGCCCGTGCCGCTGAACTTCTTTTGCGTACGATCGGACCGCACGATCGTGACCGTCGCGTTGGTCTTGCCCACGTCGAACACGAGGTCGGGGACCTCCGCCTGAAACACGAAATCGAGCGGTGGCGTTCGCAACAGATCGTCCCACCTGACCAAGAACTTCGATCGAACCCTGGGCAGCTTGCGCTCCCCGGAGTCCCGCATCACCGTGACGTAGCCGCTCTCCACCTTGGGGCCAAGGACGCCGCCCGCGGTGACGCACCGCAGCCGATAGAACCACATGCCGGTGGTGAGCTTGATCCGGGCGAGGTCCTTGTCCTCGCTGCTCTGGACGGCCGCAAACTGCGTGCTTCGATCGACCTCGATGACACCGTTTCCGGGACACTTGCCCGGGAACGTGAACTTCACCGCGGTCGCTCCCTTCGGATCATGGAGATTGACCTTGTCGCCCACCGGAATGGCGATGTCGAAGGTCTTCGGGATCTCGGCGATGATCTCGATCTTGCCGCTGCGAACGAGCGCTGCCGTCTCGCCACGACTCATCGCGTGCATGGCGTCACCGATCAGCGTTGCGAGCCCCATGAGCACGGTGACCTTTGCGTCGCCGCGGCCGCTCACGTTGATCGAGGCGGAGCTGGGCGTCTGCGATGTGCCTTTCAAGGTCAATCTTCCGCCTGGAAGACCGACCGCGCCGGTACCGCCGATCGGCACGCTCGCCGTGACGATCCCCGCTTCGACCGCGAAGCTGAGGTCCGATTCGATCCCGACCTTTGCGCTGCGCGCCATCTCGAGCGATGTGCCATAGGAGATCAGCCTCGCGCTCGAGTTGCCGGACACGATCCGCAGCTTGGCACCCGGTGGGACTTCATGCTTTCCGGGCGGCAACTTGGTCCACCTGGATTGGCCGGGTAGCTGGACCTCGACGGTCTTGCCCTTGACGTCGACGGGCACGACGGTCTGCGGCTGGGAGCTCGTCGCGGGCGCGTCGACGCCCGCATCGGCCAACGCCGGCGTTTCCGGCGACTTGGCATCGATGATCTTGAATCCCGAGATCAGGATCGGGACGCCATGATCGACCTTCCGAGTCGTCCCGTCGAACAGCTCCGCGGCGCCCGCGCTGAACAGCACCTGGGCCTTACCCGGTGCCTCCGCAGTGACGGTTCCGGTCGCCTTGTTCAGGCGAAGCACACCGAAATCGAAGCTGTACGTTCCGCTCTCATCCCTGAACTGCAGCTCGCCGAAGTCCAGCCCCATCTTGACCGCGTCGGCGGTGCCGCCGAATCGCAAGATCGTGTGCGGCTTCATCGTGAACCGCGCGCCATCGAGCATCCGCAGCAACGCTTCCCCGTCTGCGGTGCGCGCGGCCTCCTGAAGATAGAACTTGGTGCCCGCCGTGGCGGCCGACCACGTGCCTTCGGTGGATTGCCGATCGATCGGACCGCGCGCCTCCAGCAGCTGGGCCAGCGCCGTGGAGCTATCGCCACACCCACTGATGACCGCGACCACACCGACGATGAGCAGCGACGCAATTCGCACGACCACTATTTCCGTAGGTCGAAGATCTCGTTTACGAGCCCATTGGCGCGCAGCTCGATGTCGTGGGCCTGTGTGGTGAACCCGGACTTCGACACGGTGACCTGGTATTTGCCGGGCGGAAGCGACAGCGTGAACGTGCCATCCGACTCGGCTTCGACCTTGAGGTCGCCTGGCTGCACCGTGATCGTCGCGCCGCTCAGTCCGACGCCGGTCGATGCGGAGCGAATCTGGCCGCGGATCTCACCGGGCGGAATGATCGTCTCGACACCGATCTTCGCGACCGAGTTGGAGCCCTTGGTCAAGGTGAGCTTCTGCGTGCGTGGCTTCTTGCCATCGGCTTCGATCGTCAGATCGCCGCTCGCGTCGTCGAGCGTGGTCTCGCCGTTGACGGTCTTGCCGATCGGCACGCCCTTCAACGTGTAGCGCCCGTTCTCATCCGTGGTGGTCTCGACCGTCTTGCCGCTGGAAAGCGTGAGCCGCACCTTCGCGCCGGCGACCGGCTTGCCGGCATCGTCGACCACGACACCGCTGAGGTCGGCGATGACATCGATCGGCTGATCGCTTGGCGGTGCCGACCCGACCCGATCGCCGCCTCCGCCGAACGTCGCGTGGATACCAAGCCCGCCGGAGATCGTGGGCTCGTAGGGGATCAGCGTCACCAGCGTGCTCATTCCCTGCGCGGTGCGCTCGACGTTGGGCACCTTGGCGAGCCCGACGAACGCGAGCGCAGACCACTGCTTGTTCAGGGCGACCTCGACGCTGCCACCAGCACGCAGGATCGGGCCAAGCGCACCGGACCCGACGAACAGATCCATGCTGGTCTCGAGGCCGATCTTGAGTCTACCGGTGGGAACCACCGCGCGCGCGCCGGCGACGATCGCATGAAACTCGGAGACGCCCAGCGAGATCTGATCCTGCTGCGTGAGCAATTCCTGGTCCTCGACGGAGTTGAGGCTGTTATCGAGCCGGAATCCGGCGTTGGCCGACAGCACCGCCGGACCGGCGTTCATCGACACCAGACCGCGACCTTCGACCGAGATCGCCGACGCGGCGATCGAGGGCGCGTTGTTGCCCGGAAACCAGATCGACAGCTGAGCGCCGAGCGCGAGCTTGCCCATGGGTTTGGCCACACGCGCGAACAATCGCGGATCGCCGACCAGCCCATGCTCGCCTTTGGGCGCCAGGCCGTAGTGGCGGTCGTATCGTCCATCGAGGGCGAGCGCGACGGTGAGAAACTCGGTCGCGCCGTAGGAAACCCCGAGGTCGCCGAAGCTACGCCCGAAGCGATGATCGGACCCGAGCAACGACGTGCGCCATCCAAACCCACCGAGGCCGATCGCGCTGAACTGGCCCTTTGCGATCAACCCAGCCGAAGGAACCGTGATGCCACCCGGCATGCCCGCGTAGCCCGCGCCCGACTGCTCACCGAGCGCGACGAGCGCCGAGCCGGTGGCGCTGCCTTCAGCGGGTCCGACGCCTTCGCTGACCGCGATCGGGTCGGCGCTGGCGGTGTCAACCGGTGGTGGATCGCCGACGGGTTGTGCGGCGGCCGTGGCGATGACTGCACAGAGTACGATCCATGTGAGTCCCCACCGGCGACGCATTACCCTAAGTCTAAAGCGGTTTTGCGGGCGATTCCACCCCCGGCCCGTACTTCAATAACGAAGCCAGCGGATCACCTCGCCGAGCGATGGCCGCTTGCCGTACATCAGCACGCCAACGCGATAGATCTTGGCCGCGCTGCGCACCACGACCATAGTCGAAATCACGAGGATTGCGAGCGAGATGGCCACCTGTCCGAGGGAGACCGCACCGAGCACCACGCGCATCGGCATCAGCATCGATGACCACAGCGGCACCATGGACAGCGTCACGGCGCTCGATCCGCGAGGCTCGCCTGCGACCATCTGTAAGCACACCAGGCCGATGACCATCACCATCGTCACCGGCATCTGGACCTGCTGGGTCTCCTGCTCCGACGACACCAACGCGCCGGCAGCTGCGTACAGGGACGAGTAGAAGAAGAAGCCGCAGATGAAGAACACGATGATGATCAGCAAGTCGGTGGCGGCGATCGTCGGCAGTGGCGAGCCAGTGGTCTGGACGCCGAACAGCCCGAGCAGCTGGCTCTGATACGCGAGCAGCAGCGCACCGATCCCGAGCCACACGACGATCTGGATCAACCCCGCGGTTCCGACGCCGAGGATCTTCCCGGCCATCAGCGAATACGGCCGCACGGCCGCGACCATCAGCTCCATCACCCGGCTGGTCTTCTCCTGAACCACGCTGCGCATCACGGCCACGCCGTAGATCGTGATCACCATGTAGAGGACGAACGCCAGGATGTAGCCGATGAAGAACGATGCCAGGCCGGAGCTGCCTTTGCCCTCGGCTTCGCCGGTGTCCTGCGTCGTCGCGAACTCGACCCTGCGGAGCAGCCGGGTCAGCTTGTCGGGGCTGATGTTCGCCTCGATCGCGCGCTGGCGAACCACCGCGGAGGTCACGGCGCCGCGCAACCTCGCCTGGATCTCCTGATTGCTCGCGTTGTCTCCGCTGTAGACGACCTCGCCACCGTCGAGCGCATCGGCGGGCACCATCAAGAACCCGTTGATCACGCCATCGCGAATCCGCGCTCGAAGCGCCGGCTCCCCCGTGGTGGGGGCGATCACGGAAGCCGACCAACCGAGCTCCGAGAGATCGTGCACCAGCGTCTTGCCCACCTCACCCCCGGCGGTGCGATCGACGATCTCGATCGTGCTGGTTTTTCCGCGCGCCAGCAGCACCGGAAGGATCACGATCGCGGCCATGAAGATCGGGCCCAGCAGCGTCATCGCGAGGAACCACTTCGACTTCACGCGCTCGAGCAGCTCGCGCCGGCCGATCACCAGCATGGTGCGTGCGTTGCTCATGACGCCAGCTCCGTGCGCTCGGCCACCGCCGCCTGCTCGCCCACCTTCTCGACGAAGATCTGATGAAGGCTCGGGACCAGCACCTCGAATCTTCGGAGCGCGATCCCGGCGCCGACGAGCTTGGTCAGCAGCTCGTGCGCGGTCACGCCGCTGGCGAGGGTCACTTCGCAATCCGCGGTGTCGCCGGCACGCGGTGGCGTGCGCGTGGCGATCAGCGCCTGGTCGGCCAGCAACGCCTCGGCACGTTGGCGCGACGGGTCGTCGGCGAAGCCCAGCGCGATCAGCCCCTGCGCCGCCCACGAGCGCTTGATCTCGCGCAGCTTGCCGTCGAGCACCTTGCGGCCACGCGCGATGATGCAGACCTCGTCGACGATCTTCTCGGCCTGCTCCATCTGATGGGTCGAGAACATCACGGTGCGGCCACCCGCCCGGATCTCGTCGACGGTCTCCCGCAGCACCTCGGCGTTGATCGGGTCCAGGCCGCTCCACGGCTCGTCGAGGATCACCAGCTCCGGCTCATGGAGCAGCGCGGTCGCGAACTGAACCTTTTGTTGCATTCCCTTCGACAGGTCCTCGACCTTGTTGGCGGACCACTTCGAAAGCCCCAGCCGGTCGAGCCAGTGCATCGCGCGCTTACGAGCCTCGGCGCGCGACAACCCGCGCAGCTCGCCCATCAGCTCGATCATCTCGAGCACCTTCATCTTGGGATACAGGCCGCGTTCCTCCGGCAGATAGCCGATCCGGCGCGCGGCCTCGATCCCCGGCCTCAGCCCGTCGAGGATCGTGATGAGCCCCGCGTCCGGCGCGATGATGTCGTTGATCATGCGCAGCATGGTCGACTTGCCCGCGCCGTTCGGCCCGAGGATGCCGTAGACCACACCGCGCGGGACCTCGAACGACACCTGATCGACCGCGAGGTGGTTTCCGAACTGCTTGACCACGCGATCGACGACGAGCGCAGGACCGGCGGTCACGATGCAGGCACCTGATCGATCGGGCCCACGATCGCGCGCTCCAGCACGGCCATCCGGATCGCGACGCCCCAGCTGACCTGCTGCAGGATCACCGCGCGCGGCCCATCGGCCACCTGCGGCGCGATCTCGACCCCTCGGTTGATCGGCCCGGGGTGCATCACGATCGCGTCGGCCTTGGCGTAGCCCAGCATTCGCTCCGACAGCCCGAACGTACGCGACAGCTCGCGCGTGTTGGGGAACCGCGACGCTTCGCCTTCGAACCGCTCGCTCTGGACGCGTAGCATCATCACGACGTCCACACCGTCGAGCCCGTCCTCGAGCCTGGTGGTCACGCGGACACGTTCGCGCGTGAGCTCGCCGCCGATCAGCTCGATCCCGCGCGGGATCAGCGTCCATGGCGCACACACCCGGATCCGCGCCCCGAGCTTCGCAAGGCACAGGATGTTGGACCTCGCGACGCGCGAGTGCGCGAGATCTCCAACGATCACCACCTCGAGGCCGTCGATCGAGCCCTTGTGCTTGCGGATCGTCGCCGCGTCGAGCAAGGCCTGGGTCGGGTGCTCGTGCTGGCCATCGCCGGCGTTGATCACCGAGGCAGGTACGCTGCGGGCGATCACGGCCGCCGCACCGCCATGGGAATGGCGCACCACGATCGCGTCGGGATGCATCGCCATCAAGTTGCGAGCCGTATCGATCAACGTCTCGCCCTTGGAGATCGACGAGGCCGAGCTCGAGATGTTGATCGCCTCGGCGGACAGTCGCTTCGCCGCGAGCTCGAACGAGGTTCGCGTTCGCGTCGAGTTCTCGAAGAACAGGTTGATGACGGTGCGACCGCGCAGCGACGTCAGCTTCTTGATCGGCTCGTCGGCTAGCGGCCAGTAGCGATCGCCGTGGTCGAGAATGGCAACAATCTCGGCGGCGTCGAGGTCGGCGATGCTGACCAGATGGCGCGGCACGCCACTCGTATAGCAGAAGCGGGTACTATGTTGGGGCCGTGACATCGGTTCGAGCGGATCGGGTCGGCCAGGTGATCGGCCAGCGATTTCGAGTCGATGCCTTGATCGGCCGGGGCGCGATGGCGGACGTCTATCGGGCGCTGGATCACGAGACCTCGGCGTACGTGGCGCTCAAGGTGCTGCGCGCGACCCTGTTGGCCGATCACTCGATCAAGCAGCGGTTTGCGCGCGAGGCGGAGGTCCAGGCCCGGCTACGCCATCGCAACGTGGCGGCGCTCCTGGCGACCGGCGTCACCGATCGCAACGAGCCCTACCTGGTGGTCGAGCTGTTGCGCGGCAAGTCGTTGCGCGGAACGATCAAGACCGAAGGTCGAGTCGCGGCGCGCCGCGCGGCGAGCTACACCTGGCAGGCGCTGCAGGGCCTCGCGGCAGTGCACGCGCAGGGCATCCTGCACCGCGATCTCAAACCCGCGAACATCATGCTCGAGCCCTCCCCCGGGCCGGTCGAGCGCGTCGTGCTGATCGATTTCGGGTTCGCGACGTTCGAAGGCGGGGCGAAGCTGACCCAGCAGGGCACGGTCGTCGGCAGCCTGACCTATATCGCGCCCGAGCGGTTGCGCGGCGAGCCGGTCGACCATCGCAGCGATCTGTACTCGATGGGTATCGTGCTCTACGAGCTCCTCGCCGGCCATCCGCCGTTTCACGCCGACGACGACTATCACCTGATCGACCTGCAGCTGACCGCACCGCCGCCGCCGCTCGGTCCGGATCTTCCGGCATCACTGGCCGAGATCACGACGCGTGCGCTCGCAAAACACCAGGCGGATCGATATCCCGATGCTGCCGCGATGGCCGCGGCACTCGAGCACGCGGCCCAGGACATCGCGTAGACCACCCGGCGCCAACATCGCTGGATCGACACAAACCCGCTCGCCACGGCGACGCGAGCTCACCTGCGCGCGTAGGCTCGTTGACGTGAAGCTCGACCTGGTTCGCGCATCGATCGTGTTGATCGTCGGGATGACGGTGACGTCGGCGGCGTGTGGCGGCGGAGCAGCGCAACAGCCCACACCCCTGCAGAACACCGCACCAGCACCGGCGCCGGCCGACGTGACCGAGCCGCCCGCCCCCACGGCGGTGGCCCCCATCGACGGCGTGATCGCCAAGCTGCGCGACTACAAGGATCAGGTCTGCGCCTGCCGGGACGAGGCGTGTTTCACGGCGGTCCAACAGGACATGCAAACGTGGTCCGAGGGCGTATCCGGCGACGCCGAGCTCCGCGCATCGCAACCGAACGACCAGCAGCAAGCCGAGCTCAACCTGATCACCAAGCACCTCGGCGAATGTGCCGCGAAGGTGCTGAGCAAGCCGTGACCGCTACTGGATCACGATCTGCTTGAGGTCGAGGCCGCCGGCAAACATGTACGACACCGCTGAACCGTAGCCGTAGACCTCGACGCCACATCCGTTCGGACACTGGATCTTGTGCTGGCCTGCGGTGACCATCGTGCGGTTGGCCCGATATGCACCCGCCGCGAACGGCGT
Organism: Kofleriaceae bacterium; assembly: GCA_050187075.1. Classification (GTDB taxonomy): domain Bacteria; phylum Myxococcota_A; class Polyangia; order Haliangiales; family Haliangiaceae; genus JABFXX01. The sequence continues at coordinate 14,523 of JBFWXW010000017.1, read as the reverse complement.
CATGGTCACGGGTGCACCGTCGACGAGCACCGCGCCCTGCGAAGGCGCCGCGATCGACAGGAAGTTCTTCGCGTACGCGTTGGGCACCAGCACGGTGTACTCGGTGCGGAACTGCTCGACCGGCACCGCGATCGATAGATCCGGATCTCCTTCGCCGATGATTCCTCCGAACAGGATGTCCCGCCAGATCGCGGACTGAAGGTAGTGCCCCACCAGCACCGGCTCGGTTGCCGTGATCGCCGTGTCGACGGCGATCTTCACCTCGCAGAACTGTCCGGCGTCCAGCGTGCCGCACGATCCAGCTACCGGCGCCGGGATGAACTGCAACGTCGTGTTGGGCTTCTGCGCCATGATCCGGATGATGTCGAGCTCGTTGGCCCCGCGCGGCTGGCTGCGGGTGATCGCGAACGTCTTGCCCCACGTCGAGGTCGGAAACAGCATCTCCTCGATGTGATCGGCGCAGCACGGTCCGTCGGTGTGGGTCAGATCCGGCGGCGTGGTCTCGCCGACGCCCAGCGCCTCGTGACCACCGAACACGCCGAACGGCACGTTCGTGTTGATCGCGCGGATCTTGGTGCCCGTGAGGTCGCCACCGACGGCGGCCTGCAGGGTCAACACGTCATGACGGTTGAGCGTGAAGTTGACGGGCGTGTGAGCGGCAAGCGCGGTCTGCGTCGAGCTGGCGACGACGGCCGCGCTTGGGGTCACCTCGATCATCGTGTTGTCCTGCGAGGCGACGACCGAGAGGTAGCCGTAGAATGGATGCGTCTGGGGCCGCCGGTCGAGCGTCGGATAGCTCATCACGTAGTACTGCGTGTCGAACGCGGTCGCGGGGATTAGCAACGACGCGTCGTTCGAGAACACGTTGACGTTGTCGAGTGGGTTGAACTGGTACGCGACGATCGGCAGCGTCGAGGTGACCTTGTACGCCTTCTTCGCCATGCCGGTGCCGTCGTTCGATTGATCGGGGATGCTCGACATCTGCGGCAGCAACGCCTGAATCTGTCCTGCGGCGACGGTGCGAACGAACGTCTCGCCGTTGGGCCCGGTCACCGTGACATCGACCGAGCGCGCCTGTGGATTGGACACCACGATCGCGAACGGCGACTTCTGAGCGTCGAGGATGCACACCGCCGTGCTCTGGCAGGTGAACCCCGCCGGGCAGCTACTGTTCGGCGGGTCGCATTCGCCGGCGAGCGCGCCGGACATCGGGTTGTTGCACACGTTCATCGTGACGTTCTTGACGCCCATCTGAAGGGCGCAATCGAACGCCCCCTGCGGCGCGATCACCTCCACGGCGTTGTCGAGATCGACCGCCCAGTACTCGCAACCGACGTAGCTGCGACTGACCGCCGCGCTCGCGCACGCATCGACGCAGGCGCCGTTGTCGCAGATCTGCGACCCGGTGCACGCGATGGTCTCGCCACCGACCATGCCGTCTGGTTCACAGCTGTGAACGTTACCGTCCTTGCACACCGGCGTTCCCGGCGTGCACTCCGTGCATCCCAGGGCGTCGATGCACACGCCGCTGCACTCCTCGACGGTCGACCACATTCCGTTCGCGCACACTTCATAGGTGCTGACGTTGCAGCGATGCTCGCCCTCCGTGCAGTCGGCCATCGAGGCGTCGACATCGTCGTCGTCATCGCCGCCCCCGTTGCGGGCGCCGGGCCCGCAGCCCATCGCAATTGCCACCAACGTGACCAGCAGCCAGCGCATATCGTCTCCTTGAGCGCGCACGCTAGCACGAGCGAGCCAGCGCGCTGCGATCGAGTTGGCCGCGGTCGTTCGCGGAACGCTCGGCTGGATGCTGGAACTGAAGCAGCCACGTTGCGCCCCGCTCGGTTCCGAGCAACAACCGGCCAGCGTGCTCGGGTTCTTCGATCGGTTCCTCTACCGCCATCCATTCGAAGGCAGGAGCGCGAATCGCTACCGGTGGGCCGAGCGGCCGGCGTTCGAGGCGCTGGACGATCGGTTGCTCGACGCACTCGATCTCGCGCGGGTGCGGACGCTGCTCGACGTCGGATGTGGTCCGGGCACGTTTGCGAGGCGTGCACGAGTGCGCTGCCCCCACCTGGTGATCGTCGAGCTAGAGCCCAGTCGCACGCTGGCCCGACCCGGCATGATCCGGGCGCGCGGCGAGCAGCTCCCGCTCGCACCGTCGTCGATCGACCTCGCGATCTGCCTGTCCTCGATCCGGCATGTGCGCGACCGCGCCTCCACCCTGCGCGAGCTTCGTCGTGTGGTCCGTGGGACGCTGGTGATCGTGGAGCTCGACCCCGCCGCCGATCGCCACCGGATCGCCGCGCACGCCGACCGGTTGGGCTCCTCCGTGCTGCGCCTCGCGTTCGGTCCGCTGGTGGTACGCACGGCGCCTCCGGCCGAACTGATCCTGCAGCTCGCCGTGGCCGCCGGGTTCAGCCGCCGCGCGCTGCGCCCCGATCCGATTCAGCCGGTGTACATCATGGAGCTCGAATGAGGAGCTGGGTCCGCCGCACCTCCGAGCTTCACGACGAGCTCGGAGCCATCGCGGAGCTCGATGCACGCTGGTGGCTGGTCGCCGGTGGCGTCGCGGCGGCGGAACCGTGGCCCGCGCGCGCCAGCTATGTGTGGTCCGACGCCGAGCCGGGCGCGGACACGTTCATCGGCCATCGTGCACCCGCGCCCGCTGATCCGATCCGCCACGCGATCGCGAGCGCGCATGCGGCACGGGCTGCGCTGCGCGAGCTCGACGGCGCGCTTCCCGATCAGCCGCTGGCGATCACGATCCGCCGCTCCCGGCGCGCGGCGCTGATTCCCAGCCGCCTCGACCGCGTCGCGTTCGCGATCGGCGACCGGTGCGTCGTCGCGACGCTGGCCGAAGACATCGCCGATGAAGCCCCGCTCGCCCGCGAGCTCGCCGCGGTGTGTGCCGGTGCAGCGGATCGCCAGGCGAGCACCGCGACGCCGTTCGTGACGATTTCGATCGGCGATGAGCCGGTCGAGACGGCGCGTCATGGCCACCGCCGCGGATGGCGTGCTGGCGCGGGACCGTGGCTGGGCGTCTCGCGCGCGGGTGGGATGGCGATCGTGTCGACGTGCCACCTGGTGATCGATGGCTACGGTCATAGCTGGCTCGCCGCGGCGATCGCCGAGCATCGCGCTGGGTTGATCGATCGCGCGCCGCGCGGCTCGCTGCAGCAGCTGCCGGGGCTACGTCGCGTCCCAGGTGCAATTCCGCTCGGGGTGGCCTGGCGTGAGCTCGGCGCTCCGGCCCCCCGTGCATTGCCGTTGGCGTACGCGCTCGGCCGCGCGTTGCACCGCGCCGCCGGCAAGCCCGACGCGCGGTTCTCGCCGACGATCCAGGTCCCGGTTGCGCCTGGCCGCGCCGACGATCCGCAGCGCCGTCGCCGTCGCGTCGTCCCCGCGATCGTGAGCGTCCGGTTCGATCGCGGCGCGCCCGAGCCCTACGAGGTGTTCGAGGCGCGGTGTCGAGACGTGCTCGCGCGCGAAGCGGCCGGAGCTGGGCTGTGCGCGCGGCTATTGGCCGCTGCGCGTGCCGCGCCGCTATCGCTCGCGTACAAGCGCAAGGGGTTCTCGGCGGCGCGGCCCCGCTGGCTCGAACCGGTGGCCGAGGTGATCGGAGGTCGCGCGTGCGTGTCGCGGATGCAGATGGACCGAGCGGTGCCGCCGTCGTGTGCGGTGTCGTCACCCGCCCGCCTCGCGTCGGCGAGCGATCCGATCGGCGGTTGCGTGGTCACCGTGATCGACGACGGTACGCACGCGGCCATCACGGTGTGCGGCTCGGGGTTCGCGGGCACGCCGCTCGATGCACGCGCGTTGATCGACGAGCTCGTCGCCGATTAGGGCGATCGCATCGGGATGGATCGGCCGCGAGGCGGGCGCTCAGACCTTGGGTCGCCTGGGAATCACGGGCACCACCGCGACCGGTGGCTCCGTCGTGCTGACGGCCGGGGCCGGCGTCCACTTCGGCCGGTCGAATCGAGGCATCGGTGGCACCGCATCACCAACCTCGATCACGATCTCGACCTCGTCGTCGTCATCGTGCGCCAGCACCACGCTCGGCGCGTCGCCATGGATCACCGCCACCGGATCCTCTTGATCGAAATCGCGCATCGCGACGACGATTGGCCCCGAGCCGCCGATCAGGGCTGCGATCGCCGTGAGCGCTTCGTGGGCGGTCGGACGATCGTGGGGGTCGGGCGCCAGCAGGCGGGTCATCAACGCGGCGAGCGACGGCGGCAGCCCCGGGATATACCCGACGGGTGCCGGCGGAAACCGGCCGGTGAAGGCGCGATACGCGATCACGCCCAGTGCGAACACGTCGAGCCGGCCATCGATCACGGCCATCGTCGAAGCTTCGGGAGCCGCATAGTCCGCGAGCTCGCTGCGGCTGGTCTCGTCGATGACATCGACCCATTCATCGATCGCGATCGGAAATCGACCATCGGTGCCGAGCATCACGCTATCGATGCGCAGGCGGCCATGAATCACATCGTGATCGTGCGCGTACGACAGCACGCTCGCGACGTCGTGGATCAGCGATGCGATCTCGTCGACGCGCAACAGCCGGCTCGACAGCGCCGAGATCAGCGGGGTCCCATCGCGATGTTCGATCGCGATCCACGCGCGCTGATCCGGCAACAGCCCGTGTGCGACCACGCGCACGATGCCGGGATGGTCGAGCGAGCCCAGCTTTCGAGATGCCGAGTTGATCACCGAGGTCTGCGCGAGGTCCTTGCGTGGCGCGACCTTGATCACGACGCGCTGCTCGCCGCCCAGGTGGATGCCTCGAAATGAGTCATCTCCCAGTGGCGTGACGATCCGGTACTCGCCGATCACGTCACCGGTGGCGAGAGCGGGGGCAGCCATTGCGTGGACGAAATGCATGGCCTGTACCGTGTCACCGATCCAGCAACCCACAGAAATAACTCAGTTTGTCTGGGTCTTGTGCGGCTGGATCTGCCACCGGCGGTCTTCAACCCTGGCCAGACCGGTCGCCACGTCGGCGATCGTTCCAGTCAGCCTTCATCTTTGGTGGATTCAGAGCTCAGCTGCTGTGCAGGCACCGGATCGTGCAACGGGTCGAAGCGTAGTGGCGGAGTCCACTTCGGTTGGCGGATTCGTGGGCCCACGGTCGGCTCTCCGATGTCCGGGCCGAGCAGCTCCGCCAGGATCATCAGCTCCTCGTGAACCTCGGCGCTGTTCGGACGATCTTGGGGATCGTACGACAACATCCGATCCACGAGCTCGGCCAGCTCGCGCGGCGCATCCGGGCAGTGGCGAGCGATCGATAGCTCCGACCGGCCGCGCTCGTTGCCAGTCGCGATCAGCACGCGCGATGGAAGCCGGCCGGTCAGCAACTGGTAGCCGATCGCACCGAGCGAATACACGTCCGCGCGGTCGCCGACGGGATCACCCGTCGCGAGCTCCGGGGCGGAGTAATGCCAGGTCATCGTCGTCGGAACGTAAGGGACCGGCATCGCGTCGTGCGCGCGAACATCGCTCCAATCGGCGATGCACAGCGGGAACCCGCGCGCGAGCCCGGTCAACACGATGCGCTCGGGGAACAGGCCACCGTGCACCACGCCGCGGGTGTGCGCGTGATCCAGCACCTCGGCGATATCGCGAAGCAACGCGATCGCGTCGACCCGTTCGATCGCCCCGGGCTCGAGCAAGCTCGCCGTCGTCGTGCCTTCGATCAGCTCGTGCGACAACCAGGCTCGGCGATCCGGAAGCAGCCCCGCTTCGTAGATCCGGACGATGCCGGGGTGATGCAGCAGCTCCAGCATGCAAGCCTCGCGCAGCACCTGCACGGGTTGCTCGACCGGTTCGAACATCACCTTGAGCACCGCGCGTCGAGGCAACACGCGATGGATCGCCTGATACACGGCGTACGCAGCCGTGGTGGTCAACTGCTTTTCGATCCGGTACTCACCGATCCGATCGGGGGAAAGCCTTTGGGTCTTCCCACGAGCCATCTTCCGCCTCCGCGCTGTGCACTCCGGATCATCGCCGAGGCGCCCGGTGTAACGCCAGTAGTTGGCCCTACAACTTTAATGAAGAAGCATGTGTCAGCGCCGGTCAGTCCGAACCGCCCGAAGCGGCTGGTCACCGCATCGTGTTCTTGCGCGCCGCGAGCATCTCGATCAGGTCCATCTTGGTGAGGATCCCGATCACCGTGCGCTGATCGTCGACGACGATCGCGACCTCGCCCTTCTCGAAGATCCGGGGCAGCTCGCTCGAGCTGGCGTGGAGCGCCACGGTGGATACTTTCCGCTCCATCACCTCGGCGGCCACCGTGTCCTTGTTCACCCGGCCCGACACCATGTGATGGAGGAGATCACTCTCGGTCAGGATCCCCACCAGCTTGCCGTCATCCAGGATCGGCAGCTGCGAGATCCCGTGCTCGGACAGCAGCGCGGTCGCCCGGCTGACCTTGTCGTTCAGATCCAGCGAGATCACGTTGCGGCGTCCGAGCGCGCGCATCACGTCGCCCACCGTGCCGACCTCCCAGTCGGCCTTCATGAAGCCCTGCTGCCGCATCCATCGGTCATCGACAAACTTGGTCAGGTAGTTGCGGATCGAGTCGGGGAGGATCACGACGACCCGCTTGCCCTTACCGAGATCGCGACACACCTGCATCGCAGCCCAGACCGCGGAGCCCGACGAGCCGCCGACGAGCAGTCCCTCCTGGCGGATCAGCTGCCGCGCGACCAGGAACGAGTCGCGATCGTTGGACTTGATCCAGCGATCCACGAGCCGGCGATCGAGCACGTCGGGGATGAAGTCGTAGCCGATGCCCTCGACCTTGTAGCTCTTGATCTCGCCGGGACCCGCGAGGATCGAGCCCTCCGGGTCGACGCCCACCACCTGGCAGCCGGGGACGCTCGCCTTGATCGCGCGCGCGACGCCGGTGATCGTGCCGCCGGTTCCTGCGGTCATCACGATCGCGTCGAGCTTGCCGCCGCACTGCTCGATGATCTCGCGGCCGGTCGCTTCCTCGTGCGCGACCGGGTTCGACGGGTTCGCGTACTGATCGAGGATGTGCGAGCTGGGGATGATCTCGTGGAGTCGCTTCGCGACGCCGATGTGACTCTCGGGCGAATCCCACGCGGCTTCGGTGGGCGTGCGGATGATCTCGGCACCGAGCGCCTCGAGCACCACCTGCTTCTCCTGCGACATCTTCTCGGGCAGCGTGATGATCACGCGATAACCGCGAACCGCCGCTGCCATCGCGATGCCGATCCCGGTGTTGCCCGAGGTCGGCTCGATCAGCGTGTCCCCCGGTTTGATCCGGCCCTCGCGTTCGGCATCGAGCAGCATCCGAACACCGATCCGATCCTTGACCGAACCGCCCGGGTTCATGAACTCGCACTTGCCGAGGAGCTCGGCGGGCAGGCCTTTCGAGATCCGGGACAACCGGACCATCGGCGTGTTTCCAACGGTGTCGAGGATGGAGTCGTAGATCTGCTCGGTCGCCATCGCGCGCCTTTATACATGCAATGCCGCCCGCGTTAGCGAATCGACGCAAACGATGGTAATCAGGGCCGATGTCGTCGTTGGACCAGCTGCTCGATCAACTCGACCGGCGCATCGTCGTGCTCGACGGCGCCATGGGGACGATGGTCCAGCAGCTGGACCTCAGAGACGAGGCGGTGTGGCGCGGCGATCGCTTCAAGCACCACGCACTCCCGCTCAAGGGCTGCAACGACCTGCTCGTGCTGACCCTGCCGTCCGCGATCGAGGACATCCACTATCAATTCCTGCGTGCCGGTGCCGACATCGTCGAGACCGATACGTTCACCGCGACCTCGATCGCGCTGGCGGACTACGGTCTCGAGGCGCACGTCCACGACCTCAACGTCGCTGCCGCACGATGTGCACGCCGCGCCGCGGAGCGCGCAGAGCGCGACGATGGCCGGCCGCGCTACGTCGCCGGTTCGATCGGACCGACCACGAAGACCGCTTCGCTGTCGCCGGACGTCAATGACCCGGGCGCGCGGTCGGTCACGTTCCGCCAGCTCGTCGACGTGTTCGCCGAGCAGGCGCTGGCGCTGATCGAAGGTGGCGTCGATCTGTTGATCACCGAGACCCATATCGACACGCTCAACTGCAAGGCGTCGCTGTTCGCGTTCGAGGAGCTGTTCGCCAGGGGCGTGCGTCGCGTGCCGGTGATCGCGTCCGTGACGATCCCCGACAGGTCAGGGCGCACGCTGTCGGGGCAAACCGTCGAGGCGTTCTACAACTCGATCAGCCATATCCCGCTGGCGGCCGTGAGCATCAACTGCGCGCTCGGAGCCGACGACATGCGGCCCCATGTCGCGGAGCTCGCACGTTGCGCCGGCATGCCGGTCGCCTGCTATCCCAACGCGGGCTTGCCGAACGAGTTCGGCGGCTACGACGATACTCCCGAGCACATGGCGAAGCTGCTCGGCGGCTTCGCGCGCGATGGCTTGATCAACCTCGTGGGAGGTTGCTGCGGCACCCGTCCGGAGCACATTCGCGCGATTCGCGCGGCGGTCGATGGCGTCACGCCGCGCCGGATCGCGAGCCCACCGAAGTACACCCGGCTGTCCGGGCTCGAGCCGCTGACGATCACCCCCGAGACCAACTTCGTCGTGGTCGGCGAACGCACCAACGTCACCGGTTCGGCGGCGTTCCGGCGCCTGATCAAAGAGGACAAGTACGACGAGGCGGTCACCGTGGCGCGCCAGCAGGTCGAAGGCGGCGCGAACATCCTCGACGTCTGCATGGACGAGGGCATGCTCGACGGCGTCGCGGCGATGCAGCGGTTCTTGAACCTGATCGCAGCCGAGCCCGACATCGCGCGGATCCCCGTGATGATCGACTCATCGAAGTTCTCGGTGATCGAAGCCGGGCTCGAGTGCGTTCAGGGCAAGGCGGTCGTCAACTCGATCTCGCTCAAGGAGGGCGAGGCCGAGTTCATCCGCCAGGCGAGCATCGTGCGGCGGTTCGGCGCGGCGGTGGTGGTGATGGCGTTCGACGAGACCGGTCAGGCGACCACGGTCGACCACCGCGTCGCGATCGCGCACCGCGCCTACGACATCCTGACCAAGCGCGTGGGGTTTGCGGCCGAGGACATCATCTTCGATCCGAACATCCTGACGATCGGCACCGGGATCGAGGAGCACGACCCCTACGCGGTGAGCTTCATCGAGGCGGTCCGCCGGATCAAGACCGAGCTGCCCGGCACCAAGGTGTCTGGCGGCGTTTCGAACCTGTCGTTCTCGTTTCGCACCTCGCCACGCGTGCGCGAGGCGATGCACTCCGTGTTCCTCTATCACGCGATCCGCGCCGGCCTCGACATGGCGATCGTCAACGCCGGGCAGCTCGCGGTGTACGAGCAGCTCGATCCGGCGTTGCGCGAGCACGTCGAGGATCTGGTGCTCAACCGGCGCGCCGATGCGACCGAGCGGTTGCTCGCGCTCGCCGCGACGCTCACCGGCAAGACCGACAAGCCCGAGGACGACCTCGAATGGCGCAAGCAGCCGCTCGGCGCGCGCCTCGCCCACGCGCTGGTCAACGGGATCACCGACTACATCGACCCCGACGTCGCCGAGGCGCTGACCGTGTATCCGCGACCGCTCGCGATCATCGAGGGGCCGCTGATGGACGGCATGAACATCGTCGGTGAGCTGTTCGGCGCCGGCAAGATGTTTCTGCCGCAGGTCGTGAAGTCGGCGCGTGTGATGAAGAAGGCGGTCGCGATTCTCGAGCCGTTGATGGAGGCCGAGAAACAGCGCACCGGCGTGTCTACCGCCAAGGGCAAGATGGTGATCGCTACCGTCAAGGGCGACGTTCACGACATCGGCAAGAACATCGTCGGTGTGGTGCTGCGCTGCAACGGGTACGAGGTCACCGACCTCGGTGTGATGGTGCCGCAGCACAAGATCCTCGATACCGCCGTCGAGCTCGGCGCGGACCTCGTCGGGCTGTCGGGTCTGATCACGCCGTCGCTCGACGAGATGATCTCGGTCGCCAGCGAGATGACCCGCCGCGGCATGACGATGCCACTGTTGATCGGCGGGGCGACGACCAGCGGCAAGCACACCGCCGTGAAGATCGCGCCTGCCTATCGCGGCCCCACGGTGCACGTGCCCGATGCGTCGCTGGCGGTCGGCGTGATGGGCAAGCTGCTGGGAGCTGACAAGGCGAGTTACCTCGATGAGGTTCGCGCCAAACAGGCATCGCTGCGCGAGGCGCACACCGCGGCGCAGAAGCGGCCGCTGCTCTCGCTCGAGGATGCGCGCGCACGCCGCAAGGTGCTGACGTTCGACGCCACCACGTCGCCCGCGCCGGCGTTCATCGGCACGCGCAACCTGTCACCCGCGCTTGGCGACCTGGTGCCGTGGATCGACTGGTCGCCGTTCTTCCACACCTGGGAGCTGTCGGGCCGTTATCCGGCGATCCTGAGCGATCCGAAGAAGGGCGAGGCGGCCACGAAGCTGTTCGCGGATGGCCAGGCGCTGCTCGCCAAGATCGTCAACGGGAAGCTGCTACGCGCGCGCGCGACGTATGGATTCTGGCCTGCCGCGGCAACCGCCGACGATGACATTATCGTCTACGCGCCGGACCGAACGTCGGAGATCGCGCGATTCCCCATGCTGCGCCAGCAAGAGGACAAGGAAGTCTGTCACTCGCTCGCGGACTTCATCGCGCCGGTTGGCATCACACCTGGTGGCATCGCGCCCCTCGGCAACGCGCCGGTCGGAGCCGCGGTGCGCGATCACCTCGGCGCGTTCGTCGTCACCGCTGGGCTCGGGCTCGACGCCGTGGTCGAGCGCTTCGAACGCGACCATGACGATTACAACGCGATCCTCGCCAAGGCACTGGCCGACCGGCTCGCCGAGGCGCTCGCCGAATGGCTGCATCATCGCGCGCGGGTCGACTGGGGCTACGGCGCATCCGAACAGCTCGATCACAACGCGATCCTCGCCGAGCGCTATCGCGGGATCCGTCCGGCATTTGGTTATCCGGCCTGCCCGGACCATCAGCCGAAGCGCACGCTGTTCGCGCTGCTGGACAACGCGGAGCACCACGGCGTGACGCTCACCGAGAGCTACGCGATGTATCCGACCGCCTCGGTGTCGGGCCTGTACTTCGCGCATCCCGATGCGAGTTACTTCTCTGTGGGCCGTGTGACCAAGCAACAGATCGCGGACTACGCCCGGCGCCTCGCGGTGACGCCGCTCGACGTCGAACGAATGATCCCGTCGAATCTGACCTCGTAGCGGCTCACTGGGCCGACGTCGGAGGCTCGCGCACTCGAGCCCATGTCGCACCAGCTCCGTGCGCATGTCGGCGGTGCCCCGCTCCGGTCGCCGCGCCGACGACAGATTTGCGCGTTGAAGCGTCGCGGCGCTCACCACGGTTTCAGCGGTTGGACACCAAGCCGTTGGCGCGCATACGGTCTCGCCGGCTGCAATATTTCAAGGCTTGCGGTTGTCGAGGAAATTGAGCCAGATAGCAGGATGAGCGGCGATGCGACGCCCAGCGCAGCCCAGACCGAGCTGCGGGGGATGGTGAGCGACCGCCCTTGGGGCCGCACGCTCGCGGCGTTGGGTCTGCGCCGGCAAACCGGCCGGCTCGCGATCTCGAGCGGTGGCAAGGTGTATCGGATCGAGCTGGTCGATGGCGTGATCGTGGGTGCCGCATCCCCGTTGACCGCCGATTCGATCGTCCGCGTCGCGGTGATCAACCACTTGATCACGCCCGCGCTGGTTCCGGAGATCGCGCGCCAGGTCGAGGCGGCCGGTGAAGCCGAGGAGATCGAGGTCGTCACCCGGATCGCCAAGCTGCCTTCCGAGCACGCGGCAACCCTGCATCAACAGGTCATTCTGCAGCGCGCAGCCCGCACGTTTTCGCTCGACGATGGTGAGTTCGTGTTTCGCCAGCAGCCCGCGACGGCGCTCGCGCGGCACGCCACGATCGACGTTCGCCGCGTGATCTGGGTCGGTGCACGTTCGCTGTCGGAACAGCGGATGACCGACGATCTCCGCACGTTCGGCACGCGGTTCACCCTCAAGCTCGCCGCCGAGCGCGAGCTCGAGCGGTTCGGGCTCACCGCGGTCGAGCAACCGATCATCGAGGCCCTGCGGGCAGGTACCGATCTGCCCGAGCTCGAGGCACGCCACCGCGACATCGACCCTCGGATCATGCAAGCCGTGATCTACACGCTCGCATCATGCGACCTGCTCGACGCGACGCGTGGAGGGGTGCCGGTGACCGCGGAAGGCTCGGCCCCTGACCTCGCCGTCACCCGCGCTCCGACTCCCAGCATCCCGACTCCGGCGCGCGATCTGGCCGTCTCGATCTCGCGCACGCCGACGACGCGCGGGCCCACGGTGGCACGTGCGCCGACGCCGCTGCAGCCCAGCGTTGCGCGCGCCGGCACTCCTCAGCAGCCGGTGGTCCGCACCATCACGGCGCAAGCGCCCGTGATGTCCCGGGCAGCGACACCACGTGACGTCGTGGCCACCCCGAGGACACCCACGCCGAGCATCACCGCCGGCCGAACGCCGACGCCCAACAGCCCGCCGGCCATCTCGCGCGCCGGAACGCCGAATATGGCCCGGACCGCGAGCTCGTCGAGGCCGAATGTCATCTCGCGCACCGGCAGTGCACCCAACGTCATCGTGCGGACGAGCGCTCCGCGCGCGAGCACGCCGCCCTATGCAACGGGCACGACGTCACAACCACCGCTCCATCGTCCCGATCCGGGCCAAACCCGACCGCCGCTCGTCGGCCGCACACGCACCGAGCCGGTCGAGCCGCTGGATCGCAAGGCACTCGCTCGTGAGGCGTTCCAGCGTGGTGAGAGCGCGATGCGCGCTGACGATCCGGAGCGGGCCGTGATCGAGCTGACCGCGGCGTGCGAGCTCGATCCGAACGACGTCGATTACGCGGGCAAGCTCGGCTGGGCGCAGTTCTGCGCCGCGAACGACAAGCAACAAGTCGCGGGCGAGACCCGGCGCGCGCTCGAGCGTGCGATCCAGCGCTCGTCCAATCCCGACGTCGCGCGGTTCCTGCTCGGCCGCATGGAGCGCATGCTGGGTCGCGAGCAGGTCGCGCTGGTTCACTTCAACGAAGTGCTGTTGACCGATCCGAGACACGCCGAGGCCGCCAGCGAGGTCCGCGCGATCGAAGCTCGTCGCAAGCGCTGACCAGCGTCCGCTGTGTTCCTGACCACCCTCCCGCTCAGGTCGAACCCGTACCCCATGCCGTCCTGGTAGTCGGTGGCACCCGGTCGCGCGCCGTGCACCGCGCAGCCCGCGAGGTCCGGTTGTTCGCCCGATCATGGATCGCATCACCAACGACGCTCGCGGCGTAGAGCGATCGAAGCTGCGCACCCACTGGATTGCCAACGCTTGCCGGCCGCGTGTCGGTACCATCCGCAGCATGGCGGAGACCTCCAGGCTCAAGCGCCGTCCGGCGATCATGAGCGCAGGATGGGTCGTGTTCCTGTGCGTGTTTCTGCCGACGCTACGGGTCTGCGACGAGCCCAGGCTGCCGGTCGAATTTCCGCCGCTCTACGCTGCGTACCTGGGTCCCGGCCTGATCGCCGTGATCTACGCCGCCCTCGGGCCGCGGTTCCGCCGTGTCGCGAGCGCCGTGCTGATCGCCATGCTGTGGTCCACCGCCGGTCTGTTCACGTTGCTGTTCATCGTCGACGCAAGACTGCACGGCCTCGCGATCGTGCTGGCGCTTGGGTTCGTGGTCGCGGGCGTCATGGTGATCCCCCGCATCGCTCGAGGACGCATGAGCCGGCGTGGGGTCGCGATCATCTCGCTGAGCTATGCCGTGCTGGTCGCCGGATGGAACACGCTGCTCGCGATCGACGCGGACGCGATGTGGGGGGCGTGGGTTGCGCTCGGGGCCTCCAGCATCCTCGTCGTGGCTGTGTTGGAGGAGCTGGTCGACGCTCGGCGCGAGCTCGTCGAGCTGCGCAACGCTGCGTTGCCCACCGCGCGCGCGTTCCCGCCCGTCTCACGCGTGGTCAGAGACAGATCGCCGTCTTAACGCCGATCACCTTGCCGTCGCGCGGGCACGCGAGCTGGGTCGCTTCGAGCGCCTTCTTCAGGCACTCGGCCGCCGCGGCGTCAGCGGGATCGCGGCCGCCAAACGGCTTGACCGTCGCCTGGAACGGATTGCCACGCGCGGACAGCTTCCACTCGGCCCAGTAGCCGCGGATGTCGTGGGGCTTGCGACCCTTGGGACCGCACGCCGCGAACGCGGGATTCGCCTCCATGATCCGATCGGCTTCGAGCGCACCATCGACGTCGCTACGCACGGTGACCACACCGGCCGGCAGCTGGGCGACCGCAAGTCCGATCTTGGGTGCATCGGGCGGCACGCCGATCGCTTTGAGCTTGCCCGCCGCCTTCGAGATCGTCGCGAGCTGATCCTTGGGACCGTCGAGCTGTGCCGAATAGCGGACCCAGCGTTCCGCCGTCGGCCGGCCATGGCGCTCGAGATCGACGCGGAGCTCGCACGCATCCC